>NZ_JBMOUE010000003.1:0-572413 GCF_049319685.1 Chryseobacterium sp. Mn2064
TGGCCTTTTCTGCTGAGGTTAAAAAAGGAGAAACCATCCATGTAAAAGTGTCTCTTTCTCCCACCGGATATGAAGGAGCAGAAAAAAATATGTTGGCAGAAGGGAAGATTAAAGATTTTGAAACCGTAAAAAAGCAGGCAGAAACGGCTTGGGATAAGGAACTTTCAAAAATTGAGGTAAAATCTGATGATCCAAACAAATTATCCGTTTTCTATACAGCTCTTTATCATGTTTTCACGCAGCCTAATATCAACATGGATGTGGATGGAAAATACCGCGGAAGAGACAACAAGATATACTCTGCCAACGGATTTGATTATTATACTGTATTCTCTCTGTGGGATACTTTCAGAGGGGCTCATCCACTAATGACTTTAATTGACAGAAAAAGAACGGCAGATTTCATCAATACCTTCATCGAACAATATGAACAGGGCGGAAAACTTCCGGTATGGGAACTCGCCTCCAATGAAACAGAATGTATGATCGGTTACCATGCTGTATCGGTCATTGCAGATGCTATGGCTAAGGGAATTCAGGGATTTGATTATGAGAAAGCTTTTCAGGCATCTAAAAGCTCCGCAATGCAGGATATTTTCGGACTGAATGCTTATAAACAGAATAATTACATCAGTATAGACGATGAGCATGAAAGTGTTTCCAAAACAGTAGAATATGCCTATGATGACTGGTGTATTGCTCAAATGGCAAAGATTTTAGGCAAAAAAGAAGAGTACCAGTATTTCATGAAACGTTCTCAGAACTGGAAAAACCTTTACAACCCTACAACAGGTTTTATGCAACCAAGAAAGAACGGAAGCTGGTATGCGCCTTTTGATCCCAGAGAGGTTAATAACAACTATACAGAGGGAAATTCATGGCATTATTCATATTCTGTACAGCAGGATATCCCAGGGCTGATTGCAGCGCATGGCGGAAAAGAAAAATTTGAACAGTTTATTGATGCCATCTTTGCAGCTCCTGATACAACAACGGGCAGAGAGCAGGTGGATATCACAGGATTGATGGGACAGTATGCACAAGGTAATGAGCCAAGCCATCATATCGCTTATCTGTACAATTTTGTAGGTAAACCTGAAAAAACAGATGCCAAAATAAAGTATATCCTCGATAATTTTTATAAAAACACTCCAGACGGACTGATCGGTAATGAAGACTGCGGACAGATGAGTGCCTGGTATGTTTTAAGCTCAATGGGAATTTATTCTGTAACGCCAGGACTTCCGGAATGGGAAACAACAACGCCTTATTTTGATGAAATCACGATCCATCTTGAAGACGGAACTACAAGAACCATTACCAAAAACACAGCTAAAGCTGAACTGAAAAAGCTTGGTTTTGAAAATATAAAGCCTATGAAAGATTTTAAATATACCGAACAGACCGCTTCACCAGTAATTTCGGCAGACAGAATCTTTGATTTTAATACAAAAGTAGAAATCACTCCATTGAATCCGGGAGACAAGCTATATTACATGACTCTGGATGAATCAGACGCTAATAAAAGAAAGACATTTACTGTGTATAAAGAACCTTTCTCCATCAGTAAAACGACTCAGGTGATGGCTTACGCTGAAAGAAACGGTGAAAAAAGTTCGGTTACCACGGCTAATTTCAACCGAAGACCTAATTACTGGGATATTACGATTCTTTCCAAAGCAACTCCACAATATACTGCCAGCGGAAAACTGGCCCTCATTGATGGAATCCGAGGAGATATCAACTGGAGAAAAGGAGAATGGCATGGTTATCAGGGACAGGATTTTGAAGCGGTTATTGATTTTAAATCTCCTCAGCAGATTACCAATCTATCTTCTACCTATCTTCAGGACAGCAGAGCCTGGATCATGATGCCTAAAAAAGTAGAATATTATGCTTCAATGAACGGAAAAGATTTCATCCTCCTGAAAACAATAGATAATTCTATTGATCCTAAAGATGAAAATGTACAGATCAAGGATTTTTCTACTGAGATACTTCCTACTGAAGCCCGATATATCAAAGTAAAAGCTTATCACTTCGGAAAACTTCCGGAATGGCATCAGGGAGCAGGCGGAGATGCTTATATTTTTATTGATGAAATTTCAGCCAAGTAACATCAAACATAGAAGTTTGTATTGATTATTGCGTCAATATTTAATCTGCGATTATAAAACGCGGCCCTTCGAATTTTCGAAGGGCCGCGTTTTATGCATTCATTCTTTCAGACCAATTCAGTTCTTTTGGCAGCTCCATATCAGAAAACTCAATATGAATGACCCGTCTTTTCTTTCCGTTTGTTGTTCTATTTGAGCCATGTAAGATAAGAGGTTTCATAATCATAATTCCGCCTTTTTCTACATGACAGATTTCTTCTATTTCTATGGTCCAATCGATGGTTTCCGGTCTGTAAATTCCTTTTGCATGAGATTTCGGAACTACTTTTAATGCTCCGTTATTTTCATCGGTATCGTCCAGATGAATTCTGATGGTATATATATTTTCCAACACCGGCAAAGGGGGCTGAACAGCAAACTGATTTTGTTTGGTAGTCCACGGCCCAAAATTATCCACCTCCAATTTTTTATCGACAGAAATAGTCAGATCCTGATGATAGGCAACATACCAGTTGGAGGTTTCAGGTTTATCAAAATAAATACTTTTTACAACAAAATATTGTTCTCCAAAAATCTCTTTAATCACTTTTTTAATATGATCATTAAAGATCAGATCTTTGATTTCAGGGATTTCTTTCAAAAACTGTCGTATTGCAAAAAGGTCTTCAGACTTTCGAAAATTCTCTTTTGAGGTATCAATATTTTGCAGAACAAGGTTGATATCTTCGAGTTCTTTCGGTGAAAAAATGTTGTTGATAACAGCAAAGCCATATTCAAGAATATGGCTTTTTTTTATTTTCTAAGTTATGTAAACTCATGATTTAAATTTTGTCTATAGGTTCGGTTAGCTGTCCTTCCCATTTGGATACTGCAGAGGTTGCCAGTGTATTTCCCAGTACGTTGGTCATACTTCTCCCCATATCGCAGAAATGGTCAATTGGTAAGATTAAAGCGATCCCTTCTGGTGGAATTCCAAACATAGAACACGTTGCTACGATGATTACCAGTGAAGCTCTCGGTACTCCGGCAATTCCTTTTGATGTAAGCATTAACACCAAAAGCATGGTGATCTGCTGTCCAAGAGTCATTTCAATACCGTAGATCTGAGCGATGAAGATTGAAGCGAATGTCATATACATCATACTTCCATCCAGGTTGAAAGAATATCCTAACGGCAAGATAAAAGATACCACTCTGCTGTTACATCCGAACTTTTCAAGCTCTTCTACCAACTTTGGAAATACCGCTTCCGAACTTGTGGTAGAGAATGCAATCAATAATGGCTCTTTAATTCTCTTTAACAAATCGAAAAGACGATTTCCCAAAATAAAATATCCTACTAATAAAAGGACCAGCCAAAGCACTCCTATCGCAAAGAAGAAATCTCTTAAATAAATGGCATACACTTTAAAGATTTCAAAACCATTGGTAGCCACTACAGCTGCAATAGCTCCTAATACTCCAAACGGAGCAAACCACATGATGTAACCTACCATTTTAAGGATAGCGTGGGCAATAATATCAAAAAGCTTTACAACAGGCTGAGAATACGCTTCTCCTAAATTTGCCAAGGCTACTCCGAACATAATGGCAAATACCACAATCTGAAGTACTTCATTGGTTGCAAAAGCTTCAAATAAACTTTTAGGAATCATGTGTTTTACAAAGTCTTCCATAGAAAAGCTCTTGCTGCTTTTAAGAAGCTCATCGGCAGAAGCTACATCCTGAATAGGAAGTTTTGTAACGTGCCCCGGCTCCAGCCAGTTAACAAGAATCAATCCGATGAAAAGAGATACCAAAGAGGCAGAAATGAACCAAAGCATTGCTTTTGTCCCTACTCTTCCGATCATTTTGATATCACTCATTTTGGCAATTCCCACCACCAAAGTAGTAAAAACCAATGGCGCAATAATCATCTGTACCAATCTGATGAAAACAGTTCCCAATAATTTGATATTCTTGGAAAAAGGTTCTGCACTTTCCGGGTACTTCACATGTACTACTCCTCCAATTCCTACTCCCAGGATAAGTGCAATGATAATTGCTATAAAAAGTTTATTCTGTCCTTTCATATATATAGTTCAATTTGCGCAAATATAATAGTTTTTCAATTGGCAGAAGATTTTCTTCAATGCGGGTTTATTTTATATTAAGTTTTTAATCCCTAAAAATTAAAAGTCTGGTTTCGAAAATATTGCAAAAAAATTTAAAAAGATTTATTGATTTTTTATTCTTTTGGTACAAATTTTATTATTACATTTGGTAGTATAACAACATTAATAAATATACAATATGAAAAAAACTATCGCAATGGCTGCATTAGCTGTAGCTGTATCTTTCGGAGCAGTTTCTTGTAAAAAGAAAGTTTCTGATGCCGATCTTCAGACTCAAGCTACAACTGTAGTAACTTCTAATCCCAATGCTTCTGTTGAAGTAAAAGAAGGTGTTGCTCATTTAAGTGGAACTTTCACAGACCAGCAGTCTAAGGATGCGATGATTGCCAAGTTAAAAGCGATCAGCGGAGTAAAAGATGTAATGGACATGTCTACAGTAGCAGCTCCACCTCCACCTCCATCTGTTGAAACCACTTCTGCTGTAGATCCTGCAGTTCAGAAAAAAGTTCAGGATGCGGTAAAAGATTTCCCTTCTGTAAAAGTAGAAGTTGTAAACGGACAGCTTACACTTACAGGAAATGTTTCCAGCTTACAGGCAAGAAAGATCAAAGAATCTGTAGATGCTTTGAAAATCGGAAAATATAACAACAACCTAACTGTAAAATAATTTAAAATGAGCGAATTACAAGATAAATATTCAAGCGTAGTTTCAGCAGCACAGTCTGCAGGAATTTCAAATCTACAGGTTCAGGAGCAGGACGGAATTCTTTATGTTTCCGGAAATGCTTCCAATACTGCAGCTAAAGATGCTGTATGGAACGCTCTGGGAGCTATTGACTCTACGTATTCTGCTTCAGATATCAATATTGACGTACAGGTTGCAGGTCTTACATCCGGAGCATCTTTAACGGTTGCAACGGAAGAATCTAATCTGAACATCAGACAGGAGCCTTCTACTGAAGCTGCTGTGGTAGGTAAAGCTTCCAAAGGATCTTCTGTAACGCTAATAGAACAAACTTCTGATGACTGGTGGAAAGTGAAAACTGCCGACGGCCAGGAAGGATATGCTTATTCAAGATATTTGAGAGCATAGTTAAAAAAAGATAATTTTTTATAAATACTTGTAAGAAACATCCCTATAATTGGGATGTTTTTTTATTTTTACCGCTTTGAAAAAAACAAATGAAGAAAGTCTTATTGTTATTGATGTTGATATGCAATATGGTGGTTGTGAATGCCCAAAAGCTGTATATTGATGGAAAAGTAACTGATTTAGAAAAAAAAACACTCGAAAATGTCACGGTATATCTGCTGAAGGCAAAAGATTCATCTATTGTCAATTATACAGCCAGTAACAAAGAAGGTAAATTTTCTTTGAAAATTGATGAACAGAAAGAACCTTCAATTCTGAAAATTGACACTGAAAAACTTTCCTATTCAAAAACATTTGAAAAGATCAATGAACCTCTCTCATTGGGAGATATACAGCTTGAATCTAAAAAAATTATCAATATCGATGAGGTGAAAATCACCGTTTCTCCTATAAAAATTAAAAAAGATACCGTAGAGTTCAATGCATCGGCCTTTAAGGTACGTCCGGACAGTAATATTCAGGAACTTCTGAAGCAAATCCCTGGAGTGGAAATAGGCAACGATGATAAAATTACAGTCAACGGAAAAGCTGTCGATCAGATTATGGTGAATGGAAAACCCTTTTTTGATAAAGACGGCAAGATGGCTTTACAGAACCTTCCGGCCGATATTATTAAAAATGTTCAGGTGACAACCACTAAAACCAAACAGGAAGAATTCAGCAAACGAGCTCCAAAATCTCAAAATGCAACCATCAATTTCAATATTGATGAAAAGAAAAATAAAGGACTGATTGCAAGGGCTATTATCGGCTACGGTTCTGACAAACGCTATGAAGGAAGCGGAATGGTAAGTTATTTTAAAGGTGACACTAAAGTAAGTCTGATGCTATCTTCTAACAATATCAACTCAAAAAGTGTTTCCGGAGATAATGTTTTCGACAATATGGGAAGCATTCGCGGTGGTGGGACGCAAAGCAGCGGTGGTGGAATTCAAAGGTCTTCAACGATCGGATTGAATTATAATGATAAACTTTCAACAGATGCAGATCTTGATAATCTCAGCTTAAAATATTCGCAATCTAATCAGGAAACAGCATCTAAAGTATCCAGAACCAATCTTCTTCCGAACAATATCCTGAAAACCAATTCTGAAAACAATGGTGAGAATGAATCCAGGCAATATAATTTTGATAACTCAACCAGAATAAAACTGGATCCTGAGACGAATATTTATATATCTCCTTCTTTTTCAAGATCGGAAAGCAATAGTTCCAGCCGATCAAAATCTTCAACGTCAAAAAATGATCAGCTTCTTAATGAAAGCCAGTCTTCCAGTTTTTCAAATAGTCAGAATAATACTTTCAGCCCTGACATCAGCTTTTCCAAAAATCTGAAGAAAAAAGGACGTTCAGTATCTGCCAGAATGAATACTTCTATTTCCGAGTCTTTAACGAATACCGTGAATCAATCTCAAAATACATTCTATGGAGAATCCGGTACAACTGCAGATAACAGGAATCAGCTACAGAAAAACAGAAGCCAGGGTAACGATTACAGCTTCACTGCAGGCTATACGGAACCGATCTCCGATTCTGCGTCCATCAGTCTGGAAATAAACTACAATTCAAAATTATCACGGGATTTCAGAGATTTCAATGATTTTGATGAAACTACCGGCCAATATTCCAAATACAATATTCTCCTGTCCAACAGTATGGAGCAAAAGATCAATCAGTTTTCTCCTGAGCTGTCTTTTTATCTTACTAAAAAGAAAGTAAGTGCCTGGACCAACGTAAATCTTGATATTTCGGATATGAAAGTATATTCTGTTTTTAAAGGCCAAAACTATGAGCTGAAAAAAAACTTTGTGCTTCCAAGATATATGGTGAATTTTCAATATGCACTTTCGGACCGCCAAAGGTTAATATTTTCAAATTCTTCTAGCTTCACAGTTCCGAGTGCTGAAAAACTGATTCCCTACAAAGATGAATCCGATCCTTTAGTTACTTACATCGGAAATCCGGACCTGAAAAATTCATGGATGAACAGCAGTATGATTTCTTTTAACAGCTATAATATGGCTTCTGGAACCAACTATTACATCAATGCAGGTTTTACGTACAGAAACAACGATGTCATCAATTACACCCGATATGATGATACCGGAAAGCAGATCGTCACTTATGATAATATCAGTGGAAATAAAGGGTTCAATATCAGCTCCAGCCTGAGCAAAACTTTTAAGTGGCAGGATAAAAAATTGGTCATAAGCCCTAGATTCATGATGAGCTATATGTACAACAACAGTTCTATCAACGGACAGCTAATTAAAAGTAATGCTTATAATATGAGTCCGACCTTAAATTTAAATTTTGACATTAGAGACAAACTTAGTATAAAACCTTCTTACAGAATCAATTATAATTTTTCCAAATACTCAAATTCTGATATTAAAAGTGTAAATACAACGAGCCAATCCTTAAAACTGGAATTAACCAACTACCTGTTTCAAAGTCGATTGATTTTCGGAAATGATTTCGAATACAATACCAACTCCAATATTGCAGCAGGATTTAAAAAAGATTTTTACTTCTGGAATACCAGCCTGGGATACTCTTTCTATAAAAAACAATTTACAGCAAAAGTGAAAATTTATGACGTATTAAATCAAAATCAGAGCGTAAAAAGAAATATTACAGATACTTATTTTGAAGACCGTGAAGATTTGATTTTGAAACGGTACATTATGTTTTCCCTCAGCATGAAACTGAACCAGTTTAAAGGTAAAAGATAGGAAAATCCTTACTTCTCTATACTCTAAAATTATCGGCCGGACCTCTCCGGCTGATTCTATTTTCGGGACTTTATTTTCTTCGGGGAAAAGCTTTTTAAAGAAGATTCGCCGCTGAACGTGTTTTTATTTTTAAATTAGCATCAAATTTTTTTTATGAAAATCCATATTTCAGTTTTATTTATTCTTTTTTTCATTCTTGGAAAGGCCCAAAAAACGGAACAGAAAGACAATTTCGTTAAAGACAATTTCACCAAGAAAGAATTTTATATTCCCATGCGTGACGGAGTGAAGCTTTTCACAGCTGTATACATTCCGAAAGATATTTCAAATAAGAACAAATATCCTTTTCTGATGCAGAGAACCTGCTACAGCATTGCACCGTATGGAGAAAATGAATACAAAACAAAAATTGGTCCCAATGCTTATTTGATGAATGACAAATACATTTTTGTTTATCAGGATGTACGCGGAAGATATATGAGTGAAGGAACTTTTACCAATATGACTCCACAGGTGGAACATAAAACCAAAAAAGATATTGACGAAAGTACTGATACTTATGATACGATTGAATGGCTTTTGAAAAACGTTAAAGACAACAATGGTAAAGTAGGACAATTCGGAACTTCTTATCCAGGTTTTTATACTGCTGTAGGAACATTATCTCAGCATCCGGCTCTTGTTGCATCTTCTCCACAGGCTCCTATTTCTGATTTCTGGAATGATGATTTTCTTCACAACGGAAGATTTATGTTAGGGTATTTCAGAACTTTCCCTGTATTTGGAGTTCAAAAAACAAAACCGGAAAACAAAGCATGGTACATGGATTCTTTCATCAAGCAGACTTCTGAAGACGGATTAAAGTTCTACAGAGACCTTGGAACACTGAAAGATGCCTATGAAAAGTATTACAAAGATAATTTCTTCATGACCGAGATTATGAATCATACCAATTATGATGAATTTTGGCAGAAAAGAGGACTTCTTCCTCATTTAAAAAACATCAATCATGCGGTAATGACTGTTGGAGGATGGTTTGATGCGGAAGATCTTTCCGGCCCTCTGAATATCTATAAAACGATTGAAAAAACAAGTCCAAAAGCTAAAAATACGATCGTGATGGGACCTTTCTCGCATGGAGGTTGGTCACAGGAACAGGGAAAACACTTCCACAGTGAAACTTATTTTGGAGACAGTATTGCGACTTATTATCAGAAAAATATTGAGACCAGATTCTTCAAACATTATCTGAAAGGAAATACGAAAGAAGATGCAGGACTTCCGGAAGCTTTGATGTATGATACGGGAGCTAAAGAATGGAAAGAATTTTCATCATATCCACCAAAAAATGCACAGAAAGTTAATTTTTACCTGGCTGATAAAACATTAAAAAAGACAGCAGGACAAGGATATTCAGAATATTACAGTGATCCTAATAATCCAGTTTTAAGTTCTGATCATTTAAAAGATTTTAATGGATTTACTCCTAAAAATTATATGTCGGAAGATCAGAGATTTGCAGTGGGAAGACCTGATGTATTAACATTCACCACAGATGTTTTGACCGAAGATATGGCATTTGCAGGTGAAATTATGGCTAAATTAAATATCGCATCAACCTCTACAGATGCAGATTTTGCCGTAAAATTAATTGATGTATATCCTGAAGATTTTAAACCTGTAGAAAAGAAAGACGGTGTTATCTACGGAAACTATCACCAGATGGTAAGAAGCGAAATTATGCCTGCGAGATTCAGAAATTCAAGAGAAAAGGGAGAAGCTTTGATTCCTAACCAGAAAACGGCAGTGAATTTCAGACTTCAGGATGTGGTTCACACTTTTAAAAAAGGCCACAAAATTCAAATCCAGATCAGCAGTACATGGTTCCCGCTTTTTGCGATCAATCCACAGAAATTCTTAGACAATCCGAATTTTGCTACTAAAGAAGATTATACTAAAGCATTCATCAAAGTGTATGATGACAGTTCTATAGAAGCTGAAATCCTTAAATAAACTAAAAGCTGTTCGTTTGAACAGCTTTTTTATTTTTAATTAATCTTCAATGGTCCTAAAGGTCAGATTCACCCGCGGGGTTTTCACTTTGGTGGTTGGAGGAAGTCTGTGAAGCCAATTCTCCTGAGTTTTTCCTTTCATAATCAGTAAACTTCCGTTTTCCAAAAAGACTTCTATCTTTTCTTTGGTTGTTTTATGTTTGAATAAAAATTTTCTTTCTGCTCCAAAGGTTAATGAGGCAATGGCACCATGTTTTTTCAGATCTGTTTCTCCATCACTGTGGTAGGCCATTCCTTCGCTTCCGTCATGGTATAAATTGAGAAGACATGAATTATAGGTTTCTCCTGAAACTTCTTCACATTTTTTCTTTAATTCCAGCAGTTCAGGAGTCCAGAGTTTTGCATATTTGGTTCTTTTAGAATAGGTATACTCAAATGCTTTATCTCCAAACCAAGCTACTTTTCTTTTCGTTAACACCAGTTTTCCAAAAATGACCGCTTCATCATGTTCCCACGGAATTTGATTGAACAAATAATCATAGTAGGAATCGCATTTCTCCTTCGGAAAAATCTTTCCATAGTAATTCACCGTTCCGTCGTGGGGAAGTATGTTTAAAGGATAGTCTGATATATCTTCGAAAAGGCTTAGCATTGTTTTTGTTTTGAATAATACAAGTTACGTAATGTTTTTGGAAAGGGATTTTAGTCTTGCTGTAAAAGACCACCCCGTCAAAAATTCAAAGAATTTTTGCCACCCCTCCAAAGGAAGGGAATATTTCCTTCTTCAACTGAAATATTGGTGACAATCGGAATTTTCCCGGAAACTTAAGTGTACTTCTCAAACAGTTAGTAGTCACTTAAAAAGAACTTAAGTGTTCAAAAAACTTTTGTGGCTTTTGTGATAAAAATAGGTTACGAGTAAATATGTGAACCTTCCCACCCCACAATCAGTTGTTTTCTTTCACTTCCCCATCGGTATCCTCCCAGATGACCTGTAGATTGAATCACGCGATGACACGGAATAAGAAATGCAACCGGATTGCTTCCGATAGCGGTACCAACAGCTCTGGATGCTTTAGGATTCCCTAATTTTTCAGCCAGACTGCCATAAGTAGACAGTTTACCCATGGGAATTGTCAGTAAACTTTCCCAAACTTTAAGCTGAAAATCGGTTCCTTTTAAATGAAGTTTGATGGTATTGAGCTTTGTCCAGTCTTTATCGAATATGGACAATGCATTCTTTTGAAGAGTATCCTCTTTTTCGAAAAAAGAAGCATTGGGAAACTTTCGTTTCAAATCTCCCAATGCTGTTTCTTTATTGCTTTCGAAAGCCATATAACAGATTCCTTTCTCTGTAGAAGCAACTATTATGTTACCAAAAGGGCTTTCAGAAAAGCTATAGTTAATGACAAGACTTTTACCTCCATTTTTATATTCTGCAGGAGACATTCCTTCTATTTTCACAAACAGATCATGAAGTCTGCTGGTGCTGGAAAGACCTGTTTCATAAGCGGTATCGAAAAGACTTGCTTTTTCTTCCTTCAACAAATTTTTAGCATGTTCAAGACTGATGAACTGTAAAAATTTCTTCGGACTTGTGCCTGCCCAGTCCGTAAATATTTTCTGGAAATGAGCGGGACTCAAGTGAATATTCTCTGCCACTTCCTCCAAACTTGGCTGAAGTCTGAAATTGCTTTGGATATATTCTATCGCTTTGGCAATTCTGTGATAATCTATTTGATTTTGTGTGGACATCATATATTGTTTTTACCTCACAAATTTCCAAAGAATATACGGCAGAAAAAATCCGATTCTTGCGGAATATTAGTTGTTGTTATAAATATCGTTATAAGCAAGCATTTTATAATATAACTTCGCAGCAAGGAAAGCGGTTGGCTTAGCCATTGGAGAATCCATCAATTCTACAATATCAAATGCTACAACGTTACATTTTTCGAATACTTTTCTTAATAGTTCCAATGTTGGATACCACTGTAGACCACCTGGCTCAGGAGTTCCTGTAGATGGAGCAATGGAAGGGTCAAAAGCATCAAGGTCAATCGTAATATATACGTTTCCTGAAACTTTTTCCAATACATCATTCACCCAGTTCTCGTTATTGGCAATCTCGTGAGCAAAGAATACTCTTCCTTCCGGCAGATACTGAGCTTCTTCAGCATCCATAGAACGGATTCCCACCTGAACTAAATTATGTTTCTGATTCGCTTCAAACACTGCACAAGCGTGGTTAGAAGTAGAACCGTGGAACTCAGGACGTAAATCTGTGTGAGCATCTAACTGAAGAACGGTAAGGTTTTCAAACTTTTCTCCTACTGCACGAATAGAACCGATGGAAACAGAATGCTCTCCTCCAAATAGAGTAAATACTTTTCCTTCATGATTCAAAAGCTCTTTTGTTTTTTGGTAAACCGCTTCTGTCATTGCTTCAGGACTTGAATTTTCAGAAACTTCTCCAGCTAAATATACTCCCTGAAGGTAAGGCTCAGTTTGTGTTTCGATATCATAAAGCTCCATGTTTTCAGAAGCATCTAAGAATAATTCAGGACCTTTATCTGCTCCTTTTCCCCATGTTGAAGTTCCATCGTAAGGAACTGTTACCAACATTACTTTTGAATTCTCTAACGTTGCGTTTTCCTCGGGAATTCCTGCGTATGTTTTCATGCTTTATTTAAAAATTTTAATGTTTTAAACTTGAAATATTCGCCACAAAGATACGAAGAGTTTATGAGTTGTAACGTAAGTGTGTGGGAGAGTTTATCAGTGCCAGACTTTCCAACTCTTCCCTTTTATCTGCTACCTGTTACCTCCAACCTATCGTTTATTCCCTTTCCACTCTCAACTCAAATAGTTATTTTTGTATAAAACTCATAATATGCCTTTAAAAGCTGTTCTTTTCGATATGGATGGAGTGATTGTAGACACAGAACCATTACATAGAAAAGCTTATTTCAAAACGTTTGATGAATTGGGAATTACGGTTCCCGAAGATTTATATACCTCTTTTACAGGGGCTTCTACCAAAAGTGTAGCTGAAACTCTGATCAAAAAATATAATTTACACCAGACGTACGAAACCATTGCAGAAATCAAGCGTGCCCACTTCAAGGATTACTTTTACAATGATGAGGAATTCGACCTCATTCCTGGGGTAAGAAAACTGATCCAGCATTACCATGACAACGGAATAAAACTTATACTGGCTTCTTCTGCGACCATGACAACGATCAATATGGTTTTTGAAAAATTCGGACTTGAACAGTATTTCAGCGGAAAAATAAGCGGAGCAGATTTAAAAGAATCCAAACCTCATCCGGAAGTCTTTCTGTTGGCTGCTGAAATGGCTGGCGAACCTGTTGAAAACTGCATGGTCATTGAAGACTCTACCAATGGAATTCTTGCGGCTCACAGAGCTAAAATATTCTGTGCAGCTTATAGAAGCCCTCATTCAAAAAATCAGGATTATACGTTGGCAGACACGGTAGTTTCTGATTATGAAGATCTTGAACTTGACAAAATTTCCAATTATTTTTAAATAAAAAAGCTCTCAGAAAAAATCTGAGAGCTTTTTTTTATGTAAGTTTTGCTTCTTTTGGTAAGAAAATTATTTGTATCCAAGAAGTCTTAATACATCTTCAGGTTCCTGTTTTTCACGGAAAATTTCATATTGAAGTTCACCGTTTTCATCTTTCTGAATCAGTACGTGTCTCGGCTGAGGCATCAGACAGTGATGCACCCCACCGTACCCTCCGATCGTTTCCTGGTAAGCTCCAGTGTGGAAGAATCCTATATACAAAGGTTTTGTATCACTGAAAACAGGTAAATAGATGGCGTTGGTATGTTGTTCTGAGTTATAGTAATCATCAGAATCACAAGTCAATCCTCCTAAGAACACCCTCTCATAGGTATCTTCCCAACGGTTAAGCGGAAGCATAATAAAGTGTCTTGAGATCGCCCATGTATCAGGAAGTGTTGTCATGAAAGAAGAATCAATCATATTCCACTTTTCTCTGTCGTTCTGACGTTTCTGAGAGATGATTTTATAAAGATTCGCTCCACTTTCCCCAACGGTAAAGCTTCCGAATTCAGTATAAATATTAGGTTCTTCTACTCCTTCTTCTTCACAGAATTTTTTGATCTGAGAAACGATTTCTTCTACCATATACTGATAATCGTAATCAAAGTTCAATGAAGTTTTAATTGGGAAACCACCACCAATGTTCAAAGAGTCTACTTCCGGAGCAATTTTTTTCAAACGTGCATATACACGAAGACATTTGTACAATTCGTTCCAATAGTAAGACGTGTCTTTAATCCCCGTATTGATGAAGAAGTGAAGCATTTTCAGTCTTGCATTCGGGTGTTCAGCGATTTTCTGGCTGTAATAAGGGATAATATCTTTATACCCAATCCCTAATCTCGAGGTATAGAATTCGAACTTCGGTTCCTCCTCTGATGCGATTCTGATTCCAATATTAAACGTAGAGTCAATACTTTCTGTAAGTTTATCCAGTTCTCTGTAGTTATCAAGAATCGGAGTAATATTTTCAAAACCGCTATTGATCATATCTGAAATCTTTGTCAGATAATCATCCGTTTTGAAACCATTACAGATTACTTCAATGTTTTTATCTACCTTCTCTTTTTCATAAAGAGATTTTACAATATCCATATCATACGCCGAAGATGTTTCTATGGAGATATCATTCTTCAGAGCTTCTTCCAATACAAAATTGAAATGACTGGATTTTGTACAGTAACAGTAGGTATAATTCTTTTTATATTCAATTTTTTCAAAAGCTTCTTTAAACCAGCTTTTAGCTTTTTGAATATTTTGAGAAATTCTCGGCAAATAGCTAATCTTTAGCGGAGTGCCAAATTGCTCTACAACGTCCATCAATGGAACATCGTGAAACAACAAATTGTTCTCAGAAACATTAAATTCCTCAGTAGGAAAATATAATGTCTGATCAATAAGTTCCGAGTACTTTATTTTCATTTCTAAACAAGTGAATTAAGAAATGCAAAATTGCTAAAAAAGTTTGATTTTCGGGTGTTAAAATTATCATAATTTTAATTTAAGACACAATATTACATTCTGTAAAAATTTACGTCTGATAATCAATACATAAACTTTTGAATGTACTCGTCTCTTTTAGCATCAGAAATTCCCAATACCTGCTGAATATACACATCGGTAGACCCATATTTTTTATTGATCTCTTCAAAAGCAGCATCAAGGTATCTTTTTTCTACCCAACTGAGCTTTTCAAGTACCTGCAAATCCATCTTAGGATACAAGAAATGCAATGTATTGGCAAGCCGAAGTCTTTTCTCCACAAGGTTTTTTCTATAGTTGTTGGATAAAAGATATTCGTTGTAGATTGTTTCTTTATCAAATTTCAGGATCATTAAAATAAGGGCTGTAATAATCCCGGTTCTGTCTTTACCTGCAGTACAGTGGTAAAGAATCGGGTCCTTAGACTCCATTATTTCAGTGATGATGGTTTTGATGGTTTCCGGATTTTCTGTAACGTATTCCCGGTAGAAATCAATCATTCTTTTCTCGGCATCGGAAGCATTCACCTTTCCTTTTAATACCAATTTTTTGGCTTGGGCAAGCTGATCTCCCTCGTCTTCAAACGCTGAATATTTTTTATAGGTTATTGGAGCAGGAAGCTGATCTGGCTTTTGAGCTATTTCTTTAGAATTTCTCAGATCGATCACTTCTTTGATTCCCATTTTTTCAAGATCATCAAAAGATTTGCTTTTAAGCTTATGAAGATGAGCACTTCTATAAAATTTCCCTTCTTTTAATGTTTTTCCTTCTGTATTTTTAATATTTCCTACCGTTCGGAAATTAGTCACTTTCTTAATGTTAATGACTTTTTCAGTTTCATTTTTTCCATACTGAGGGGATTCAAAATGCTGCGTTCTACAAGAGATAATGCTGCATAATGAAATGGTGAAAACTGATATTTTTATTAATCTATTCAAAAGTTTTTATTTAACCGATTCTTTTATAATGTGAATATTATTCTACAAAAAGTATACCTTGCTCATTAATATATACTTGGATATTCTATGTCATTGATTCCTATAAAAAACAGAACATCTCCTGATTCATATTCTACAGAAACTTCGTCTTCAATAGCAAAATTTCGGGTTCCTATTCTGGAGGTAATACTAAGGTTTCCGTTTGTCAGAGGCCAATTGAGTCCTTTGGTTGTTATATTATTCACCGCCGGAAAAGGATAAAGAGAAACCATTCTGTTTTTTGCTCCTTTTAATGTAAAGTGATTTGGGATAAAATAATACTCGGAAAACTCATCATAAAACTTAATGTTCATACGGTCTTTGAAAGCATAAGCCACCGTAAGGTTTCCAAGAAAATGATCCTGCTCTCCTCCGCTTCCTCCTAAAACCTCTACCTCAGAAAAGCCTTTTTCCAAAATAATTTCCAAGGCTTTGTGAAAATCTGTTTTATCCTGATCTAAAGTCAAAATAAATTTCTCCTGATACATTTCTTCATCCGCCCCGGAATGAGAGTCGAAATCACCGGAAATAAAATCCAGCTTATCCAGAGGAAAATTCATTCTTTTCACATAATGAAAAGCACCGTCTGTACAGGCAATTAAACCGTAATTCTCAGGGTTGGGTAATGATTTTGGAGCGTCTCCGTTGATGAAAAGTAGTGTCTTATCTCTCATTCGGGTTCCAATATTCTTCCGGTTCGTTGTTGAGCTTTGAAATATATCTTGCCAGAACAAAAAGGTAGTCTGAAAGTCTGTTTAAATATTTGATAAGTTCCGGACGAATTTCTTCCGCTTCATTTAAAAATACTAAAGAACGTTCTGCTCTTCTGCAAATGGTTCTTGCGGCATGTAAAAATGTTGCAGATTTGCCACCTCCGGGAAGGATAAAGTACTGAAGGGGCTCCAGTTTTTCTTCAAAGGCATCCATCCACTGCTCCAGTTCTTCAATTTCTGTTTCTGAAATAATAATCGGAAGACGCGATTTTCCGTTAGCCAGCATCAACTTATCTGCTGGTGTTGCAGCTTCTGAACCTACGGTAAATAAATCAAACTGTATTTTTTTCAATTGTTTCAGAACATCCTGATCTTCAATATGGCTTTTGGCAATTCCGATGAATGAATTCAGCTCGTCTATATTTCCGTAGCTGTCAACTCTTGCACTGGCTTTGGAAACTCTTGTTCCGCCATACAATGCCGTTTGTCCTTTATCTCCTGTTTTTGTGTAAATTTTCATACTACTAAAATACTGCATTTTTACAATGTAAAAAGTAAAATGTAGGAATGATTTCGGGTTTGCTTTGTGATACAGTATAAAAATGGCCGGGAGAAACCGGCCATATCCAAATTATTTATTTACCTCTACGTACTGTATGATGGTCTGATTTTTAGGATTGTAGATAATAGTACTACTGTTGGGAAATCTTTTCAGCTTATAATATTCAATGTTTTTATCATTTTTAATATCCTCAAGAAAACTTGTATCAAAAGTATTCTCGGGAAGAAATTTGGAAGCAAGGCTTATTTTATCGATGATATTTTGTCCATCAATTTTGTGGGCTTTCTTATCCGATTTACTTTCATCAGAAGTAGGTTGATTTTCCAGAAAGGGAAGCAAAGTATTGATATCTGCTTTATATTTGAAAATATAACCTTCGGGTCTTCCAGGAATTTTAATCTTTTTACCTTTTTCTTCGGAAATAATAGAAGGATCTGCCCCTGGAAAAACTTCACTCAGTTTTGCATTCTGGGAATTTGTTAAAGAGTTTACCGATTCATCTACGGCTTTTTTAACGGTTTCTTCTACGACCTGTTGAGTTTTCTGCTGTACCTTTTCTGTGGTTTGCTGAACGGTCTGATCTATTTTTTCTTCAATCTTATTGCACGATACTAATAAAAGAGTAGTGATAGCGGGCAAAATAAACTTCTTCATAATTCTAAATGTTCAATTCTTTTTATCAAGATACATCTTTCTAACGGAAAACAAGGTCAGGATATTTTACCAGGGAAAAAATATTTTTTAATCCGTGAAAACACTACTGACAAACTGTTGTCATAACCTGCTCTTACCTTTGTATCACAATAAACAAAAACCATACAATTATGACAACTACTGCAACAGCTACAAAACAATTTATGACTTCTGATCAGTTACTTAATGACTGGCAGGGACACAGAAATCTGACCAGAAGAGTTATTGAAGCTTTTCCTGAAAAAGATTTGTTCGAATTTTCCATCGGAGGAATGAGAACGTTTGCGAAACTGGCAATGGAATTAATTGGTATTGCGGGACCTGCTTTAAAAGGAATTGTTGAAGGAACTACAGAAGCATATAACGAAGAAGCTTTTGTTCCAAAATCAAAAGAGGAGCTTTTAAAGAAGTGGGATGAAGAAACTGAGGTCATCAACCATTACTTCAATCTGATTTCTGAAGAACGTTTTCAGGAGACTTTCAATTTATTTGGAGAATATGAATTCCCGGTATATCAGAATATTCTTTATTTTGTAGACAATGAGGTTCATCACCGTGGACAAGGATATGTTTACCTTAGAGCATTAGGAATTGAACCTCCTTTCTTCTGGGAAAGATTCTAATACCGCAAAAGACAAGATCGTAAAAAACAGAAGTCTGGAAAGGTCATCATACGATGTCATTTATAAACGGTGGTTTTTCCTCAATCTTAGCAGAACTCATATCATTACTTATTTAGATAGACTTTCTGTTTTTTGTGGTCATAGTCAATTTGCTTATCAACCATTTCATTTATTGCCTCAATTAAGTCACTTTTAACCTCAACAATGACCTTGTTGAGGTTTTATTGATGCCTTTCTATCATTTTGATAAGCATTTCGTTGAGTCTTTCGCGAAGACTTTGAGGTTCCAGAACTGTGGCATAATCTGCAAAGGTAACCAGCCATCGTGGAAATCCATCATTGATCCATTCTGTTTCAAAGGTGAGTTCCACTCCATTTTCTTTTTCTGCCTCATGAATCAAACCGTAATATTTTTTTGAATTGACAAGGTGAGGCATTACTTTTTTATCTACCAAAAGCTTTGCCGTCACTTTATTTCCGTTGGATTTTTTCCGGTAATCATTAACCTGCCCATATTCCTGAACAAAAGGATTGGGTGTTTTCAAAATTTCCAGAATTCTGTCTATACGGAATTGTCTGAAATCTTTTCTAAGCGTACAAAATGCCATAATGTACCAAAAGTTAAACTCAAAGAACATTCCGACAGTTTCGATGGTTCTATTGGTTACTCTTCCGTCTACCGTCTGATATTTGATATTAAGCTGTGTTTTCTCAGCAATACTTTCTAAAATGATAGGAATTACATTTTTCAGAGAATCTCCGGAATCGGTGTGAAAGCTAAAAACATCAATCTGTTTCTCAATATTCTCGATCAGATTTTTATCCGAGTATTTCAGTACGGAACGGACCTTTTCCATTGCTGCCTGATAGTGGTTTCCTAAGCTTTGATGGGAAAATTTCTGCATCAGCTTTTCAGCGGTAATGAAACTTAAGACCTCTTCTTTGGTAAACATAATCGGGGGAAGCTTATATCCTTCCATTAAAGAATACCCATTTCCGGCTTCTCCCACAATAGGAATGCCTGCATTCTCCAGGGTTTTAACGTCCCGGTAAATGGTTCTTATGCTTACGTCAAATTTTTCAGCCAAATCCTGTGCTCTTACAATAGGTTTAGACTGTAATTGGGTAAGAATAGCGGTTACCCGGTCGAGTTTTTTAAGATAATGATCGTTCATATTGCTTGGGCAAAGCTAAAATTCTTTTTTGAAGTTTTCTTACAAATACAAAGGCTTTTTTCTCTAATTTTCTTTGTAGGTATTAACCAGTTTATCCAGGTTTAAACTTCGGGCAGAGGCATCAAAAATTTCCCGGTATGTTCCGTCTTTGTTGTAAAGTTCATCATGAGTTCCATTTTCCACGACTCTTCCTTTTTTCATCACATAAATAGTGTCGGAATCTAAAATCTGAGATAATGAATGTGAAATGATAATTACCGTACGTCCTTCTTTTATGGCATCCAGAGAATTTTTGATCTGTTCTGTGGCAATAGCATCGAGACTGGCAGTAGGTTCATCCAGAAAGATAATCGGAGGATTTTTCAAAAATAAACGGGCTATGGCAATTCTTTGCTGTTGCCCTCCGGAAAGTTGGGTTGCATCATGTCTGTAACCGTCCGGAAGATCCATAATCTGATCGTGCAGATAAGCTTTTTTGGCTGCTTCCTCAATTTGTTCAAAGCTTGCATTCATATCACCGTAGCGAATATTATCTTCAATGCTTCCCTGAAAGATATGGTTTTTCTGAAGTACCAAACCAAGATCGCTTCTTAGAAATGTATTATCATATTCACATAAGTTGACGTCATCCAGAAGAATTTCTCCAGAGTCCGGAAGGTAAAATTTACATAAAAGATTGATCACCGTTGATTTTCCAGCGCCACTCAATCCAACCAATGCTGTTGTTTTTCCATTCTCAATTTTCATGGAAACGTTATGAAGTGCTTTTGTTCCGTTGGGATAGGTAAAGTCTACATTTTTTAATTCAAAAGTTCCTTTGATTTGTTTTTCAATAAAGCTTCCGTTGGGTTCAGCTTCATTGTCAGCATTTAAAATATCAAAATATCCTTCTGCATAGATCATCGCGTCATTCATATCATCATATATTCGGTGTAATTGACGGATAGGCGCCGAAACATTGTTAAAAAGCATGATATGAAGCATGATGGCACCAATGGTCATCTGCTGATCGAGTACCAAATATACTGTTAACAGGATAATGAGAACAACTCCAAATTGTTCCAGAAAAGTTTTTAATCCATCATAAATAAAGTTGGTTTTTCTGGTGAACATCTGGCTTTCCATCAGCTGCATCTGAAGATCATATTGTTTTTTTCCTTCAAATTTTTCACGGACAAAACTTTTGATCACCATAATGGAATTGATGAGGTTCAAGAGCCCCGAGGTCTTTTTTTCTCTCTGATTTCTAAGCTGTCGACGTACGCCACTCAGTTTCTTAGCCTGTAGAGAACTGATATAAAAATAAATTGGAACAATAACGGTAGACACAGCTCCCACATATACATTCTGCATATACATGATAATCAATGCAATGATCGCATTTGAAAATAGCGGAAGAATATCAATAAAAAAGTTTTGTACCAGTTTCGTTAAGCTTTCAATGCCACGGTCTATTCTGATCTGTAATTTTCCGGATTCATGATTTTCATCGTTAAAGTAAGCCACTCGGTACGTAAGAATTTTATCGATCGCTGATTGTGCCAAAATGGAACTTACATTGATTCTGATCTTCTCACCATAGAATTTCTGCCCGAAATTGATAAAAATATTCAGGAGTTCTTTCCCTAATAAAATGATGGAAATAATAACCAAAATATGAATCCCCTCCGTCATCGGATGAGGAAGATGAGTTAGCTTGGTTACTTCATCTACTGTATATTTCAGAACAATCGGGTTAACCTGCGCTGCCAATGCTCCCAGGAAAGTAAGAAATAACGTTCCGTAAATCATAGGACGGTAAGGTCTGATGAAAGGAACCAGCTGCTTGTAAATTCCGAATAGGGTGATGGTTCTGTTGAAAGGTTTTGCCATAGGAATGAGTTAAACTAAAAAACGTACCGTTTTCAAGAGAAAAGGTACGTTTTTATTATGATTTTTCAGTCTATATTCCTTATATATCTTAGATTTATTTGATCCCCAGAAACTTTTTAAGCGCCGGATCTTTCGCACTGATCTCTTTGATTTCTACGTTTCCTCTCGAAGCAATCAATGCAAGCCAGTATCCTTCAATATTTTTAAACAGATAGAACGTTGATGATACAGGATTTCCCACTCCACACATAGGCCATAAGCCTTCATATGCTGCAAGAATTTCTACAGCATTACTTTTAATGATTCTGGAATTATTTAAATAGATATATTCCTTATCTACCAGAAATCCATTAAATGATCGTACAGATCCCGGATCTATCCCTTTTAAAGCGATTAAACCATCACTATAAGAATATAGATAGACGTTATTTTTATCTTTATAATAGCTGTAGGTATCTTTTACTTTTTCAAAAGTGGCTGCATCTGCTGAGGTTTCTTCATTCTTCCAGTAGATCTTATGATCCGCTTGTCCCAAAAACATACTGTAAATACTTTTAAACTGAACGGCACCGTTAATTTTTATAAGATCCTTTTCTCTTGTTTTTGTCTTGTTAATCTGTTCCTGGCTCAAATTTTCAAAAAACCCGGTATTTCTATGATAGGCCTGATCTCCATAGAAAATATACTCGTTCATCTTTTCACTTATAAAGACATTGTTTTTATTGGGGGAGACGGAATAATTAAATGGAATTTTTTTTAAATAATATGTACTCTTATTATTATCATATTCCCTTTCGTACACTCCATTTTTATCAAAACACAACATTTGTTTATCTACTATCCCAAAACTCGGAATATCCAATTGAGATTCGTCCAGCAAAGAATCATATAAAAAGATTTTTTTACCATCCGTAATATAGATATTCACATAGTCATCATTCCATATTTTCACCTGATCTGCATCTGAGATATCAATAGGAAGGATATTTCCTTTGCAATAAATATGATTTTTATCTTTAAAATATGATCCCTCCAAATTAACGAACGTAGCAGCATCGGGATCTTTTACAATATCAGTCTGCTCATAGACATGGTTTTTATCTTTGGAAAAATACCCTGAAATAGTAACAAAAGAAGATGGATCTGCATCAGAAAAAATACGATTTTCATAATAAACATGGTTTTTATCTTTGGAATAAAATGTTCCCAGCTGAATAAAAGAATCTGCATCACTTCCCGGAATAGGTGTCTTGAAGCTACCACTCTTCACAAGAGTATTCTTTATTTTGTAGAAATAAGGACTGAGATATTGCAAATGTTCCCCTTCAAAAAGGAGCTTGTCGCCTCTTTCGTAGACTCCATTTTTATCATAACACAGATCACCTTCCATAAAGATAACCGTATGAATATCTATAGGAGTTAATGTGTTATGGTAATATATCCGATTATTGAATTGATAATATCCACTATTGGCAGAGATGGTACCTTTTGAATCTCTAAGTGGTGTAAATTCTGAAGCTTTAAGGTGTTTAAGTTCAGTCGTATTCTTATAAATTGCTTTTTGAGTTCGCCAGAAAGGACCATCATTCGTGAATCCCATATATTGATAGCCCAGCGTGTCTGTTTTTACAAAGTTACCATTGACAAAAATACCGTCTTTATTTTTGGCCATACGATGATCACTATTTGGAAAAACCGAAAATGATTTTGTATCAGCCTTAACTACTTTTCTTGTTTTTCTATTTTCCTGAAAAACAATAGTATTATCATTTACAAAATAGGTGTAAGGCGCCAGTCTGGGGTTATCCTGAATAACTAAAGCCGGATTAATAACCGGATCTTTTATAGAATCGATTTTCTGAGCATATGCTTTTATTGAAAAAACACAGAAAAAAAAGAATAGAAAACGCTTCATAATACCAAATTATATGATGGCATTAAATATAGCGATTTCTAAAACGCTGTGCCTATCCTTCGTACATGTAGGTAGTAAGATAGTGAAGCTCAGGTCTGCTGGCTTCTTTAGAGTCTGCTTCTGCCTGCTCCAATGAATATTGAGTATTAACCTCTTTTTTCTGGAAGACAAATGAGTTGTTCGCATTTTTATCTACCACGTCATTGAAGATATGTTCTATTTCAGAATTCGCTAATGAAGCAAAGCTGATATCTTCAAAACCGTACATCAGTCGCAGGTCATCAAACTGTTTGAAGTTTTCATCGACAAAACCTTGCAGCTGAGCTTTAGAATCGAAATTTCCTGCCCAGATGTTGTAAGCGTATTTTTTCTTTTTCGGTTTGTCAAGAATACTCTGATAGACAAAGTTTTCACCCAGATACGCTTCTCTTACCTGTGGATCATTCGCCAGGTCTTCCGGAAGTCCTTCTTTCAGGATCTTTCCTTCAAACATAATGTATGTTTTGTTGGTAATAGCAAGGGTCTGCTGTACGTTATGGTCAGTAATCAGGATTCCGATGTTTTTATCCACAAGGCTTCTTACAATTTTCTGAATATCCTCAACTGCAATCGGGTCTACCCCTGCGAACGGTTCATCCAGAAGGATAAAATTCGGGCTTGTTGCCAAACAACGGGCAATCTCAGTTCTACGTCTCTCTCCTCCGGAAAGAAGATCTCCTCTGTTTTTACGAACGTGTTGTAAAGAAAATTCTTCAATCAGTTCATCACATTTAATCTGCTGTTCACGTTTTGAAAGCTTAGTAAGCTGCAATACTCCCATGATGTTTTCTTCCACCGATAATTTTCTGAAAACCGAAGCTTCCTGCGCTAGATAACCGATTCCTTTTTGAGCTCTTCGGTACATTGCATCGGTAGTAATTTCCTGTTTGTCCAGAAAAATTTTCCCTGAAGTGGGCTTAACCAACCCTACGATCATATAAAACGATGTGGTTTTTCCTGCTCCATTCGGTCCCAGCAAACCAACAATTTCTCCCTGTTGAACCTGCACAGAAACGCCTTTTACAACTTTTTTCGGACCGTATTCTTTGATTAAGTTTTCTCCTCGTAAAATCATAGGGCAAATATATCAAAAATATAAACTCACTTTATACCAATTAAACTTTTTGTTTATTTGAAAAGCTAAACTTGTTTGATGATTGTCATATTGTAACTTTTCGTCGATTTAAGCTACTTATCAATAACAAATCAATTATAAATATTAAGGCAATGGAAAATTACAGTTACACAAAAACAGAAAATAGTCAAAGCTCACAAAGCAATGTTCCTTATCGTTCAGAAAAGAAAATTCCTGCTGCCCTACTGGGGATTCTTGTCGGCTGGCTGGCTCTCAATAAATTCTATCTGGGATATACTAAGGAAGGAATTATTCAATTGGTTCTTAATGTCGTTACTTTTGGCGCTGCTTCTATTATTCCTTTTATAGAGGGAATTTTATATCTCTTTATGAGTGATAAACAGTTTGACGATACGTATGTGTATGGAAAAAAAGGCTGGTTATAAAAAACACGGTTTCAGACAAAATCTAAAAATTCCAGTTTTATTCCTGGAAAAGGATGAGGTAAAATACCGTTTTATTCATCTCACATCAACAACAAAATTATTATGCAAAATAACCAAGAGCTTACAGATCTGCTGGCGTTAGATCTGGGCATTACCCTTACCAACCGAAGACCATATGCTAAAGAAGTTTTTAAATGGCAGGATATGGATCTTCTTCCCCACTCTTCCACCGACACTTTACTGTGTGAAATTTTTGAATGGAACGGCCGAAACTGGAGAACCACCGGAAACAATCTCGTCGGATATTTATTTTCTGACGGAACTTTAAATATCATAAAAGAACAACTCATCAATACTCCGAAGCATCCTGCTCTGATTCCTGATTTTGAATTCACAAAAGAGAGCATGGATGAATATGGGATGGCGTTACCTTCTTTGTTTAATATTGGCATCAACGGAAATATTAAAAGTGCCAAAAGCTTTTCTGTAAGGGTAAATAATGTAACCAAATCAAGAATTACAAATATTGACTCTCCAGGAATCGAGATTCTGAAGAACTATTCTCTTTTCACCCAGGATAAGTCTAAAACATACAGAAAGAATATTAAGTTCAATTATCTGAGTACCTCATTATTCTATGCAGAAAGTGTGGAAATTTTTCTAGAAAAAGATTCATCTTCTGACCTAAATTTAAGTTTTCAGACCCAAAATGTAGAAGTAGACGCTAAAATTGATACTGATACCGAGAAACATTTTATTTTGAAATATTCCGGAAATCAGTCTCCTTTTGCAGCAAAGTTTACAAAAGGGAAAGATTTTAATATTATGTAAATATCATTTGTCAAAAAAATAAGAATCGGGCTGTTCCAAGGAACAGCCCGATTCTTTTATGGTAAACTCTGTTGAATTATTTGTTCAAAAGAATGGCAGCTTCTTTAGCAAAATACGTAAAGATCATATCTGCTCCTGCTCTTTTAAAACAGGTAAGGCTTTCAATGATCGTTTTGTCATTATCCAACCAGCCGTTCTGAGCCGCAGCTTTCACCATGGCATATTCTCCACTTACGTTATATACCGCAATAGGAAGATCAATGGCCTCACGTACTTTGGAAACGATATCTAAATAAGGAAGTCCCGGTTTGATCATAATAACGTCTGCTCCTTCTTCAATATCCTTATATACTTCGTTCAATGCCTCGCGGGAATTATGGAAATCCATCTGATAGGTCTTTTTATCTTTCGGAATTTCCATATCATCTTTCGGAGCACTGTCTAAAGCACTTCTGAAAGGTCCATAAAAAGAGCTTGCATATTTTGCAGCATAACTTACAATTCCAACGTCTGTAAATCCGCTTTCTTCCAATGCTTCACGGATCACCATTACTCTGCCGTCCATCATGTCACTCGGTGCTACAAGATCAGCTCCTGCTTCCGCATGAGATACTGACATTCTGGCCAATGCGTCGTTCGTAGCATCGTTCAAAACTTTTCCTTTTTCAATAATTCCGTCATGGCCATAGATAGAATAAGGATCTAAAGCCACATCCGGCATAACGATCATTCCCGGAACAGCATCTTTGATCGCTTTAATGGTATTCTGCATCAGACCGTCTTTGTTCCATGCTTCTTTTCCTGTGTTGTCCTTCAAATGGTCAGACACTTTCATATACAAATTGACAGCTTTTACACCCAAAGAAAATAATTCCTTACATTCCTTCACGGTTAAATCTATACTTCGCCTAAAAATTCCCGGCATAGACGGGATTGCCTCCTGCTTGTTTTCGCCCTCCATTACGAAGATCGGCATTACAAAATCATCAGTTGTAAGCACATTTTCTCTTACCAAACTTCTGATAAATTCATTAACTCTAAGTCTTCTATTTCTTGAATGTATCATTTTGGAATACTTTTTGAATAAGTTTCTACAAATTTAATATAAGTTCTACAAAAAACTATTGTACGAAATTGTAGAATTTGTTATATTTGTTATATATATTCGAGAAATTATAAATTTGATGAAAAAACTTTTACTTTTAATTCTATTTACAGGCACTTTTGTTGGGTTTTCCAACAATTTAAAAGCTCAGCTGAAAGAGCCGGGTTCCATCACTCAAAAAGCAGATGATGGAGTATTGCTTGCCTATCCAAATCCCGCAAAGGATTTCCTTATCATTAAGGCAAAAGATTCTTCTTTAAGAATCAAAAGTGTGACTTTCTATTCTATTTTGGGTATGCAGGTTGCCAGTTATACAGTAAACATGAATTCCGGAGAGATCAATATTGAAAAATTAAAACCCGGAAAATATATGATTCGTTACCTATTAAGTGACAACACGCAAAAAGTGACTCAAATCGTAAAACAATAAATTATAATCCTGATAATCATCAGGATTTTTTCTTTTACCTCTATTCTGTTTTAATATTTCCGTAACTTTCAGAACTTTTTTATACTAATTGTAAAAAAACAATTGAATGCTAAAAGCTGAACATATTAAAAAGACCTATAATGCCGGAAAAAAGGTGGCCCTGGATGATTTTAGCATCCATGTTCCCAAAGCCAGTATTTATGGCCTTTTAGGACCTAACGGAGCAGGGAAAACTTCTTTTATCCGAATCATTAATCAAATCACACAAGCCGATTCAGGGGAAATCTTCATTAATGGAGAAAAACTGAATCCCAACCACATCAAAGATATCGGGTATATGCCTGAGGAAAGAGGTCTGTATAAAAACATGACTGTTGGAGATCAGCTTCTTTATTTCGGAGAGCTGAAGGGAATGAGCAAAAGTGATGCGTTGAATGAAGCCAAAAAATGGTTTGATAAACTTCACATCGACCAATGGTGGAAAAAGAAGCTTTCTGAACTGTCTAAAGGAATGGCGCAGAAAATTCAGTTTGTGGTTACCGTTCTTCACAGACCGCATCTTTTAATTCTTGATGAGCCTTTCTCAGGTTTTGATCCCGTGAATGCCAATTTAATTAAAGATCAGATCATTGATCTTAAAAATAATGGTACGACAATCATTCTTTCTACCCACAGAATGGAAAGTGTGGAAGAAATGTGTGACTATGTTGCCTTGATCAACAATTCCAAGAAGATTATTGACGGAAGGGTTTTTGATGTAAGAGAAAAATTCAAGAAAAATATTTTTGGAATTACGCTTTCTGAGGTAAATAATGACCAACTGGAAAGTTTTAAAGGTAAATATGAAATTTTCAATTTTTCTAATGAAAACAATCTTGTTTCTTTTGACCTGAAAAATGAAGCTGAGCAGAATAATATTTTGCTGGATCTGGTGCACGTGGGTAAAGTGAGATCATTCGACGAAAGAATTCCTAGTATGAATGAAGTGTTTATTAATGCCGTAAGTAACCATTCTTAATTTTATGAATAATATTTTTTTAATTACAAAAAGAGAATTTCTTACGCAGGTTAAGAAAAAATCTTTCATTATACTGACTTTGCTGGCTCCCGTGATGATTATTGCTTTTGGTGCAGTGATCGGTTTAATGTTTAAAGCCAACGAATCCCACAGCATCATAGAAGTAGTTGATAAAAGTGGACTTTTTACCAATGAGCTGAAGTCTAACGACAAGCTGAACTATGTATTTGTTTCTGCAGCGGATGAAAAGTCGAAGATCAATAATCTAAAAGGAAATGAATCTCTGGATGGTATCCTTATTTTACCGGAGCTGAAAAATCAAAATTTTGACGAGCTTGAAAAGGACGCAAGACTGGTTATCAATACAAAAATAGGTTTTGATACGAAGCAAAGAATTGTTTCCGATATCAGCAACGTCGTGAAAAAAGAAAAGATAAAGCAGTTGGGCATTCAGCAAGCGCAGCTTAATGATCTTGATAAGAGCTTCAGCTTAAAAACGATCAATGTTACGAATAACAACAAAGAAGATTCTGATCTTTCTTTTGGGGTAAAATCGGGGCTTAGTATGGTTTTGATGTACGTTACCTTTATGTTCATTATTATTTATGGTGTAAGGGTAATGCGCAGCGTTCTTGAAGAAAAGAACAATCGTGTAGTAGAAATTATTATTTCTTCTGTAAAGCCTTTTGAACTGATGATGGGTAAAATTTTAGGAGTTACTTTGGTTGCGCTTACTCAGTTCATTATCTGGATCACGATGTCTGTCATTGGAGCATTAGTTCTCAATACAGGATTCTCACCTCTTCAGAAAGGGATTCCGGGCGGAAATGATGAAATTGCAAGCAAACTGGATATGGGACAACTGGCAACTCAGATCTCTCACAGCCTTTTGGAACTTAACTTCCCATTGATCATCTTTGTATTCATCGTATTTTTCCTACTGGGATATATTTTCTACAGTTCTATTTATGCCGCCATTGGTTCTGCTGTAGATAATGAAACAGAAACACAGCAATTCACTTTATTTGCTATTTTGCCTCTTACTTTAGGAATGTA
Organism: Chryseobacterium sp. Mn2064; assembly: GCF_049319685.1. NCBI lineage: Bacteria > Pseudomonadati > Bacteroidota > Flavobacteriia > Flavobacteriales > Weeksellaceae > Chryseobacterium > Chryseobacterium sp. Mn2064. The sequence goes on from NZ_JBMOUE010000003.1 coordinate 29,739, forward strand.
TGGAAGTTTTACTTTGATGAATAATCCTGACGGTCCACTAGGATTTTGGTTATCTATCATTCCATTTACTTCACCTGTGGCGATGATTGCAAGAATTCCTTTTGGAGTTCCTGCCTGGCAAATTGCATTATCGATCATATTATTGCTGGCTACCACTATTTTTATGATCTTCCTTGCCGGAAAAATCTATCGTGTAGGGATTTTGATGTATGGAAATAAAGCGACTCTAAAAGAGCTTTGGAAATGGATCAAAGGATAACATTGAGCTAGAAAAGCTAAAAAATATAGAAAAGGACAAATTTGCGATAAGCGAATTTGTCTTTTTTTGAACAATACTATTTTATTAACTGGAGTAAAACCTGTTGATGCAAAAATAAAATCTCTTCTAACTTCTACTTATTTGCTTCCAAGAAATATCTAAAAACAAAAATCCCGGAAACAAAGTTTCCGGGATTTTTTTATATTCTGAATAAATAATTCTATTTGAATATATAACTTAAAGTAAGTGCAAGAACCTGTTCAGATTTCTTTTTATCAGTACCCTTGTATTCTTTTGCAAGACCAGGGTAAGTATCACCAAGACCTAAATCATATTTTACCGCTACTTCGAGTTGTCTCTTATAGCTATATCCTACTCCTAGTCCTAGTCCCCAGTTAAAGCTGTTGGCTTTACCGTTTACGCCCGCCGGTTGTCCAGGGTCTGTAACATCCGGATCGTAATAAGGTCTGCTTACAGGAGCATTCTTTACGTTTTGGCTCAATAAAAAGTTAAATCTAGGTCCAATTAAACCAAAGAATTCTGATTCTGCTTCAGAAAAATATCCTTTGAAATAAAGCGGCACACTCAGATAGTTATTAGCATATACTGCATCATAGCCATCCAATCCTTTAGCATCTTTATCTTTCCCAGTTTCTCCAGCACCATAGTACTGAACTTCCGGTTGAATAAAGAACTGGTTTGCCTTTCCTACGGGGATTAACGCCAAAGCTCCACCTTGAAAAGTGTATCTTGGGCCTGAAGGGTTATGGGCATTGGATACTCTAGAGTAGTTTAAACCTCCTGTAACACCAAATCTTGTACTGCTCCATTGCACTTGTGCAAAAGATAAAGCAGAAAGACCGATGGCAGAGGCTAATAAAAGTTTTTTCATATGATTTGGTTTTTTATATTATCCTAGAATTTTTGCTACAGTAGCACCGATATCAGCTGGAGAATCTACAACGTTGATTCCGTTTTCTCTCATGATCTCCATTTTTGCCTGAGCTGTATCTTCTGCACCACCAACGATAGCACCAGCATGTCCCATTGTTCTACCTTTTGGAGCTGTTTGTCCAGCGATAAATCCTACAACTGGTTTAGTAGATCCGCTTGCTTTGTACCATCTTGCAGCTTCAGCTTCTAGTCCTCCACCGATTTCACCGATCATTACAACCGCTTCAGTTTCTGGATCGTTGATGAATAATTCAAGAGCTTCTCTTGTAGTAGTACCAATGATTGGGTCACCACCGATTCCGATTGCTGTAGAAATACCGTAACCTGCTCTTACAACCTGGTCAGCAGCTTCGTAAGTAAGGGTACCAGATTTTGAAACGATACCTACTTTACCTTTTTTGAAAACGAAACCTGGCATAATACCAATTTTAGCTTCTTCAGAAGTAATGATTCCAGGGCAGTTTGGTCCGATTAATCTGCAGTCTCTGTCAGCAATGTAAGATTTTACTTTTACCATATCAGCTACAGGAATACCTTCTGTAATACATACAATTACTTTGATCCCTGCTTCAGCAGCTTCCATGATAGCATCTGCTGCAAATGCCGGTGGTACGAAGATGATACTTACATTGGCACCTGCTTTTTCAACAGCGTCCGCAACTGTATTAAATACCGGCTTTCCTAAGTGCTCGCTTCCTCCTTTTCCTGGAGTAACACCACCTACAACGTTGGTTCCATATTCAATCATCTGACCAGCGTGGAAAGTTCCTTCGTTCCCTGTAAATCCTTGTACAATTACTTTAGAATCTTTGTTTACTAAAATTGACATTTTATTGTTGTTTTAATTTATTTATTTTCAGTTTATACGTCAGACAAAAATAATGATTATTTGTCGTTAAAAAAATTTTTAAATCTGATTTTATTCATCATATTTTTTCAACAGATCGATTAAATCCTGCTCCTTAAGTCTGTTATAATTAATATTTTCAATAAGCGGCTCAAGTTCGGGTTTTTCAACCATTAGCTGCTTCAGTTTTTTCCTGTTATTGACCAGAATACTCAATGGCTGTCTTATATCTCCTTTGAATAAAACATCTGATACAAGAGTAGACCCGTCATAGCCGTGGCGTCTGTATGCTTTCACCCATTTTATTTTCTTCCCGTCATATACTAATTCTACAAGTGTTTTTGTAGATTCTGCAGGAAAATAGATAAAAGTTCTTGGTTTATTTTTAAGATCTGTAAATTCTATTTTCTGAATTTCAGGAGCCGGATATTTAACCGTTTTCCCATCTTCCAGAATTTTAACTTTTTTGTCTGAGAGTGTTATTTCATCAATTTGATCACTCTCAAAAAGATTTGTTCTAAAAGGAATTTTAGCGTTTACAATTCTGTTATCGCTAAATGTAATTTTTGATTCGATCTCTGACTTCTGAGCAAAACTTATTGAATAGATAAAAAGAAACAGTGCTAATAAATTTTTCATTATAAATTTCTTAGTTTAACTTCTTTTTTCAAATAGGTTTTAAAATCTTCTGCAAACATCCCGATATAGGTCCCTTTTTCCAGATCTCTATTGACTCCGGTTTTCCCTAATAATACTGATCCTGCTTCAATTTTATTACCGGAAGCAATACCAACCTGCCCCCATAAGGTTACTTCGTCACCAATAACACAGCATCCTGCAATACCAACCTGAGAGGCGATCAAACATTTTTTTCCAATAACGGTGTCGTGTCCGATTTGAATCTGATTATCCAAAACAGAGCCTTCTCCAATGATGGTGGAGTCTGTAACTCCTCTATCGATGGTGCATCCGTTTCCGATTTCTACATTATTCTCGATGATCACATTCCCTACGGAAATCAGACGGTCGAAGTTTCCGTTTAATTTTCTGTAATAAAACGCATCTCCGCCTAAAACGGTATTGGATTGAATGATCACATTATCGCCAATCTCCGTTCTGTCTCCAATAACAACATTAGGGAAAATAAGGGTATTTTTTCCGATCTTCACATTGTTTCCAATCACTGCTGAAGGGTGAATTCTTGTTCCCTCTCCTATTTCTGCATCGTGAAGTTCTTCTGTGAAGTTATAAATTCTTGTAAAATGAGTATTGATCTTGTTGAAGTCTCTGAAAGGATCATCAGACACCAAAAGAGCTTTACCTTCAGGGCAATCTACTTCTTTATCGATCAAAATAATGGTCGCTGCAGAGTTGAGTGCTTTGTCATAATATTTAGGATGATTTACAAAAACGATATCACCTGGTTTTACCATGTGAATTTCATTGGTTCCCAATACTTCAAAGTCTTCGGGACCTACAAATGCAGAGCCTATTAAATCTGCAATGGTTTTAAGCTTTTGCGGAGAATGGAATCTCATAACAATAGATTTTCTTATAAAACAAAATTCGGACTGCTAATGCAACCCGAATTTATGTAAATTTTATTTATTCTTTTACTCTTTCTAAGTAGCTACCGTCTTCAGTGCTTACTTTAATTCTGTCTCCTGGTTCAATGAACAAAGGAACCATTACTCTAGCTCCTGTTTCAACGATAGCGTTTTTAAGAGCGTTGGTAGCTGTATTTCCTTTTACTCCCGGATCAGCTTCAATCACGTCAAGATATACTGATTGTGGAAGTTCTGCAGAAAGAGGAGTTTCGTCAGCTTCTTTTAGAATGATCGTTACTTCTTCACCCGCTTTCATAAACTGAGCGTTCTCGATCATTTCTTTATTGATATATAATTGAGAGAAGTCATCATTATTCATGAAGTGGAATCCGTTCTCATCATCATATAGATATTGGAATTTTCTTGTGATTACTTTTACTTCCTCAATTTTGTGTCCCGCAGAGAAAGTATTATCAATTACTTTACCGTTGGTTACTGACTTTAATTTTGTTCTTACGAAAGCAGGTCCTTTTCCTGGTTTTACGTGAAGAAACTCGATTACTTTAAAAATGTCATTGCTATATTCGATGCAAAGACCTTTTCTGATATCGTTACTTGTTGCCATTAATTTTGTACGTATTTATTTTTTTTTATTAAATTGTATTCCCTGGCCCTGCATCGTCATTCTGTTAAATGTATTATTATTGAATGTGTTGACATTGTTATTCAATCTGCTTACATTGTTCTGAATTTCAGACTTGTATACATTGGATGTACCTAAGATAGAGCTTCCGGTATTTTTCTGCTTCAGAATATCATTGATGTTATTCTTGGCAATACTATCATTAGATTCTTCAGTGAGCTTTCTTTCTATGGTAAACACTTTTTCTTTTTTACCATCCTCAGTTTTTTCTGCTTGTTGTCCAAACACAAAAGATGTTGTAGAAAGTGTGATTAACATGATTAGGCTTTTCATCATCTGATAAGTAGTTTAAGTTACTTATTCTCTATCCTTACCGGTACCATATCCTTTTACGATACCTCTTGGTGAGTTTTGAATAAATTGTAAGATTTCATCTCTTTCAGCTGTAGGAAGCATTTCTTTTTCAATGTATGCCAACGCCTGAGAAACATTCATTTTCATTTGGAAAATGGCTCTGTAAATCTTTTGGATTTCGAAAATTTTCTCGTTAGAGAAACCTCTTCTTCTTAATCCTACAGAGTTGATACCTGCATAAGAAATAGGATCTCTTGCTACTTTTACATAGGGAGGAATATCTTTTCTGATCAAAGATCCTCCTGAGATCATGGTATGTTTTCCGATTTTACCGAACTGCTGAACTGCGGATAATCCTCCCATTACGGTAAAGTCTCCGATTTCCACGTGTCCTGCAATACCGCAACCATTTGCAATAATCACATTATCTCCTATGATACAGTCATGAGCTACGTGTGAAGTGGCCATGATAAGGCAGTTGCTGCCTACTTTTGTATATCCTAGTGCCTTGGTTCCTCTATTTACTGTTACACATTCTCTTAAAGTCGTATTATCTCCGATAATTGTTTGTGTATCTTCTCCATCGAACTTCAAGTCCTGAGGGATTGCAGAAATTACAGTTCCCGGGAAGATTTTACAATCTTTTCCGATTCTTGCACCTTCCATAATGGTAACGTTAGGACCAATCCATGTTCCTTCTCCAATTTCTACGTCCCCTGCAATTGTAGTAAAAGGTTCTACAATTACATTTTTGCTGATTTTTGCGCGTTTATCTACGGCTGCTAATTGATGAATCATTTAATCAACTTTATTTTTTGCAACTTGAGCCATAAGCTCTGCTTCTACTGCCACTGTATCTCCTACGTATCCGTACCCCTGCATATGAACGATCCCTCTTCTGATAGGTTCGATCAATTCAATTTTGAAAATAAGGGTATCTCCAGGAATTACTTTTCTCTTGAATTTCACTTTATCAATTTTGATGAAGTAAGTAGAATAGTTTTCCGGATCGGGAACGCTTGCCAAAACAAGAATACCTCCTGTTTGTGCCAGAGCTTCTACCTGAAGAACTCCAGGCATCACAGGTTCTTTAGGGAAGTGACCTACGAAAAACGGCTCATTCATCGTTACGTTTTTCAATCCTACTACATGAGAGTCTGAAAGTTCAAGAACTTTGTCAATCAATAAGAATGGAGGTCTGTGGGGCATCAGCTTCATGATACCGTTGATATCGAATACCGGTTCTTTTGTAAGATCAAAATCCGGAACGTTTTTCTTTTTCTGAAGCTTCCACTGGCGGTTAAGTTTTTTAGCAAACTGAGTATTCACATAGTGTCCCGGTTTGTTGGCAATCACTTTACCTTTTATTTTAACTCCTGCTAAAGCTAAGTCACCAATTACATCCAGTAGTTTGTGTCTTGCTGCTTCGTTAGGGTAATTCAAATTAAGATTATCAAGAATTCCGTTGGGTCTGATCGCTACGTTGTCTTTTCCAAAGGCTTTCTTTAATTTTTCTGTTGTTTCAGGAGTAAGATCTTTATCTACATATACGATAGCGTTGGAAATATCTCCTCCTTTGATCAATCCGTGATCTAAAAGCATTTCCAACTCGTGCAGGAAGCTGAACGTTCTTGCAGAAGAGATTTCGTCTTTAAATTCTGAAATATTTTTAAGAGTGGCATTCTGAGTTCCCAATACTTTGGTTCCAAAATCTACCATAGTTGTTACTTCGTAAGTATCTGAAGGGATAATTGTGATTTCCGAACCTGTAGCCGGATCACTGTAAGTAAGCACTTCTTTTACAACCAAATATTCTCTGGCAACGCTTTGCTCTATTACTCCAACACTTTCAATAGCTTCTACAAAGTATTTAGAAGATCCATCCAAAATAGGTGGTTCAGAGGCATCCATTTCCATCACTGCGTTATCAATATCACAACCTACAAGGGCCGCTAAAAGATGTTCACAGGTCGTAATTTTCACCCCTAATTTTTCTAATGTAGTTCCTCTTTCTGTTGCTACAACATAATTTACATCTGCTTCTACCTGAGGATGTCCCTCCAAGTCTGTTCTTACAAATACAAAACCTGTATTTTCTTTAGCAGGTTTAATGGTAAGTTTTACTTCTTTACCTGTGTGAAGTCCAATTCCGGACAGAGTTACCTCTTCCCGAAGCGTTTTTTGCATATCACTCATTAGGATTATCTTTTGAGTTATTCTCAAGATTATTTATTCTACTTACGATTTCAGGGAAATTTCTGAAATGAACATAACTTCTCAAATAGTCATTATAACTGATGGCTGGTGAGCCGTATAATGTTTCTCTGTCGTTAACACTGGAGTTCACCCCACTTTGGGCCTGAATTTTCACCTGGTTACCGATTTTAATATGTCCAACAACTCCTACCTGACCTCCGATTTGGTTCCAATCACCAATGGTGGTAGAACCTGCAATTCCGGCTTGTGCGGCAATTACGTTGTTCTGCCCGATTTTTACGTTATGGGCTATCTGGATAAGATTATCTATTTTGGTTCCTTTTCCAATGATTGTAGAACCAATTGTAGCTCTGTCGATACTACAGTTGGAACCAATTTCAACATCATCTTCAATAATTACATTACCCAACTGTGGAATTTTTTTGAACCCCTCAGCAGTCGGCTGAAACCCAAACCCATCTCCTCCTATCACAGTATTGGAGTGAATGACACAGTTGTCTCCGATGATACAGTAATCGTAAATTCTGGCACCACTGTCTATTTTACAGTTTTTACCAATTTTCACGCCTTTACCTATATATACATGCGGATAGATCTGTGATCCGTCACCTATTTTGGCTTTTTCCGAAACATAGGTAAATGCTCCGATATAAGTTTTCTCACCAATTACTGCCGTATCGTGGATGGACGAGCCATCTTCAATGCCTTCTTTTCTACCTCTCATTTCCTGATATAAATTCATCAGAATCTGAAAAGAAAGATAAGCATCCTTCACAACGATTATGGTAGGGATATAATTATTTTTATCCAGAAGTTTTTCCGAAACGATGATCACAGAGCATTTTGAGGTATCTAAAAAATGAGAAAATCGATCTTGTGCTATAAAAGAAAGATGTCCTGATTCTCCATTTTCAATTGGAGAAACCCCTGTAATAAGTGCATTCTCGTCACCTATTATTTTTCCGTCAATAAAACTTGCAATTTGCGAAGCTGTAAATTCCATATTCTGCAAAGATAAGAAATTCTATAATTTGCAAACATATTTTGGTTTCAGATCGTAAATTTTAATATTATTTAAGAATCTCCCCGTGATATATCTCGCGGAAACATAAGAATATAGCGTGTTGTTTTATTCGTCATAAGTCCTGATAAAAGCTGATCTTCAGACTCATGAAGTCTTATTCTCTTTCCATTTTTCTGCAACAGATAGATAGGCTGCTTTTCTGCATGGTAAGGCACAAGTTTTCTTTTTATCTCGTGCACGAGTTCTTTTCCGTTATCGATTCCGAAAAATTCATTCGTCTTTTTTATTTTTTCATCAATTATCTGCGCATCAAAAGGATGAGAAGAGATAATGGTTTTCGGTAAATTTCTTTGAATTACACACTGGCACCAGTAGGCAAGAACAAAATCATCAGAATTCTGCCATTCTTTCATGGCCTGAATAATATCATTATCATCAAGTTTAGTGAATCGTTCTACATCTTCGTCTGTAGCACCACTTTTTCCTCGGTATAAAAAATATTGTAAGTTTTCGGTAGCAGGCAGCTCAATTCCCTGAGAAATCAGATATTTTGCTCTTTCAAGAATTTTAACCAGAAGAAATTCAGCCAAAGCAGAGGTTTTGTGGTAGTAAACCTGCCAATACATGAACATTCTGGCTGTCAGAAAATTTTCGATGGAATAAATTCCTTTCGCATCAATCACCAGCTCACCTTCTTCACAGACGTTCATCATAGAAATAATCCTTTGGGTATTGATATTTCCTTCAGAAACACCTGTAAAAAAGCTGTCTCTCTTCAGATAATCCAAACGATCTACATCCAGCTGAGATGAAATCAACTGATTGAAAAACTTTCGGTGATATTTCCCCTGAAACATTTCTATTGCCATAGACAACTGCCCATTAAACTCTTCATTTAATTTATTCATCAATAAAAGAGAAAGATTTTCGTGATGCCAGTCATCCATCAGCATACTTTCTAAGGCATGGGAAAACGGACCATGACCAATATCATGCAGCAAAATAGCCAACATCGCTCCTTTTTCCTCTTCTTCTGAGATATCAATACCTTTCTGTTTTAAGGTTTCCAATGCGGTAAACATAAGATGCATCGCCCCCAAAGCATGGTGAAACCTTGTATGGGTTGCGCCTGGAAAAATCAGGTTCAAAAGCCCGGTCTGCCCTATTCTTCTTAGTCTCTGAAAGTATGGATGTTCAACGATATCAAATAAAATTTCATGGGGAATTTTGATAAATCCATGAACAGGATCGTTGATGATTTTTAGCTTATTCTGCATTGAAACGTCAGTATTAGTAAACAAAGTTAGGGATTTTAAATGGGAACGTTTTGTTAAATTATCGGTTTAAATATTGATCACACTTCTACCAAGTGCCAAATCTGTTCCAAAGCTTTCAGATTATTTTAATTGGGAATTTTTGTTTTTGCTAAAAGCGTTTGCTTCTGTTGCCTGAAAGATTTATCTTTGAGAAAAACACGATAGCCTTATAATGAGGAAGTATTTTCTTTTCGTTTTATTCTTTTTAAGTTTAAATTTTTCTACACAAACTTTATCTGAAAATCAGAAACTGGAATCTTTATGCAAGGTTTGGGGATTTTTAAAATATTATCACCCTCAAGTTGCTAAAGGAAATTTTGAATGGGACCAACAACTCCTAAAAAAAATGAGAGAACTTGAAAACATCAACGACAAAGAGGAATTAAATAAATTATACGCCAATTGGATCGATAACTTAGGAAAAGTTGATAGTTGTATAGAATGTTCAAAAAAAGATGACAACATCTATTTTCTTAAAAATTTTGACCTGAGCTGGATCAATAATACTCAGATTTTCACAAAGGAAGTTACACAAAAGCTGTATTATATTGAGAACAACAGAAATATAGGAGATCATCATTATTTTGGAAAAAATGACAAAAAAATTTATTTCCGAAACGAAAAATCTTATGGTTCACCATTTACTTCCAAAGCGATCAGCTTACTTGAGCTTTTCAGATACTGGAATTATGTAGAATATTTCTTTCCCTATAAATATGAAACAGATCAAAACTGGAATGATGTACTTTCGGAAATGATTCCCAAGTTTATCAGTATTAATAATGACACTGAATATCATTTAACATTAGCCGAACTGGTGAGCAAAACCGATGATTCTCATGCCTATCTTTATTCAAAAAATATTAATCTTAGCCTTTATGGCAGCAGAAAAGTTCCGGTAGAATACTCTTATGCGGAAGGAAAATTGATCGTAACAAAAATCTTACGCAACAGGTTTCATGATGAAAGCACATTAAATGTTGGAGACGTCATCTATGATATTGAAGGAAAAACGATCCCTCAAATGGTTAATACTTTCGGCAAGTATATTCCCGCATCCAATTCGTGGGGGAAAATTCATAAGATCAAACATCTTTTTCTTAACAGTAATAAAGATTCTCTTTCTTTAAAGTTTGAAAGGAACGGACAAAATGTAAGCGTTGCCGTAAAAACTTATCCAACGAAGGATATTATTCATGAAAAAGCTTCAGCCCCAGCAAAGTGGAAATTCATCGATCAGAAAAACACAATCGGGTACGTGAATATGGGAATCATTGAAAAGGAAGATCTTGATGAAATGTACAGCCATTTGCAATCTGCCCAATCTATTATTTTTGATCTTAGAAATTACCCAAAACAGACTATCCGACCTTTAAGTTATCTTTTACTTCCTCAAAGTATGCCTTACTATCAATTTAATTTTCCGGAAACCGATTATCCCGGCAAGTTTTACAGCAAGATAAACAGTATAGGAAGAACAAACCCGAAATACTATAAAGGTAATATTATCGTTTTGGTAAATGAGAGTACCCAGAGCCAGGCGGAAACTACAACAATGATGTTTAAGCAGCACCCTAAAGCGAAGATTATTGGAAGCAATACTTCAGGGGCTAACGGAGATGTCATTACTTTTAAGATTGCCGGTCTCGCCACACGTTTTACCGGTCTTGGCGCATATTACCCCGATGGCAGAGAAACCCAAAGAATTGGAATTATTCCGGATATTATTATAAAACCTACTGTGCAGGGAATTAAAGAAGGAAAAGATGAAGTTCTGGAAAGAGCTTTGCTGTATATAAAAACGAATAACTGAATACAACAGAAACCGGATCTGCTGAGAAGCATTTCCATTTAACTAATATTTAACTTTTAATATTTCGATTTTGTGAGATTTTAAAAGGAATTGGTCAACATTTTGATAGAATAACCATGTAAAAAATAAATTATGTCAGAAAAGATATTATGGATCGATGATGAAATAGATTTACTTAAACCTCATATCGTATTTTTAGAAAAGAAAGGTTATCAGGTAACCCCTGTTAACAACGTGAACGAGGCTTTGGAACTTATGGATTCGGAGAAATTTGCTTTAACGCTTATTGATGAAAATATGCCCGGTATTTCGGGACTGGAAGCTATTCCAATGATTAAAGAAAAAGATAATTCTTTAAAAATCGTTATGGTAACCAAAAGTGAAGAAGAACATATTATGGAAGAGGCTATCGGCTCTCAGATTGCCGATTATATTTTGAAGCCCGTAAACCCTAATCAGATATTACTTTCATTAAAGAAAAATCTTCAGCAGGAAAATCTGGTGGAGCAGAAAACTATTTTACAATATCAACAGGAGTTCAGAAATCTTTCTATGGAACTTTCTTACCTGAGAACCTATCAGGAATGGGCAGAATATTATAAAAAAATCCTGAGCTGGGAAATTAAATTTGATAAAGTAGCAGATAATGAATTTGCCGATCTTTTACAATCTCAGAAAGAGGAAGCTAATATTCAGTTTGCCAAGTTTATTGAAAAAAATTATGAACACTGGCTTACAGGTTCCGACAAGCCTATGATGAGTCATACGCTTTTCAAAGAAAAAGTAAAGCCTGAAGTTGAAAAGGAAAAAGTACTTTTATTGATGGTAGACAACCTTCGCTATGATCAGTGGAAGGTGATAGAGCCATTATTTACCAAATATTATAATAAAATATCGGAAGATTATTACTACAGCATCCTTCCTACGGCCACTCAATATGCAAGAAACTCTTTCTTTGCCGGTTTGATGCCTTCTGAAATTGAAAAACGTTTTCCAGATAAATGGTTTAACGATAATGAGGAAGGAAATAAAAATGAATTTGAGCGTGACTTTCTGGAAGATCAGATGAAAAGAATTGGACTTGGTTCCAAATCGATGAAGTATCTTAAAGTACTGAATGCTGATTTTGAAAGAAAAATCTATGATGACTTTAATCAGCATAAAAACAACGACCTTTTGGTGATTGTTTATAATTTCATTGATATTCTTTCTCATGCCAAAACGGACAACCATATTGTAGATCAGCTGATCCGTGATGATAAAACCTTCCGTTCTCTTACTATGAACTGGTTTGAAAACTCATCATTATTAAAGATTATTAAATTAGCTGCAGAAAACGGATATAAACTGGTGATTACGACTGACCACGGAACCGTTTATGTAAAAAAACCAAGCAAAGTGGTAGGAGACAGAGAAACCTCTACCAACATCCGATACAAAACCGGAAAAAGCTTAACATATGATGACAGTGATGTATGGGCTATTACGAATCCGGAGAAGTTATTTCTCCCTAAAGGAAATTTAAGTTCAAAATATATTTTTGCTAAAAACAATATATTCCTGGCTTACCCTAAGAACTACAATCATTTTGTAAATTACTATAAAGAAACTTACCAGCATGGTGGTATCTCATTGGAGGAATGTATTATTCCTATCAGTGTTTTAGAACCCAAATAGTTTTTTTCATAGTTTATTAATTTTGGGTTGGAAGCGGAAAAAATCTATCGATTTTTTCCGCTTCTATTTTTTAAGGCATTCATTTTGCATGCTTACAGACATCCATTAAAATATAAACTTATGAAAAAACACATTTTTATCACAACGGCACTGGCTGCATTATTCTTAACCTCGTGTAATAAAGAAAAAAAAGCAACAGATACTGCTCCTACAACTGTAGACAGTCTTGCACCCAAACCGTCTGATTCAGCAGCTGTTTCCGGCACTAAGGATGAAATTGTAAAAAGTACATCTAAAGACAGCAGTGGAAAAACACTGGAAATGACTTTCAACAATACGAAAAATACAGCAACTGTAGTATTCAACAACGAAACGATCGAATTACAGGGGCAAAAACCTGCATCGGGAATTTGGTATAAAAATGACCATTATGAGCTGAGAGGAAAAGGTGAGGAAATAGAACTTACAAAAGACGGTAAAACAGTTTTTAAAAAGTAATAGTTCTTGCTATACTATAAAAAGTCGGCTTTGAAATTCAAAACCGGCTTTTTTATTTCCGCTTTTTTCCTATAGTTCCTATCTTCGTAAAAAATAAATCATGTTTATTATTTCACTTACCTATAAGAGTTCTATTGAAAGCGTAGAACAACTTATTCCTCAACATAATATTTTTCTTTCTAAGTATTACAAATCAGGACATTTTATAGCTTCGGGAAGAAAAGAGCCCAGAACAGGAGGTATCATCATTGCCAATGCTAAGTCTAAAGAAGTGATAGAAAAAATTATTTCTGAAGATCCTTTTTACATTCATCAGGTAGCAGACTATGAGATCACGGCATTTATCCCTACCAAATACAATGAAAATTTTAAACTTTTTATAGAAGACTAATGAAATTAATTACTTATAACGTCAACGGAATCCGAGCCGCTTTTACTAAAGATTTTTTAGGTTGGCTGAAGGCTGCCGATCCGGATGTCATCTGTATTCAGGAGAGTAAAGCCGGAAACGATCAGATAGATATCGAAAGCCTTGAGAAATTAGGATATCACAGTTATTGGCACTCAGCAGTTAGAAAAGGCTATAGCGGAGTCGGAATTGCTACCAAAATAAAGCCCAACCACGTAGAGTATGGCTGCGGAATAGAAAGCTATGATAATGAAGGAAGAATCATCCGGGCAGATTTCGACGGTTTTTCAGCTATTTCTGTCTATGTACCTTCTGCTTCCAATATTGAAAGACTGGAATTTAAAATGCAGTTTTGTCATGATTTCCTGGCATACATCAAGAATTTGAAGAAAGAGATTCCTAATCTGATTATATCCGGGGATTTCAATATCTGCCATGAAGCCATCGATATTCATAATCCTGTTGGCTTAAAGAATGTTTCAGGGTTTCTTCCTATGGAAAGAGAGTGGATGACAGATTTCATGAACGAATGTGAACTGATAGACAGTTTTAGATTTTTCAACAATCAACCTGACAATTACACCTGGTGGAGCTACAGACAAAATTCAAGAGAAAGAAACAAAGGTTGGAGACTGGATTATAACTTTACTTCCTATAGCTTAAAAGAGAAGCTTACAAGAGCTGCTATTTTAAAGGAAGCCGTACATTCGGACCACTGCCCTGCTTTATTGGAATTGGATATATAATTATCGGATCATTTATATACACAAAAAGCCAGCTGAATCAGCTGGCTTTTTTAATTTAAATCATAAATTTAATCGACAATTTCATATTCCACCGGAATTGTACCATGGTTGGTATCTCCGATTTCATCGAACGCTGCTTTAGACATATCTAAAGATCTTGATGAATGGTAAGGTCCTCTGTCATTAATTCTCACTATTACTTCTTTACCATTTTTAAGGTTTGTTACCTTAACGTTTGTTCCAAACGGAAGCGTTCTATTTGCTGCAGTAAACTTTGAGTTATCAAAGATTTCTCCGCTAGCGGTTTTTCTACCGTTAAATTTATCGTGGTAGTACGATGCATAACTTGTTTTTTTCGCATCTAAGGCATTACTTGTAAAAGAGTAAACACCTAAGGTTGAAATCATCATTATGATTACGAGAATGAATCTTTTCATCATTTTGAACTTTTATTGGTTTTGACAGGGCAAAAGTATCAGGAATCTCATTAAGTCCCTACTCGATATGTTAAAAACTGTTAATTAAACCTTAAATATATCTTAACGAACCCTGTAACCCCTTATGAATAGGGAGTTTAAAGCATACTGTTAAAAAGTGTTAAAAAAAAGCTTAAAAAGTTAACATAATTAACTAATTTGTGCATAATTTAAAATTTATAATTTTAAAACCAATTGAAAATCAATAAATTACAAAATTTAAAAAGTTAAAATAAATTCCAAAAAATTATCTGTGAAGAATAAAACTCTTAAGAACTATATTCCGGGTAAACTTACCTACAGAAGCCTTTTAGTCTTCTACAGTGTTCCTAATGGAACTTGTTTTAACACCTTATTATTTTGTTAAAATGAATAATCTGTTCTATTAACCTCTCTTTTATCAAATTCCATAATGCTTAAAAGACAATGATTAAGATTTCAAACCTAAAATGAGCGCCTCACTTAAAATAAAAAACCAATGATTTCTCATTGGTTTTAGTATGTAATTAAATTTGTCCTGTTTATTTTAAGTACTCCAATACATAATCATATGTATCTGCCGGGTAAACCACAGACATACTAGGAGAACCTGTAATTGCATTTCCTGCAGTAGTTGCTACAGTATAAGAGTATAAGCTTCTATCATATACTGTACCTGTACCTGTCTTATAAATCGTAATTCCGTACATTGTAGTCATACCAGTAGGAGCTGGGATATTTACAGCTGTAGAAGTACCACTTGCTGTAAAAGTTCCTTTAATGGTATAAAGTTGTTTATTTCCTGTAGGAGTTGTTATAATTGTATTGGTAGCAGTTTCAGCTGTTCCGATCGTTACTTTAGGATCAATCGCAGCACTAGTTAATGGTTTCCATGTACCACCATTAACGGTTGCTGATTTATTTTCATAATACCAGTACCCAGGTGAAAGAGTTCCTTGAGTAGTACCTACTCCAGCTACTCCAGTTGTAGCAGTATTATAAACAATCATACCGTCATAACGGGATGGGAAAGATGTTGGAGCACCCGTTGCACCACCACCAAAAGCGGTCAACAAAGTTAAGTCAGTTCTAGGGAATAATAATCCTTTACCAACATTTGGCTGACCATTAGCAGTATTATTTGAAGAAGCGTCAATAAAAGCTGTCATGTTACCAACACCTGCATTAGTTGCGCTATTTACAATTCTTACCTGAGCATATGAAACAGTTGCAATACTCAAAAATCCAACTGCTAGAAGTGTTTTAAATTTATTTTTCATCTTAATAATCATTTTAAAAGGTTTAAAAAAACATTATTAAAGTCCAGAAACTACAGACCAAGGGTTAATAGAATCACCAGTATACATCAATGTAGCTGAGAAAGTAGAGAATATATTTACCAAAGCATTCTCTCTCGGAGCAGGGCTTAAGTTAATGTCCGCAGTTCCTCCCGCAGATACGTAGATCCTTTTACCCACAGGGAAACCTGTAGCAGGTAACGTTAAAGTAACATTAGCTGTGTTTGAGAACAATAAAATATCATCTGTTGGCAGAATAGTATAAGTCGCAGATAAGTTTTTAACTGAGACTGGTGCAACAGCAGTAGTACCACCTACTGCAATCCAAGTATTTGTAGTTTGGCCATCATAATAATAGAATCCAACAGCTGTAACGTTAGTTGTTTTAGCTGTCGCTGTTCCATCTATAGTGGTAATGAAAGCAAGTGCTCCATTCTGAGCAGCTGTATAAGCAGCATCTTTTGCTAATAGCTGAGCTCTTGTCATACGAGGGACTAGTAAGGCATCAGGTCTTGCATTATCTGTAGTAGTAGCTACTACGTCTAAAGTTGCGGCAGGTGTGGTTGTGTTAATCCCCACTCGCCCTTGCTGAGCCTTGGAAAGCGCCGAAAGGCAAACCAGCATTGTAGCTGATAATAAAAATTTTTTCATAAGTTTTTAAAGATTTTAATTACATTATTTTTCATCAATATTTCCAAAAAGAATACGTATCCCAACTCGCGCTTATCATATTTTGACAAAATCATCAAAAAAAATTATTTCATCTGATTTTTAGCCCTAATTCAATAATAACTTACTGAAAACACATGATTTAAAAATATTGCTTATTCCGCAAATTTAAGATATAATTTTTTAATATATATGATTTATGATAAAAAAAATAAAAAATCTTAATATCGAAAAAAAATAACTGATTGATTATCAGAAACCAAACTTTTCTTAAGTTTAGACAGCAATATTAATTTATGTTAATATTTTATATAAAATCATTTTTTACCATCTGGTCTACAGATGATTACAAATTATACCAATTCTCCATATAAGTCAAATTCTTCAGCTGAAGTAATTCTGACTTCGGCAAATTCACCGATAGAAATATAAGTGTTTTCTGCGGATACTAAAACCGTATTATCTACATCTGGAGAATCGTACTCAGTCCTTCCAATAAAGTAGTTTCCTTCCTTACGATCAAACATACATCTGAATATTTTACCGATTTTTTCCTGATTCTTTTCCCATGAAATTTGAGACTGCAGCTCCATAATTTCCTCTACTCTTGCTTCTTTTACTTCCTGTGGGATATCGTCTTCCAGAACGTGAGCCGAAGTATTTTCTTCGTGAGAATAGGTAAAACATCCAAGTCTGTCGAACTTTTGTTCTTTTACCCAGTCTTTAAGCTCCTGGAATCTTTCTTCTGTTTCACCAGGATACCCTACGATAAGAGTTGTTCTGATAGCCATATCAGGAACTTTCTCTCTGAATTTAGCAAGCAAAGCATCTGTTTTTTCGTGAGTAGTACCTCTCTTCATAGATTTTAATAAATCTGAGTTGATGTGCTGAAGAGGAATGTCTATATAATTACATACTTTAGGTTCTTCACGGATAATATCCAGAACATCTTCAGGGAAACCACTTGGGAAAGCATAATGAAGACGGATCCATTCTATTCCTTCTACTTTTACAAGTTCTTTCAAAAGTTCTCCTAATGCTCTCTTCTTATAAAGATCAAGTCCATAATAAGTAAGATCCTGAGCAATAAGAATCAATTCTTTTGTCCCTTTTTTAGCCAATTTCTGAGCTTCAAGAACCAGTTTTTCAATAGGAGTTGAAATGTGACCACCTCTCATTAAAGGAATAGCACAGAACGAACACGGTCTGTCGCAACCTTCTGAAATTTTAAGGTATGCATAATGCTTTGGAGTGGTCGTAAGCCTTTCTCCTACTAATTCATGCTTGTAATCTGCTCCAAGATGTTTCAGCAGAATAGGAAGATCTCTTGTTCCGAAGTATTGGTCTACATCTGGAATTTCTCTGATCAAATCTGGTTTGTATCTTTCTGAAAGGCATCCGGTAACGAATACTTTCTCTACCTCACCTCTGTTTTTTGCATCTACATAATCAAGAATAGTATTGATAGACTCTTCTTTAGCATTATCAATGAATCCGCAGGTATTGATTACCACAATGTCTCCACGGTCTTCGTGAACCACTTCTTTGCCATTGGCTTTCAGCTGGCTCATTAATACTTCAGAATCGTATACATTCTTGGAGCATCCAAGAGTGACTACATTGATTTTCTTCTTCCCTACAGATTTTGTACGCATCGTTTTGATTTTGAGTGTGCAAAGATACAAAATATTGAAGAGTTAGTATAAAAAAATAAAAAACCACTTTAGAAAAGTGGTTTTCAGGGATATACTTTAAAAGTTTTTTTCTTTAAATCCAGGAGCATTCTGGTCTTTTTCCGAAAGTATGGCATCTTTTTCATCCACCTTCCAATCGATATCAAGATCCGGATCATTGAATTTTACACTTCCTTCCGATTCTTTATTATAAAAGTTATCACATTTATAAGAGAATACAGCGTGGGTGCTCAGTACTGCAAAACCGTGTCCAAAACCTCTAGGTACATACAACTGCAATTTATTTTCAGCGGTAAGCTCTATTCCGAACCATTTTCCGAATGTAGGGGAATCTTCTCTAAGATCCACCGCCACATCCCAAACACTTCCTTCAAGACATGATACCAGTTTTGCCTGCGCATGCTCTCCTTTCTGAAGGTGAAGCCCTCTTAATACTCCGTAAGAAGATTTGGAAATATTATCCTGTACAAAATGGCCGTTCATTCCTGTAAGTTCTTCGAATCTTTTCTCGTTGTACTTTTCAAAAAAGTAGCCTCTTTCGTCTTCAAACACCGTTGGCTCTATGATATAACAGTCTTTAAGTGGGGTCTCTTTAATTTTCATGATTGTGTAAAATTCTATTTCAATATGATTATTACTGTTTTCAAGAGAATCTTTGCATCATTTTGGAAAGACATGTTTTCAAAATAATCGAGATTCATTTTTACTTTGTTCGGAAATAATATTTCATCATTATATGCTAAAGGATCTTCCTGATTTTTCAGAAGATTTTCTTCATCTCTGTATTTTATACTGGCTTCACAGGTGAGTCCCGGTTTTAGTTCCAGAACTTTTCTGTCTTCTCCTGCAAGTCTGTCATAATATCCTTCTATATCCGGTCTGGGACCTACAAAGCTCATATCACCTTTTATAACATTAAACAATTGAGGAAGTTCATCCAGTTTGAATTTTCTAAGAATTTGCCCGGTGTTGGAGCAGGTTCTTTTTCTTTCGTGAATTGTTTTAAATTTAAAAATAATAAAAGTTTTTCCGTACTGTCCTACTCTTTTCTGAAAGAACAATCCGTTGGAGGAAGTATCCAGGCTTGCAATAATAAAGATAATGATCAGTATTGGCAAAAGAAAAATGGCTAATATTACCGCCAGGGTAAAATCAAAAACCACTTTCCAATGTTTATACTGATTCATTACATTTTAAGATATTAGTTTCCGAAATATGTACGGATTACTGCCGCAATTCTTTCCCTGTCTTCATCACTAAGATTAGAACCCGACGGAAGGCAAAGCCCGTTATCAAAAAGTTTTTCTGAAACATTTTCTCCGTAATAAGGAGCGCTTTCAAACACAGGCTGTAAATGCATAGGCTTCCAAAGCGGTCTTGATTCTATGTTATCTTCCAAAAATGCAAGTCTCAATCCCTCTCTGTCTTTACCGGTAATTTCCGGATCTACAATGATGGCTGATAACCAATGGTTGGAATAGAATTCATTTCCAGGTTCTGAAAATACGGTTACTCCTTCTATTTCTTTAAAAAGTTCAAGATAGAAGTCGTGCATTGCTCTACGCGAAGCTACTCTGTCATTAAGAACTTCCATCTGTCCTCTACCAATTCCTGCTACAATATTACTCATTCTATAGTTGAAACCGATATGAGAATGCTGATAGTGAGGGGCATTGTCTCTTGCCTGCGTAGATAAGAAAACGGCTTTATCTTTATCTTCCTGAGTATGGCATACTAAAGCACCTCCTCCTGAAGTGGTAATGATTTTGTTTCCGTTAAAACTTAAAATTCCGAAACGTCCGAATGTTCCACAAGCCTGATTTTTATAGGTAGACCCTAAAGCTTCGGCAGCATCTTCGATGATTGGAATCTGATATTCTGAAGCAATAGCCGATATTTCGTCCATTTTTGCAGGCATTCCATATAAATGTACAACAATGATCGCTTTTGGCTTTTTGCCTTTCTGAATTCTGTCTTCAATGGCTTCTTTTAAAGCTTTCGGGCACATATTCCAGGTATCTGTTTCGCTGTCTATAAAAACAGGAATCGCCCCACAGTAAGCAATAGGATTAGCAGAAGCTGAAAATGTCATCGACTGACAGATCACCTCATCACCATGAACCACTCCACACTCGATAAGAGAAAGGTGTAATGCTGCGGTACCTGCAGAAAGTGCTGCCACTTTTGCATTCTGACCTAAAAACTGCTCCAGATCCGTTTCGAATCCGTTAACGTTAGGACCTAATGGTGCCACCCAGTTTTCTGCAAATGCTTCGTTGATATATTGTAATTCGTTACCTCCCATATGTGGTGAGGACAACCAGATTTTAGTATTCATTATTATTTTCAGTTTTGTTTATTATACAAGGGGAAGAATGACTCATCGCTAGGATCCAATTCTTCAAGCCCTATACTTTTTCTATATTCTGAAGTCTGAGCAACTAAATTGTTATAAATAGTCTGATTCAAAATCTTTCTTCCGGTAGAATAAGACACTACATCATTCGGGAAAAATGATTTCTTGTACTTAAAGATCCCATCTTCAAACCCATATCCTCCTCCCAGAACATAATATTTTTTGTCATGTGCTCTAGCCCAGTTCAAGGCTTCAACTTTTAAAAAGTCATTGGGTCTTTTATCAAAAAACTGCTCATCTGTTCCACCAAGAAATGAATAAATTGCATCATCTGATACCAAAAGAAGTTCTGAAGATATTGCTTTTTCTTCAAAATAAATGGTACAGATGGCTGCATGCTTGTTATTATTATTTATAAAAGACTTAAACTGCTCAAAGCTATAGAAAAAATTCTGCTTTGCCTGAGTTCTTATCATCGTCTGAATATAGATATCGTGAAATTCGCTGATTATAGCATCTTCAATATCCTGATAAAAGACTTTACTGGTAAGCAATTCTCTTTTGGCTCTGTTTACATTTTTACGAACCTTCTGATCAAAACTTTTCCATTGAACTTCTTCTTCAAGAATTTCTCCACGGATGTTCAGCATAGTAGGAACAGTTTTTCCTGAGTAGGCAGCTTCATTTCCAAATAAATTAAAACGAATGAATTCACTGACAACATTGTTTTCTGAATGCCATTGATCAACAGCAACCCAAAACGCTTCTACATCTGAAGAGGAAGTATTTTTTGAATAAAACGGTCCGGTATATCCATAAGGAGTTATAAAATCAAAATAGCCTGTTTCCTTTCCATCAATTTTTATTGGATTGAGATAGCCGGGCATTACTATTTTAGCATTATCCGTAATGAATATAAAGCTAATCAGATTACTGATTCCCTTGTCAAAAGTCTCTATAAAGTCAAATTGTGCATACGGATCTGTGATTTCGAAGTCACTTATTATTTTTTTATACTCATTAATCTGATCCAACGATTTTATTTCAACTACTTTCAGCGCCATAATTAATTTGAATAATAAGAATTAAGAATTGTAGCCAGATGTTCTATATCTTCCTGATTGTATCTGAAGTCACAATGCAGGAACATAAATTTTTCCGAAAAGGCTACAGCATCGGCTTCCTCCTGGTTTGGCCATAATACTGCAGGATAAACAGACTTTTCTATAAGATAACTTCTGAAACGGTCTCTTTCTTCTTTGTTATCCATCAGTAAAATAAGTCCCAAAGGAGTTTCCATTGTATCTGTAAGTACATTTAACAGATGAAATTTTTCGGATAGTTTTTCCTGCAAAATCTTATAATTTTCTCTTTTTGCAAGATTTATACTATTTAACGGGATTGAATGAATCAGTCTTTCACCAAATTCAGGAAGCTTTCCCTGTATCTCAAGGTTTCCAAACATGGATTCTGAATCGAGATAGAGTTTTCTAAAATCAGACTTCTCAACATTTTCGCCTTTCATATAATCTGCTTTCAAAAACATTCCTGAAAGCTTCATAAAGAAACTGGAAGCAATAAAGTCTTCGTTTCCTGTATTTTTTGAAGGTAAAGCCAACCCTTTTGGAGACCAGTAAATACCTCCTGTAGGAATAGGCATAGATTTTCTGAGAGAAGCTATGCAAAAATGTGCATCACTTGTCATTACCCAATCTGAAGTTAAACTATGAGTATGATCTTCAATGATATGAGCATTTTTCAAAGATAATCTCTTCGGAGCCTGAACCCCAAAGTAATTGACAATGAAAATAACATTACCATCCTGATCCAGCTCACTGAATGCATTGTGATCAAAGTTTTCAATATAGGGTCCATCTTTATAGGATATTATATTGATAGGCAGCTGCTTTTGATAGTTGATCACTTCATGGCAAAAATATTCCGGAATATAGACATTCTTCCATCCTAATTTTTCTATACCATGTTCTAAAATGGCATATAATGCTGTTCTCCCCGAATAATGCAAATGATATTCGTGTTGTATATAATCCTGAATATATAAAGCATTTTGAGAGGGAGAAAACTGATTGGTATAGAAAAAATCTGAGCCAAATTCTTTAGTTACCATTTTCCCAATATTTAGTTTTTTCTGCCAGTTCAAAGTAATCATCTTTATGAATACCTAGCACAAGCATATTCCAAAATCTATTTTTTCTAAAGCAATAGTTTTTCTTCACTCCTTCAATTGTCCAACCGCATTTCTTTGTATAAACATTAATGGAAGGGGCATTATATTCTATAATTGTGGTATCCAAACGTTCTAGCCCCAATTCTTCAAAGGCATATCTCATAACTGTCATAATGGTATCCACCCCATATCCTTTTCCTCTGGTTTCTTTATCCCCAAGCAGCATTCCGTGGATTGCATTTCTGTCTTTCCAGTTGATGTCTGTGATATTGGCCATTCCAATTAATCCTAATTCTTCAGTTTCAATAGAAAATCTCTGAGAGTTACTTGAAAGACTCTGATTATTGAACCACTTCATCTGATCCTGCATACTGGACGGAAAATGCCATCCTCCCAGTACATAATTTATTTCCGGATCGTTAGACCATTTATGTAATAATTTTAAATCTTCAGCTTCAATAGCTCTTAATTTAACGTATTTTCCTTGTATATTCATAATTATTCTTTTTTGCGAAAATGATATGCTGGTAAATTTTTTGTTATTCCTAAATCATCCACATCATCTACAGTCTGCCCATGGATAATATCTTCTTTTTTAAAGACTTTAAGAAAGGTTTTGAATAAAATTTCAAGATCAAGGCCAAACGAAATATTCTTCACATACTGAACATCAAGCTCAAATCTCTGGCTGAATTTTATAGCTTGTCTTCCATTGATCTGTGCCAGTCCTGTAATACCTGGTCTTACGTTATGTCTGTTTCTGTGATGATCCGTATAAAAAGGAAGATATTCGGGAACCAAAGGTCTTGGGCCAATTAAGCTCATATCACCAATCAGTACATTAAAAAGCTGTGGAAGCTCATCCAATGAAGTCTGTCTGATAATTCTTCCTATAAGTGTAAGTCTTTTTTCGTCAGGCAATAAATTTCCTTCCGCATCTTTTTCATTAGACATGGTTTTGAACTTGACAACCGTAAATATTTTCTCATTTTTACCTGGTCTTCGTTGGGTAAAAAACGGATTTCCTTTGATTGATACTGCCAAAATGATTGTTATAACAAGTATAATGGGAGACAATATCACTAAAGCAGTTAGTGATATCAAAAAGTCAAGCAGCCTTTTAAAAAATTTTTTATACATTTTTTATTTAATGATTTTATCATAGGAAACTTGTACATCGTAGTTCCTTATAAGGTACTGATGTCCTTTTTTTCCCATATTTTGTCTTTTTTCTTCGTCTTTTACAAGATCAATCAAGGTATTGAAATCTTCTACATTTTTACTTTCGCACCATAATCCAAAACCATTATCAACCATGATTTTTCCTAAATCTGTATTTTTATCTGTCGCCGCAATAATAGGTATTCCCAGTTGCATATAGTCTAAGATTCTCGAAGGAAAGTTCGGAATCGTAAATCTGTGATCCAGAAAGACCAATCCTACATCACACGATTGAAGAAGATCCTGATATTCTGCTTTAGGTAAGCTGGAGATCAGTTTTGCATTTTTAGGAGCATGGGTTTTAAACCATTCATCTACCCTATCATATTCTGTTCCCGATCCCACGATAAAAAAGAAAACATCTTCACGGGTAACGTTAGCCTCCAGAACTTTGATTAAAAAATCAATACCCTGGGGCTTTCCTAAATTCCCTCCATACATGAAGGTTACTACTCCCGGAGCTATATTATATTTTTCTCTTAACTGATCTTTAGATGCTGAAATGGTTATTTCATGATCTGTAAAGATCGTATTAGGATTCAGTTCTATTTTATTTTTATCTAAAAAAGGATTGTGTCTGATAACAAAGTCTGCATTCGCCGGTGACATACAGCCAATTGTATCGGAAATCTGGTACAATTCTTTTTCCAGACTCCTGAAATATTTCTGTATCAAACCATTTTCCTTCAGCATTCCGATATCCACTGCATTTTGCGGAAAAATATCTTTTAAAAGCAGATAAGTTCTGGCATTATCACGCTTCTTCACAAATTTAATTACTCTCGTAAAGGTAATAGGAGGCGTGGAATATAATACCAGATCAAAACGGACATCACTGAAATACTTTTTCAATCCCTGTAAATATTGTCTCTGAATGCTTAAGGTTCCGATTCCTTTTTCAACGATATTCGTTTTCTGTATATTAAGTGTTTTAACTTTTAATATTCTGATATCTTCCTGAATAGAAACGGCACTATCTTCATTGTACCTTCTTTCTGTAGGAGTGATCACGAAAACATTATGCCCCTCATTTTTGAATTTTCTGAGGAGATCATTATAAATACTTTTTTGCGAAATATCATCAATTCTTGCCAGGGTCAAAAAAAGTATATTCATATCACTTTTAGTTTGGTTTACTCCAGACAACTCTGTTAATATAGTCTGTGTAACTTATAATAATTCTTACCATTTTTTCAGAAACATTTGGCATAGAGTAATCTGCTACACGTCTGTAGTTTCTTTCTTCGCCTATTTTCTGCTGCTGAAGCTGTACCAGCCCCTGCAAAATTCTTTCAGGAGATAACCCCACCATCATTACGGATGCTTCTTCCATTGCTTCAGGTCTTTCATGAGCTTCTCTGATATTAAGGGCTCTGAAATTAAGAATTGAAGATTCTTCTGAAATCGTGCCAGAATCTGATAAAACGGCAAAGCTTCTCATTTGCAAAGCATTATAATCATGAAACCCAAGTGGTTTAAGGAACTGAATTTCGGGTCTTACCTGAACCTGCTTTTTATCGATCATATTTCTTGTTCTTGGGTGAGTAGATACAATGATCGGATAACCAAATTTTTCGGCAATTTCATTCAGACTCTTCATTAAGCCGTCAAAATTCTTTTCAGAATTGATATTTTCTTCTCTATGTGATGATACCACAAAATACTTTCCTTCTTCAAGGTTCAGCCTTTTCAGTACGTCAGAGCTTTGGATTTGTGGTAAATAATGATTCAGTACTTCATACATCGGAGAACCTGTTTTAATGATTCTGTCTGCTGGAAGACCTTCTCTTAAAAGGTATTCGCGAGCTATGTCCGAATAGGTAAGATTGATGTCTGCAGTATGATCTACGATTTTACGGTTGGTTTCTTCCGGAACACGCTGATCGAAGCATCTGTTCCCTGCTTCCATATGGAAAATAGGAATTTGTCTTTTCTTGGCAGGAATAGCGCACAGACAAGAGTTGGTATCTCCCAGTACAAGGAATGCATCTGGCTTCAGTTCTTCAAGAAGCGGATCTATTTTAATCAAAATATTTCCAACGGTTTCCGTAGCGGTTTTTCCCGCTGCTTCCAGAAAATAGTCGGGTTTACGAAGTCCCAGATCTTCAAAGAAAATCTGGTTAAGTTCATAATCGTAATTTTGTCCTGTATGGACGATAATATGTTCAACAGCTTCAGACGCATCCAAAGCGGATAATACTCTTGATAATCTAATAATTTCAGGTCGTGTACCTACGACTGTTACTACTTTTAATTTCTTCATATATTTAGAAAAAAGTTATTTTTATAAAATGAATTACTACAAAGGTAAAAAATGCCAACACAGTTTGTGAAAACACTTTGTATTTGTTTTTAAGCCCATCAGCATCTGAGATAAAGAACGGATAAAATACAACCAGCGAACCTAGAAACCATGATAAATAGGCGAATCTATGGGCATGATTTACTCTTATTAATAATAAAAGAGCAGTATTTGCAAAAATAAAAACATTCACGATCCGATGATAGGTCACATCTTTTATTTTCTTCACAAATATAAAATAATAGGATATGGCCAAAATAACAAAACTATAGGCAATGATATCCCATCGAAATACCTGCTCCCCAATATTCTCTATGAAATAATTGGTTCTTATGTCCGGAATAAGTTTCGCGATAGTGTATTCAATTTTAATCCCGAAAAAGTAAGAGATCGGAATTAACAATCCCCAGATCCCATACATCCTTTTATCAACTTTACCTATAAAGATTGTTATAATATATCCCAATATAGGCAGTCCTAACGAAAAATGAGTTCCAAAAGACATTATCATCAATATAGCTCTCCACCACTTGTTCTTAACAAAGAGCGCATATAGAAATAATGCAGAGGCCAATCCTTGTCGAAGTCCAAATACATTATAGTTCCAGTAGTACAGTGAAGCAATATGGCCAATAAAGAACAATATCCAATATTTTTTTGAAACTGATCTTGAGACCAACACTGCCAATACTACCGAAATAGCTCCACAGATTACAAAGAAACCTCTATAATTGGTAAAGTAAGATGTGAGCAATATAAAATACCCAAATATCAGATCCTTATCTTTCATCGGTGAGACCTTATAAGTGTCTGCTATCCTGAAAAAGTCTTTATACATCGGAGAATCTATAAAGCCTCCTTCTCCAACAGGCCTAGAACCAATGAGGATGATTAAAAGTAAAGGGATCAGATAAAAGTAACGGGCTGTATTTTCATTGATATTCAGTAATCGTTTTTTCGTATAACTATCTGCAACAACTGCCATAACCAGCAATGAAGCGAACAGATAGAATACGATAGAAAAGGCAACCGGTGTATACATTCATTTATACTTTTACGAAATAGGTATCAGGGTCTTCGGGGTTAAATGGTTCATTGATCCAGAAAATGGTATAAAGATCTTCGTTTCCTATATTTTTAATATTGTGTGTGTACCAGATCGGCATATCTACATAGGCGGGTTCTTCTCCTTTCAGGTAAAAATCAAAAACTTCATCGGTATCAATTTTTCTTAGCTGGATAAGAGCCTCTCCTTTGATCACCGCAAATCTTTCAATTTTTCTGGTATGAAAATGATCTCCTCTTGTAATTCCCGGAACTGTTGTTGAGAAAGAACACTGTCCTCCAATTCCAAGTCTGATTACCTCTACAAAAGCTCCTCTAGGATCTGTATGCTGAGTAAATTTTACAGGGTAATGATTTTTAATATCAAAATAACAACGGAATGTATTGAATAGGTTTAAATCAAAGCCTGATGTAAGCTCAGGAACTTCACCGTTGTCGAAGTATAATTTTTTATAGTTTTCCAGTTTTGCCAATACTTCAGAAACTTTATTGGTAGAAGTATGTTCTATTTCATAGTGTTCTTTGGTATCCTCAGCTTCTATCTGGCTGATGATTTCCTGTACAAGCTCTCCTACATAGATCAGTTTTACTTCTCCATCATTATCAATAACGGGAGTTTCACCATGAGTAAGTTTATAACAGAAAGTAGCAATGAAAGAATTGTAATTGGGTTTTCCAAAAGGTCCGAAAACATTAGGAATGATCATTCCTGTAAATTTACCTCCAGATTTGCGAGCCCAGTCTGCAAAAAGTTCTCTTCCTTCTTTTTTTGATTTCCCATACAGATTGTCTCTGTCTTCCTGAGATGATGAGGAAAATAACACATGAGGTGTTGATTCTGTTCTTTCCAGAGAATCAGTCAGTTTTTTTACAAGTTCAATATTATTATTGAAGATAACCTCAGGATCCGGATGGCGGTTCATTGCGGCAAGATGTACGATAACGTCACATTGCTTTACAAACTCATCAAGCTGATCCGGATGATCAAAGAAAGATCTTTCAAAATTGATTCTTTCATACTGTTCGGGTTTTAACCCTAATGTATTATATAAATGCGAGCCTACAAATCCGTTTTGCCCAGTGATTCCTATTTTTTTCATCATTATATATTTTCAAAATAATCTGAAGGGAAACGATGGTCGTCATCTATTTCACCTAAAGAATAGTTTACCATTACTAAAAGTTTAGCCCCTTCTTCTTTCGCTTCAATGGCTGAGGCATATCCTGCAGGCATATGAAGTACATCCAACTTTTCGGAATGGAGATCGAATGTAAGAATTTCAAGATCTCTTGAAGGATTTTCCCAATGATCTATTTTAGTCAGTTTAATTCTAAAAGATCCTTTTGAGGCAACAAACCAGCGTTGCTCGGTCTGATGCCCTGTCCATCCTCTTGTATATTCGATGCTGTTGTTCTCAATAAAATAAATTCTTTTTATGACTGAAGCATCAAAATCATTATTGAAGAACAGATTTCCTCTATCATCAGCATATTTTCCGCCTTCAATAATTGTTGGAATATTCATTTTTTTAATCCGGATATTGCATTACATCTTCTCCTAAAACCTCTTTTCTGATTAAAGGAAGCTTCAAAAGAAGGTTTTTCATTCCTTCCACATCTTGCTGTTCAGTATTGTGAGAGTGATAATCTTCTATTTTGGAAATGTCTTCTTCTCCTTCAGAAAAATACTGTGCGTAGTTTAGATCTCTGTTATCGGCTGGAATTCTATAGAAGTCTCCCATATCTTCTGCCTTCAGCATTTCTTCACGGGTGCAAAGGGTTTCGTATAGCTTTTCTCCGTGTCTGGTTCCGATTACTTTTATCGGGTTATCTGCTTTGAACATTTCTTTCAGTGCCTGAGCAAGATCTCCAATGGTTCCAGCAGGGGCTTTATTGACAAATAAGTCTCCTGAGTTACCATTTTCAAAAGCAAATAAAACAAGGTCTACTGCTTCTTCCAATGACATTAAAAATCGGGTCATTTTCGGATCTGTAATGGTAATAGAATCACCGTTTTTGATCTGCTTAATAAATAATGGAATCACAGAACCTCTGGACGCCATCACATTTCCATACCTTGTAAGGCAAACAGTAGTATTTTCCAGGTTTCTGGAAGCGGCAACGGCCACTTTCTCCATCATTGCTTTAGAGATTCCCATTGCATTGATAGGGTATGCTGCTTTATCTGTACTTAAGCATATTACTTTTTTAACGTTACTTGCAGCAGCTGCATCAATTACATTCTGTGTTCCTTCTACATTTGTTTTTAATGCCTGCATCGGAAAGAACTCGCATGATGGAACCTGCTTTAAAGCGGCTGCATGAAAGACATAGTCGACTCCTCTCATTGCGGGTTCAATACTTCTGTAATCTCTTACATCTCCGATATAGAATTTCAGTTTATCGCTCTTAAACTGATTTCTCATATCATCCTGTTTCTTTTCGTCACGGGAAAAAATACGGATCTCTTTAAAATGATCTGTATTGATAAATTTTCTAAGAACCGCTGTTCCAAAAGAACCTGTACCTCCGGTAATAAGTAATACTTTATTTTGAATATTCATCGAAAATTTTTAACATATTATTATAATGACTGATAAAGGAATAGCTGTTCTTAAAATGCTTTTGTGCACTTAAACTCATCCTTTTAAAGTC
Source organism: Chryseobacterium sp. Mn2064 (assembly GCF_049319685.1). Classification (NCBI taxonomy): domain Bacteria; kingdom Pseudomonadati; phylum Bacteroidota; class Flavobacteriia; order Flavobacteriales; family Weeksellaceae; genus Chryseobacterium; species Chryseobacterium sp. Mn2064. Next base: position 59,946 of record NZ_JBMOUE010000003.1, read on the forward strand.
TTCTTCATTCACACTATTGATAGATTCTGCGATAGATTCCGGATCGTTGTAGTTTACAAAGAAACCGGTTTCTTTATCCAGATTCATATACTGAATATCTCTGTATTTGGTGGTAATCAATACACATCCATTTTTTAAACCTTCTATAAGGGATATAGGCTGGCCTTCTGCATTATAGTTGGTAGGTAAAACTAAAAAGTTAGCTTCCTTTAAAAGCTGGTCTTTGGTTTCTCCCTGCACTAAGCCCTTATATACAACATTTTCTTCCAGATTATTTTCCTTCACAAAATTATGAAAGTATTCTTTTGCTTTTTCAATGTTATCAAAAGTTAAATCATCTGAATTACTTAGAAAGTTTCCACAAAAATAAACCTGTGGAGAAATATTATATTTTTCTTTTAGAATCAGGGATGAGTGTAAGACATCCAGATATCCTTTACTTTCAATAAGATTAGAAAGATACAGAATGATGGGTTTCTGCTGGTCATATGTTTTTTGGACCGGCTGATTACTGTCAAACTCCGGAATTCCATTAGGAACTGCCTTTACTTTATTTTTATAGTTATCTACAAAATCAAAAAGATCTATATATACTCTTGACAACACTATAATACAATCACACTGATCATAGGTTTTCTTAATTACTTTTTGAAAGAACGGGGATTGCTCCAGGTAAAAAGTCTTAAAGTTTCCTCCATGTAAATGAGCAATTACTTTTTTTCCAAATAATTTGGAAATCCAGATAAACATAAAGTCTCGATAAAAGCCAAGTTTTGACTGAGCAACCGCAATATAGATAAATTTTGATTTACCGATGGTTGCCAGATAAAACAGTATAAGTTTGCAGCATGCTTTTATATATTCTGCTATTTTCTGAAGGTTACTCGTAGTATCTACGTCTATAGAGATATATTTAAATGGAATTTTCTGATTTTTCAGTCCTTCCATAAGTATATCAAAACATAATGACTGTCCGCTGATATTTTTGGAAGAAGATTTTACTCCCATTAAGACAAATTTCATATTTTCTGAAGCTTTACATTACCCGGGCTAAATATTCTAACAAGAACAAAAACAATAAACAGGGTAATTATATTAATAACAAAATTAAGGATGATCATATTGGAAAACGCAATAGATCCCGAAATAAACAAGGTATAAAAATAAATGTATTTAAATCTACCCTTTGCGCAACCTTTATACAATACATTGGCAATTCCGCCGATTAAAAAATAAGTGATAAGGAGACCTATCTCTCCAAAATTCATATATGCTGCATAATTCCCAGGCGGATAAGATGTTTTATAGTCATCATCTATTCTATAGGACGGTTCGTAGATAAATCTTTTTTCATATGACATTACAGCAAGATAAAGCCCGTCATCTCCTTTTGGCAGTTTATCAATACTCCCTCTAACAATAGGATGAAGAAGGATTTTAAAAATATCTTCATAACTTTTTCCATACCATAAGACATTCTTGTCAAACATATCAATGATAAAAAGATACCTGTCGAGTCCACTTATATCTGAGACAAGCTGATACGACTTATAAGAGTCATCATCCTGAGAAGTGATAATATCTACCACACCTTCATTTCTCCATACAGCGCCTCCTCTGAACTTTGGAATAACAATAATTACAAGAAACAAAATTCCTGCTGAAACGAGATATTTGGGTTTTAAAACCTGCTTAATCGTAAATTGTTTCTTTGCCTGCAAGACGATAAAACAAAATACAAGAAGATAAACGATTTGGGTACGTCCTCCTGATAATAATGAAGACATAAGAAATGCGGCAAAAAATGCTCCAAGGCTAATTTTCTGAACAAGATTGAGTCTGTCTTTGATCAAATATAGGTATATAACGTAATATCCTATAATCTGTTGTACATAATAAATATATCCTAGTTTACTTACAATTTCATTTCTATTAATAAATATTTCAAAAATACTCTGGAGATTTAATGATTTGATGTTGTAAAGAAATAGGGCATAAAAAACAATACTCAGCATCAAAATCAGATTTTTACCGGATTTAATCTGAATATGATCCAGATTAGCAGTGATATTTCCTAAGATTTTGCTCCAGAATGACCTCATTCCGATCATAAAAGAGATAATGCTAAGAACCTGAAGAATGATAAACTTCAACAAAAGATCATTGACATCCAACGGGTTAATAGGTGTGTAGATAATACCTGGATCATTGATGATATAAAACATATAAGGCACCGTCAATGCTGAAAAAAACAACATAATGTTGATGGGCAACAGTGCGTCATATTTTTCATAACCCAAAATTCTGTAATTCTTTTTTGCAAAGAAAAATACACCCAGAATAAATATGATATATAAAATAATTATAAATGTCATTTAAGCTTTTTAAGTATTTCATCGTTAACCGAAATAAATGCAGGCCATGAGTAATTTTCTTCTGCCAATTTTCTGCATCTTACAGACATTTGATCCAATTCCGGGTCGTTTAAAATTTCTATTACTTTTGAAGCAATATCTTCAGGATTTGTAGTAGAGATCTTACCTACATTCTGATTACAGTAGGTATCTGTAATCATAAATCTCTCTTCTTCATTATCTGCTAACATAATCACTGGTACACCCGAACTGAAGGCTTCTAAGGTTACCAATCCTAGATTAGGACCATCTACAGTCTGCAGGTAGAGATCAAACATAGGAATAACTTCATTGACATTATCAATAAATGGTCTTAAAATCACCTTATCGGAAAGATTATATTTTTTAATCATTTCCAAAAGACGGTCCTGCTCTGGTCCTTCACCATAAATAACTCCGATAATTTTTTCATCTTTTATATGACGAAACGCTTCCACAAAGAGATCTACCCTTTTTACAGGAAATAGCCTACAGCAAATTCCTACAATTTTTTTATCCAGAGGAAGATCAAACTTTACTCTGTTTTTTTTATCCGAGATATTAAATTTCTCTATATCTACAGGCAATCTATTGATAATTACTTTGGAGGGATCTACCTGATTTTTTTGTTTTAACTGTAAAGATAAGTATTCACTTAAACCTATAAAAATATCTGTTCCTTTATTTGGTAAGCCTGTTTTCCACATCTTTTTTTCTTTGGAGCTCGAATTTTCATAAACGTGCATTGTAATGTAGATAATTTTCAGCTTTTTATTGAAAATTTTCAATAACCAAAAAACCAGAGCAGAATCGGGTTGACTGAGATATATGGTATCAATATTATTATCTTTAAGATATTTTTTTACCTTAAAAATCTTGGTCAGCATTTTTATAGTTCCTGTTTCAGGAGCATTATCAAATTGGTGAATTCTATTTTTGTCGATAGATGGAAAACGGTCAAGAAGATCCATATTTCCGGAGAATATCGCATAATGAACTTGATCGCCCTTATTATCCAATTGCTCGAAAAATTGGGCAGAAAAACTTTCTGCACCTCCAAAACATAAGGTATTGGAAACGATCAGTATATTATTCATTTTCTTTTAAAATTTGTTTATTAATAACGTACATGGAAAGACCAAATAAAATGGTACACCAAAGTATATTGTATGCTATAAAAGCAATGACTGCTCCCTGAAGTCCGAAATAATTGGTAAAGGGATAGTAAAGCAATGCCGCAACGGTAATCATACAAAGTGAAAAATACAATGCCACTTTGTTTTTATCAATCACCGTAAAAAGATAATTGTAAGGAATCTGTATAAAGAAAATAACTATTGAAATCAATGAGATTTTCAACAGCCATACATGATTCATATCGAAATTTTTAAAGAGATAATTGATGTAATCTGCTGCAAAATATGAGACCAATAAAAAGCAAAGCCCTGCCCCTAAAAAAGGAATAGTAAGTTTAATCGAATTATTTTTTAACCTTTGAAGTGATTCTTTATACCAATCGATCTGTTTGTTGATGATAAAACTACTGATTGCACTTGTAAAAATGGAAAATATTCCCATGATAGAAATAATGATACTGAAAAGTCCAAAATCTTCAGGACTACAGACTTTTTTCACAATGAAAATGTTCAGTCTTGTAGAAAGAAGGTATACAGAACTACTTAATAGTAAAGGAAATGTTCTTTTGAAAAGATCATTCTGATAGGTATCAAAAAAGACAAATACTTTCGCAATATTCTCTTCGATGAATAGAAGAGAAAAATTGATTGCACACCATACAATACTATTTACCAGGAAGATAAAGCTAATTTGAGATAAATCCAGATTCTCATAAATCCCTGCCACTACACTTCCTATAAGACTAATGTAATGCAGACTTTTTAAGATTGAAAATTTCAGGATTTTCTCTTTGGAAAGCAATGTATAATAGTACGTTTCTGAAAGAGAATCTATTCCCCTAGAAGCCACCATGAGTAGGACAATTTTACTCAGAATATTTAATTCAAAGAGTAAGAATGCAATGACAAATATTGCCAATGAAATAAAGCCTCTTGTAATATAGAGTGATACTGCATATTTATCCCTGATTTCAGTTTTGAGCACAAAATCGCGCCTCATTGTTGTAAGAAGTGCTACTCCAAGAATACTTGCTATCAACTGCCCCGTTGTATTGGCAAAAGTAAGCTCCCCAATTTCGGCGAGCGTTGCCTTTTTTGCTAAGAAAATGAGTATAGCAAAAACAGAAAATCCAGCAATATATTCTGGAATTGACATCAAAAGAATATTTTTGAAAGCTTTTATTTTACTTTTCATAAATACTATTTATCAGTTTTTCCAGAGATTTCTTTTGCGGGATTACCTATCACCACTACATTTTCTTTAATATCACAAATGACATTGCTTCCGATCCCAACCATTGTATGTTTTCCAACTTTTACTCCATTCTTAAAATTAGAAGAAGCTCCTAAATAACAATTTTCTCCAATTATGACGTCACCACAAATCGTATTATTTGCGGCAACAAGTGTATAGTCTCCAATTTTTGAATCGTGATGTACAACTGTATTGGGAAGAATGCATATATGATTTTCTATTTCAGCATTTGCAGTAGCTACTACTCCTGCCATAATAAGAACATTTTTTCCCACTTTCACATTCTTGCCGATCATAGCTTTAGGATGTATAATGGTTGTAAATCTGTCAATTCCTATTTGAAGACCATCAATAATTTGTTTCCTTTTCTTATAAGAAGCAGGACTGCCATTGACAGCCAAGACTTTTGCTTCAGGAAAATCCTGAAACGCCTCTCTGCCATACACTTTAATGCCATACTGTTCTGTTCCTATGATTGAGATATCATCAGAAATAAAACCGATACAGCATTGTTCTGCAGAAAGACAGTCTAGTGCCTCAATGCCAGTCCCGCTATAAGGAAATATTAATATTTCTTCTTTAGTTTTCAATAGATTTAAAGTATTCTGCTGTTCTTAAAATACCTTCTTCAAGATCTACTTTTGCTTCGAAACCTAAAATTTCTTTTGTTTTTGTTACACTTGGAATTCTCATCTCGATATCAGCACTTAAAGCATCTTTAAACATAATTTTGCTGCTGCTTTTTAATACTCGACACACAGATTCAGCTAATCCAAGAGTTGTAATAACTGTTCTCTGGTTACCTAGGTTAAAGCTTTCTCCAATTGCTTTAGGATCTTCAATACATCTGATTAGACAGTCAACGAAATCATCAACGAAACACCAAGCTCTGATTGCTGTACCATCTCCGTAGATGTAGATATCTTCGTTTTTAAGTGCTTTTTTGATGAAAATCTGTAAAGCACCTTCTCCGGTTTGTCCAGGACCATATACGTTGAAAGGTCTTACAGTTACCACTGGAAGTGCGTGTTGTTTGTAGTATGCGTGAGCTAAGTGCTCTCCTGCAAGTTTACTTACAGCATATACCCATCTAGCTTCTCCTACGCTTCCTGCAACAGCAGTATCTTCTTCTCTACTTTTGAAAGCATGGCTACCGAAAATTTCAGAAGTACTGAAATCTACAAATCTGTCTGTTACTCCGTTTACTTTTGCAGCTTCCAAAGCGTTTGCAGTTCCGATCATGTTTACGCTCATTGTTCTTACAGGATCTTTGATTACAGTATCAATACCTGCAATACCTGCTGCGTGCACAACAACATCAGCACCTTTCATGCTTTCTGTTAAAAATGGTAAGTCTAGAACATCCCCTTTGATGATTGTTAAATTTTCATGGTTAGCAACACCACTAGAACTCAAAGTATCTCTGTGAAAGTTATCATAAACAACAATTTTATTGTTCTCTATGTAATGCTTAATCAGAGTGTTTGCAATAAATCCTGCTCCTCCAGTAATAAAAATCGTTTTGTTAGTTATCATTTGAAATAATTTATTTATGATTAGTTATATTGTATTTACTATTTGTGAGATCTTATAAACAGTATCTTCTGTAAGTTTCTCATATAAAGGTATTGCAACTCCTTTCGAATAAGCTCTATAAGCATTCGGGAATTTTTCTTTATAGTCCAGATTGTATTTGTCTGCGTAATACTTCATTGCTGGAATGCACTGAGCTCCATAATTGGCCCCAATTTTATTGTTTCTTAAAAATTCAAGGACTTCGCTTTGCTGTAGGCTGTCATCAATCAAGACATGGAAAGTCTGCCATGTATGATTTCTTCCTTCCGGTACTACTGGCAAAGTAATCTTTGGATTTTTGATTTCTGACAGATAGATATCCGCCAATTTTTGTTTCAGTTCAAGGATATTATCCAATCTCTGAATCTGGCTGTGAGCCAATGCTGCCTGAAAATCTGTCATTCTGTAGTTGTATCCAGCTTCTACAAATTCCATTCTGCCATCCTGCATTTCGATACCATGATTTCTCAGGATTCTTACTTTAGCCGAATAGTCTGCATTATTTGTTGTCAGAATTCCTCCTTCACCACTTGTAATACTTTTACGCGGATGTAATGAGAATGATCCAAAATCACCAAATGTTCCTACTTTTTTATTGTTCTGAGTAGCTCCTAAAGCACATGCAGCATCTTCAATAACTTGAAGATTGTGTTCTTTAGCAATATTCATTACACCTTCAATATCGCAGGCTAATCCAAATTCGTGAACTGGAATAATCGCCTTTGTATTAGGAGTGATCGCTTCTTTTATTTTTGCAACATCAATATTGAATGTATTTTCATCAATATCTACAAAAACACATGTTGCTCCTACCAATTCCACTACATTCGCCGTAGCTACATAGCTGAATGCAGGTACAATCACTTCATCACCAGGGCCTATTCCTAAAGTAACCAATGCAAGGTGTAAAGTAGAGGTACCATTGCTTAAAGCTGAAGCATGAGCTGCTCCCAAATAATCGGAGAAGAAGTTTTCTAATAAACCTACGTTTTCTCCCTGTACCAACATTCCTGATTTCAATACATCCACCACACGGTTAATGTCTGTTTCATTAATATCCGGACTTGCCAGAGGAACAAAATTTGACAACATAATTAGTTTTTTAATTGGTAAATTCTTTCGATAATGTCTACTACTTTCAAGCCTTCAAGGGCGTTGGTAGTAATGGTATTTCTGCCTTTCAACACATCCACTACGTTTTCAATAATATAGTGGTGGTTTGCTGCAGAACCTTTGTACGCACCGTAATCGTTCCCTGGGTTAGTAGGTGCCAATTCCGGCATGATATAATCTTTTACATTACAAACTTCTACTTTATCCATATACTGTCCACCGATTTTAACGGCTCCGTTTTCAGCAATAATAGTCATAGAACTTTCAAGATTCTGATTCCATACTGAAGTGGAATAGTTCAACGCTCCCATTCCTCCATTTACAAAATCAAAGCTTACAAACCCTGAATCTTCGAAGTCTGTAAGGTTGGCATGGTTAAAGTCTGCAAATTTCGCCTGAATATTGGTAATGTCTCCAAATAACCAATACATGATATCAATAAAGTGAGAAAACTGAGTGAATAGTGTTCCACCATCCAGATTCAATTTTCCGTGCCATGATTCCGGCTTATAATATCTGTCATCACGGTTCCAATAGCAGTTTAGCTGAACCATATAAATTTCACCTAGTTTTCCGCTTTCTACCATTTCTTTTACCCATGCAGATGGCGGAGAATAACGGTTTTGCATTACGGCAAAAACCTGCTTATGTTTATGTAATGCCTGAAAGATCAGTTTTTCTGCATCCTGCTTGTTCAAAGCCATTGGCTTTTCTACCACAATATGTTTTCCGGCATCAATTGCTTTGTACGATTGTTCAAAATGGAATCCGTTTGGAGAAGCGATATTGATCACATCTACTTCAATGCCTGATTTCAAAAATTCGTCTAATGATGAAAAGAAAGGTACATCATAACTTTCGATTCCCAGCGCAGATTTATCTTTTACATCAATCAGAGCAACCAGTTCACACTCTTCATTTCTTGAGATCATTTCGGCATGTCTTTTTCCGATATGCCCGCAGCCTACGACTGCAAATTTTATTTTTTCAGCTATTTGCATCCTTGTTTAAATTTTCGAAACTTTATTATTGTCAAGTTGATATTGTTCTCCACTTTCTTCGCATACAGCGATGCCTTCTTCATTGAAATTAAGACGGTGTCCAAATTCGCTCATCCATCCCATTTGTCTTGCCGGATTTCCTACGACTAAAGCATAGTCGGGAACTTCTTTTGTCACTACGGCTCCCGCACCAATAAAGGCATACTTTCCAATATCATGTCCACACACAATTGTTGCGTTGGCTCCAATGGAAGCACCTTTCCCGACGTGGGTTTTTAAGTATTCATTTTTTCTGTTGACTGCACTTCTGGGATTGATCACATTGGTAAAAACCATAGAAGGTCCTAAAAAAACATCATCATCACAGATTACGCCTTCGTAGATGGAGACATTGTTCTGTACTTTTACATTTTTCCCTAAAATAACTTTAGGGGACACCACTACATTCTGACCAATATTACATTTTTCTCCTAGAATACAATCAGGCATAATATGTGAAAAGTGCCAGATTTTAGTTCCGGCTCCTATTTTACATCCTTCATCTATAATAGCTGTTTCGTGTGCAAAAAAATCCGACATATTGTATTGATTGTTATTGATTAAAAAAGTTTTTGATCTCAGCAATAATATAGTCTGAAGATTCCTGATCAAATTCTGTATGTACAGGAAGTGACAGTACCTCCGAACAAAGCATTTCTGTAACCGGAAGGCTGAACCCCTCTTCTACATACTGCTGAAAAGCTTCCTGCTTATATAACGGAAGCGGATAGTAGATCATACTTGGAATATTTTTTTCGCCAAGATATTGTTGTAAGGCATCTCTCTTTCCGTTTTTCACTCTTAATGTATACTGGTGGAAAACGTGAGTAGAGTGCTTTGCTCTTTCCGGAACCTGAATTTCTGAAATACCAGCAAGGTTTTCATCATAATAAGAAGCCATTGTATTTCTAGCTTCTGAATATTCGTCAAGTTTTGTAAGTTTCACTTTAAGAACGGCTGCCTGGATGGTATCTAATCTAGAGTTGCAACCCAGAACTTTATGATGGTATTTTTTCTGCTGACCGTGGTTGGCAATCATTCTTATCTTTAATGCCAGTTCATCATCATTGGTCATCAAGGCCCCACCATCTCCGTAGCATCCTAAATTTTTTGAAGGGAAGAAAGAGGTACACCCGATATGTCCTATCGTTCCGGTTTTCTTTACGCTACCATCTGAAAAGGTATAGTCTGAACCAATTGCCTGAGCATTATCTTCAATTACAAAAAGGTTATGCTTCTCTGCAAATTCGATGATATTTTCCATGTTGGCACTTTGTCCGTATAAATGAACCGGAACAATTGCTTTGGTTTGAGGAGTGATGTATTTTTCTAATCCATTGAGTTCGATATCAAAGGTATTTTCATCTACATCTACCATGACAGGCTTTAGTCCTAAAAGACCAATAACTTCTGCAGTGGCTACATAAGTAAAGGCAGGACAAAGGACTTCATCACCAGGCTTCAAGTCAAGTGCCATCATTGCGATCTGCAATGCGTCTGTACCATTGGCACATGGAATGACGTGTTTTACGTCTAAATATTTTTCAAAATCCTGCTGAAATTCTTTTACTGCAGGACCATTGATGAACGCGGTATTATCAATACATTCCTGAATACCGGCATCAATTTCGTTTTTTATTTTCTGATATTGACCTTTAAGGTCAACCATTTGAATTTTCATATTTATATCTGTTTTGGATATCATACAGAAAGCGCTGGCTTTATTTTTCTATAAGCTCACTTATTTTGTTTCCAATAGCAAAGCATGAGGTTGCAGCAGGGGAAGGTGCATTTCTGACATGAATGATATTTCCGTTTTTCACGATATCAAAATCATCAATTAATGCGCCGTTTCTGTCGCACGCTTGTGCTCTTACTCCGGAACCTCCCGGTACAAGGTCGCTTTCCTGTATTTCAGGCATTAGTTTTTGTAAAGCTTTTGTAAACGCAGATTTCGAAAGAGAACGATGAACTTCTCCCATTCCTGTTTTTCCGTATTTGGCTACAATTTTTCTAAAACCTGGCCATGTTAAAGTCTGCATGGTTTCATTAAAATCGAAATCAAAAAACTTATAGCCTTCTTTTCTGAATGCTAAAACGGCGTTAGGACCGGCTTCGATATTTCCGTCGATCATTCTTGTAAAATGAACGCCCAGGAAAGGGAAACTAGGATCCGGCACAGGATAGATAAGATGCTTTACGAGATGCTTTTTCTCATCTTTTATTTTATAGTACTCACCTCTGAAAGGAATGATAATGACATCATTCTTTTCGTTGGTCATTTTTGTGATTTTATCTGAGTAAAGACCGGCACATGAAATCAGTTTCTTTGCTTTAAATTCTGACTGATTGGTTTTGATGATCACTTCAGAATCTTTATTGATAATGTTTTTTACTTCATTATTAAACTTCACTTCACCTCCCAGCTCTTCAAAGAGTTCTTTTATTTTTTTGGCAACGCCAGGATAATCTATGATCCCGGTTTGCGGAACTTTAATGGCTTTTATTCCTTCGCAATGAGGTTCTATTTCACGGAATTCTTCTCTGGAAAGGTATTTCAGATCCTGAAGACCGTTTTCTACTCCTCTTTTATAGATATTATCTAATAAGGGAAGTTCTTCCTGAGAAGTAGCTACGATAATTTTTCCACAAAGGTCATATTTGATTCCGTATTTTTCAGCAAAATTAATCACTGAATTGTATCCTTCTATGCAGTTGGTTGCTTTAAGGCTTCCCGGCTTATAATATATCCCGCTATGAATTACTCCACTGTTGTGCCCAGACTGGTGTAATGCTACATCTTTTTCTTTTTCTAAAATAAGAATTTTAGAATCAGGGTTTTTACGTTTAGCCTGATACGCGGTGGCCAGTCCTACGAGACCTGCACCTACGATTACAATATCATAATTCATTGTCTGTTACAATCTTGCGTCTACCAAATTTCTGTCTAAACACGCTTTGGTATCAAACACCACTGCATTGTCTTTTTTCAGGGTATTAAGATCCATTTCAAGGAACTCGTTGTGAGAAACGGCAATAATCAGGGAGTCATATTTTTTACCTTCAATAAGGGTATCTAGAATAGTAATTCCATATTCATGATTCACTTCTTCTTTGCTTGCCCAAGGGTCGTAAATGTCTACATTCACTCCATAGTCTGAAAGTTCTCTGTAGATGTCTACTACCTTTGTATTTCTTACGTCCGGGCAGTTTTCTTTAAAGGTAACTCCCAGAATCAAAGCTTCTGAATCTTTGATCACTCCTCCTTTTGCAATAAGAAGCTTCACTACTTTAGAAGCTACGAATTTCGCAATAGAGTCATTCACTCGTCTTCCTGATAAGATAACATCCGGGTGATATCCTAGCTGTTCTGCTTTATGAGCAAGGTAATAAGGGTCTACTGAAATACAGTGTCCTCCTACTAATCCTGGTTTATATTTCAGGAAGTTATATTTTGTTCCGGCAGCTTCCAATACATCGTTGGTATCGATACCTACTCTGTCGAAAATCAAAGCCAGTTCATTCACAAAAGAGATGTTAACGTCTCTCTGTGCATTTTCAATAGCTTTTGACGCTTCCGCTACTTTGATGCTAGGTGCTTTGTGGGTACCTGCAGTGATAATTTTTTTATAAAGCTGATCTACTTCTTCTGCAATTTCTTCGGTAGAACCAGAGGTTACTTTTTTAACGCTTGTAAGAGTATTTACTTTATCTCCTGGGTTGATTCTCTCCGGAGAGTATCCTACAAAGAAGTCTTCATTGAACTTCAGTTTTGAATATTTTTCTAAAACCGGAACACATTCTTCTTCTGTACATCCAGGGAAAACAGTAGATTCATAGATAATGATATCTCCTTTTTTGATGATCTCTCCCAACATTTTTGAGGCAGAAATCAAAGGATTTAGATCCGGTGCGTTGTATTTGTCAATAGGTGTAGGAACTGTTACAATAAAAACATTGGCATCTGAAATTTCGGAAAGCTGGCTTGTAGATCTGTATCCTATAGTTCCGTTTGATTCTTTAAATCTTTCAAGACCAGTACTCAGTTTGTCAAGGTCCGCTTCAAGAGTGATGTCCTGTCCCTCATTCAGCTGCTCTACACGCTGTGCGTTGATATCAAATCCTAATACAGGATAATGAGCGGCAAATTCCAGTGACAATGGAAGTCCTACATAGCCTTGTCCAATAACTGCTATTTTATATGTTTTCATCATTAACTAAGTTTATTTTTTATTTTTTGAAACCATGTTTGTTCAACTTTATTATTATATCCGTAACCGTATTTGTTACTATAGCCTAAGTTTTCTCTGTTTACGTCATTTACAACAAATCCAACATTTTTGATCTTCTTCTGCTCAATATTGGTATTGGCAAAGTCTATCAATGCTTTCTCTGTATACTTAGATCTTGATACGTAGATTGTAGCATCGGCAAAATCTGCAATAAGGAAAGTATCGGTAACCAGAAGCAATGGAGCTGTATCCAAAATGATATAATCATATTTAGATTTAAGTTCATCCAACAATGCTTCGTAACGTCCGTTAGATAATAATTCTGTTGGGTTTGGCGGAATCATTCCTGAATAGATCACATCCAAATGCGGGTTGAAAGATGATACATGGATAATATCTTCCATTTTGGTATCATCAGAATAAAGATATTCAGTAAGACCAATTAGTCCTTTTCTAGCCGGGTTATATCTTTGTAATTGCGGGTTTCTGATATCGGAACCAATAATGATCGCTTTCTTTTTAGGGTTAGCTAAGGTAAGGGCAAGGTTTACAGAAGTAAATGTTTTACCTTCACCTTTCACGGTAGAAGTTACAAATACCACTTTACCACCGCTCTTATCTTTAGGAAGCATAAAATTCATATTGGTAATAAGAATTCTGAATGCTTCTGCCATTGGAGTAATTTCATTCATTCGAACAACTTCAGATTCTCCTTTTTCAAGACTTGGCAATTCTCCGATAATAGGAGCTTTTACCAATTTCTCCACATCATGTTTAGTAATGATTTTGTTGTTGAAGATGGTAGACAGATATACAATAAGGAAAGGAATAAGGAATCCTAAGAATAATGCCGAAATAAGTACCACTTTTTTGTTCGGTGCAATAGGGCTTCCGGATGCATATGCCATATCGATAACTCTCGCTTTAGGAGCATTAATAGATTCTGCAATAGCCGTTTCTTCTCTTTTCTGAAGTAATAAAAGATATAAGTTTTCTTTAATCTGCTGTTGTCTTTCAATACTTCTGAACATTTTCTCTATAGAAGGAAGTTTAGAAATTTTACCTGAAACTTTATTCTGCTCCCCCAAATATTCATTTCTGGCTAGCTCAAGTCCGGTTTTGTTTCTTTGTAAACTCTGCTCTATAGACTGTCGCATAGTATTGATCTGCTTAGTAAGATCTACAACAGTTGGGTTTTCAGGAGTTGCAGATTCTAGCAATCTGTTTCTCTGAAGAATAAGTTGATTGTAAGTGGAAATTCCGGCAACAGCTTCAGGACTGTTTAACCCAACATTGGAAGGCAGTGCCTGATATTGTCCTTGTCTCCCTACAAAGCTGATTAATGCATTTGTAAGTTCCAATTGTGCATCTACATCTAGCTGTTTAGCTCTTGCCGCCGCAGAACTTTCTAAGCTAATTTTAGCTTCGGTCTCAAGGTCGGTAAGGTTATTTTGTGACTTAAAGGTTTCTTTTTGATTTTCAACATCTCCAAGTTCACCAGTAAGTTTTTTAATTCTGTCTTCAATAAAGTCTAATGTTTTTTTAGATTCTGAGTTTTTATCCAAAATAGCATCTCTGTTGTACGCTACTACAAGAGCATTAAGAACATCTTCTGCTTTTGTAATCTCCGGATAACTCATATCCAGCATCAGTACTGTTGCATCTTTATTGATCAAACTTACGGCTAACGCACCTTGTAAAATTCCTACTTTATCATCTACGCTTGAAATGTAAAGTTCCAGATTATTGGTTTCTGCATCCTTTACTGCAGATGCATTATATTTATCATTTTTCGTAATGATGATATTCGCAAAAGGAAGGCCGATCGTTTTACCAAAAGTAGTAACGATTTCTTTTTTAGGCTTTTCTGTACTTACGGTAAGTTTATTTCCTTCTATTTTTAAATTAACAGGAGTTGGAATTCCCGGTTTTTCGTTGATTACTCTCACTTCAATAGGAGAAGTTTCTTTGTAAAGCTCAACTTTTCTAAGTTTAGATTTGGCATAGATATCAGTCTGAAGATTCTGATTAATGACTACTTCTCTCATTAACCTTTTAGATTTCAGAATTTCTATTTCATTGGCTATACTGTTTGTTTTCAATCCTCCGAAACCAGAGAAATCTGGTAAAACCCCAAGCTCGTTCCCCATCGGTGAAGATGAGTTTTTAGCATCTTTTACAAGTACGGTAGTCTGTACATTGTAAACTGGCGTCATAAATTTCAACGAAACATATCCTATTATTAAAGCTACCAATGCACTCAGTACAAACCATGGCCATTTTCTTAAATAGGGTTTTATTATTTCATTAATATCAATACTACTCGAACTATTTTCTACTTCTAAAGATGCTGAAGGCTGTTTGGTGTTCATTAATTTTTTTATTTCTTAAATAAACTTATTACTACTGCTACTGCGGTGATTGCTATAGACGCTGCTGTAAGATAAAGGGTCGTATTTGGATTTTGTTTAGAGGTAAGATCTCTCACTTTATTAGCAGAAACAATAACGGCATCACCTTGTTTCAGATTATAATACGGTGAATTAATCAGATTAGCATCCTGAAGATTAACACGGCCATGAGAAACCACTCCATTTTCTGTTCTGATGATTAATACATCATCTCTTTTTCCATATTGTGTTAAATCTCCGGCAAGCCCCAAAGCATTCCAAATCGTTGCATGCCCACTCGATACGACATAATCTCCCTGTCTGTTTACTTCTCCCAGAACAGTAACTTTAAAGTTAGCAAGTTTTATATTGACAGTGGGGTTGATCACATATTGGGTCATTCTTGTTTTGACTTCATCTTTAAATTCCATCATTGTCTTCCCTGAAGTATTCAATTTTCCCAACACAGGAAAGTCAACATCTCCGTTGGCATCCACAATATAGGTTGGTCCTGAAAGTGCAACAGTTCCTTGATTAGGGGTATTTCCTCCTGCCAAAGCATTGGTTTGAACAAGTTCTGATGAAGAATAATTTTGATTAAAAGGCTTTACCACATCCATGTCCTTTGCTGTAATCAGGATAATAAGCTGATCCCCTACCTGGATTGTATTGGCAGAATTTTTGGCAGAGGCACTGATGGCCGTCTGTTCTATATTCTGCATATAATTCAAATCATTTTTCGCATTGGGATTGACTTTACAGGAAACAACCAAAGACGATGCCACTACTATTGCCAATATTTTACCTCTCATTATTTTTTAAAATTGTACAAATATACATTTATATTTTTCTATTTATCCAGAGCCTCATAGATGGAATTGTTACTCCTAAATTCTGGAACTATTGTTTTCAAAATTCTTACAACTTCTACTTTATCTCTTCTTAAAGAAGCTTTAGTAATTTGTTTTGTAAGGGTATCTATTTCCTCAAATCCCATAGAAGGATCTTTGGAGATCATAATCTTTTCATTATGGGTAGGAAGTGTTTTCGCGTCATCGCTTAAAAGTTCTTCATACAACTTCTCACCAGGTCTTAATCCTGTATAAATAATCTTGATATCAATATTAGGTTCAAATCCTGATAGCTTGATCATTCTTCTCGCCAAATCAAGAATTTTAACAGGTTCACCCATATCAAATACAAAGATTTCTCCTCCCTCTCCCATTGTTCCAGCCTGAAGAACAAGTTCGCAAGCTTCCGGAATGGTCATAAAGTATCTTACAATATCAGGATGGGTAATCGTTACCGGACCTCCGGCCTCAATCTGCCTCTTAAAGTGAGGAATAACAGAACCATTGGATCCTAATACATTTCCAAATCTTGTAGTGATAAACTTGGTAACGTTCCCTTCTACATTCTGAAGAGACTGTACAAAAAGTTCTGCAGCACGCTTAGAAGCACCCATTACGTTAGTAGGATTTACAGCTTTATCTGTAGAAACCATTACAAATCTGTTTACTTTATATTTGCTGGAAAGTCTTGCCACAATCTTAGAACCCAGAATATTCACAAAAATAGCTTCGTGGGGGTTTTCTTCCACCAAAGGTACATGTTTGTATGCCGCAGCATGATATACCATTGAGAAATTATAATGCTGGAACAGAGATTCCATTCTGTGCTGGTTTGAAACATCTCCCAAAACAAATTTGAAGGCAATGTGAGGAAATTTCTCTCTCATTTCCAGCTCAATATCGTACAGTGGGGTTTCTGCCTGATCTAGAACGACAATCAGTGAAGGATTGAAAAGCGCAACCTGTCTTACAATTTCGCTACCAATAGAACCTGCTCCACCAGTTACCAAAACTGTTTTTTCAGAATGCCTGCTTCTTACTTTTTCGTTTTGAATTTTAATAGGTTTTCTATTCAGCAAATCTTCGATCTGAAGATTTCTGATAGCGCCTCCTACGTCACTGTCTCTCAATTTCTGTACGGAAGGTGCTTTGAAAATATTAAGGTCTTTTTCCAGAAATAAGTTTACCCATGAATTCACTTCATCTCTGGCCATCATTTCTTTTACAATCAGAACTCCGTCAAGAATCAGATCTTCTTTGGTATGTTCTTCAATTCTTTTCTTTTCATAAATAGGCTTTCCCAGCAAAGAAGCTCTTTTAGAATCGGTTCTCTGTGTTAAAAAACCAACTACCTGATAAGGAAGGCTTGGGTTATCAAGAATAGCTCTTGCAATAGCAATAGATTGTTCATCAATTCCTAATACCAATATTCTTTTTTTCAGTGCGCTTCTTCTGTATTCTCTTACGACATGGAAGAATTCTTTAACATACAGTCTGAAAAGAAAAAGCCCCATGAATGAAATGACAAAATACAAGATCAGATAAGGAGTCATTATAAATTTACTCCCGGTAATCCAGAAATAAAACATATTGATAGTTCCCACCGCCAGCATTGTACAAAAGCAAGAGATAAGAAGTTTGAACAGGTCGATAAATGTAGAATGGCGGATGATACCGGCATATGTTTTAAAGAGATACATAAAAGCCGTATTCATCAAGATCATAAAGACAAATACGATGCTTTTATCTTCATGATAAATAAATTCCCGCTGAGTAATTTTCTCGATAATGTAAGTAGAAAGAAACAGGGATATAACCAGAATAATAATATCTATTACGAGTATTATCCATCTAGGAAGATATCTTACGTCTGAGAGATTGACAACATTATCCCCTCCAAATATTTTTTTCCTAAGAGAATTATACATTGTCTTTATTTGTGTCCATATTTAATTAAAATAAAATATCTAATCAACCCGCCCATCAGCGATAATTCCGATACAATCATGCAAAAATAAAATAAATTTATCTCAATATGTCGAAATCTAAAAATAAATTTGATGGTCTCTTTTTGAAATTCAATAATTCCATCTGATATAGCAAAGTGCAGCGACAAAAATCATACCATAAAAACTCTATGTAAAGTGATATGTGTTCATAAAGAGCTGCTAATTACAAATGCTTTTCTATAAAATATTTATTAAATCTCTATTTATCAATCGCTTCAATAAATTGATAAAATTATGTAAAAAAAAACGTATTCACATTTTAAAATTCATTAATATTTAGTCAAAAATATTAATAATTTTTTCATATTCAAAACCTTTACTCATCAAATATTTTATTGTCTTAGTTTTTTTTTGATACTCTTTCAAACCAGATTGTTTAGCGTAATAATCCTCGAATATTTTCCGAATCGTATTGGTATAATCCTCTTCAAAAATCTCATCAAAACATGAGCTGATGAGCCTTTCAGAAATCTGCTTTTGCTTCAGATTCATTTTGATTTTGTTTTTCCCCCAATGCTTTATATAAAATTTGCCTCTGATGTAGCTTCTTGTAAATCTTTCTTCATTCAAAAAATTTTCTTTGAGAAGATAAAGCATGATTTCTTCTTTAGCTTCATCTATCAGGAGGAATTCTCTCATTTTCTGTTCCACTTCGTAGTGGCAGCGATCCTGGTAAACACAGTAGTTGACTAGTTTTTGTTTGATTTCGTCAAAGGTAAAAGTTTTTTTTTCCATTCGGTATAAAAAAAGAATGAGCGATCGCTCATTCTTTGTATTATATTGTAAAGCGCATTAATAGTTAAATAGAGCTTTACCTTCCATTAATTCGTTAACCTGCTTTCTTACAGAGGCAAGTACTTCTTCATTTTTGATATTATCTACCACGTCAGAAATTAATCCTGCAATAGTATCCATATCATTTTCTTTAAGTCCTCTTGTTGTGATCGCAGCAGTTCCCAATCTGATTCCAGATGTTGTGAAAGGTGATTTATCATCAAAAGGAACCATGTTTTTGTTACAAGTGATATCAGCAAGTACCAGAGCTTTTTCTGTTTCTTTACCGTTTACCCCTTTATTTCTAAGGTCTACCAACATAAGGTGGTTATCTGTACCTCCGCTTACAATATCAAACCCTCTGTTGATCATTGCACTAGATAATGCCTGAGCATTTGCTCTCACTTGTTTTGCGTAAGTTTCGAACTGTCCGTCCAAGGCTTCTCCGAAGGCTACAGCTTTACCGGCAATCACGTGTTCAAGCGGCCCTCCCTGAATTCCTGGGAATACTGCTCCATCCAATACCTGACTCATCATTTTTGTTTCTCCTTTTGGAGTTTTGTGGCCGTAAGTATTTTCGAAGTCTTTCCCCATCATGATCATCCCTCCTCTTGGTCCTCTTAACGTTTTATGAGTTGTTGTTGTTACTACGTGGCAGTGCTCAAAAGGTGAATTAAGTAATCCTTTGGCAACTAAACCTGCAGGGTGTGCGATATCAGCCCAAAGTGTAGCTCCGATCTCATCAGCAATTTCTCTGTATTTAGCATAATCAAGATCTCTTGAATAAGCAGAGAAACCAGCGATCAACATTTTTGGTCTTTCTCTTAATGCTACTTCTCTCATCTGATTGTAGTCGATAAGACCAGTTTCTTTTTCTACCCCGTAAGAAACTACCTGATACTGAATTCCTGAGAAATTTACACCAGAACCGTGAGTAAGGTGGCCTCCCATGGAAAGATCCATCCCCATGATTTTATCACCTGGTTTCAAAACTGCAAGGTAAATAGCAGCATTCGCCTGAGAGCCTGAATGCGGCTGAACATTCACATAGTCAACACCAAAAAGCTCTTTTGCTCTGTTGATAGCTAGTGTTTCAACCTCATCTACTACTTCACAACCTCCATAATATCTTTTCCCGGGATATCCTTCAGCATATTTGTTTGTAAGTACACTTCCCATCGCTTTCATTACGTTTTCAGAAACAAAGTTTTCTGATGCAATAAGCTCTAATCCATGGGTTTGTCTTTGTCTTTCTTTTTCAATCAGGTCGAAAATAATGTCCATTTTACTTTTAGTTTTTGAAATTTCCTCCCCAAATGTACGGAATTTTCAGTGAGATTATGATATTAAAAAAAATGATTTTTTAACACAATCTACAGGAAAAGTAAAAAGGTAATTACAATATTTTATAAAATTTATCCTATCAAAGAGAATCTTAGAATTCGTCTTCGCAAAGCTCTTTATTCACCATTGCTCCTGCAAAATTACCCTGAGCTGTTGCATTGGCTACAGACCTCATCATGGTAACGTTATCTCCACAGGCAAAAACACCGGGAACAGTTGTTTTCTGCATAGCATCTACTTTGATAAAACCTTGTTCTGTAAACTCACAGCCCAAATGTTCTGAAGCATCAAAATTTTGCTGAAAAGGAATTTTCGCATACAAAGCTTTTAACGGAACAGACTTCCCATTTTTGAAAACGATATTTTTAAGTTTTCCTTCATCATGTTCTATACATTCAATTTCATCCTCGTTGATATTGATCTTGTTCTGAGCAAATTTGTCAGACTGTTCAGCTGTAAGTGCCGATTTCCCGTTCGTGAAAAGAGTCAGCTTTTTTGTCAGGTTAAAAATCATCTTGGAGAATTCATAGGCCATTTCTCCATTGGCAAGAATCCCGGTCTCTTCATTTCTAACCTCATAACCATGACAGTATGGACAATGTATGACTGATATTCCCCAAGATTCAGCAAATCCGGGAATATCCGGCATTACATCTTTAATTCCTGAAGCAAGAATTATTTTCTTCGCCTTGAACTTTTCGCCAGATATTGTTTCAACTTCAAAACCGGTTTCTTTTTTTGATGCTTTTAAAGCAGTTCCATCGTAAAAGTGAACGGTATTATATTTTTCGACATCTTTTTTGGCAAGTTCACCAATTTCTTTCGGTGTTTTTCCGTCGTGGGTAATAAAGTTGTGGGAGTGTGGAGTCTGCCTGTTGCAGGGTTTATTGTCATTGATAATTAAAACTTTTCTCAGGGATCTTCCTAAGGCCATTCCTGCAGATAATCCGGAATAGCTTCCTCCTATGATAATAACGTCGAAGTTTTTATTTTCCATAATTGATAATTGGTAGTTAATACTGCAAATTTAAAACAAAAATCACTATTGCAACAAAATTGCAATAGTGATTTTCTATTTTGTTTTTAAAGAATTTTAAAATAGTTCTTATATTATCTGCTTTTAATTTTTACCATTTCATCTTGCAGTCTTTTCCGTATGTCTATTTTAGCTCCTTCAAATCTGAAAACTGTAGTTCCATATTCTCTGGCAAACTTATTGTCAACAAAACCTGCAATTTTAGAGTGTTCGAAAAAAGCTCCTGTTTTTTGTAGTTCATCTTCGGGACGGTCTTTAACTCTGATCAGGTTTTTATATTTTTTACTTAAATCAAACCAATTGATATAATCCGCATTGAATGAAACTGCTTTTATCCCTTTGGTTGAGTAATAGTTGATGGCTCCTGCCTGTCCGTAATTATCACAAAGTACGAGTGTATTTCCTGTTTTTGACAAGCTGGTATATTCATGATCTACTTTTTGGGCCAATTCTTTCCAACCCAGCATATCAGCAAAATCTTGGGGCAATGCATGATCTTTCCCATCTTCCCAACGTAAGTCTCCAAATTTCGAATAGATTTCCGGATGGCTTGCAATAAATTCCGGGCTTTTATTAGGAAATGAAACATTATACATAGGAATAAACAAAATTACCGGATGCAGAAGGCAAACGGGTTGAAGAAAACGTTTCCATCCATTCTTAAGAAGATGCCCAAGGTAAACAGAACCAAAAGCTATATAAATAGGGTAAAGTCCGATTGCATAGTAGTTTTTTGCCTTAAAAAAGACAAACAGTCCAATCGTTATAACAAATCCCCAGAAGAAAAAACTCAATTTTTCAAATGGTTTGTAAAACAGTAGAGCATAAAAACCAAAAAGAATCACAAAAGCTACTCCTATAAAGAAAAGAAGTTGAGATTTGAAAAAATCGAATCTGTCTACATTCACCAATTGGGTATCGGCAAGTTCCTTCATATGATGAATAACAGGAAAGCCATTGTTGTACTGCCAAAGAAGATTAGGTAAAATAATCATAAACGCCAAAAGTGCAGCGCCATACAGATGAGGGTTGGCAAAAATTTTTCTTTGTTTTGTCATCAAAATTGCCGGAAGAAAACCTAATGCAAGAAATACAATATTATATTTGCTCAAAATCCCTATTCCAAAAACGAGTCCTCCCCAATAAAGCCACTTGATTTTCTCTGTATTCACATATAGTATTACAATATAAAAGAAGAGAGTCCAAAAAAGTATGTCCATCGAATTAGGCTGAAACAGCATATTGATGCGAAGTAAGACGGAAAACAGGAGTCCTAAAGAAGCCAGTACAAGTGCAAAAAGACTGCCCTTTAATTCTTCAATAGCCTTCCAGACCACCACCATGGTAAAAGCACCCAATAAAGCAGGAAAAAACTTCACCCAAAATTCAGAGTTACCCAATGTTTTGATAAGCCATGCCAACCATGAGCTCACCGGAGGAACCGATAAATATCCCCATGCCAAATGATTCGCCTGATCCAAATGCAGATATTCATCTCTCTGCAATTCATACTCCGGGTTGATCAGGATATATTGAAGAACAAATTTTGCAACGACAAAAAGTAAAAGTATCAGGTAGCGTTTTTTCATGGGTTATAATTAATAATTAAATGTAAGACATTTTATCGCCGCTTTTCGTTACATATTTTCTTTAAAACTTTCATTATACATAAAAAAAATCCCAAAGAAAGATCTTCAGGATTTAACAATTTAAAAGTATATAGTGTCGTTTATTATTTTGCTTTTGACTTTTCTTTTAATTCTTCTTTGTCTTTATCAGACGGGTTCCAAACTTTCACTTCGGAATCTTTATTAATATCTGATCCTGGAAGAATCTGCACATTGATACCATCGCTTGCTCCAAGTTTAACATAGGTCTTCTTGAATTTCCCATCTTTTTGTTTTACTTCTACGAAAGGAACATCTTTACCTTGTTTCTTTTCGTACTGTACTAAAGACTCATCCAGAAGTAATGCATTTTTCTGAGAGCTTAAAACAATTTCTCCGTTGGCAGAGAAACCTGCTCTGATATATTCATTATTAGGATTGCTTACGTTACCTTCTACCGGAAACTTGATTGTTCCTGCGTTATCTTTACCTTTAGGTGCAATCATCGTCAGTTTACCAGGGAAAGTTTTATTTTGTAAAGCTCCGATCACGATATTCATATCCATTCCTTGGCTTAGTTTTCCTGCCTGAGCCTCGTCGATTTCTCCTTTAAAAATCAATGCATTCAAATCTGCTACTGAACAGATGGTAGTTCCCGCGTTAAAGTTATTCGCTTCAATCACCTGGCTTCCTGGTTTTACAGGCACTTCAAGTACGGTACCTGAAGCTTTGGAACGGATCTCTGTAGTTGCTAATCCTTGCCCCTGAAGTTCTGGAGTGGCTCCTGTTTTAGCAATCTGTAATCTTTTTTGAGCGGTATTCAATTGCTGTTGAGCATTTTTCAAAGTTTGCTGCTGAGAGAACAGCTGCTGCTGGGAATTAAGAAACTCCTGCTTGGAAGCAACGCCTTGCTTGTAAAGTTTCTCCTGCATCTCAAACTGCTTCTGCATATTTCCTACATTCATCTGGGCATTACTGATCTGGATCTGCGCATTCTGAACTTCCTGCTGTGCAGCATTTACTTCAGAGATACTTGGAACAATTTTCACTGTTGCAATAAGCTGTCCTGCTTCTACTTTATCTCCTTCTTTTACCAGAATCTTGTCTATAATCCCTGCAATATTGGGCTTAATCTCAATTTCCTCTTTGGGAACAATTTTTCCTGTTGCCATCACCTTATCATCCATATTCTGAACGGTAGGTTTACGGGTAAGGAAAGCTTCTCCTTCTTTTGAGTTTGATTTCACAAGATAGCCAATCCCTGAGAACAATGCCACTGCAAAGAAAAGCCCCAACACAATATAAATGGCTTTTTTCCAAGTGAATTTCTTTTTCATATGTATAGTTTATTTTTTATTAAAAATTGAATGGTTTAAAAATGAAAAGATGAATGGGTTGATCATTTTATTTTTAAATTAATTATTCTGTTCTTAAAGCTTCAATAGGTCTGATCTTTACAGCTCTCTGCGCGGGAATCATTCCTATGATCAATCCCAAAACGACCATTACTGCCATTGCGGCAAAAACATTTCCATAATTCACTGTCGGATTATAGAATGGGAAGGAATCCTGGCCTTGGGTGACTGCATTTAAGATCATCAAAACAAAAATCCCAAACATAAAACCGAGTAGCCCCGAAGAGAGTGTGATAACAACACTTTCCAACAAAATCTGATTTCTTACTTCTGCCGGCTTTGCTCCTAAAGCTCTTCTGATTCCTATTTCTTTCGTTCTTTCTTTTACGGTGATTAACAGGATATTTGAAATGGCAATTACACCGGCAAGAATGGTGAGTGTTCCTACAATGATGGTTAGTAGCTGCATTCCGGTAAGAAAACCTGTCAGTTTTTTAAATTCTTTGCCAAGGTTGAAGCTTCCAAAAGCATTGGTATCTTCCGGGGAGACTTTGTTTTTTGTTTTTAAAGCCTGCTTTACGTCTTCTTCTACTTCATTCACGTTGGCGTTGGGCTTACTCACAATGGCAAACATATCAATCTGGTCCCCTGCATTATACATTTTAGTATAAGTGGAAAGTGGGATAAAGGCCGTCTGGTCATTTTCAAAACCGCCTCCTTTTTTTACTCTGAATACTCCAATAACATTAAAGAACAATCCTTTGATATTGATAGACTGACCGATTGGGTTTTCTTTTTTCTTAGAATCGAAGAAGTTCTTATAAATTTCTTCACCTATTACCACCACATTTTTGTTCCCGGAAACATCGGCATCGTTGATGTATCGACCGAAAATAAGTTTCTTTTCTGAAATTTTATTTCCTACAGAGTAATCTCCCGTCAAAGAATAAGTAGCACTTTTACCATTTCTGGACATTGATTCTCCCGGTGTTCCGGTAAAACTTCCTCTTGCATTCTGAGGTGATATATAATCTACCTGTGTAACTTTTCTTTTCAGCATTTCCATATCGGATAAGTTCAAATGAACTTCTCTGCCTTTGGGAAATCCTTCGTAAGGAATAGAGGTTCTCTGCGCCCATAGAAAGATAGAATTGGTGGCAAAACCCGAAAACAGTTTATCGAAACCATTCTCCATTCCTTTAGCCGCACCAAGAAGGCTTACATATAAAAACATCCCCCATCCTACTCCAATCATGGTAAGGAACGTACGAAGCTTATTATTCCTTAATGAATAATAGATCTCCTGCCAAGTATCTTTTTTAAATATGATATTCACCTTTTTGAATTATTGAGTTATAAATTCTAATCGTTTTTTCTATTGTGTGTTTGCCTGATTATTCTGTTCTTAATGCTTCAATCGGTTTAATTCTTGAAGCTCTGTAAGCGGGAACAAATCCTGCTACAAGACCAGAGAAAATCAAAGCAATAAATGCCATGAAGATTGCTCCCCATCCTACGCTTGGACTTTTGATAAAGAACTCCTCAAGGCTGTCTCCAATGAGACTGAGTGCCAAAACTCCTACTCCTACTCCAATGAG
Organism: Chryseobacterium sp. Mn2064; assembly: GCF_049319685.1. Taxonomy (NCBI): domain Bacteria; kingdom Pseudomonadati; phylum Bacteroidota; class Flavobacteriia; order Flavobacteriales; family Weeksellaceae; genus Chryseobacterium; species Chryseobacterium sp. Mn2064. The sequence goes on from NZ_JBMOUE010000003.1 coordinate 85,654, forward strand.
CCCGGAAACAACCGTGATGACAACACTTTCCTGAACAATCAAACCGACAATTCCACTAGGTTTTGCTCCAATGGCTTTTCTCACCCCAATCTCTTTGGTTCTTTCTTTTACAATATATACCATGATATTACTGATCCCTATAATTCCGGCCAATAATGTTCCCAACCCAATAAACCCAACAATAGCTGTAAGTACTGCCATAAAGGTGAAGGTATCGTTCATGTTTTTAGCATTATTCCAAACACGAATTCCGTTTTCGTCATCGGGAGAAACACTTTTTCTTGCTTTCAGCTTATCTTTTAATTCATCTCCATATTTAATGGCTTGTTCGGGAGTCAGTTTATCACTATATGATATATAAGCAATATTGATGGTATCCGAACCTTTCTTCATCTGTTGTAACGTGGTAATAGGAACTGTAATATGTCTTTCATCCCAGTCACCTCCGTCATCCGAGAATACCCCAACTACTTTGAACATGGTTCCGTTGATGTCCAGCTCTTTTCCTACAGGACTACCATTCTTGATCAAATCTCTCTGAACCATTCTTCCAATAACGGCAACATTTTGCTTGCCTTCGAGATCACGGGGAGTAATATATCGGCCATCAATCATTTTTCTGTTTTCAATGATCTGCTCTCCCGGTTCTGCTCCGTGTACCTGATAGGTACCACTTTCTTTTCCATATTTTACCATTAAACTGGCATTATATCTTGGACTGGAGGCTCCTACATTTTGCTTCTCAGCATTGATCAGGAAATCGTAGTCGCTATTATTCATTGTCACGTTACGATCCGACTGTAGTCCTTTATAAGCCAAAGTCGTTTTCCCTGTAACAATGGTAATAAGGTTTTTAGCATCTCCTGAAAATCCTTCAGAGAAAGCATTTTGAAGGCCCTTTCCAATTCCAAAAAGAACAATAAAAATAAACAGTCCCAAGGCTACCGTGAACCCTGAAAGCACCGTCCGAAGTACATTACTGCGGATAGAACTGAATATTTCCTGCCAACGATCTAGGTCAAACATAGTTTTTATTTTTTTACTTTGTAAAAAAGTCAATTAGCTGTGCGTTCAATTTTCTTTGAAGTCAATTAACTGCGTTGTCAATTTTATTCTTAGCTCAATATGATTACATTGCCAAAGCCATTTTCACATGTCTACTCTCTTTTTAACATTTTACTTAATAAGATAAATGTTGTCTTTATCAAATTTTCTATTTTTCGCAATTCTTCTCTTTTGATGTAATTACAGTCTATTACTATATCAAAACAAGAATCTAATTCAATAACAGAACCTCTTGCGATTTCAAAATACCTCTTTCTTTCGAGTTCTGATCTTCTTGAACATCCTTCAGTAATATTTAATACAACCGAAGTTGAAGCTCTCCGTATCTGATCAATTATGTTAAACTTTTCATGATTCGGAATCTCAGCCAAAATTTTGTAGCATTCTATTCTTAATTCTCTGGCTGATTGATAAACATCAAGTTTATAATGGTTCAGATTTAAAAACATTTATATCTTTTTTCATATTCATTTGTGTGTGTTATAAATTATTTGTCTTTCTCATTGAAAAATTCACTTGCGAAACAAAATTGACTATTGAGTATTCACTTATAATACAATCTGCTTAATAAATTCATCACTTTCAATGATTCCGTCTTTCAGCACTACATTTCTTTTGGTTTGTGCAGCAACATCAGGTTCGTGGGTTACTACGATGATTGTTTTTCCTTCATTGTTAATATCCTGAAGAAGTTTCATAATATCATGAGTCGTTTTGGAATCTAACGCCCCTGTAGGTTCATCCGCCAATACCACTTTAGGATCGGTAATCAAAGCTCTTGCAATAGCAACTCTTTGCTTCTGTCCTCCGGAAAGTTCACTAGGAAGGTGATTCGCCCATTGTGCCAATCCTACTTTTTCAAGATATTCCATTGCTTTCTGATTACGTTCTTTTCGGGGTACATTTTGATAATATAAAGGAAGAGCAACGTTTTCCAGAGCAGTTTTATAGTTGATCAGATTGAAAGACTGAAAAATAAATCCCAGAAATTTACTTCTGTATTCTGCTGCTTTTACTTCAGATAAATGTTCGATAGGAACTCCATCCAGCTCATAGGTACCTGAATCTTTTTCATCCAGAATTCCAATAATATTAAGAAGTGTAGATTTTCCGGAACCGGAACTTCCCATAATAGAAACAAACTCGCCCTCAGAAATCGTAAGATTAATTCCCTTCAGAACATGAAGCTTGCTTTTCCCTGTATCGTATGACTTATGTAAATCCTGAATTACTAACATTAAGTGATGTATGTTTTATACCCAATAAGTAGATGATATTTTCAAATTGTTACAAGAAAGAAAATTTATTCAAATATTTTTTTGTTTAACAGTTTATTCCTTTATTCATAATATTTTACAAATTATTGTTTAATCGTAACTTAGGTTTTACACCCATTTATCAGCAATATTGCGGTCTAGCCTATTGTTCTAGCCAGTTTCATGTAAATGTGGAAAACTTTTGAAGCTAAAAGTCAGCCTATTAGTATTTACCTCTTTTAAAATCAGTTCTTTTTTTCGAACTTTGTATCTAGTTCTTTACAAGAAATATGGAATTGTGAAAGTGAATAACTAAGATTCACAATAATCAGAAACACAAAAAGTTAAGTATTTCTGGAACGTTATCCACAGAGATCTAAATTATTTAATTATAAAGATATTTAATATGGGAATTTTTGATAAAAGAGTAAGTTATAAGCCATTTGAATACCCGGAGGTTCTTCAATTTGTAGAGGCAATCAACAAATCGTTCTGGGTACATTCGGAAGTGGACTTTACTGCAGATGTTCAGGATTTTCATTCGCAGTTGGAACCACATGAAAAGCACGCTGTGAAAAATGCGCTGTTAGCCATTGCACAGATCGAGGTGTCTGTAAAGACATTCTGGGGGAACCTATACAATCACCTACCAAAGCCGGAATTCAATGGATTAGGATCTACTTTTGCGGAATGCGAGTTCCGTCATTCTGAAGCATATTCCCGTCTCTTGGAGGTATTAGGATATAATGACGAATTCCTTAACGTAATTGAAATTCCTGCTGTAAAAGGAAGAATCGAATTTTTAGGGAATGCTCTAAAGCACGCTAATTCTGCAACTCCTAAAGAGTACGTTTCTGCATTATTATTGTTCAGTATTTTAGTAGAAAATGTTTCTCTTTTCTCTCAGTTTGCCATCATCCTTTCTTTCACAAGATTCAAAGGATTTATGAAGAATGTTTCCAACATTATTGCATGGACATCCGTAGATGAGCAAATTCACGCCAATGCAGGAATCTACCTGATCAACAAAATCCGTGAGGAGCAACCTGATCTGTTAACAGACAGCGACATCGAAGACATCTACACATTGGTAGACGAATCTATCGCAAAAGAAGGAGATATCCTTAGCTGGATCTTCGAATTGGGTGAAATCGACAACGTATCGAAAGAAGATCTTCTGAACTTCATGAAATACAGAGTAGATGACAGCTTGAAGAAAATCAACATGAAGCCAAAATACAACATCACTCCTGAGCAGTATAGACCAATGGTATGGTTCGAGGAAGAAGTTTTTGCCAATTCATTAGATGATTTCTTTGCGAAAAGACCGGTTGATTATACCAAGCACGACAAAAGTATTACAGCAAACGATTTGTTTTAATACAGAGACGCGAGCGAAGCGAGCGTCACAGCAGATAGTATTAGATTAACGTCATTCTAAAAATGTACAACGGTACATCAACATAATAAAAAATCTGACACCAGGATTTCTTAGTAGTTGGAATGACAATATGTTTAAATAAATATCAAACACAAAATGATTAATGTAATAGTAACTTACACCGTAAAACCGGAATTTGTTCCAGAAAACAAAGCTAATATTCAAAAGTTTTTGGATGATTTTAAAAATTTAGATCAGTCTGCTTTTGAATATAAAGTATATGTAAAGGAAGATGGGGTTACTTTTCTACATTATTCAAACTACACCAATGAAGAAGTTCAGCATGAGGTTTTGAATGTACCTTCTTTTAAAGAATTTCAGAAATTAAGAGATGAAAGCGGGCTGAACGACTCCCACAAAGTAGAATTTTTACAATCAATAATATAAAAAAACAAAATTCCGGGGTGATAATCTCATCCCGGAATTCGAAAATATAACATCTATGGAAGAGCAAAATTCAAATATATGGTGGCTCAATGAAGAGTCTGAACAAATGTTGAACAGAGGATATCTGTTGAAAGGCGAAACAGTAGACGGAGCTATCGACAGAATCACTACTGCTGCTGCAAAAAGGTTGTACAAACCAGAACTCCAGCCAGCATTCAAAGAAATGATCACTAAAGGATGGATCAGCTTCTCTTCTCCTGTATGGGCCAATATGGGAACAGAAAGAGGTCTTCCTATTTCATGTTTCAACGCTCACATCCCGGATAGCATTGAAGGAATTACTCACAAAATGGGTGAAGTGATCATGCAGACTAAAATCGGAGGAGGAACTTCAGGGTATTTCGGAGAATTAAGAAACAGAGGAACTGCAGTTACTGATAACGGAAAATCTTCTGGAGCAGTTTCATTCATGAAGCTTTTTGATACGGCAATGGATGTAGTTTCTCAAGGAGGAGTAAGAAGAGGTGCTTTTGCTGCCTACCTGGATATTGACCACGGAGATATTGAAGAATTTTTATCAATTAAAGATATCGGTAGCCCGATTCAAAACCTGTTCACCGGAGTTTGCGTTCCAGATTACTGGATGCAGGATATGATAGACGGTGATATGGAAAAACGTAAAGTATGGGCAAGAGTATTGGAAAGCCGCCAGCAAAAAGGTCTTCCTTACATTTTCTTTACCGATAACGTTAACAGAAACAAACCTCAGGTTTATAAAGACCAGAGAATGACGATCAATGCAAGTAACCTTTGCTCTGAGATCATGCTTCCTTCAACAATGGAAGAATCATTCATCTGCTGTCTGTCTTCTATGAACCTTGAATTATATGATGAATGGAAAGATACAGATGCTGTAAAATTAGCAGTATACTTCCTGGATGCTGTATTATCTGAATTTATCGATAAAACTGAAGGTAACTATTACCTACAGGGAGCGAGAAACTTCGCAATGCGTCACAGAGCTCTTGGATTAGGAGTTTTAGGATATCACTCTTATTTACAGAAGAATATGATTCCGTTTGAAAGCTTTGAGGCGACTCAGTTCAACGCAAGAGCATTCAGACATATCAAAGATCAGGCTGAGCAGGCTTCAAGAGAACTTGCCAACATCTATGGAGAACCAGACGTATTGAAAGGGTATGGACTGAGAAATACCACTACCATGGCTATTGCTCCTACCACTTCAAGTTCTGCAATCCTTGGACAAACCTCTCCGGGAATTGAACCTTTCTCTTCTAATTATTATAAAGCAGGTCTTGCAAAAGGAAACTTTATGCGTAAAAACAAATACCTGGCAAAACTATTGAAAGAAAAAGGACTGGATAATGAAGAAACATGGAGAACAATCATGTTGAATCACGGTTCCGTACAACACCTAAACGAGCTTACTCCTGAAGAAAAAGCAGTATTCAAGACGTTCAAAGAAATTTCTCCAATGGAAATTATTTCTCAGGCGGCACAAAGACAACAATACATTGACCAGGCACAATCTCTGAATCTACAGATTCCTTCTACAATGCCTGTAAAAGATGTCAACTACCTTTATATTGAAGCTTGGAAAAAAGGAGTAAAAACACTTTACTACCAAAGAAGTTCTTCCGTTTCTAAAGAAATGATGGTGAACTTTGTATCATGTTCAAGCTGTGAAGCGTAAAATCAAGTAATAAACACGCTATATTTATGAAAGCATACCGAAAGGTGTGCTTTTTTTATGCCCTAATGATTGAGGATTCCTTTAATGTAAAATACTGATGAGACTCAACATGTAATTTCTTGATCATTCAGTCATCAAAATCTATCATACAAAAAAGTCCGGAAAGAAAATCCGGACTTATGAAAAAGAACTTCTTTGAAGTAAAATGGTCTAATAAAATAATTAAAAATTATATCGTACTCCCAATTGTGCCTGGAATCTTGATGCAAACTGATCAATGGTATAAGGCAACCCTGGGGTTTTAAAGTTATAGGTAGGGTCTCCGGCTGCAGGCTGTCCTGTTGCAACGTTTCCAACTTTTGTAAGACCAACGCTGGCTGTAGAGTTAAAGGTATTCGGTACAAAATATACTTTACCCCAGTCTTTGTTCAATAAGTTGGTAAAATTGATGATGCTCAATGAAATCTGAATACTGTTCTTAGATTTTTCGCTAAACCTGATTTCATCCATGATTTTGATATCTGCCTGTACATTCCAAGGAGTGAAATCACCGTTTCTTTCTGTGAATTTTCCTCTTCTGGACTTCAGATAATCATTATTGTTAACAAAATTTTCATAATCTGCAATCTGCTGTTGTGCAGTTACCAATACATTTCCAGATCCATCTTTGATAGGAACAATATATTTAGCAGCTTCGGCAGCATCTTTAAAGATATAAGCAAGTCCGGCAGCCTGCCCTGTATTAGCAATCGTACTGTTTATAAATCCCCATGAGAAAGGATTTCCCGACTGTGCATTGAAGTACACATTGGCAGATAATCTGTTCAGTTTGGAAACATTAAATCCATATCCAAGATTAGCTACAATTCTGTTTTTGATCGCAAAATTCGAAGTAGTCAGCTTAGGATCGTTAGGCGTCAGAGATTGGTTCATCTGCCAGTTACTTTCCATAGAGTTTCTGATACCATTCGTAATATCCTTAGCATCACCATAAGTATAGGCTACAAAGAAGTTGAATCCAAAGTTATACGATTTCGAAAGCTGTGCTGTTAAATTGTATCGGTAACCTTCTTTAGTATTTGATAACATGTAAGCGTTCGAGAAGTTGTTGTTGATGTTGGTTGTATAAATTGGCATTTCATGATCCACATCATAGCTGTAATACGACACATTATCCGTTTTATTCACCTGCTGGAACTTCAGATCGTAAAGCACTTTTGTATAGATTCCTTCCAAAGTAAGTTTATATCCTGAAAGCGTATAATCAAAAGCTAAAGAACTTCTCCAAACTCTTGGCATTTTAAAATTATTATCAACAAGGTCTACCTGTACTTTTGAAGAGTTTTGCCATTTCGGGAAATTGGCACTGTTCAAAGGATCTCCATTGGTGGCCAGCTGAGTAGCAGTAGGAGCGTTATAATCATAACTTCCAAAACCAACACCATCATTATAATAAGCATATCCAAGCCATGCAAATGGAATTCTTCCCACAAAGATACCTGAACCTCCTCTCAATACCATTGATCTGTCTTCAGTAACATCGATGGTAAATCCTAATCTCGGAGAGAATGTAGGTTTATTAAGGTAATTATTGGTAAGCTGGCTTAGCGGAGTATAAGTATAGGTGTTTCCATAATTCGGATCTTGTGGTGAGCTGTTAACAAGTGGGCTCAGCTGTGGCTTATTAGGTAAATCTGTATAATCCACTCTTACTCCCGGAGACAATCTTACTCTTCCCCAGTTGATCTCGTCCTGGAAATACATGGAAAGAAGATTCACTTTGTACTGCGCATAAGGATTATCAAAAAGAGTCTGTCTGCTATCTCCGTTAAAAGGATAAGTACCTCTTATTCTGGAAGGAGTACCATTGTAAAAATCATTAAGAGATTTATAAGAAATCCTTCCGTTTAATGCATTTACAAATCCATAATCAATATTATACAACTCGTTGTGAGTTCCTAATAAGAAAGTATGGTTTCCTGTTTTATAAGTCAGGTTGTCTGTAATTTCAAAAGTCTTCTGTTTCATATTGAAAACAGTGGCTTCTCTGTCATTACCCAACAAAATTGTTCCTCCATTATAATTGATCTCAACCTGCGGGAACATTGCGTTTCCTGAAGTTGGATCTCTGTAGTCATGAATAGATGAATATCCAAGAACTAAATTATTGCTCCATTTATCATTAAAACGGCTCTTCAATTCTAAAGTAGTGGTAGAAGCCGTATTCTTCTGAATAAAGTCCATACTGGAGAACCTGAAATTCGCTCCATCTCTTTCAAGGTTGGAAGCTTGAGAGAATACAGTATTATTTTTAATGGATAAAGTATGTTTATCATTAATTTTCCAGTCTAACTTATTGAAAAGTTTAGAACTTTCAGAGAAGTTATTGTATTGGTTAAAGCTTCCTACGTTGAAGCCATATTTATTTCTCACAAAATCTGAGATCTGCTGAGCTGTCTGTTCGTTCACCAAAGCATTAGGATCATTGGCGTTGTAGAATACAGGGTCTGTTCTTTTGGTATATTCAAGATTGGTAAAAAGGAAAACTTTATCCTTTACGATTGGTAAACCAACTCTTCCACCATAAATGAAATCCTGAAAATCGCTCGGCATTTTTGAGTTATCCCCTACTCTGTTTCTTCCTGTAATTGCAGCATTTCTACCGTATGAATAAAGAGATCCTGTAATCTCATTACTTCCACTTCTGGTAACGGCATTAATACTTCCACCCAAGAAATTCCCCAACTTTACATCATAAGGAGCGATATACACTTGTACATCCTGAATAGCATCCAAACTTATAGAATTGGAACGCGTACTGCTTCCCGGCATTCCGGAAGTTCCCGTCTGTCCACCCAATGAAGGACTGAAACCAATAGCGTCATTGTTGATAGAACCATCGATGGTAACGTTATTGTATCTGAAATTGGTTCCGTTGAAAGAGTTATTGGCACTCTGAGGAACCAGTTTTGTAACATCCTGAATTCCTCTGTTAATATTCGGAAGCCCGGAGATTTGCGCCTGGCTGATTCCTACTCCGTTTTTTACAGTAGTTCTTTTAGAAGTAATTTTTACTTCATCAATTGTTTTTTCTTTGCTTCCAAGATCCACCACCGGTAAATCATTGCTTCCCAAAGAAAGCTGTAAACTAGGATTCTCATAAATCACCTGTGATCCATCAGATATCTCGATTTTATAAGGACCTCCTGGCTGTAGATTGTCCAAACTAAACTGCCCTTTACTGTTACTCTTAGTTTCAAAGACACTGTTGGTAGGAATATGTACTACCTTTACAGTTACTTCAGAAGAGATTCCTTTTAATCTTCCAAAAATCTTAGAACTGGTTTCCTGTGAAAATGCAAAACCAAACGATAATAAAGCAAAAGCACAGATGATTTTTTTCTTCATATTTTATTGCTAAAAACTTGCCGTAAAATTAGATTTAGTAAACAGGAAGTATGGTAACATAAAATTAACATTACGTAACAGAATGTTTAACATTTCCTTAAAAAAAACTTAATCGAGATCGTAAAGCAAACCTTGATAATTTTCATATAAAAATCTACCTGATCAGGTGAAATTCACCCCAAACCCTGTTGATAAAAGCACTTAAAAGTAATTCTGATGAGGTATAAAAAATTCATACAAACGGAACTCTGCGAAAAATAAAATCCCTTTCTTTTTTTGGTTTATATTTGTGTTTATTATTTAATACTATAAAACGACAGATATGAAATTCGGACAAGTAGAAGACCCATCAAAAATAAATTTCGCCCTTCCTAAAGATCATTCCAGAACCAAGGAAATTTTAAGTACCAATAAAAAAGGGCTTGAAAATATTTCTATCGGATGCGCCAAATGGAACAAAACCGACCTTAAAGGATTTTACCCTAAAGGAACAAAGGATGAACTGACCTATTATGGTACCCAGTTCAATTCTATTGAGCTAAATGCTACTTTCTACGGAATGCCTACTCCGGATCAGGTAAAGACATGGAAAGAAAAAACACCGGAAAACTTCAAATTCTTCCCCAAGATTACCAATACCGTCTCCCATTTCAAAAGACTGATTGATGTAACAGATCCCGTGACACATTTCGCATCAGCTGTTATGAATTTTGATGAAAAACTGGGAATGGCTTTCCTACAGCTTCACGATAATTTTAAACCTAAAGATTATGACAGGCTGGAAAAATTTGTTAAAGAATGGCCAAAAGAAGTTCCCCTCGCTATAGAGCTTAGAAATACAGAATGGTTTACCAACGAGAAAATTCTTAATACAACCTGCGAACTTTTTGAAGCACACAACATCACCAACATTATTGTAGATACCGCCGGAAGAAGAGATATGCTTCATATGCGTCTTACGACTCCAAATGCATTCATCCGCTATGTAGGAGCCAATGCTGAAAGTGATTATGAAAGACTGGATGACTGGCTGCAACATTTGACAAAATGGAAAAAGGAAGGCCTTCAGAATCTGTATTTCTTCGTACACCAAAATATAGAAAAAGCGTCTCCACTATTGTCCGCTTACTTCATCAAAAAGCTAAACGAAGAATGGAAAAAGGAGATTCATATTCCGCAGATGGCAACAGAAAGCACAGGAACACTTTTTTAAATATTCCTTTCGACTGATCTGCAAAAAACAGAGAAAATCCTTTTCATAGCAGAAAAATTTGTAAATTAGAGTATCTCGTATTCCTGGTAATATGAGGTACTTTTTAAATTATATATCATGGAAAAGGAAATTTGTAAAATCAGTATTGCCAGCAGCTGGCTTGGTGATGAATATATCTTTTATGATAATCATAAGATAAAAAGAATATTTGATAACCACAGCTTGAACTCCAACCGGGTTGAATGGCTTGAACCTTCACAAATCAGTAAACAAAATAAGGACAAATTGGTAAAAGCCTGCCCCGAAGAACTTAAGGAGCAGATCATGCAGATCTTAGATTACCCTTAACCGTTTCAATGCTAATGAATGTACTGAAACAATCATTAGCTAAACTATTTTGTCTTATTTTTTTTCAAAAGAAGGACAAGGTTCAGGAATAAAAGCAGAAAATCCAGTGTGATCCATATTCCAAGTTTTGTATTTTCATAATTATAGGCATCAACCTGCTTTTTGGCAGCATCAGAAAGTTTCATGCTCTGGTTGATGTAGTTTTGTACTTCTACAATCTGGTCAATATTTTTATTGGGTACAGAGTGCTGTGAAAAATAGACAAGGTTCTTTTTTCCAAGATATCCTGCAATCCAGTATTCATCAGACTGATCCATTTTCAGATATTCTATTCTGTAGTATTCAGGACGGATCTTTCCAATATGTTTGGGCTCGAGTGTCGTATTCTTGTCTGTTTTTTTTACATTGATCAGATAAAAATCCAATGTCTGCGGAAGTTTATTAACGACCTGCAGCCCCACCGAATTAGCAACAAATGCAACAGCACTTTTCTTGATAAACCAATAGGTAAAAACCGAAATCGAAAAAACAACGGTCACAATGCGAAACAGTTTGGCCCATTTTGCCATCCTTCCCGATTTCACCTTAAATAGAACCAGAGAAAGGATACAAGCAAGAAAAATGATAAAAATAATGAGTGTCATATTTTACAAAGATACTTCTTATCTGTATTTTATCTATATTTGCCGGCAAATTTTAACTCAAATAAACCATGAAAAAAACGCTTTCGTCACTTCTTTTTTGCAGTATTGCTTCTTTTTACGCCCAGGTCAAATTCGAAAAAGGGTATATTATCGATCAAAATGATATAAAAAAAGAGGTTCTGATCAAAAATAAAGGATGGGTAAGCAATCCTGACAATATCATTTATAAAACAGACGAGAATTCGGCAGAGGATAAAGGAACTCCTTCTACCATCAAAGAATTCGGAATATATAACGACTCCAAATATGTTACTTATAATGGTAATATCGACTACTCCTCCGATGACATTTCCAATTTCTCTAACACTAAAGAACCCAAGTTTGTAAAAAGCTCCGTATTCCTGAAAGAACTCGTAGCAGGAAATAAGAATTTATATACCTACAAAGGTCATATTACCCGATATTTTTATTCAGAATCAGATTCCGTTATTCATCCTTTGATCTATAAAAAATATTTCTTTAACGGGAACAGTTCTCAGGTGGCCACCAACGAGCAGTATCTTGATCAGCTAAAAACTATTTTTGCGGATAACAACAGTGCTCAGGCTTTAGTAAACAGAACACAATATACAGCTTCCAGCTTAACGAAAATATTTAAGACTTACAATGGTGAAAGTTCTGACGGTTCCACTGACCAATCTTTCACTGAAAGTAAAAAGAAGGTAAAATTCAACCTTAGTATCCGACCGGGAATTAATTTTTATGCTCCATTAGAGTTGAAAGAATCGTACCGAAATCCTGGCTTCCCTTCAAAATCTAACTTCAGAATAGGAGTAGAAGCAGAATTAGTTTTACCGTTTAATAAGAATAAGTGGTCTGTAATTCTTGAGCCTACTTATGCACAGTATACCAATAAAAAAACAACTATCCGAACAGATGATAATCTGTATAATATGACAATGGATAGCTATTCTTTTATTAATATTCCTTTAGGAATAAGATATTCTATGTTTTTGAATGAAAAATCAAGAATCTTCGTTAATGTTGCTACCAATGTATTGAATGTAAGAACAAGTTCTTCAGCTTCAATAGATGTGGATTACGATAATGTTGTATTTGATAAGATTGCTCTTGCTTCCACTCAAGCCTTCAGAGGAACATCTTTTGGGGCAGGATTCAATTACAATAACAAATTCAGTGTAGAAGCAAGACTAAGTAGCAGTACGAATATTCTTTATAAGGATCTTCCGAATGCAGATCTTAAATCTTTCTCTTTAATTCTGGGATATAATATTTTCTAATCTACATTCCATTCTTTATAAAACTGGTCGAGGAAATTCAGCATATACTGATGTCTTTCTTCGGCCATTCTTTTTCCTTCCGGTGTATTCATCAAGTCTTTCAGAAGTAATAATTTTTCATAAAAATGATTGATGGTTGTACCGTTGGATTTTTTATATTCTTCTTTAGACATTCCTAAGTTAGGCTTTACTGCAGGGTCATACATCAGATTATTTTTGAATCCTCCAAAGTTGAATGTTCTGGCAATTCCAATAGCGCCTATCGCATCAATACGGTCCGCATCCTGTACGATTTTAAGTTCAATAGATGGGTTTTCCGGAGCCTGGCTTCTGTTTTTGAATGAGATATTCTCAATTACAAATAAAACCTTCTGGATAACCTCTTCTGAAATATTCTGGCTCTCAAGAAATTCTCTTGATATTTTCGGAGCAATGGTTTCATCTCCGTTATGAAATTTAGGATCGGCAATATCATGTAACAGGGCGGATAATTCTACCACTTCTTTGTCGCAATCTTCTGTATCTGCAATTTTTCCGGCAAGTTTCCATACTCTTTCAATGTGAAACCAGTCGTGTCCTGCTTCTGCTCCTTCCAATTTTTCTTTTACAAATTCTACGGTTTTGTCGATCGTACTTTTCATTTATCTATCAGTTCATTTAAAATAATATCCCAAAGTTTGCTGTTATAGCTTCTAAAAAAATTGACATGTCCGATTTCATTTTTATCAGATTCGGAAGTTTTTACCAGCCGGTAAGTGGGTTTGAGGTTAGGATAGGTATCATTCAATAAACTCAGCACTCCTTTTTCTGTTAGCCAGACATCATCTTCAGCACGAATGACGAATACATTCTGCGTTAATTTTTTAGAATAGTCATCAATTTTCTCCAACAATCTGTTGGTTGATTTCTTGTTTAAAATTAAGGTTCTCCAGTCATATGCACAATTTTTTGGAAGACTTTCTCCAAGTCCGAACCAATTTGCCGGGAAATATCCTAGCAGTGAAGTGGTTAGCGGCTGGGCAATTCCAAAGCCCAAATACGCTTCTATTTTTGTTTTTGTGCGGAGGTTTCCAACGAAGGCATTTTGGGTTCCTACGAAGATGAATTCTTCAAATATCTTTGAGTCTTCATTCATCCCCAGAATCAGTGCTCCTACGGAATGTCCCAGGCAATATTTTCTGTATTGAGGGAATGTGTTGATGATATAATCTGTTACAGTTTTAAAATCCTTTGAGCCCCAAATTCTCATGGAACTGTGGAATCCTTTCATATTTTTCGGTTTCGAAAGACCAATTCCGCTGTAATCATAAGTAATCACTGTAAATCCTTTTTCAGAAAAGTAATGGGCAAAGGAAAAATAAACCTGTTGCTTCACTCCTGTGGCGGAATTGATGAGTAATAGTTTCCCATTACTTTTTTCAGGATTGAAAAGATGAACGCTAAGGGAAGTATTGTTTTCTGTGGTCAATATTAGTTTTTCCATATGATAAAAGAAAAAATCCACTATAAAAGTGGACATTTTACCTATATTTTTATGTTAAGTTTTAGACTTTTGATATGCCTTAAATAGTTTAAGAAAGAAAATCTGCCATTCTGGGCAATCCTGTTTGAGATCCTTTTCCTCCTGAAACCCTTGATGAAACTTCATTTCCAAACTTCACGCATTCTTCAATGGAATTACCGTGACAAAGTGCTATGGCGAATCCGGAAGTAAAAGCATCACCCATTCCCATTTTGTAAACGGTTTCATCTTTATCATTTCTATAATACTTCATTTCGTTACCGTCAAAATAAATGGTTGAGTTGGTATCGTCTCTTACAAATACTTTATTATAGTATTTTTTAAGAACGTCCTCTCTCTTTTCTTCTCCGAAAATAGTATACAGTTCATTGCTTTTGGCCACAATAAAATCAACATTTTCTAAAATATCTTCACTGATTCTCACAGCGGGTGAAGCATATAACCCCACCTTTTTTCCATATTTCTTTGCTTTTTTCACTGTATATTCTACAACATCCATAGATACTTCAAGTTGTATCAGAACAAGGTCTACGGTATGGAAATATCGGTCGGCCTCGTCAATATGACTTGTTTTAAGATATTTATTGGCTGCCGGTACCACTACAATTGCTGCATTTCCATGGGAAGTGGTGACATAAGCTGTACCTGTTGCTTCTTTGTCTGTTTCATGAACAAATCCCACATTCACATTTTCACTCACCAGGTTTCTCATAATCTGCTGACCAAGAGGATCCATACCTACACATCCTACAAAATATACACTGGCACCCAACCTGGCTGTACCTACTGCCTGATTGGCCCCTTTCCCTCCAAAATAGCTTTCTGAATTAACGGCCAAAACCGTTTCATTGGGCTGAGGAAGTTTTTCGGTTTCCAGCACTAAATCTATTGATGAGCTTCCTACAACGATAATTCGGGGTTGTTCTGATGAGAAATACATTGTGTTTTATATGGGGCTTTAAAGTTTAATATTTTATAAAAGGTACTTCAAAAATAGCTAATTTAAATTAACTTATCTCAATAAATTCAGTAATTATCTTTGCAGGCTTCTGATCTTTATCATAGCCGATATAACTGGCATAAAAACCTTCGCCGTATCCTGTTTCAAAAGCAAAAATTGTCCCCGGATGTTTCTCAGAAGGCTTCAGAAATGCATATTGGTCTATTGCACCATTCTCATCAAAGAAATAATCATGGAAAAACTCCTCATAGATTCCCATAAAATCTCCTCCTTTATTCTGATATAGTTTTTGCTCAAGATCGTTGAGGCTGCTTTGGGTATCTACGTCCATAAAACATCCCATTCCGCTTTCCACAGGATATCCGAAAACTTCTTCTTCAGCCAGGTCTTTAATATTCTGCCCTGTTGTGGTGGCAAGTTTCCATTCTTTGATTTCTGAATTCGTGAATATAATTTCTGCGTAGGCCACACAGTTGCTTTCTCTTTCTTTATGTAGCATTACAGAAAAATCTCCTTTCGGAAATTGGGTTGTAAAAGGAAGCATATCATTTGTGATCAAGGGGTCACAAGCGACGAGTTTTCCACTGGAAAGATAGATCTTCCCTACTTCAAAACTTTCCAATAAGGGACTCTCTACAAAGTCCTTTGAAAATAGTTTTTTTATGTTTTCTAAATGTGTCATTCTATTTATTCTTTAAATCATCAGGCTGGATACAATTATTCACCTGTATCCAGCCTGAGATTTCGACAAAGTTAATTGTCTGTATTTTTATAAACTTTTCAGTTTTTCTTCAAGGATCGCAATCTTATCCAAAGCGTCTTTCTGCTTTTTACGCTCTACCTCTACTACTTCAGGTTTTGCGTTGGCAACAAATTTCTCATTGGAAAGTTTCTTTTCTACTGAAATTAAGAATCCTTTTAAGTATTTCAATTCTTCTTCAGTTTTCTCTTTTTCTTCTCCCAAATCAAGATTTTCACTCAAAGGTATAGAAACTTCAGTCGCTCCTACCAGGAATGTAAAACTTGGTTTATCAGTTTTCTGTCCGAAATGGATATCAGAAACATTGGCCAATTTTCTTACTACTGCTTCGTTGGCAAATTCTGAAGCATTGGTATATATCTCAACGGTTTCTCTTGGTGAAATTCCTTTTGTCTGGCGGTAGTTTCTTACTCCGGAAATCAATTCAGATGCTGTTTCAAAGTTTTTAATGATGGTTTCATTAAATTCTCCGCCGTTTTTCTGCTGAGAGATCATTAGAGCTTCTTCAATACTTCTTTCTGAGATTGTCTGCCACAATTCTTCGGTTAAGAACGGCATAAACGGATGAAGCAGCTTCATAAGTTCTTCAAATAAACCAATTGTTTTGTTATAAACATCTTTTGAAATTCCTTCACCATAATTCGGTTTAATAGCTTCAAGATACCAACCGCAAAAATCATCCCAAATTAATTTGTAGATTAAATGTAAAGCATCAGAGATTCTGAATTTCTCAAACTGATCATTAATTTCAACAATCGTTTTATTCAGTTTATTTTCAAACCATTCTATAGTCTGGATTTCTGTTGCATTTGCAGGTTTATCTTCATGATTCCACATATTGATCAAACGGAAAGCATTCCAGATCTTAGTGGCAAAGTTTCTTCCCTGAAGCATTAAATCTTTATCAAAAAGAAGGTCATTTCCTGCTGCAGAACTCAATAGAATACCTACACGAACTCCATCAGCTCCAAATTCAGAGATCAGCTCCAGAGGATCTGGTGAATTCCCCAGAGATTTGGACATCTTTCTTCTTTGGCTGTCTCTTACAATTCCTGTAAAATACACATTCTTGAACGGAACTTCTTTTCTGTATTCCAATCCTGCCATAATCATTCTGGCTACCCAGAAGAAGATGATATCCGGACCGGTAACAAGATCAGAGGTTGGATAATAATAGTTGATATCTTTATTTTCAGGATCAAGCAGCCCGTCAAATACAGACATTGGCCACAACCATGAAGAGAACCACGTATCTAATGCATCATCATCCTGTCTAAGGTTTTCTATAGTCAGACCTGAATTCCCTGTTTTTTGTTTTGCCAGTTCTAAAGCATCTTCTTTAGTTTCTGCCACTACGAAATCATTTTCTCCTTCTCCATAGTAATACGCAGGAATCTGCTGTCCCCACCAAAGCTGACGGGAGATATTCCAGTCACGGATGTTTTCCATCCAGTGTTTGTAAGTATTCTTGAACTTTTCCGGGTAAAATTTCACCTCATCATCCATTACTACATCCAAAGCAGGTTTAGCAATTTCAGACATTTTCAGGAACCACTGTACAGAAACTTTAGGCTCAATAACGGCACCTGTTCTTTCTGAAGTTCCTACTTTATTTACATAATCTTCGGCTTTTAACAAAAGATCTTTTTCTTCCAGTTCTTTTGCAACCAGCTTTCTTACTTCAAATCTGTTTTTTCCTGCATAGTGAAGTCCATGCTCGTTAAGATTTCCATCATCGTCTAAAGCATCAATCATTTTCAACTGATGTTTTTGTCCGATTTCATAGTCATTGGTATCGTGTGCAGGCGTAATTTTTAGAGCTCCTGTTCCAAATTCAATATCAACATATTCATCCTCAATAATCGGGATTACTCTGTCAACGATCGGTACGATTACATTTTTGCCTTTCAGGTGAGCATATCTTTCATCATTTGGATTGATACACACCGCTGTATCCCCGAAAATAGTTTCAGGACGCGTGGTAGCCACTGAAAGAAATTCTTCTGAACCTTCAATTTTATATTTAAGGAAATATAATTTTCCGTTTTGCTCTTTAAAAATTACTTCTTCATCTGAAATATTGGTTTTTGCTTCCGGATCCCAGTTTACCATACGGTACCCTCTGTAGATCAATCCTTTATTGTATAGATCTACAAAACTTTTGATAACCTGCTGAGACAGTTTATCTTCCATGGTAAAACGGGTTCTGTCCCAATCACATGAACATCCCAGTTTTTTCAACTGTTCCAGGATGGTTCCCCCATATTTATTAGTCCATTCCCAGGCATGCTCCAGGAATTGTTCACGGGTAATATCAGATTTATTGACCCCTTCAGACTTCAATTTAGCAACAACTTTAGCTTCAGTAGCGATTGAAGCGTGATCTGTTCCCGGAATCCAGCAGGCATTAAACCCGCGCATTCTTGCACGACGGACCAGAACATCTTGAATAGTATTGTTCAGCATATGCCCCATGTGCAAAATCCCCGTTACGTTTGGCGGAGGAATGACCACGGTGTATGGCGGCTTGTTATTAGGTTCTGAATGAAAATACTTGTTCTCCATCCAGAAGTTATACCATTTCTGTTCTGTTTCCTGTGGATTATACTTTTCTGAAATCTGCATAAATTCTATTTCTTTGACTTACAATTTGCAAAAATAGTCTAAAGAAAAAAAATTTTAAGCATGAATTAAAATAATTTTTAACTTTGTTTCACAAAATTTATCTAACAAATATATCTAACATTCAAGAATATGAAGAAATTAATCGCAGGAATTGCATTGTTCGGAACATTTGCACTTGCATCTGCACAAACTATTACATTTGATAAAACGACTTTTGACTACGGTACTATCAAGCCAAGCTCAGACGGTACAAGATTCTTTACTGTAACGAATTCAGGTGATAAGCCTTTGATTATTTCAAACGTAAAACCTTCTTGCGGATGTACTACACCTGAGTTTAGCCAAGATCCGATCATGCCAGGAAAATCTGCTAAAATCAAAGTAGGATACAATACTTCTATTCCTGGAGGTTTCAACAAAATGATTGAAGTTTTCTCTAACGACCCTGCAAACAGCAGAAGCGTAATTTACATCAAAGGAAATGTAGATGCTAAAGCTCCTGAACCAAAAGTATTGACTCCAGAAGAGCAAAAAGAAGCTGCTAAGGCTGAGAAAAAAGCTGCAAAACTTGCTAAAAAGGCTGCTGCAAATTAATCTTTACTCAAAAAAAATAAAGGAACCGTCTCTATAGAGGCGGTTTTTTTATTACATTTATGTTTGATTAGATTGTAGATGATGGGTGATAGGTGGCAGAAAATAGTGTTGAAATCTATCATATATATCTAGGTTTTGGCTGATATTTGGATTTATTTTCCTTTAAAATAGCCGGACTAAAACACACTCGTATTGAATTTTAATAACAACATCTTTTAATCTTTTAATCTTTTAATCTTTTAATCTTTTAATCTTTTAATCTTTTAATCTTTTAATCTTTTAATCTTTAAAAATATATGGACACCAATTTCTCAGATGACTTTAAAGTAAACGGAAAATTTTCAATCAAGAAGGCCAATACTTCATACAAAGGAAAACTTACCAAAGACGAAGGAGCAGAATTATTAATTCAGGAAAAAGAAAAGCTTCGTGAGTTACAGGAAAAATTATATGCTGACGGCAGCCAGTCTCTTTTGGTGGTTTTACAGGCGATGGATGCAGCAGGTAAAGACAGTATGATTGAGCATGTTTTCGGAGGAGTAAATCCACAGGGCTGTAATGTAACCAGTTTCAAAACACCAAGTTCCAAAGAATATTCCCACGATTTTTTATGGAGACATTATCTTGCGCTTCCTCAAAAAGGGATGATCGGGATTTTCAATCGCTCACATTATGAAAGTGTATTGGTTTGTAAAGTACATCCCGAATATAATTTAAGTGAAAAAACATGGTCTTCGGTAAAGGATTTCGATGATAAATTCTGGGAAAACCGATATGAAAGTATCCGAAATTTTGAGAAGCATCTTGCTCAAAACGGTACAACCATTGTCAAAATATTCTTAAACGTATCGGAAGATGAGCAGAAAAAAAGACTTCTGGACAGAATCAACGAACAGGAAAAAAACTGGAAATTTTCAGCAAGTGATCTTCCGGAGAGAGCTTTATTCAGCAAATATATGGAGGCTTATGAAGCGGCAATCAATGAGACTTCTAAAGATCATGCCCCTTGGTACGTACTTCCTGCAGACAATAAATGGTTTGCTAGAGTTGCTGCCATTCAGATCATTATTGATGCTCTGGAAAAAATGAATCTAAAATATCCAACCCTTTCAGATAAGGACAAAGAAGAATTACAAAACGCAAAAAAACAGTTGGAAAGCGAATAATCTTATAAAGGATGAAAGTGGAAGTTCATCGTTTGAAGGTTCAGATCTCTTATAATCTTCAGCTTTGGGCTTCCTTCCTTTTGTGTTTACGGTTAAAAAAATTACGAGAAAATCTATAAGCCGGATTTTGTACTTCCGAAGAAGTGCCTGTTATTTATCTACGTTTTACATTGCTGCAAAACTTGAGCTGATTACCCCTCGGCTTTCAGGACGAGCCGCCCCTATTTTCATTACTGAAAAGAACCGATATACTTACCATTGCACCGCAAAGAGTTTACCTGGTTTCACTACAGCCGAACTGTACTTGCTTTCTGTTGCACTTGTCCTACCCTCGCGGGTGACGGATGTTATCCGCTTTGCTGCTCTATGGTGTCCGGACTTTCCTACCTCCCGAAATCGGGAAATCAACAAGCCGATTTTCTCGCAGCGGCAAAGATACATAATTTTTTATGAAGAGACTGAGGAATCCTTGAAAGTAAAGGAAGTGAATACACAGATTGGTTCACCCGATTTATTGTAACCTTTCAGCTTATTTATGATTTTGCCATAATTCCTCTTCTCCAATTACCACTTTATTATTATCTTCGTGCATTATATATCTATGAATTCCAGAGAAAAAGAATTTGCGCAGCTTATCAAGGATAATCAGGGTCTGATTATTAAGGTATCTCGCCTTTATACGAACTCTCTGGAGGATGAGGAAGATCTTTTTCAGGAGATCGTGTTACAACTTTGGAGAAGTTACGACTCATTTAAAGGAAACTCAAAAATTTCCACATGGATGTATCGTGTAGCGCTCAATACAGCCATTACCCTCTTTAGAAAAAAAAGCAAAAGCCTTCCTACCAATGAACTGGACATCAACCACAAAGACTTCGTGGAAGATGATGATGAAAAGCAGCAGCAGATATCGCTTTTGTATACTGTAATCAAGACTCTTCCGAATGTTGAAAGGGCCATTGTCATGATGTATCTTGATGATCTACCTTATAAGGATATTGCGGAAAACCTCGGAATCACAGAAGTGAATGCCCGAGTAAAAATGAACAGATTAAAGAAAACCCTTAAAGAACAGATGGAAAAATATGCCTGAATTTGATTTAGACAGCTTTAAAAAGACATGGCAGGAACAACCTGTACAACCAAAAT
Organism: Chryseobacterium sp. Mn2064; assembly: GCF_049319685.1. Classification (NCBI taxonomy): domain Bacteria; kingdom Pseudomonadati; phylum Bacteroidota; class Flavobacteriia; order Flavobacteriales; family Weeksellaceae; genus Chryseobacterium; species Chryseobacterium sp. Mn2064. Next base: position 107,208 of record NZ_JBMOUE010000003.1, read on the forward strand.
ATGACAACCGTGAAATTCTTCAGATGTTGAATAGAAAGTCACGCAATTATGTAAAATATATTTTCTGGATCAGTGTTGTAGAATTTCTATTCTTTTCTGTTTTAGGATTGTTCTATTTCTTCCAGGAAGAAGAATCTGACAGTTTCCGCAAAATGCTAGAAAGACTGGGTGCGCAGGAAGCACCGGAAGTAGAAAATAATTTTGGCCATGCTTATTTAGCAATAAAAATTATAAGCTTGCTGATTACAGCTTACTTTGTATTGAAATTCTACAGCAATTACCGCAAAATAAAGATTGAGGAAAATCTGAAAGGGCTCATTACAAGAATTATCAAATTCAAAACAACAGTTAATGCATTTATTTTAATCAGTATTGTGCTTCTTATTTCCTTTACATTTGTATTGGCTGCTTTTATATTCTATACATTAAATTCTCAAAATGTACAGCCAAGCAATGCCGATCTTACTATTACGGTTGTTGGGCTTACAGTAAGTACTTTGCTTGGGATTTCTCTGATCTGGCTATACTACAGGCTTGTATATGGTACAATCATTAAAAAACTTGATAAAAATCTACATCAGCTTAAAGAAATAGATTCTCAGGAAAATTAGTATACATAGGCATAGTTCGGGATATAATCAGTAATTTTATTCCACCAAATCTTAAACTATGCCCTTATCTTATGTTTATGGAACTTCAGAGGTTCCATTATTAGGACAGACTATTGGAGGTAATCTGAAAAAGACTGTCGAAAAATACCCCCATCAGGAAGCTTTAGTCTGTGTCCATCAGAACTACAGAGCTACTTATCAGGAATTTTATAATCAGACCACTGCTGTTGCCAAAGCCCTGCTATTTTTAGGAGCAAAAGCCGGCGATAGAATCGGAATATGGTCTTCCAACCGTTACGAATGGGTTCTTCTTCAATATGCTACGGCCAGAATAGGAACTATTTTAGTGAATATCAACCCAGCTTACCGAACTCATGAGCTTACGTATGTACTCAACCAATCTGAAGTACGGTTTATTTTTTCTTCTTTAAGTTTTAAAACCAGCAACTACAAAGAGATGGTGGAATATGCCAAAGAGGTATGCCCCACCCTGAAACATGAGATATTCTTTGATGATAATTGGGAAGAGTTTGTGAATAATGGTCAGAATATTTCTGACGAAGTTCTTCACAGCTTTGAAGAGCACGTGCAGTTTGATGATCCTGTGAACATTCAGTATACTTCAGGAACTACAGGTTTCCCGAAAGGAGTTACTCTTTCTCATCATAACATTTTAAATAACGGTTATTTCATTGGGATAAGGCTGAAATATACCGAAAAAGACCGTGTCTGCATTCCGGTTCCCTTCTATCATTGTTTTGGAATGGTTATCGGAAATATATGCTGTACTGCTCATGGCGCTTGTATGGTGATTCCTAATGACAGTTTCGATGCAGAGATTACATTAAAAGCTGTTTCCGACGAAAAATGTACTTCTTTATATGGCGTTCCCACAATGTTTATTGCAGAACTGGCAGTAAAAGATTTTGATACCTACGATTTTTCAAGTTTAAGAACCGGAGTGATGGCAGGATCAGTATGCCCACCAGAGATCATGAAAAAAGTAGAAAACCTTATGAATATCAAGGAAATGAGCATCTGCTATGGAATGACAGAAACTTCCCCCGTATCTACTCAAACACTGATTGGAACTCCTCTTGAAAAACAGGTAAGTACAGTTGGAACTGTTCAGGATCATCTCGAAATAAAAATTATAGATGAAAACGGAAAAATTCTGAAACGAGGTGAACATGGTGAACTATGTACAAGAGGCTACTCCGTCATGCTGAAATACTGGAACGATCCGGAGAATACCCGAAAAGTTCTTGATGAAGGCCGATGGATGCATACCGGAGATATGGCCGTAATGGATAAAGACGGTTATATTACCATTTCCGGAAGAATTAAAGACCTTATTATTCGGGGTGGTGAAAATATCTCTCCCAAAGAAATTGAAGATTTTTTATACACCTATACCCATATCCTGGATGTACAGATCATTGGAGTTCCCAGTGAAAAGTTTGGAGAGGAAGTAATGGCATGGGTAAAAGTGAGAAAAGGATTTACGATCACAGAAGAAGAGCTTTTAGAATACTGCAAAGGAAAAATTGCTCACTATAAAGTTCCTAAGTACTGGAAATTTGTAGATGAATTTCCAATGACGATCTCCGGAAAAATACGAAAAGTAGAAATGAGAGAAATTTCTATGAAAGAACTCGGATTGGAAGCCAGAGTTTAGATTTTTAACCTTGTATACAAAATAAAAAAGCATTTCAGATTGAAATGCTTTTTCTATACTATTTTAAAGTTCTTTTCTTAATCTTGCTACCGGAATATTAAGCTGTTCACGGTATTTTGCAATCGTTCTTCGGGCAATATTATATCCCTGTTCTTTTAAGATCACCACCAGAGCATCATCTGTAAGGGGTTTTCTTTTGTTCTCTTTACTGATCACTTCCTGAAGATGCGTTTTGATTTCTTTAGTAGAAACCTCTTCTCCATCATCATTCGTCAAACTATCTGAGAATAAATCTTTAAGATATACAATCCCATTAGGCGTATCAGCATATTTACTTTTTACCACTCTTGAAATGGTAGAAATATCAAAACCGGTAATATCAGCCACATCCTTTAGGATCATTGGTTTCAGCGACTTTTCATCTCCTGTGATGAAATAATCTTTCTGGAACTTCACAATGGCTGTAATGGTCTGTAATAAAGTATTCTGACGTTGATTGATCGCGTCTATATACCATTTGGCAGCATCCAGCTTTTGTTTGATGAATAAAGCAGCCTGCTTATGCTCAGATGAATTCTTATCATGAGAATAAGTGGTCAAAATATCTTTATATTCTTCAGAAACTCTTAATGTAGGCGCATTCTTGCTGTTCAGCATGGGGATTACCTGCCCGTCTTTCACCTGAATTACAAAATCTGGAATAATTTCCTGATTGATCGTAATAGTCTGAGTATCAAAATTCCCACCTACTTTAGGCGAAAGTTTGGAGATTTCATCCAGTGCATCTTTAAGATCATCTTCTTCAATATCATATTTTTGAATAATCTTGTTATAATGCTTATTCGTTAAAGCATCAAACTGATGTCTCAGAATATTGGCAGCCAGAGAAACCGCTTTATCAGAGCTTACTTTCTTCTCAATCTGCAGCAACAGACATTCCTGAAGACCTCTTGCTCCTACTCCTGGTGGATCTAGTTTTTGAACATAGTTCTCAAGGATGTCTTCCACTCTTTCTTTGGTAGTATAAATTCCCTGTGAGAAAGCAAGATCATCTACAATAGACTTGATCTCTCTTCTCAGATATCCGTCTGTATCCAGGTTTCCAATAAGGTATTCTGCAATCCTCAGATCTTCATCACTGATATTTACCAGATGAATTTGCTCCATCAAATAATCATATAATGACTGTCCTTCCGTCAGAAGGCTCTCGTTATCGAATTCTTCATCATCCGGAGAGTAGTTACTGGATGCGGTTTTATAGCTTGGTTCATCGTCATAGATATATTCATTGACGTCGAAATCTGTTTCAATGCTTTCCGTACCCTCATCCTGATAAGCATCTTCCAAAGAAGAATAATCATCTTCCTTAGAATCTTCCTTGGCAATTTCCAAAGCAGGGTTTTCTTCTAACTCTCTCTCCAACTCCTCTTCAAATTCAAGAGTGTGAAGCTGAATAAGCTTCATCAACTGGATCTGCTGAGGGGCCAGCTTCTGTCCTAATTTGAGTTGTAAGTGTTGTTTAAGCATATTCTTATTTGCGTTTTAACATAACATATTCTACGAATTTAATAAATTTATTTGATAAAAAACACATTTAGCATGATTTTTGCTTTATACATTGAATATAATAAACTATTAAATAATAAAAAAAGCCTTAATCGTAGATAAGGCTTTTTTTTATTGTTCTAGAATTCAGCGCTTTTCGGCGTTCTTGGGAAAGGAATCACGTCTCTGATATTGGTCATTCCTGTTACAAAAAGAACCAGTCTTTCCAGTCCTAAACCAAAGCCTGCATGCGGTACAGAACCGAATTTTCTGGTATCAAGATACCACCAAAGTTCGTGCTCATCTACGTGCATATCTGCCATTTTCTGTTTTAGTACATCTAATCTTGCTTCTCTTTCTGATCCTCCGATGATCTCTCCGATACCTGGGAAAAGAACGTCCATTGCTGCAACAGTCTTATTGTCATCGTTCAGTTTCATATAGAAAGCTTTGATTTCTTTTGGATAATCAAACAATACCACCGGGCATTCGAAATGTTTTTCAACTAAAAATCTTTCATGCTCAGACTGAAGGTCTGTTCCCCAACTTTCAACAGGGTAAGCAAATTTTCCTTTTTTGTTCTCCTTGGAGTTCATTAGGATCTCAATAGCCTCTGTATAGCTTACACGCTTAAAACGTTTGGCAATTACATTTTCAAGTTTCTCAATAAGACCTTCTTTTGCTCTTTCTTTCTCAGGTTTTGTTTTTTGCTCTTCTTCGAAACGTTTATCTAAGAATTCAAGATCATCCTTACAGTTATCCAATACATACTGGATCACATATTTAAGGAAATCTTCAGCAAGGTCGATATTATCTTCTAAGTTGTTGAATGCTACTTCCGGTTCAATCATCCAGAACTCTGCAAGGTGTCTTGTCGTGTTTGAGTTTTCAGCACGGAAAGTAGGTCCAAAGGTATAAATTCTTCCCAATCCCATCGCTGCAGTTTCTCCTTCAAGCTGACCTGAAACGGTAAGGTTAGTTTTCTTTCCGAAGAAATCCTGTGCAAAATCAATCTCTCCTTCTTCAGTTCTTGGCATATTGTTCAGATCGAAGTTGGTTACTCCAAACATTTCTCCTGCTCCTTCTGCATCTGCTCCTGTAATTACCGGAGTGTTGATGTAGAAAAACTGATTCTGGTTGAAGAATGAGTGAACGGCAAAGCTTACTGCGTGACGTACTCTGAAAACCGCTCCAAACAAATTGGTTCTGAATCTTAAGTGTGCCTGCTCACGAAGTTTTTCCAAACTGTGCTTTTTAGGCTGAAGAATGGTACTTTGAAGTTCTTCTGTAAAGTTATCTCCTAAAATGATGATCTTTTTAGCAATAATTTCAACAGATTGTCCTGCTCCCTGGCTTTCTACCACTTCTCCTACTACTTTAAGGGAAGAAGCTGTACTGATATTTTTGATGATTGCCTCGTCAAAATTTTCGAAATCAACAACTATCTGCAAATTATTAATCGTAGATCCATCATTAAGTGCAATAAAGCGATTAGCACGGAATGATTTTACCCATCCGTAAACTGTAATGTCATGATGTAATACTTTCTTGTAATCCTTTAGGATTTCTTTGATCGTTTGCTTTTTCATTTGTTGATGATAAATTTTTTATATAAAAATTAATGTTGGCAAAGTTACAAAAAAACAGCGCAACTTCATGGTTACGCTGTCTTTAAAAATCATTTATCAAGTATTTAAACTTACAGCTAAAAAAAACTGTCTATTTTTCTGCTCTTCCGTCTTCATTTTTAAAGTTGAATTTCAAATCAATGGTCCTTAAAAAACGTTGATCTGAATTGAAAACATTCATTTCATCACTTTAAGAAAAGGATAAAATTCATTACTTTGAGTTTTCATGGAAATGGTTTTTAGTATAAAAAAATGGTTATTAGTTTTAAATGATAACTGGATATTTACAGTCTGTTTTTCTTTACTCGATTTATACTTTACTAAATGATTATCGTTTTTACGTTTCTAACTTTTTTACTATTTACTTCATGATTTTGTCTTCATAATTTTCTTAGTTATTCTTATCAATATCTCTTCCGGCCGAAAGTTCTACTGATTATTTTTGGATGTAAAGATCTTGCAGTGCGCACCTACAAGATATCAATAATTGTGTTTTTACCTCTGAAGCAAAGATGCGGTAAAAGGAAATGATGAAACAAGCAAATGGTCTATAAATTCATAAATCTATAGGCATAAAATCATGAATTTACATATATTAAATAACTGATAATAAAATAATTAAAATCAAACCACTTCCATATTCTCAATTTCTTTCAAATAAACAGAAAGAGGTGTTCCTGTTCTTTTTTTGAAGGCTAAAGTGAAGGCCTGTTCATTATTGTATCCTAATTCTTCTGCAATAAAAGGCAGCTTATATGATCTGAATTTTCGGTCATTGGCCAATCTGTTGATGGCATAGTCTATACGGAGATCATTGAGATAGGTTGCAAAATTTTTCCCTTTATAGGTATTGATAATTTCGGATAAATATCTGGAATTGGTTTTTACTTTTTTAGCAAGACTTCCTAAGGTGATTCCCTTATTTAAAAATTGATCTTTGCTTTCGAAGATTTCCAACTCTTTTAAAATCGTCTGAACGATATCTTCGGAAATTACTTTTGTTGCTTTGTCTTCTGAAGTGGTAATATTCTGAACAGAGATTTCATTTTTTAGTTCCATTCTTTCACTCACTCTGTTTTCATTAACAGACTGAATAAGATCCTGGGCAATTTTTTTGTATTTCTTTTCAGATTTCTTATACTTAAAATAAACGTTGATGAATAATAAGTGGGATATCAAAAGTAGACTGAGAACAACATAAAAGAGATTCTTTCTTTTTTGAAGTTCATTGGTAATTGATTCTTTTTCTTGCTGTAGCTCCGAAGCATCGTACCTTCTGGGAAGTTCTCTGGATATATATCTGAACTGTGTATCCAGGACTTTATCTACTGCCAGAAATCGATCTACATAATACAGCTGTTTTTCTATATCATTATTTTCTTTGTAATACTTAATAAGGTAGGTATATACTTCTCTGAGCTCCGGATACATATAATATCTTTTGAGAATCATAGAGTCGATCTTTCTGAAACAATCGGTTGCCTTTTCTTTTTCTTTTAATCCATCATAGGCTTTTCCCATGTTGAATAGCGTGTAATGTTCGCTTCTCCTGCTTTGCTCTTTAGCAGTAAAGAAATGTTTTTTACATTCCTGTAGGTTTTCAATGGCCTTCTGATAGTTTTTCGATTGCAAATTATAATTTCCCAGCAGTCCAAGACTTTCGTAGTAACGGTAAGTATCGTTTTCTTTTTTCGACTCCTGCAGAGCTTCCTTTATCAGAATATAGGCAGAATCCATTTTATTGATTTCGATGTAAGCATCTGCCAAGCTCAGTTTGAGAGTATTTTTCTCATCTTTATTCATATAATCGGCTTCATATGCATAATGTCTCAGCGTTTTGGCTGCTTCTGCATGTTTTCCTATATAATTATTCAGGTAAGCGAGACTGATGTGTGCCAAGGCAATCTGTCGTTTGTTCTTTTTTTCTTTTGCATATTTCAGTCCTAAGATATAATTATTAAGAGCCAATTGAAGATTCTCTGTCCTGAAATAAAGGTTTCCTTTTAGAAGATAAGTTCTGGCAGGATACCTATTTTCTTTAGAATTTTTAGTGAGCTGCTGTAAGCTGTCGAGGTATTTTAAGGCATTGGGTAAAGTTTCATCAAAGTGCAGCATTACATATCCTTCTGCAATATTTTGATTACTTTTCTCAGATTTAGCTTTCTTAAGATAATACTTTGCTAATTTTTGCCTGCTAGCGGCATCTTCAAGCTTTCCGCTATAGAATTCTTTTTCAAGTTCCTGATAAGAGCGTTTTTCCGAGATACCCTTTTCTATGATATTGGTTTGTGCATGAAACAGGTTACACACAATTAATAATAGGATCAGATATTTTTTTTTCATTACTTATTCAGGCTATCTTACAAAAATATTATTTTTATTCAGTACATCTGTTTTTCTTCTCTGCTTTTTCATGGATATAAGCGTATTTATTATTAAAAATTAGTTTTAATTTGGTTCCAAATTTCCCTTTTTGGACAGAAAACAATCAACATTCTAAAAAAAAAGGAAATATAATCTCTTAAAAATCACTTACTCAATTTCCAGAGATACTGATAATGAGATCTTACAGCCTCAGCAATACTCTTTTCATGATAGGGAAACTTGTTTCTGACAGCCGCTTTTTTAATCGCAGGAGTGATAATGGTATACAAAGTATGAGGCAATCCCGGAAAAAGATGATGAGCCGCATGGGAATTGAACCCTCCGAAGATCCAGTTTGCCAATCTGCTGGTTGGATGGTAGTCCAGAGATACCGCAAGCTGATGCTCATAATAGTCGTAAGGTAAATAGCCATTTTCATCTGCTGTTGGAAAATCGGTCTCAAGGCTTAGGTGTGAAATGATCAAAGTCAATACAAAAAATAAAGAAATCGTAAGATGCATGATCAGAAAAGATATCATAATAGTAGTTCCCGGAATATCTGCAAACATACAAGGAAGCACCAACATATAGGCAAAATAAGAAAGCTTCAAAACAACCACTTCCACTACAGATCTCCATGAATGGTTCTGATTTCTCAGATTGGCCAATTCTTTCTTCCTCACATAGATGAAATCTTTAATAAAAATCCAATGCAGCGTGTAGAAACAATACAACAAGGTAGCATATAAGTGCTGATATTGATGTATGTTTCTTCTAGGATGATGAGCAGACAGCCGGATAAAAATATTATCATCGATATCAGCATCACATCCATCTACGTTGGGAAAAACATGATGAGAGGCAATATGTCTTTTTCTCCACAATCTTGCATTCACTCCCTGTAAGTTAAATGTTATATAGTAGATGAGTTGGTTCATTTTTTTATATTTTGAGAATGTATTATGAACGCAATCGTGAGAGCAGTTAAAAGCCAGCAGTATTCCCGTAAGTCCTAATAAAGTATAATTGAGAATGACAGCCCAGGTCTTATCTTTCATATAAGGATTAAAAAGATTACCATACAAAAGCAGAAAAATAACAGCATATGATATAAATTTTATAATAAGCAGTCTGTTAGCTTTTCTCACTATCTTTTCGGTAAGCAACCCTTTCACTTCTTCACGCAGTTCTGCATAAAAAGGTGAGGTTGCTTTTTTAAATTTGATTTTCGGTTTCATGTTTTTTTATTTAATTCTTCTGTACTTTTCTACCGTATTCGCGGTATGCCCCGACCATAGGAACAGGAAAATTCCACCACTGCTGTGATAATAACTTTGGATTAAAAGATTTCCGCCTTTCGTCAACCCGATGCGGGATTGAGACTTCTCGCAACTTCCATATAAATAAGGAATTCCACTGCAACCCGATTTATAATTATCTACCATGAAAAAACCATTTTTAAGACGAACCTGGTGCTTTGCAGAAAATGCAATAGTATCTCCTTTCAAAAATGTAAACTGCAGTTCATAAGCATTTTTGCTATCCAAAGGAATTGACTTTACAGTGAACTTATCATATCCATTACTGCTAAAATTCCGTAAGGTAAAAGAAGTAGTCTTCTCTCCTATTCCGTCATATCCTTTACATTCATAATTTCCATCAATTCTGACAACATTTTCCTTTCCAATCACCGATACATCATGTTTTATCATCCCACCACTAAAGCTGATGCATGAATTGAGCATCAAAACCAGTGTAAAAAGTATCCCAATAAGCTTTTTCATTATATTTTATTTGTTTTTTGTTTCTTGAAATTCCAATTGATCAATGGCAGTTTCCGTTTACCATTCTCATTCCACATACCAATCTGTATTCCCCGGAAATCACCACATTTATTGTACAGCCCAATCTGAATTCCTCTGCACTTCTGCCCTACATTTGCAAAAGGAGCTACAGAAAATCCGTTCATCTCATGATGCAGATTGAAAAAAGGAGAAACAGACATTCCATTGGTTACAGCATACGTGCTGATATTACTTGAAAGACTTACCTCCAAGCCATTCGTTATAGTAGGCTCCATATTGATTAATGATAATTGCAGTCCATTGATTTTATTCATCCTTTGCTTGGGAGCAACAGCATAATTATTACCGAAATCCCAACTTTGTAAGGAAGGCAAACTGAAAAGCATCAGAGGCGGAAGAAAAATCCCCGTCACATTACATCCTATTCCCAAACCATTCACTTTCTTAGGCGTAAAATCTTCTTCCTGATCATAATATTTAAACAGAATACCATTTACGTTTCTGATATTCTTAGAAGGAGAAGCAGCAATCAGCCTAGGTTTTAAAGAATCTACTTTCAAGCTGTCGGATGCATATCCCCAGCTATTCCATAAAAGAACAATTACTAAAAAAATACGTGTTTCCATAGCTCAATGTTTTAAAATTACATTTCAAAATTATCAGCAGAAACCACACTTATGAATGTGAAAAAAAATTAAAAAAAATGCTACATTTGTGAAAATCGCAAAACTATGCACCAGGAAGCTTTATTAAAGGAAATCCGAAGAAAAATTGGTGAAAGGTCTTTAAATGATGAGATTGCCAATATTCTTGATATCAGCTATGATGCCGCCCATCGGAGGACTTCTCTGAAAGCAAAATTCAGTTTTGAAGAAGCGCTGGAACTGGCAAAGTATTATCAGATTTCCCTGGATCAGTTTCTGGGAACAGAAAATCAATTGGTTGTCAAAAGAACACAACCCGTAAAAACGACCGAAGATCTTTTAAACTACTTTGAAAGCTCCTTGAAAATATTAAATGTTTTTCAGAATATCACGCATTCTAAAGTATTCTATTCGGCAAAAGACATCCCATTCTTCTACACTATCTCAGATTCTATGCTGTCGCGTTTCAAGTTTTACGTATGGATGAATCTCCTGAACCAGGATAAATTCTTAAGTCCTTTCCATGAATTCAATTTAGGATATCATTCCATAAAAAATGATATGCTGAAGGATCTGTACGATAAACAGAATGTTACAGAAATATGGAATGACACTACCATTATGAGTGCCTTAAGACAGATTTCTTTTTACCACGAAATGGGTCTTTTGAGAAATAATGACGTTGACCAGATTCTTGAAGATTTAAGAAAACTGCTTGAAGATCTGGAAAATAAAACACTGGAAAAATCCAATTTTCAGATTTATGTGAATGATCTGGTGATTCTCAACAACAGTATTTTGTTTAAAAACGAACTGCAGTGTTCCTTCTTTATTCCTTTCAGTATGTTTGGATATATGATGACCAACGATAAGCTTACCTGTGAAGATTCTTTAAGTTATTTTGAACATCAGATCAAAAACTCAAAATCATTGAACGAATCCGGAAACCGCGAGAGAAAGATTTTCTTTAATAAAATGTATCAACAGATCGACCGCCTAAAACAGGATTTATTATGAAAACGCTACATAACGGTGAATATTTCGGCCAGACCAGTGAAAAGCTTCATTTTGAAGGGTTAACGATCACCGATACGGAGTACACGCATCCTTATGTAGACTGGCATTATCATGAAAATGCCTACTTTACTTTTTTGCTTCAGGGGCATATGACGGAAGGCAATAGAAAAGAAACCTACGAATGTTCTCCCGGAACCTTGCTTTATCATCATTGGGAAGATCCTCATTATAATATTAAGCCTGATATTTTTACCAGAGGTTTTCATATTGAAATCTCACAGGAATGGTTCGATGCTTTTGATTTGCAGAAAAATACAATAGAAGGAAGTTTTACGATTAAAAATCCTTCATTAAAATTATTGTTTTACAAAATATTCAAAGAAACAAAAACCAACGATCTTTCTTTTGAAGCCGCAGTACAAGAACTTCTGCTGCAGTTCTTTTCTCAACTTACCTCTCAGAAAACGTCCTCTGAAAGAAAACCTTTATGGGTTCATCAGGTTGATGAGATTCTTCATGAAAGTTTCACCGAAAAAGTAAGTCTTGTTGACATCTCGAAAGCGGTAAACATTCATCCTGTACATTTAAGCCGGGATTTTCAGAAATATTTTCACTGCAACCTGGGAGAATATATCAGAAAACTGAAAATCAGCAGATCTTTGGAAATCATCAACAAAAATAAAACGTCTTTGGTAGATGTTGCGTTAGAATGTGGTTTTGCCGATCAAAGTCATTTCATCAAATGTTTTAAAGAAAATACAGGAATTACCCCTCTGAAATACAGAAATCTTCTGAAAAACTATTAAAGCCAACTTTCCAAAAACAAATTCACGATTTGGATACGGGATTCCCCGATTCGGCTACTTTTTCCTTTCCATAACTTTCCATCTTTGTACCATCATTTAAACGATAAAATATTTAAAAATGGAAACAAAGAAAGTATGGTTCGTGACAGGAGCTTCAAGAGGATTAGGATTCGAACTGGTAAAAAAATTATTATCTGAAGGATTCCGGGTTGCTGCTACCAGCCGTACCGTTGAATCCCTGATCTCAACTTTGGGAGACACTTCTGAAGACTTCCTTCCCCTTGGAGTTAACATTACAGACAACGATGAGATAAAATCTGCTATTGCTCAAGCGGTTGAGCATTTCGGACAGATCGATGTGGTAGTCAACAATGCAGGATACGGACAAATTGGAACTCTTGAAGAACTTACCGATCAGGAAGCAAGAGAAAATTATGCCGTGAATGTATTTGGAACATTAAATGTGATCAGAAATGTACTGCCTTATCTTCGTGAGCAAAAATCAGGAAACATTTTCAACATTTCTTCTGTTGGCGGATATTCTGCTAATTTTCCGGGATGGGGAATTTACTGCTCAACAAAATTTGCAGTAGCAGGGTTTACGGAAGCATTGGCAGAAGAGGTTAAAGGTTTTGGAATTCATGCTACCGTTGTTTATCCAGGATACTTCCGTACAGATTTTTTAACTAAAGATTCTGTAAAAACACCTGAGAATCCTATTCAGGCCTATGAAGCTGCTAGACATTCTGAACAAGCACATCTTAATGAAATCAATGGAAATCAGCCTAATGATCCTGAAAAAGCAGCAGATGTTCTGATCCAGATCAGTAAAGAAAAAAATCCACCTGTACATTTGTTATTAGGTGTGGGAACAATGGAATACCTGAATAATAAAATTGATGCTTTAAAGAAAGATGCAGCAGAATGGGAAAATCTAACGGTTTCTACTGCAATTTAATCTTACCATAATTTTTTCGGCTCCGTTTGAAATGACTCTCCTACTCGTTTATACTACAATTTGTACTTATAAATTATATACAACCCTTAGAACAGTCATTTTTAACGGAGTTGAAGATTTTACACCACCTAACTTTATCATTTTATAAAAACCACTAACTTCGTGATTATGAAACAGCCCGTTCATTTTAACTCCCTTTCCGATTTTCATGCTTTTTGTGGTCTTCCCAATCCTGAGCATCCATTGATCAGTTTGATAGATTACAGCAAAGTACACTATATCGTGGAAAATAAAGAATTGAGGTGGATTCAAAATTTTTACTCAATTGGACTGAAAAAGAATGTTACTCCCAAGTTTAATTACGGACAACAGCAGTATGATTTTGACTCAGGAGTATTATGTTTCGTTTCTCCTCAACAGTATTTAAGCCTCGAAATGAATCCTGATGTTGAAGTAACACCTACAGGATATCTGTTACTTATACATCCTGATTTTTTATGGAATACATCATTAACCAAAAAAATAAAATCTTACGATTTCTTCAGCTATCGGGTGAAAGAAGCTCTTTTCCTTTCCAATAAAGAAGAGAGAGTTCTTATTGATATTTTTAAAAACATTGAACGTGAATATCAAACCAATACGGACAAATTCACACAAGAACTCATCATCGCCCAAATTGAGTTACTGTTAATTTATTCAGACCGTTTTTACGAGCGACAGTTTTTTACCCGAAAAAAATCGAGTCATGAATTGCTCCATAAATTTGAAGATATTCTTGATGAATATTTTAACAGTGGAAATCTTCTCGAAAACGGAATTCCATCGGTAAAAGCTATTGCCGATCAAATGAACATTTCACCCAATTATCTGGGCACATTGCTTCGCCTTCATACTCAACAGAATACACAGCAACACATTCAGAATAAATTAATTGACTCTGCGAAAGAGCAATTAAGTACGACAAATCTGTCGGTAAGTGAAATTGCCTATGAACTGGGTTTTGAGCATCCACAATCTTTCAGTAAACTTTTTAAGCAGAAAACCAATCAGTCGCCGGGAGCATTCAGGAAGCTGTTCAACTAAGAAATGTAAATGATAAACAACAAATGTTAATTTCGTTCTATTTTTTAAATGAAAAGCGTAGTATTTTTGTTTAAATTCCATTGAAATGAAATCAACACTTATATCTTTCTTTATTTTCAGCTCTCTTTTTCTTTCAGCTCAGAGCAAGGATTTGGTAACTCCAGAGAAAATCGAAAGTTCCATTCAAAAGAAAAATCTGAATACGATCGTTTTCCTCAATCAACAGATTCCGTTGGAAAATTTAAAAGATGTTGATATTCTTAAAAAGATGACATTTCTTGAAGATCAGGATTTTGATATCCGTGTTTTTATGGATAATTCTCTACTCAATTATCTGCATAAACTCGATCCTTCTTTCACAGAAGCAGAACTTCTTCAACGTGGTAATTATCAGTTCTCCTTTTATGTGGATGGAAAACTGATCTACGCAGAAAATCTGAATACAGGAGCAGGAACAGCAGACAGCAAAAAATTCAAAACAACTTTCAGAATTCCCCTGATTAGCACTCGAAATGAAGATTCTTGGGGAAGATATTTATGGATGAGATTTTATCAGTCTCATGACGGAATTGATGCTCTTACGAGTGGTAATCATCTGCTAAAAATTGAAATTCGTCCCTATCTTAGAACTTCAGAAGTAAAAACCGGAAATCTCATCGCTTCTGGAGAAATAAATCTTTTGGTCCCTCAAAAAAACATCAGCCAGGCCCAAATTGCAGTTCAACCTATTCAAAGAAATAGCGGATGGAAAGTTTCCAAGGATAAATTCAATACCGAAAAAATAAAACTTTTAAATAAAAAGATTGCAGAAGAAAGATTCAAAGACCTTACAAGTATCATCGTTGTAAAAAATCAAAAACTTATTCTGGAGGAATATTTTAACCAATCGGGAAGAGATTCTTTACAGGATACCCGATCTGTAGGAAAGTCTTTTGCTTCTGCACTCACGGGAATTGCTATTCAGGAAGGTTATCTTAAAAGCGAAGATCAAAACCTGAAAGCATTTTATAATCTAAAATCTTATCAGCATTACAGTTCCAAAAAAGACAGCGTCACCTTAAAAAGTCTATTGACCATGAGTTCTGGTTTTGAGGGTAACGACCAAGATTCCGACTCTCCGGGAAATGAGGAAAATATGTACCCAACCGACAATTGGGTGAAGTTTACCTTAAATCTTCCTATGACGGAGAATAAAATAGGAAAAACCTGGAATTATTTTACGGCAGGCGTTGTGTTAACAGGAGATATTCTGGATCAATCTGTTCCTAAAGGATTAAAGGATTATGCCGATCGCAAATTGTTTCAACTACTTGGAATCTCAACTTATAAATGGCAGTTTACTCCTCAACAGAAACCTTCTCTGGCTGGTGGATTAAGAATGAAAGCGCTGGATTTTGCCAAATTTGGTCAGCTTTACAAAAACAACGGCGTTTGGAACGGAAAATCGATTATCAATACAGCCTGGATTGATAAATCTTTTAGCAATTATTTTACAGAGAATACAGATTTTGAAGGTTACGGATATCTGTTCTGGAGAAAAGTCTATCAGGTGGGGAATCAGCAGTATGAAACCTACCAGTGCAGTGGAAACGGCGGCAACAAAATTATTGTTTTTAAAGATATACCGGTCGTTATTGTGATTACTGCAAAAGCCTATAATAAGCCTTATGCACATCCACAGGCTGATAAAATAGTACAGGATTATCTATTGCCCGCTATTTTGATGAGCAATCAGAAGTAATAAAGATATTGGAAAATTGATGAAAGACGAAAAAGTGAATTATTCGTCTTTTTTAGATGGAACCAGGAATACGTCCATCAAACCTTCCGGCAGATGCATTTTGATGAATCTTTCTTCTCTGTTCACTTCCAGAATCCAGTCTTTGATTAAAGGAATAACGATTTCTCTTCCTTCAAATCCTAAGATAAAATAATTCTGCGCAGTCTGATCATTTACAGATCGGATCACCCCACAGTCATTATAATGTTCATCAAGGATATTGTATCCGATGATTTCGTGGTAATAGAACTGTTTTCCTGAAAGTTTAGGCAATGTAGCAAGCGGAAGGTAAACACTTTTACCTAAAGCCTGGTCTACCATAGCCTCAGAGGAGTTTTTAAATGCAAGGTTGAGAGCATCTAATTTGCTCCATGATGATTTTTCAATAAAAAATGGAACCAATAATCCGTTGATTTCAACGAATATTGATTCCAGTTTATTGTAAAGCTCGGGTTGGTCGGTATCCAATTTAAGGATAACGTTCCCCGCAAGTCCGTGTCTGCGTGTGATTTTCCCTAAAAAATAGCAATCTTCTTTACGCATAACAGAGTTTGTTCTTAAGCTTCAGTGTTTTCTTCAGTTTCAGCAGCAGGAGCTTCTCCTTCTGTAGCTTCAGCAACAACTTCTTCAGCAGGTGCGTTTGCAGCTTCTTCAGCAGCTTTAGCATCAGCTTCAGCTTGTGCAGCAGCAGCAACTCTAGCTTCGTTTACTTTTACTTCAGCTTCTAAAGCAGCTTTCTTAGCATCAGCTTTAGCAGTAGCTAAACCTTCTACTTTACCTTGTACTTTAGAATCTTTAGCCTCTACCCAAGCGTTGAATCTCTTCTCAGCTTCAGCTTCGTCAAAAGCACCTTTAGCTACACCACCTTGTAAGTGTTTTTTGTAAAGAGCACCTTTGTAAGAAAGGATAGCTCTAGCAGTATCAGTAGGCTGAGCACCGTTGTTTAACCACTGTACAGCAGAATCAACGTTCAATTCGATAGTTGCTGGGTTAGTAATTGGGTTGTAAGTTCCTAGTTTTTCGATGAATCTACCATCTCTTCTAGCTCTAGAATCTGCAACCACGATGTGGAAAAAAGGTTTTCCTTTTTTACCGTGTCTTTGTAATCTGATTTTTACTGACATAATGTTTGAATTTTACGGGAACTCGTCCCAGTTAAATATTTAAGAGTGCAAAGATAAAATAAATTTTTCAATTAGATAATTTGAAAATGATATATTTTTCATTTTTTTATTTTATCAACACAAAAGGCAAGATTGTTGAGAGGATTACGGAAATAAAAACAGCTATAAAAACAATCAGATTATCCCGCGTTTTTCCTGTTATAAATCTGATGATGTAATAGTTAAATATATATACAGGGATTAGTAACAGAAATGAAATTTCCTTGAGTACATCCACCAATCTAAAAAAAAACAAAAAGCCGGTAACTGAAGCAACTAAAATGCCCAAAAGGCTTCTATAAACTGTTTTCGTATCAATCTTAGTATTTTCTTTGTGTAAAGAAAAAGTATAAAATTTCGTTACAATGAAATGCTCCAATTCTTTTGCATCCACGAGGTCTGAGGAAATGGTTTCAAAAATCTCATCTAAATTCTTTCCTTCTTTCACCCTATTATAGATTTCAAACGAGATACGTCCTCTTTCTTTAACCAATGCTCTTTTATGTTCTGCTTTTTTTACAAATTCGTTATAATTAAATTTCTGTCTGATCATTTCCTCCATCTCTTCATTGATCTTTCCTGTATGATCCATGTAGTCAAGATAAGCGATCAGCATCTCTTCTTCGTTATAATCTCTGTAAATATTTTTCATGCTAAACCATTCCCATATAGAACAATCCTAAGCATTTCTGATTTTCTTCAATCGTAAGGGATTCTTTAAGATTATCCACAATTTTAGGAGAACTCCAGTAGCATCCGACATTATTTGCGGTACAGCTTAAATACATATTCTGAACGGCCATTGAAGTCGCAGCAATTTCTTCCCATTCAGGAACCATTCCACTGAAATTAACAACAATGGAAACTACTACATCTGCTTTATTGATCTTAAATCCGATATCGTTATATTTTTTTTCAAGAAAAAGCTGTTCAGGCTGGCTGGCTTTATATATGGCCTGCATTTCTAAGGCCAGTTTTGCTTTTTCTTCTCCTTTGAATATTTTGAAACGCCAAGGTTTTGTACGTTTATGGTTAGGAGCCAGCGTTGCAGAATGTAGAATTTCGTCTACAATTTCCTGAGAAATTGCCTGATCTGTATAATCTTTCGGGAAAATACTTCTTCTCTGCTCTATAATTTCTTTTAAAATGTTTGCTTTATTCATGTCTGCAAATTTACAACAAGAAATTCAATCTATTTCATTTAAAATGTTAAGTATTTACCCTCAGTTTACGATTTTTATACGCCTTATAATTGGTTAATACAAAGGTTAATAAAATAATGACCAGAAACATTTTGGAAAGCCATTTCTCATAAATATTTCCATTCACAGTATCCAACATATATAAAACAATACAACTAAAGGCATATACAACACCCGCAACAATCCAGATGTTGCCTGGATCAGGATATTCTTTCACGCTACTTGGCTTGTTGTAGTTTAAAATCGGACGGAGTTTATGCTGATCCCAAATAATCAGTATAAGTATTGCGATCATCATTAAAGAGGTAATTATCCAGGTTCCCTTGAATGAGAGGCTGATGGTAATGATCCATATATTGCTCAATATCGCAAGAAACATCAGGCTGCCTAATGTGGCAAAGCGCTGGGTCATCAGTAGAATTCCTGCTGTCAGTTGAGCAAGACCTAAAAAATTCCAATACAATCCGGATTGATATAGGGCTTCGAAAAAATAGCCTATAGGATGATCTGTTGAAATCCTGGTAAACCTCTCTCCCATAAGCTTTACCAGCCCCGATGGGAAAAATGCAAATCCAACCAGATAACGAAGATGAATAATCATCCACTGATTCCATCTGTTTGTTCTTAAATTATCGAATTTCATCAGTCGGTTCAAAGTTTATCTTTTAAGTTACTGATTATTAGTTATCCGATTTTCTTTTACGTTACAAGGATTTATATTTTTCTGTCTTATTTTCTCAATTTTTGTTCTATAACACTTCGATGACTTTCTGATGGATTTTGTTTAAAGTAAACTCATCACCGGCTTTCATTCCCATCATCTTTTTAGACATTGGACTTTCCGGAGAAATAGCATAAAAACGGTCTCCCTCAAAAAAGAATTCTCCCAATGAAACGGAAATATAAAAACGGGCCTTGTTGGTAATAACCAATGATCCCAGCTGTACTCTTTCTGTAGACTTATTGAGTACTTTGGCCATATTTCTTTTAAGGTCGTTCAAAGCACCAAGCTGCCTTTGCATCTGATAAATTTCCTCCTGCATTTCTTCCCTCATACTGTCATACTTTGGAGTTTTTTTGATGTCGCGGCTAGCTTCCATGGTAAATTCGATAAAATTTTTAAGCTTTTCAATTTTCTCTGCAATGGTTACTTTTACAAAATCTCTGATAGCACTTTTTTCAAATACAGTCTTCTCCATACAATCGATTCTTTATATAAAGATAATATTTTTAGAATAATAATTTATACTTTCATCGTTTATTACAGTAAACTAATGATCCAATACAACAACTGATGATTTTCAGAATTCATTGATTAACAACATACTGAAAAATTTTCATCATTTCAGGCATTATAAGCATCAATACTACAGTTGTAATCACAAATAGGAAAAATATTTCATTGCTTTTTAAAAATTATTTCTAGATTTGCCATTCTAAAAAACTAAAATCATGTTTAAATCACCATTTTCATTCGATGGGAGAATCAGAAGAACAGAGTATGGATTATCATATCTTATCTATATTGCGTTCTCTCTTCCTTTCAATTTTTATTTCCAAACCAGTGGCGAAGATGTATCAGGAATCGCTTTGATATTTTTCTTCATTTTAATCATTCCATTTCTTTGGTTTATTCTTGCTCAAGGCGCAAAGAGATGTCATGACAGAGGAAATTCCGGTTGGTTTCAAATAATTCCTTTTTATGGATTATGGATGTTATTTGCTGATAGCGATCACGGTCCCAACCAATACGGTCCTAATCCTAAAGGAGAAGGAAACTACAATTCGATTAACGAAATCGGTAAAAAAGAAGCCTAATAAAAAAGCCTTGTGAATTCACAAGGCTTTCGTTTTATTTTTCAGAGAGTTTCTTCAGATCTTCGAGCCCCTGGCCGAACATTTTATCCATATTGCTGTTCATCATAGGCTTCATAATTTTCATCATATTATTCAGTTCATTATCAATAGCCCAGGTTACTTTGGTTCCGTTACCTTCCGGGGTAAGAGTAAATACCACTTTTGCATTTCCTTCAAAAGGCTGAATAAAGCGAAGATTTGTCATCATTTTCTCATTAGGCATCATTCCTGTAATGGTTTGCTCTCCTTCATTATCATCTCCTTTCCAGTGATAGGAATCTCCTATTTTGTCTCCATCTCCGGAGTAAGTAATTGAAATATTTTTTATTTCTTTAGAAAAAGGATCCCACATATTATATCCTTTCAATGAACCTACGTATTGCCATACTTTTTCTTTTGGAGCGTTGATGACAACGGATTTTTCATAATGATACTCTTTGCTGAAGGCCAGAACGGCAACCAAAGCGTATACAACAATCAGCAGAACAATAATACCGATGATTTTTAATAATGTTTTCATAGTCTATATTTTAAAGGTTGTTTATCTCAATAATAATTACTGAATCTGTCCTCAAAATTAAATATTCCGACATTGCTCCCACTTTCCATATGACAAGATTATTAAAGATAATGCATTTTTGTCATACCTGTATATTCAGGCATTATTTTTGACTATTTCAGCAGAGATTCCCCAATGAATCATTACATTTACTTTAATAAAAATCGAAAAATGAATATTTTAACAGAAAAATTCAACACGCCATATCACGCTGCCCCGTTCGGGAATATTAAAAATGAAGAATACCTTCCTGCTTTTAAAGATTTAATTCAAAAATCTGAGGCAGAAATTGATGCTATTGTGAACAATACAGAAGAAGCAACTTTTGAAAATGTTATTGAAGCATTAGCTTATTCCGGAGAACAGCTGGATATTGTATCTAATATATTTTTCAATTTAAATTCTGCTGAAACCAGTGATGAGCTTCAACAGATCGCCCAGGAGGTTTCACCGATCTTAACAGAACACTCTTCAAAAATATCTCAAAACGAGGCCCTTTTCGGAAAAATCAAAAAGGTATACGATGAAAAGGAAAAATATTCCCTTAATGAAGAGCAGGAAATGCTTTTGAATGAAACCTATAAAGGATTTGTAAGAAGCGGCGCTCTTTTGAATGAAGAAGACAAAGAAAAATTAAAGAAAATCAATATGGATCTTTCTTTAAAATCTTTACAGTTCGGGCAAAATGTACTGGCTTCCACCAATGCTTATTTCAAACATATTACTCATAAAGAAGAGCTGGCAGGAATTCCTGAAGCTATTATAGAACAATATGCAGAAGAGGCAAAAGAAAGAAACCTTGAAGGCTGGGTAGTTACGTTACAATATCCAAGCTACATCCCTTTTATGACCTATGCTGAAAACCGTGAACTAAGAAAAGAACTGGCTTTGGCCAATGGCAAAAAATCTTTCGATGGTGGAGAATACGATAATCAAAATCTAATCAAAGAGCTTCTTACGTTAAAACAACAGAAAGCTCAACTTGTAGGCTATAAAGATTATGCAAACTATGTACTGGAAGAAAGAATGGCCAAATCTCCGGTAAAAGTTTTTGATTTTTTACATGAGCTTTTAACGAGGGCTAAACCTTATGCAGACCAAGAAATTGAAGAATTAAAATCTTTAGCAAAAGCAGACGGAATTGAAGATATGCAAAGCTACGACCATACTTTCTATGCTGAAAAACTGCGTAAACAGAAATTTGACCTTAATGATGAAGAACTGAAACCTTATTTCCCACTCAATCAGGTTCAGGATGCTGTTTTTGGATTGGCAGGAAAACTATTCGGTCTTACTTTTGAAGAAAGAAACGACATTCCAAAATATCATGAAGAAGTAAAAGTGTATGAAGTAAAAGAAAACGGAACCTACAAATCTCTTTTATATGTTGATTATTTCCCAAGAAAAGGGAAAAGAGCCGGAGCATGGATGACGAGCTATAAAAACCAGTATAAGCAAAACGGAGAAAACTCACGTCCGCATATTTCCATCGTGTGCAATTTCAGCAAACCGACAAAAGATACTCCAAGTTTACTGACTTTCCAGGAAGTTACTACCCTGTTCCACGAATTTGGACATGCACTTCACGGAATGATGGCTGATACACAATACCCTGGTCTTTCCGGAACTTCTGTGAAATGGGATTTTGTAGAACTTCCATCACAATTCCTTGAAAACTTCTGCTATGAACCCGAATTCCTGAAAACGTTTGCCAAGCATTATAAAACAGGAGAAATTCTTCCTGACGATAAAATTGAAAAAATCGAACAGTCTAAAAACTTTATGGAAGGTTACCAGACTCTAAGACAGTTAGGTTTCGGACTTCTAGATATGAATTACCATACAAAAGTTGGAGAACTGGAAAGTGAAACGGTAAAAGAGTTTGAAGACAAATATACCAAAGCAACTGCGCTTTACCCTGTAAACCAGGAAACAGCAATGAGTCCAAGTTTCTCTCATATTTTTCAAGGTGGATATTCTGCAGGATATTATTCTTACAAATGGGCGGAAGTATTGGATGCAGATGCTTTTCAGTATTTTAAAGAAAACGGTATTTTCAATCCGGAAATTGCAGCAAAATATAAAATTCTTCTTTCTTCCGGAGGCACAAAAAATCCTATGGAACTGTATAAAAACTTTAGAGGTAGTGAACCGAAAGTAGAGAGTTTATTGAAAAGAGCATTTGGATAATCAATAGAAACTGACTCAATAGATCAGGAAAGCACAATAAAAAAGAACAGCAGTAGTTGTTCTTTTTTGTTTTTCAACTTTATATACCCATGAAAATATATCAGAAGATATTTTCTGTCATTTTTCTATTAAATTTGAAGTCTGCTTTATGATCTTATAGTCAAAATAAAAGAATCAATCATTAGTAGTAATCTTGACCAATAGTAAATAATCTAAATTCCACATGACCATCCAAGAACAAATCCAAGACTACATCAACAGCCAACCGGAACCTAAGCGTAATGATATGCAGGAACTTCATCATATCATTCTTGAACTGATGCCGGCATGCCAGCTTTGGTTTCTTGATGGTAAAGACAGTGAAAACAAAACCGTTTCCAATCCTAATATCGGTTATGGATTGTATACGATGCAATATTCGGGTGGAAAAACCAGGGATTTTTATCAGATTGGAATAAGCGCCAATACGACAGGCATCTCTGTTTATATTATGAATATCAATGATAAAACTTACCTAGCCAAAACCTATGGAGAAAAAATTGGTAAAGCTAGTGTTACAGGGTATTGTATTAAGTTTAAAGCTTTGAAAGACATCAATACTGAAATATTGAAATTAGCAATATTGGATGGGCTTAGAGAATAAAAAAAGAATATTTTTTCAACCCCTATTAAAAAACAAACGTATCTGTTCCAAGAAAGCTAAATTTGTACAGAAAACAAAGCAAGCATCCATTCTGTAATTTTAAATAATGAGTAGTATAACATTAAGATTAGAAAACGTAAAAAAACTCCAGGCGAAAAGATGGGAGAATGAAGACCATTGGGATACTTTAAATGATCTTCTAGTTAAAGAATTAGATGAAATTTTGCTTCTCGAACCGGAGAATACGTCTGCATTAATCAATATAGGAGCCATCTATTCTGACATGGGAGAAAATGAGATGGCATTACAATATTTAAAGAAAGCTTTACATTTAGGTTCAGAAGATAAAAATCTCTTTATCAATTTGGCTATTGTTATGATTTACATGGAAAAGCATCAGGCTGAATATTTAGAATATCTCGAAGATGCCGAAGGAAAAGTTGAAAATCCGCTTACTTTTAAAGCATATTTTGATCCACAGTCTCATTAAAACTTTTGGGTCATACTTTTTTTACATCATGACAGGAAAATGAAATAAACAGAAAGCAGCTTTTAATGAATCATTAAAAGCTGTTCTTCACAATATTGATTCTGAAAGGCTGGCAAGCCCAAAAAATTAAAGAATAATTGTAACTTTCAAAATAACAGAAATGAGTACCATTGAGCAACTTTACAAAACCCTGGATCTGCGCCTTCGCCCCGAAGACGTGGCAGAAATGATTGTTGAGTTAATGACATCACAATTAGCAATTCACGAACTTGCCACATTGAGTAAAGCAGCCAACCGTTCTCTGAAAAACAACATCTATGGCTACACTTCGATGCTTGATACTTTTGGAAAGGCAATTGGTGCAGATAAACAAATCAAAAAAGCTATTGAAGTCTTCAAACTTAATGAAAAAGAAAATTCAGGTTTGTATAGTGTAGAAGGAATTGAAACATTTTTAAAAGAAGTTTCCCCATTAATTCATAAAGAAGTTGGAGAGAATGATTTCAAAAGCGACCGTCTCAATAAAGATCTGAGAAAACTGGCCGGACTCGACATTTCAAAGCGAAATTACAACAAGAAATGGAGACTCTTAAAACGAATTGAAATCCGCCTTCAGAAATTCATTCACGAATCCAAAAAAATTGAGCTCCAGAAAATAGCCAAACATGGGCTTTCCCATACCATCAGCTTTGAAGATTTCAGCAAAGATCTTAATTCCGCATGCTTTATTGCATACTTTAACACAAGAAGCAACCTTAGAAGCACATTTACCAATCACAGTCAGGAAAGACCCTTTGATGAGATTTGTGAAATGCTCTTTAACAGATGTATGAAAGATCCAGAAATGACTCGTTGGGAAACCATTTCTTATATTTATACTGATGCTAAAGTTTTAGAACATCTTAATGACGAGCAGAAAGGAAAACTTTTAGGAAAATGGACCGCTATTCTTCAGGAAATTTCCAGTTTTCTCGAAGAACTCTGGAACGAAAACGATATTTACAGAAAAACAATGGCTGTAAAAAAAGGCAATGATTCCACCACCTGGAACAATACCGCCGGAGCCTGGAATAAAGCAAGAGATAACTGGATGAATCTTATCTATGCCTTGGAACTGGATTTTATCCTTGATGATATCTGCTTCGGAAAGGTTATGCGTCTTATGGCTGCAGATGTTATTGCATGGCATTTATCTTCCGGAGGAAAGATTGACCCCAACACAGATGTCTGGAATTTAGTACCTTTGCCATGGGAGGTTTTTCAGGAAAGAATTTTCTGTAACAAGGAAATGATCGTCAATGCCTGTAAAGAAGCAGGTCTCGATCCAGAAAAATCAGGATGGATTGCTCCCCGTACGCACGGAGTAAGTACATTTAAACCTACACCAGAATTGGTACATGGCGTAACTGTTTCCAATCCTTTTCTGGCTAAAGTCCTAAGACAAAACAAGTATTTTTCAGGAAAACTCTGAAAACAAAAATAAAGGATAGGTTAGTTCAGTGGTAGAACTCCTGGCTCTTTAACCGGGTTGACGCAGGTTCGAGCCCTGCACCTATCCTGATTTCTGATATAGCTCAGTGGCAGAGCACCCGGCTCTAGGACCGGGAGGACACAGGTTCGAGCCCTGTTATCAGACCAACAAAAAACATCATTAATCGTGAAGACAATTTATTTCCTCTATACTCTTCCATTCATTGCCTTTGTAAGCTGTAAAGAAGAAAAGAGGACTGCTATTTCTACCCCCGCTCAAGAAACCTTACAGATTAAAAAAACAGATTCCTTGACGACTACAAGAATTGATTCCACTCAGATTCCCAAGCCGTTGGAATATAAAGGAAACTTCAAAGAAGGATTCCGATGGAAGGACAAAACAGGAGAATATATCGTTGTGACTTCTGAAACCGGAATTTACCGGAATGAAAGCTCTTCACGTGAAATTGGTGACAGTTCAGATGCTGAAGTTTTTGCGTCTTGCTATTCCTTAGGAACTCATCAACAAATATGGAAGGTTAATGATTTCGTTAAAGACTGCCCCGTAGATATTGTCGCTGAGTTTACCAAAAATTCTTTAGCAGTAACAGATTTGGATAAAAACGGAACCGCAGAAATATGGATGACCTATAAAACGGTCTGCCATGGTGATGTAAGCCCTTCCAATATGAAAATCATTATGTATGAAGGAACCAACAAATTCGCAATGCGTGGAGAAAGCAGATTGCAATATGGAATAGACGACAACAATAAACCTCTATTTGAAGGCGGAAAATATACTTTTGATAAAGCATTTAAGGAAGGTCCCGATGTTTTCAGAGAATATGCTGAGAAAATGTGGAATAAACATATGAATGAATAATAAGCCAGTTTATACTTCTTTTTTTATCCCTATTTTTATCATTCTAAAGCCAAAATAATAAAAAATTAAAACCATGTTATTAGCTATTTTACTTCCTTTTCTCTCTTTTATAGTCAGAGGAAAAGTACTTACCGGAATTATCTGCCTCATTCTACAAATCACTCTGATCGGATGGCTTCCCGCGGCTATATGGGCCGTTGTTTCTTTAAACAATTCAAGAGCCGAAAAAAGAACAGACCGAATGATCAAAGCAATGCGCGAAAATAGACGCTAATCAATTCATTATATTCTGAAGAACTTTCACAGATCAGATGACGCAGCAAATTAAAGATACCTTAACTTTTGAAGGGAAAACTTATGATCTAAATACAGAAATTGTAGAAAAATTATTCCATCAGTTTCCTGAAAAAAGACCTCAAGAGGAAATCAGCTGTTCTGCTCTTTGGCGCGGCTATATTGCCACTTTTAAAATTAAAAATAACGAGTTAATTGTAAGTGACATTCAATGGCTGAAAAATATAGATTTAGAACTGGAATCTAAGCTCAATACAATTTTTACCACTCCCAAAGCAGATTGGTATTCCGGATTGATTCGAATTGATAACTTTCGGGGAGAGTTTGATCTGGAACCGGAAAACGGTATTTTCGAATATCTGGAAATCGCAAAAGGAAATTTTATCAGAAAATGGACGTTTACTTATCCCGAACTTCAGGCATTTAAAGAAGAACAGTACGAATATTTCATCATTTCCGATGAGGTAGAAAACGTCTATGATTTTTACCGAAGAAATAACGAAAATGGGCTTGTAAATAAAGAATCTGTGAATGAAATTATCAAAAAATATCTCATGGATTATCTTACAGAAGTTTATATTTAAAATAGATATTTACCTCATCGGATTAAGCAACTGTAATTGTCATTCTCCAACAGAAATTGTCAGAAATATGGCAAAAATAACGTTGGATGAATTAAAAACCTCAGCCGATAAGCCTTAAGTATTATCTCTCTAAATTTCTTTTAGGTAAAACATGATCCGGTACCTTATAAATAGCGGCAACCACAACGATTAAACAGAAAATATTAATCAGTACAGCTATTGAAAAGGCATGATGATAATCCTGTACTGATGGTTTCTCCCCAAGACAATAGTAGAAAACACTTCCTATCGCTACAATCCCAATGATTGCCGCAATCTGTTGAAAAGTAGTATACACACCCGATGCATTTCCCACCAATTTTTCAGACATTCCGGAGAGCGCAATATTGGCCAATGAAGGTATAATGGAACCTACTCCTACCCCATGCAGAAAAAGAATCAGGCAAAAAATATAAAAATCAGTCTGCATTCTGAATAAAAACAATTGAAGGAGAAGCACTATAACAATCAAAGTGAGCCCTGAAATCAAGGCATTCTTTCCATATTTTAAAATCAATTTTACAGAGAAAACGGATGAAAAAATAAAACCTGCACCCTGAAATACAATCATTTCACCTGCGTTCAAAGGGTTAATCTTCAACCCATCCTGAAAAAACAGAGATAGAATATAGAAATAAGAATCGAGCATAATAAAAAATAAAGAAACCGCCAGAATTCCCAGGTTAAAATTTTTCGATCTGAAAAGCTCATAATCGATCAAATAAGCTCTGCCTTTCTTTACTTTATCCTTCTGATTTTTAATAAAATACACAATAACACCTACCGAAACTGCGATCATCAATATATTTTGACGATTCATTCCATGCTGTTCCGAAGCTGTAAGAGCATACGTAAAACTGAAAAGTCCCGCCGAAAGCACTATTACGCCCCAAATATCAAATCGCTGAAGGGTCTTTACTTTAGATTCTGCCAACTTTTTAATACTAAGAAAAACGGCAACCAGACAAATAGGAATATTGATCAGGAAAATAAACCGCCATGGTTCGTCCCAACCTTTCAAAGAAGAAAAATATCCTCCCAAATACTGGCCCAAAATTGTTCCCAACCCAATTGTTATCCCGTACCAACCCATCGCTCTCGTTCGTCCTTCATGATCTGGAAATAAAATCTGTATCATCGAAAGTACCTGCGGAGCCATCATCGCAGCACTTATTCCCTGTATAGATCTTGAAACGACAAGCTGTAAAGCTCCCGAAGAAATTCCGCAGGCCGCAGAACTCAACATAAAGAAAAGAAGTCCAATAACAAAGATCTTTTTTCTGCCATACAGATCTCCCAACCGGCCACCTGTGATAAGAAAAGAGGCAAAACCGATAAGATAGGCAGCAATCATAAACTGCATTTCTCCATGACTGGCTCCAAGGTCACGCTGTATAGAAGGAATGGATACATTAATGATGAAAATATCCATAATGATTAATAACTGACCTATCAGTATTACTATTAATTTCAAATTGTTACGTTTCATTTTTATATAGATATATCTATTTTTATTATGGTAAAAAAATTAAGGAATGAGCTCCTCAATCATTTTTTGAATTTGGGCAAAAGAATCATTATTTCTATTAATTGTAGAAGTTACTACAGCACCTTCTATTAGTAGGAAAATAGTATCTGAAATAAATTCGGAAGCCGATTCTTCCCGATTGGGATTGGATTCCTTTACTAAACTGCTGATCAGTTCTTTTTGCTTCTCTTTATGTTTTCTTACAAAATCTGAAATGGCGGCATTCCCCTCTCCTATTTCTGAAACAATTTTAATGAAATGACACCCGGAAAACTTGGAAGAATGCTGCAGTTTTTTTCTGAAATCCACCATAGCCAATAGCTTATCTTTTGGATCTGAGATTTTGGCAATACAATTTTCAAAACCTTGAAACCAAGCAATCTCTTCTTTAATAAGATAAGCCTGAAGAAGATCATTTTTGGAAGGAAAGTGATTGTACAGCGAACCAATTGCAATATCTGCTTCTGCAATAATCTGATTAATGCCCGTTGAATTATAGCCCTGTCTGTAAAACAGATCGGAAGCTACTCTGATAATTCTTTCACGTACTTTCTCTTTTTTCATTTTGAAAAATTTTGACAAAGCTACATAAAAAAATAGATAAGTCTATCTATTTTTAAAATTAATAGAAAATATTTATCTTAGATCAGATCTAATAGCTGTCATTAAAACCTGTGTTGATGAAAATTTTACCTTTCCTTTTATTCTCATATCTCCTAATTACTGTATCTTGTGATACACCCAATAAATCCTCTGTTATCAAAAATATGAATGCATCCAATCCTGTTGTCTACTTTGAAATTCCAGTGAATGATCTCGACCGTGCTGAAAAATTTTATTCTGCTGTATTTAACTTTACATTTGAAAAAGAAATCATAGATCGGTATGAAATGGCATTGTTTCCATTTGAGGAAAAGAATAGTGGAATTACCGGTGCTTTAGCCAAAGGGGACGTTTATAAACCGAGTAAAAATGGGGTTATTATCTATTTTAAGACTAAAAACATCGATGAAACATTGCGTACCGTTCTCCAGAATGGCGGGAAAATTCTTTATCCTAAAAAAATTGATGAAAAGTACGGTTTTGCTGTGGCAGAATTTGAAGATTCTGAAGGAAACAGAATTGCTCTGCATGAAACTGTTTCTGTCTTATAATGGAAGAAAACATGGATATTCCTTATGATATCACAACAAATAGAGGATATTTTTACAATTACAATTCAATACATACTATTTTTTTTAATAAACTTACATCATATTTTGTATCTTTAGTTACCATTATCATCAAAATCATTGGGTAAATCGCTATGGCAGAAGAACTTTTTTTCATCAAAACCAATCCTAATGTTGCCAAAATTAATTTGTACAATAAGCTTTGCCGTGAAGAAGATCATGTTCTCAAATTCTTAGAACCCAATGCCAAAAGTCATCTTGAACTGATAAGAGATAAAGTAAAGGATTCCGTAGAAGAACTTACCGAAGAGGAACTAAAGCATATTTTCTCATGGTTCGCCACGACCTACCCTTCAGATTTCGAAGAAGTAAAAACACAGCTATTCATTAATGGCCTTGATATTTTCTATGAAATCCCGACTGCCAGTCATGCTGAAAACTTTTTACAGATCCTTTCCAATTACGAAAAACTTTCTCAGCAGCATCTTGATTATATTACGGATGCCCAGCGCTTCAATCAGTTTATCATTTACGGACTTTTTCTGACAGAACTTTCCGGCAAAGAACAGGGTAGCCAGAATATACTTTGCGATTACCTGAAATCTGATTACCAGCCCTTATACACATTGGCAGAAAACCAATTCAGCGTAGAAGATTCTGACGGAAAAATTCTTCCTGATCTTCAGCATTATTTTACGGATTTGTATGATTTAACCAAATTTTATAAAGGTTCTATTATCAAACTTGAGCAATAGAAGATTTTCATCATTCTTTTAGAATTTCAGGATTTGTCATAAGATATTGTAAAGCCTCTTTTACCGCCTGTTCAGGATTTTTGGGATTGAAACCCAGCTCGTTTCTTGCTTTGGAAATATCAAAATTTTGCTGTAATCCTGAAAACACAGCAACATCTTTTCTCGTCAATATCGGAGCTTTTCCTTTAAGTTTCGCTGAAAACTCCATGAGAGCTGCAATAGTGAAAAGAATACCTTTGGGAACGGCACGCGGAATTTCCAGTTTCAATTCCGAGAAAAGTGTGTTGGCAAGTTTTGTAGTATCCGTGATCGTCATACATTTTTCATTGGCCAGAATATACCGTTCTCCCGAACGTCCTTTTTCTGCTGCCAGATAACAACCTTCTGCAACATCTTTTACATCAATCCAGTTCAGGGTAATTTTAGTATCTACAGGAATCTTTTTATTCAGAATAAGTTTTAAAACGTTGTAAGAAACATTCAAGGGTAAAAATGCTTCACTGCCAATCATAGCCGATGGCATTACGGAAACCAGCTCTATCCCTAATTTGGAAGCGAGTTCGAAAGCCAGCTTCTCCCCATCATTTTTAGAATTATAATACATATCTCTTCTGTCCGGATTATAACCATTACTTTCTTTGGCAGGAAGTTTTGTATAATCTAAAGCTGCTATTGAACTTACATATACTATTCTTTTTACTCCTGCTTCTGCTGCGGCTTCAATGGTGTTTTGGGTACCATTGATGTTTACATCATAAATTTCTTTCTTAGGATTTTTGGCCCATAATGTAAAGGAAGCTCCTACCGCATAGAATGTTTCTACTCCCTGAAGTGCTTTTACAAAAGATCCCTTGTCTGTAATATCTGCCTGAACAAGCTCACAATTCAGTCCTGCAAAAGGTTTTGTATTATTAGTATTTCTAACGGTCGCCCGTACCGGAATTCCTTTTTTCAATAAAAACCTAACTAAATTATTTCCCAGATGTCCGTTAGCTCCCGAAACGAGGCTCAAATTATTCTTTGTCATTGCATTAATTTTAATGCTACAAAGTTCTTTTACCCGCCATTGGAACCACTTGACATTTGTTAGTTAATTATTTTTTTTCTGATCCTGCTAAGACTTTCCGGTTTCATTCCTAAAAATGAAGCAATATGTTGAATGGGAACATTTTGAATAACCTCAGGATAATCCCTCATCAGTTTTAGGTAGCGCTGTTCTGCGTTCAGGACAGACAATTCTTTGGAACGATTTTCATTATACATGATAGACTGCTGGAAAACGGAAATACTAAAATCTTTCATCGTCTGGCTTTCGCTAATAAGATAATCCAGATTCTGTTTGGAAATTCTCAACAGTTCACAATTGGTAATGCATTCTACATTATTTTCAGAAATAGTTTCATTGATAAACTCAGAATAGGAAGTAAAAAAACCTGGCGGACAGTTGATATGAGTCGTTATTTCATTACCATTCTGATCCGTGTAAAAAAGTCTGAGATATCCCGAAATAATATAATAGAGATATTGAGGTACCTTTCCTTCTTCTTCTATGATGTTATTTTTCGAGAATACTACAGGCTCAAAATATTTCTGAACCAGCTCTAATTCTTTTTGAGAAAAATTGTGACAGGAACATAAAAACTGTAAAAGCTTGTCATACATAGATTTGAGTATTTTACCAGCTACAAAAATATCAAAAGAAAATCTCAGTTTTAACGAAATTCAAAAAGTTTTTTCGCAAACCGATGTAATACGACGCAAGAAATAATTGTCTTGTATAAAAACTAAGTATGAATCGAAAGATTATTTTTCTTTTAAGCCTTATTTCTTCTTCATTCATTTTTGCACAAAGTATAGAAGGAACAGTGACCGATAAAAATAATAAGCCTATATCTGAAACTGAGGTTCTTATTACAAAAAATGATATTAAATTTTCTGCCATTACAGATGAAAACGGATTGTTTAAAATCCCTTTAAAAGAAGATGGAGATTATTTGCTTGAGATTATAAAAGACGGGGTAAAAACCAACAGTGAAAAAATTAAAGTTAGCGGAAATTCTAAAAAAGATATCCAGATCAATGAAGTTCCTGTTCCGGAACAGAAAATAGAAGGAGTAACCGTTACTGCAAAGAAAAAATTATTCGAGAGAAAAGTAGACCGTCTGGTCTTCAATGTAGAGAATTCTGTAGCCTCTCAGGGAATTGACGCTATAGAAGCTCTAGCCAAAACGCCAATGGTAAAAACCAGTGATGATGCGATAACTATTGCCGGAAAAAGTAATGTTGCTGTTATGATCAATGACAGACTTCTGAACCTTAACGGGCAGGAACTTATCAATTATCTGAAGACGCTCCGTTCCGATGATATTCTTAAAATTGAGGTGATCACCACTCCTCCTGCCAAATATGATGCAGAAGGAAAAAGTGGGCTCATCAATATTATTCTTAAGAAAAATGCCAATCTGGGTTGGAACGGATCTCTTCAGACCTCTGGAAATTACTTCTGGGGAAGGCCTACTGTTTCTGCCAGAAGCGGAGCAACGTTTAATTATCAGGGGGAAAAACTATCGTTAAGTACCAATTTATCTGTAGGAGACAATTACTGGTATTATACTACTTACAATTATCTGAAAGGAACCACCAACAATGATTTCTGGAACAGAGATACCCAAAATCTGAACAATTATAAGTACAAAAGCGGCAATATGAAAGCCGAATATAAGATCAATGATAAGAATCTTGCCGGGATCAATTATAATTACTCTCACAGCAATCCTTTAGAGAAAGCGGAAAGCACCTCATCCAGATTCAATGAGAATGGACTGCTGGATATCATGTCCAATTTCAGAAACAGAAACAGCAGAGATG
Organism: Chryseobacterium sp. Mn2064; assembly: GCF_049319685.1. Taxonomy (NCBI): domain Bacteria; kingdom Pseudomonadati; phylum Bacteroidota; class Flavobacteriia; order Flavobacteriales; family Weeksellaceae; genus Chryseobacterium; species Chryseobacterium sp. Mn2064. Next base: position 140,824 of record NZ_JBMOUE010000003.1, read on the forward strand.
TTCATAACGCTACGGCTTTTTATGAAGCGAAATTAGACAGCACGGGAGGTAAGCTGAATCTTACCGCCAACATGATGATCAATAATTCGAATGCGAGAAACCTTTCCAATACTATCATCCCTTCGGAAACAACAACTACGTTAGCTAATCCTATCAGTAAATACAGAATTTATTCCGGGCAGGCTGATCTGGAAAAAACTTTTAGTAAAGTAAAAACCGAAGGAGGATTAAAGTATACCAAAATTAAAAATGATTCTGAATTCAATTTTTTTGATCTGAAAAACGGACAATATGATCTGAATACCGATAAAACCAATACTTTTTTCTACAATGAAGAAAATTATGCAGCATATGTCTCTACCAATTTTAAAATCAATGAAAAATGGGATGCAAAAGCAGGTCTTCGCTATGAGTACACAACATTGGAGGGAATTTCGATGAATGATAATACTTCAGCAAAAATTAAGTACGGAAAATTTTTCCCAACAGCCTATATCAGCTATAAACCCAACGAAAATAATGCATTCTCCCTGAACTACTCGCGAAGAATTTCACGTCCGTATTTTGGCAATCTGAACCCTTTCAAATATTATACTTCAGATTATGAATACAGTACAGGGAACCCATACCTTCTTCCATCATTCTCAGACAATTTTGAATTTGGATATGTACTGAATAACAATCTTAATATCACCTTCTATTATAACTACAATAAGAATAACTGGGATAGGATTCAGATGGTAGACGGCAATTACAGGTATACGGTTGCTAAAAACTTCTATAACGAAGATCAGGCAGGAATCAATATCAGCTACAACTATAATAAACTGAAGTGGTTGGAATCTACGGTATTTGCTAACGGATACTATACCAAATCCAAATCTTATGATCCGGCTATTCTTACGGCTCCTGCAGGATATAGCGCGAATCTTAATATCGACAACAGCTTCTTTCTGAACAAAGAAAAAACGGTAACACTGATGCTTGGTTTATGGGGCAGTCTTCCGAACCGAAACGGAAATACGTACTATTATACCAATGCATCTCTGTATGCAGGAATGAAGCTGGCTTTCATGGATAAAAAACTTCTCCTTAATCTTTACGTAAATGATATTTTAAATACCAACCGTGAAAAAGGAATCGAATATTACCCATCATATAATATTGATTATCAATTTAAAGGTATCACCAGAAATGTTCACCTTTCGCTTACTTATAAATTCGGAAATAACAATGTGAAAGGTGCTACCAAGCAAGTAAAATTTGAAGAATCCAACAGAGCAGGTGGTGGTAGCTAAAGCTCTTTCTTCAAAACTCTTTTTTTGAATCAGGATAAAAACTATAACGCCGGCCGGCAGCCTCCTTAACGATGTGGAGCTGCCGGCCTTTTTATTTTCTTTATCAGAAATAACTAACGTTCAAGCTTTTTTAGATTTACAATATAATACATCAATCCTCCAGCCAGATAAGCCAATACATCTAAAAAATCTCCTGTAAATCGATCAGAAAGTTGAGGACAAAGTATCTCAAATAAAAAAGAAAGGTAGAGAATAGATGTCAGTACAAATTTCAAATCAGGTTTCCACTGATCATACGATAAAAAATTCATAATATATTCTATCAGATAACAATACATCGGAACTGTAATAAGATCTGTAAAATGATTATTGATAACAGGAATATAAATACCATTCCACCTCAACAGGAGTATCCCTGCCCAGGCGGCTAATCCAAACAAAAAACAATAGGAAATTTTATTTCCCATCACATATGAAGAACTGCCATAATAATTCCGAGTAGTATCTGCAGAACTTTTGATATCACTTCCTGAAAATCTGGTTCCTTTTTTGTCCCGTTTTCTTCCGCAGACTGATAATCAAACTTTTGTTTCCCTTCCATTATGATAAGATTTGATAATACAAATGTAGCGAATTAGAACAATTGTTCTAATTTCGGAAATATGATTTATTCCCATCTTATTATTCCTATCTTTGAATGATGAACACAAAAGAAAAAATCCTTTCCAAAGCCTTGGAGCTGTTTAACGAAAAAGGATACAACAATATCACAACAAGGAGCATTGCTGCTGAACTGAACATCAGTGCGGGGAATCTGCATTATCATTTTAAACATTCGGAAGATATTATCAAGATACTTTTTTCAGAACTTACAATGAAAATGGATGATTTGCTCAATCAAATGAAAAAAAGCGGAAACAAAACGCTGGAAGATCTCTATCAGTTTACTTTTTCAACGTGTGATATATTTTATTCCTATCGTTTTATATTCATCAATTTTGTTGATATCCTGAACAAAATACCAGACATAAAATCACAGTATGAAAGTATTAATTGTAACAGGAAAGAGGAATTTTATCTAATCTTTTCCCATCTTCAGAAAAGTGGTGTTTTTCAGAATAATATACCCGATTTTGTGATCGAATGTCTCACAGAGCAAATTTTCATCATCGCAGATAACTGGCTTAGTCACAATAGATTAATTTTAAAGCTTGATCAAAATACGGCCATACAGCATTATACACTTCTGCAGATGAATCTGTTTTATCCACTTCTCAACAGAGAGCAACAAGTACGTTATGAACAGCAATACATCAAGTAATCAACGCATTACTTTCAGAAAAGGACATGAAAATGACCTGCCGGAAATGCGAAGGTTGTTCACAGAAACAATAGAGACAACCTGTAGAAATGATTATGATGAAAAGCAAAGGATAGCCTGGAAATCAGGCGCTGAAAATGAGGAAAGATGGCTAAAAGTAATTAAAGAACAATATGTTTTGGTAGCAGTATTACACAATAAAATTGTAGGTTTCTGTACTCTTGATCAAAGAAATTATATTGATTTGCTATTTATTCACAAAGACCATCAACAACAAAGAATTGCCTCTACATTATATAAACAGATTGAAGATAAAGCGATCGAGCAAAACTCAATGTCTCTGGCTGCGGATGTAAGCAAAACCGCTAAACCATTTTTTGAAAAAAAGGGATTTCATACTCTAAGAGAACAGTTAGTCTCTGTTAATAATGTTCACCTCACCAATTATAAAATGATAAAAAAACTGATATAACAAACAGCTTCACAATGGAATTATTACCGGAATATAAAGAGTTGAGAATTTCAGTTCCTCAGGAATTTGAAAAAGTATTCACTCACTTCTATTTTGCTGAAAATACTTCCGAAATGTCAGTCACCAAAACATTGCTTCCTACCTATCAAACCATTCTATTATTCTGTTTTGGCGAAAATGCTTCGATGTCTACCCGGAAAAAAACAACCGTTTTTGTTGATAAATGTATTGTTTTCGGACCCGTAAGACAGACTTTTAATTACACATTACCAGCAAAATGTTCAATTCTTGTGGCTAATTTTAAAGATGACTCATTTTTCAGGTTTTTTGGAAAAATCACAACTGAAAATTTGATGAGCCATCCAGATGATCTGCTGATGGAAAACTGCTTCACCCAACTATGGCATCAACTGACAGAAATAACCTCACCAGTAGAAAAGGTCGATTATATTTTAGAATTCTGTAAACCTTATCTTCAGCATCAGGATGCTATCAGTCAGCTTCTCAGTTCTTTTGAAAATAATCTTCTGAATCCTGTTAAAGTGATTGCAGAAAAAACTCATCAGACAGAAAGAAACATTCAGCGTAAGCAAAAAGAGCAGTTCGGTTATTCGTTGAAAGAGCTTACACGATATCACCGTTTTTTGAAAGCTGTAAAAATGATTGAAGAAGAAACCGTAAAGCAGAATAAAATAAAATGGTTTACCATTATTGATGAATGTGGTTACTATGATCAGAGTCAGCTCATTCATGATTTTAAACATTTTCTCAATCTGTCTCCTTCACGTTATCTGAAATTCCAGCAGGAAATATGCAATCCGACATCGAAATAAGCCGTTTCGTTTTCTTACAATTTTTGAAAAGAGGATCCTGCTACTTTTGTCTCATTAATCTTAACAATACAAACAATGAGACATTTAATTATTTATGCCCATCCCAATGAAAACAGTTTAAATCACAGTATTCTAACAACTGTTGCTGATCATCTGAAATCACAGAATAACGAAATTATCATCCGTGATTTATATCAAATCAGATTTGATCCTGTACTCTCTTTAAATGATATGCACGGACAACGTTCCGGGAAAGTTTCTGACGATGTAAAACTGGAACAGGAGCATATTTCCTGGGCAGAGCAGATTACTTTTATTTATCCTATTTGGTGGACAGGTCTTCCGGCCATCATGAAAGGCTATGTAGACCGTGTTTTCAGTTATGGATTCGCTTACCGCTATGATCAAGGAGTACAGAAAGGACTTTTGAAAGGGAAAAAAGCTGTTATCATCAATACCCATGGAAAATCTCATGAAGAATATGAACAAAACGGCATGGACAAAGCCCTTACATTAACTTCAGACAATGGTATTTTCATTTATTCCGGGTTGGAAGTTCTACAACATTTCTTTTTCGACAAAGCAGATAAAGCATCATCAGAAAATCTGGAAATCTGGAAAGAGCAAATCAAAAATATGTATTCGGAGCATATTTTCAACTAGCAGCCTCGCTATATAAAATTCATACTGTAAATCAATATTTTAAATATTTTTCAGCAAAAGCAAACAACTCGATAAAAAAAATAATAAAATACAGTTCTTATTATTTTAGAATTCTCCAATTTATGGCATGAAATTAGCTTCAAAAATGGCAAGTAAAATTGTTTTGAACCTTTATTTTAAACCATTAAGATTCGTAAACGGTTAAGTTTTTTTTAAAACAAATCTTGTTATAACCTTACAACACCTCTTAGTGGTTTAAATATTGGATCTACAGAAAATTCTGCTACATTGGCATTTCAATGAAACATTTAAACAGCATATTACGTCTTCCATTCTTCAGTGAATATTACACTCCGAGCTATCGTTCGGGAAGACCTTCTATATCTGTATTCCATTAAAATAATAATCTAACGTATATATAGAGCCCGGACAGAATTGTCCGGGCTTTTTTATTTCTAAAAATTTATAACATGATACCTACATTAAAAGAAAACGTGGCCATCATTCTTCCTGAAAACGGATTGGAAGAAAAGCTCGCTCAAGCCGACAAAGAAAACAGAAAATTATCCATTAAACTGGGTTTTGATCCTACTGCTCCGGATCTTCACCTTGGCCATGCGGTGGTTCTTAAAAAGCTCAGACAGTTTCAGGAGCTTGGACATCAAATCATCATTGTGGTAGGAAGTTTTACCGCAAGAATTGGTGATCCTACCGGAAAGAATAAGGCCCGAAAGCCATTAAGTACGGAAGAGGTTCAGCATAATGCAGAGACCTATATCAATCAGCTTTCCAAAGTACTTAATATTCAAAAAACGAAAATCGTCTTCAATTCTGAATGGCTTGATTCTCTTGGTTTTTCAGAAGTTATTCAGTTGCTTTCTAAAGTAACAGTCGCCCAGTTGATGCACCGTAATGATTTCAGTAAAAGATTTACAGAAAACATTCCCATTGCCATGCACGAATTGATATACCCTATTCTGCAAGGCTTCGATTCTGTACACATCGAATGTGATATTGAAATGGGTGGCACAGATCAGCTTTTCAACTGTACCATGGGAAGGCAGCTTCAGGAAGTACATCAGAAACCGGGTCAGGTTGTAATCTGTATGCCTTTACTCAAAGGTTTGGATGGAAAAGAAAAGATGAGCAAATCATTGAACAATATTATCGGGCTGACGGACGAACCCAATGAAATGTTTGGAAAAACGATGTCGATTCCGGATAGTCTTATTGAGGAATTCATTGATCTTGCTACAGATTTTCCCAGTAACAAGAAGATGAGTTTAAAAGCAAGAATGGAAAAGGGTGAAAATCCCATGAATATTAAAAAACTTATTGCCAAGAACATCATCAGCCAATACCATCATCAAGATGATGCTGAAAACGCAGAAGAGTTTTTTAATAATCAGTTTCAAAGTAAGAATTTTGAGAGTAAAACTTTTGAACCTGTTGCGATTCAATCATTGAAACTTAATTATAACAGAACAACAGTTCTTGAACTTTGTCATCAGCTTAGAAATGACCTCAGCAAATCGGCTGTGAGAAGACTTATTGAAAGTGGAAGTGTTCAGATCGACACAGTTAAAATAACAGAACCTGATAAGATGATTGAAATTGAAAAGGAAATCAAAATAAAGATGGGGAAACGAAAGTTTTTCAAACTGATATAAAATTCTACAATCAGAAAGTTTCGAGGGAGAACAGAAAGCAAAGTGTTTGAATTGTTTCCATGCACTTTGCTATTTTTATCAAGAGAAAATAATTTTCAATATCTTCGTCTTTATTAAATACGACAATAATGACGCAGGCTGAAATCCTCAATCTGATTGATGAAGAATTGTTCATGAACAATATTAAAACCGAAATGACTGAAGAAGAAATTGTATGGAAAGATAATTTTGAAGCGGAAAACTCGGTATCCGTTGATAAAACTGCCGTCAACTCTCGCGGTATTCTAGCCTGGTGGCAATATAATGAAGTAGGAAAAGAGCAAGTTTACATCAGAATAAATGAAAGAACACTGATTACGTGGAGACCGCCTATCAATAACCCTTACAACAATGCACGCCTGTATTTTTATGAACAGTATCTGATCATCAAATACAAGGATAAGCACAGAGAAAGATTATTTATTTTTAATATCCAAACCCTGAACTGCGAGGAAATCATTCTTAAAAATCTTACCACCCAAATACAGATAACTGGGAATGAGCTTCTTTTAAGAGGATTCTACAGTGATGAAGAATTTATAAAAATCACCATGTATCCTGACCGTATTGAAAAAGAGATTGTTGATGAAAATTATTTCCAGCAGAGAAATATTACCTTTGATTAATAAAAAACACTAGATAAGACCTATTTAAACTCATCTATGGGAAGACATACTTCAATTTATATGTTTAACAAGGCAAAAGCCTCTTCTTTTCTTTATGAGGATCTTCAGCAGAAAACCTTTCATACAAAAACATTCAAAGCATTTTTGGGTGAGAGAAAAAAAGAAATAGGCACCTATAATGTTATCTTTGAAAAAGTGTTAGAAAAGGTCAAAAATGATATTAATACCATAACGGCTGATGAACTGTTTGAGATTGATCTTTTTCTCATTGAGGAAGTGTATTCGCAATGGGAAGGAAGAGATTATTCTATAAGAGAAAAATATCTTGAAGAATTGTATGACCGTTACGGGCTCATCCTTTTGTATGAACTTCCTACCTCAACGGTTTGTACCAGCTATATGTTTCAATATGGAAATTATACTCATTATTTCCCTATTTATGAATTGGAAAATTACGAATCAGGACACAGTGACGGCGGTATTAATATAGATTCAACAGATTTTTTACAATTTAATGATTATATGATTCTACTGATGAAAATGATCTTAGATAAAAAAATGGACGGTTATGATTATGAGTTTACAAAAAGTGAAGAGGATGTCATCCGGCATATCATGGCTGATTATCAAAATAAGCTCATACTGTTTAAAGAAATTGAAAGTGAGTGTGATTTCATAAAAGACTGTTCCGTTGATGAAAAAGGTCCTTATGCACAGACGATCTATTATGCTTATTCGTTTTTTAAACAAGCCATTGAAATGAAGATGAGAATTAATGTTGAAAAAAATCCCAGAATCGTTATCTTAGATTCTTATTAATTTTTTCCAGAATGATTGATCATCTGGCCTGAAATTAGAATTCAAGAAAATATGAATACTTCACTTACCTACAGACAAGCAACCGAAAAAGATCTTGATTTCCTTTTTGATTTGAGAACGAAAACCATGGTTCCTCATTATGAAGTATCAGGGCTTTCTACCGACAAGGAAACAACCCTGAAGAGAGTACTGTATGAGTTTGACAAAGCCCAAATTATTCTCTTAGACAACCAACCCATAGGACTGTTAAAAGTAAACAGAACATTCACCAATATTGATGTGTTGCAGCTTCAGATCGATCCCGCTCAACAGGGCAAAAAGATTTTGACTGATATCCTAGAAGAAGCTTCATTAGCAGGAAAAACAGTGTCATTAAGTGTCTTAAAAACCAATAAAGCGCAACATCTTTATACAAGTCTAGGTTTCAGAATCGTGGATGAAGATCAGAATTCTTATTTTATGGAAACTGAAAAGCAATAGAATTGACGATGATTTAAGTTTTGGCTAAAGCCGTTGAATATGTATCTAATTGAAAACGGGCTAAAGCCCGTTCCTATTGATCTATTTAATAATTATTTACTGATTCGCCATGGTAACATAAATAAGTCTTCCCCCTTCTTCACTGGAGAGTAATATTTTTTTCCCATCCGTTAGCTCTACCATAGACCCCGAAGGAATTTCCTTTTGTTCTGTAATATCTTTCATTCCCTGTAAAGCCTGATTCACCAATACCCATTTCCCTTGATGAAAAGTGAAATATCCTACAGGCATCTTATCCTGCATAGTCAGATTTTCATTTCGGATAACTTTTCTGGAAACGTGCCATTTGAATAAATACTGATTATGATATACCATCAATCTGTGATTTTCCGGTTTCCATACCTCATCATCAAATTTAAAATAAAGATCCAAAACCGGTAATGTACCCTGATGAGGTGCTCCGCAAAACGGACATTTAGGACTGCTCGTATTATCAAAAACATACCATTTTTCTCTACATCCCGTATTATGACAAGGCTGTATAAGATCTACTGTTTTCAGAAGAGCAGCTTCCCACTCATTGGCTGTAGGACGTCTGATAGGATCATGCAGACCTTCAATAAAAGCTTTTCTGAACAGTTCGGAAAGATAAGGCCCCGTTACTGTATAAGAAATCTTCTGAGGATCTCCCCAAAAAGCATCCCATTTCCTAAGATGATCGGCTTTTACATAATTGGAAGGATCTTTAGGATGTTCCACAAACAGGGCTTTTTCACCCATTGAGATGATTTCGTCTTTCTCAGAATCCAGGTCCCATATTTTGCCTCCTCTTAAAGGATGTCTTCTCAGCAGATACATATAAATAAGAACAGCTAGAGCGTGCAAATCTGTTTTTTGGTTGGGAAGATGTCTTTCGGGATCCTGAAGGCTTAAATGCTGAGTTTTTAAAACTTCGGGAGCAATAAAATCTGCGGTTCCAATTACTTCGGGAGGGAATAATTTGGGCACTACCAATCCGTCAATATCAATAATACAGGCAGATTTTGTAACAGGATCCACCAGAATATTATTGTAGGAAAGATCCGAATGGGCAAGTCCCATCTGATGTAATTTCTTTACTCCGCGGCTGATATTAATGGTAATTTGAAAATAGCTCAGCCAGTCACCCAATTCTGATTGATCCAGCCTTAAAGGATATTGTGGATTTCTGAACATAGGAGCCGTAAACCATTTACCCACTTTATCCTGCCCTTGAATATTATCCGAACCGATGTACCCTTTGCTGAAGAAAAACTTCTTATGATACACCGGCACCACAATTCCCGTCAGTTTTCCTTTTTCTACAATATCATGAGGCCATCTGAATATTTCGTTCAGAAAGTATTCTCCGGCGTTTCCATTTTGTATATTTTGCAGATAGGTAGAGACGATTCTCATGATCCTTTCTTTCTGGCCTTCATCCAAAGGATTTCTGTAAAAAGCAACCACATACTCTTTATCCGGAGAGAAATACACATCTTTTACGCCACCTTGAATGGGGCTTTCATCAACGTATTCATAAGATTTGGCCGTATCAAGAACGGAAAATACTTTAATGGTACTTTTCATGGGAATTAATAAATTATTGCTAATGTTCGGTCATCGTGATTCCCTCTGCTCCAGAAATCCGTCCACATCATGAGTTGTTCATCAATTGTAGTATCGTTGGTAAAATCTACTTTGGTACCGTCATCATTATTTCCTGAAAGATCACTGAAAAATGTTTTCCAGCTTTCTCCATTTTCAAGTTTATTTTCTGTAACAAATTTAGGATCATAAATACCGTCTGTCATTAATACGAGATGTGAAAAATCTTCCACTCGGGTAATTTTGAAACGATGAACAGCAGATTCATTATAAATTTCTTTCATGGTAATAAACCTTGTTCCTCCACTGAATTCACCAACATCCATTTGATTCAACAGTTTTACTTCGGAGAAATCTGAATTGATAAGATTAATGGGACAATCTCCTACTCCAAAGGTCAGGATTACATAGCCAAAACTGAACTTTTTAGCCAAAGCAAAAATAAGAGTGGCGTTCAGCTCATTAATCACAAAATTGTTTTCCTCTGCAGTCTTTTCCAACATACTATAAGTGTGCACAACAGCTTTGTACAAATGTTTTATAATATTTTGGCCAGATTCTGTACGAAGATCCTGAGAGAATTCAGATGCATAATAAATACAGACTTCATGTTCGATTTCATCCAGTAATTCTTTTGAACTGAAAAATTTGTTTACAGAAATTGTCGCTAATCTTGAACCTTCTCTGGCGAATTGTGCCGAACCTGCTCCATCCGAAACAGAGATGATATTCCAGCCTGAAGAAAGTTCATTTACAGCAAAATCATCTTCTCTGAATTTACCTTCATGAGCATGAGAACGGCCTCTTTTGGAAGCAACCACGATCTTTTTGTCTAAAAAACTGCCTTTATATGAAGCTTCATCAATTTTATAAAAATCGGTATTGGGATCTGTCGGAATATTTTTCCATAAATCTTTGGGATCTGCATTCACAAAAAGATCCACTTTTTTGATTTCAATATGCTCTGGATCAGCGATGTGATAGAATTCTATATCCAGATGATATATGGTATTAGCAGAAGGTATTCCAGAGATTGTATTATCCTTTAATACAAGTCCGGTTTCTTCAAGATTTCCGATACTTTTAATGATAATGTTCGGAAAGTTTTCCATATCAAAACTGAACTGATACGGTTTGTTGGAAACTGCATTTTTTAATACCCAATGCGCTTCTTTAAATTCTTCTTTTTCTTGAGTAACAACGTTTTTTTCCATGGCTTTTTTAGAACTTCCGAAATAAAATGAAGGTATTTTCATAAAGCAAATCTTACTTTTTAAATTCTTTTTTTATCCTAAAGTTCTGTTGATATCAAATCCTTCGCTGGAAAATTCATAATAATCCGAAGTTCCGCACCAAGGGCATTTGTTGTATCCTTCGCCACTCAGGCAATGAATTCCGCCACAAGAGCAGGTTGCCAATGCAATCGGATTGGCACAATGAGGACATGAAGTTGCTCCCTGAAGTTCTTCTATTGAAATTTTCAAGGAATTCTTTTGAGAAGAAGAAAGTCTGAAATATGCTTTTTCATCTATTTTATAAGCTCCATCCAATCTGTAATATCGGGTAGACATTCCGGGAATGCTTGAGGCTGCAAATGTCTTTTTAAACTTCATCAGATACAGCTTTTGTGTTTCTGAACATTTTCCGTTTAATACTACAAAATTATTATCGGGGAATTTCTGTTCCATTTCCGGATCTACTTTTTCAAGGATCTGAGCATCAATTTTTGAAAGGTTGATTCCTTCTTTTTTGGCTTCAGTAACACTCTGGCTGGTTGTTTTAATAGAATCTGTAACCCATTTGAAGAATTCCTTGTATGAATTTTCATCCGAATTATTAAACAATAAAACATTATCCGCCAAAGAGCCCAGAAGTTTATAATTTGTATTTTCTCCTATGGATACAGCAATGGTATTGGCTTTACCTGTATATTTATTATTCCATCTTTCGATTGCTTTGGTTGCATCATCGGTGGGAACTCCGTCTGTAAAAAGAAAAACTATAGGTTTCCAGTCTCCCTTTCTTTCATAAGTGGTTTTCACAATATCCCGGTCTATACAATCCATCACCTTTATCAATCCCTGAGAAAGTGAAGTTCCGCTTCCTATCGGGATTTTCGGAGGATAAAAACTGATAATATCCTGAAGCGGTGTTATCACTTCAGCTTCTCCCGCAAAACCAATCACAGAAATATAAACGGTTTCTAAAGAATAGGGATCTTTTTTCAATTCCCGGATGATATTGGCAATACCTTCCTGTACCTGTTCTATAGGCTCTCCTACCATAGATTCGGAGACATCTACTAAAAAATAAATCGGCAGTCTTCTCATAGCTGTAAAGACGTTTTAAATGATAATATTAAGCTCTGATGGTGGTGGTGGAAGGGTTATGTTTTCTCCTGTATTCTGAGAATGCCCTCCTTGTGTAATGGAAGAGCTTACCCACCTGAAAAATGAAGAAAGCGTAATCGCATCGGTAGTATCTAACTTCACCACGTGATCTGTAAGTTCTTTCAGGAACTGTTCATCAGCTTTAGGTCCTGCAGCACAGCCTACAATTGCTCCAAATTCAAGACCTCTGATCACCGGGATCATCTGTCTGTATTTTTGGATGTCTGAAGGTTTTCCGTCCGTAAATATAAACAGTAACGGTTGCCAGTCTCCTTTGGAATCAGAAGATTCTTTTACAAGTTCTTTCTGAACCAGATCTGCAACCATTTCCAACGCTGCCCCTGTATGAGTAGGACCGCTGTCCGGACAAGTAATTTCCATAGGGTAAAAACTTGCCAGATCAATCAACGGAATGATATTTCTAACTTCTCTATCGAAAGTGATAACGCTTAAATGCAGACTGTCCATTGCCTGCGGATCTGTACGCAACATACTGATCAAACCGTTAAAACCGTTATTGAGAGCCTGAATAGGTTCCCCGTTCATAGAACCGGAAGTATCTAATAAAAAATAGGCTAATAATCTTCTGGCCATGATAAGACAAATATTAATTCTGAACCCGGCGGAGGAAGTCGAAGACATCCAAGCCGGCTTATATGATGTTCAATAAAAATGTAAAACTTAGTTGGAATAGGAGTACTGCTGTCTCAGAATATCAATAAAGTTATCGGTATGATGTGGCTCTCCTACTGCGCGGAATTTCCAGTCTCCGTTGTGGCGGTATGCTTCTGCAAAAACCATTGCACACATTCCATTCATGCTCGCATCACCAGAAAGGCTGTATTTGGTAATTTCTTTTCCTTTTGCATCTACCGCACGGATAAACGCATTTTCTATCATTCCGAAATGTTGATTATTGGTTCTTCCCTGATAAATCGTAACAACAAATACAATTTTCTGATAGCTCTGATCCAGCTGATCCAGCTTAACAATGATCTGCTCATCATCACCGTCACCTGCACCGGTTCTGTTATCTCCTGTCAACCACACTTTTCCACTTGGATGCTGCATAGAATTGAAAAAAACCACATCTCCCTGGTAAAGTCCCATTTGTCTTCCATCATTTGTCTGTACAGTTTTTCCAAGATTAGCAACTTTTCCGTTTCCGTCTAAAAGAAAGGCAATTGCATCAAGATCATATTCTGCTTCTTTACTGAATAATTTTCCAAAGAAGCCTCCTCCGCCCTGCTTTCTTACGTCCCATCCTAAACCAATAGTTACTTGGGAAAGATCATAAACACTTTCTCCACGGTCATTCTTTCTTAAATCGATCGTTTGCCCTTTCTGTAAATTAATTGCCATAGTTATTGTTTTGTGTATTTGATGTTTTTATTTAATGATTTGCCCTTTATAATATTTTTCAAGGAAGAAACCCAGGTCTGCTCTGTATCCTATTCCCGAAGCTTCAAATTTCCAGCTTCCGTTTCTTTTGTAAAGTCTTCCGAACTCAACTCCCGTTTCAATGGAGAAGTCTTCATCCAGCTCATATTTGGCAATTTCCTGATGGGAATTATTATCTACTACTCTGATATATGAGTTTCTTACCTGGCCAAAGTTCTGTCTTCTTCTTTCAAAATCTTCTATAGTAACCACAAACAGGATTTCTTCAACTCTTGAATCTACTTTTTCAAGATCGATAATAATGGCTTCATCATCATCACCGTCACTGTTTTTACCGTTGGGATCATCTCCCGTATGAGTAAGCGCACCATCCGGCGAATGAAGGTTATTATAAAAAACAAAATATTCTTCGCTTACTAATTTTCTGTCAGAATCAATCATGATTGCAGAAGCATCCAGGTCAAAATCGTAACCGGTTCCTTCATTAGGATCCCAGCCTAGCCCAATCGTCATTTTTGTTAATCCTATCTCGATTTTCTGACCTTTCTGTAGATTAATTGCCATAGTGTTTTATATTATGAATTATTTTTTCCATTAAGATAGAAGTGATTTACGAACTGACCAAATTTATTCATGAAAAAATGATTCAAACTGCTCAAATAAGGACATTTAAGTCACAAAACAACATAAAAAAAGGCTCAATATAAAAATTGAACCTTGTATTGTATAAAAATTGTATAAAAATAGATTATATTAATCTTCAAAACTTTTCTCTGAAACAGCAGCATTTCTTGCTCTTGCCAGCATTGGAATAGAAATCAGTCCCATTACCAACATAATAACAATTTGCAGCGGTAAAGAAATGAAGGAATAGGTAAGTCCCATTTCGCCTCCAAAATCTGCGCTTTTTCCTATTGAAATGAAAAGAGCCATAAAACCATACTTCATCGCAAGGTTATACGCTCCGATTCCTCCGCTGGCCGGAATAATCATTCCCAATGTTCCCACTACAATAATGAAAAACCCGTCTGCAAAAGTAAAATTTGAGGTTTCAGGAAGTGCAAAACACACCAGATATGCGGCAAAATAGTAGCAAATCCAGATTCCCAATGTATAAAGAATGAATTTTCCTTTTTCTTTTAATTTAAAGATGGAGGTTAATCCTTCAAAAATTCCATCAATGAAATTAACAATTTTCCCTAAAAACGGAACATCCACAAGCTTTTTTCTAAAAACAAAAAAGAAAATACTCCCTATCACCACTATCAAAAGTAATATCAGCATTTTAGTAGGAATATTTATTCCTGAATTTTTAAAAAAAGATAGAATTGCTTCATATTTAAACAAGAATGTCAATCCAAGAAATCCAAACATACAAACCAGATCTACAACCCTTTCCAAAATAATGGTTCCAAAAGATTTGTCCACAGGTACTTTTTCTACTCCATATAAAGCTGTCGCTCTTGCTACTTCTCCACTTCTTGGGATAGTAAGGTTCATCAGATATCCAAATGATAGGGACCAAAGTGCATTGGAATTTGAAATCCTGTGCCCCATGGGTTCTAACATCAGATTCCAACGAATCGCCCTGAACCAGTAGGCCAAAAGACCAAATACGGATGCAAACAGCACCCAAAGATAATTTGCTTTTGCCAGAGACTTCTTAATCACTTTAAAATCCAGATCTCTTAAAGCAAGCCATAAAAAAAAGCCTGCAAAAGCAAGCGATATTACTATTGTAAGAATTGATTTTAATGGACTTTTTGACGTTTTCTCCATGTATTAGGTAAGAAGATTTGTTTTTTCATCCGGGAAAACTATTTTCGGCTGGAAGTCTTTTGCTTCTTCTGGTGTCATCTGAGCATAGGCAATAATGATAATGATATCATCCCTTTGCACCTTTCTTGCTGCAGGACCGTTCAGGCATACTTCTCCCGATTTCCTTTTTCCTTTAATAACGTAGGTATCGAAACGTTCTCCGTTATTTACATTCACGATATAGACTCTCTCTCCTACTACCAAACCGGCAGCTTCAATAAGATCTTCATCGATCGTTATACTCCCTATATAATTAAGGTCAGAGGCTGTTACTCTTACCCTATGGATCTTAGACTTGAAAACTTCTATTAACATGATGCAAATTTATTAATAAAAATTAATAAAACAGGCCTTTAGTATCATTTTAAAACTCCCACAAACACAGGGGTTTAATTTTATAAAACACAAGGATTTTGAAATTTGCTTATAAAATCAGTAATCATATGCTCAAAAATATTAATTGTTCATACTCAATTTAGGATTTAATAAATACAGGAAATAATATTAACTTTTTGCTAAAGTCAATAAACATAAGCATTTGGCATGATTTTAGTAACCTGTAACGTAGGTTTTTCGTGAAAACACGAATTATCATATTTTAACTATTTTCAGTGAAAAATAAAAAAATTGTATAAGTTTTAATAAAAAAATTGCACAATTAGAAAATAGTATTATATTTGCTATAATTACGAACTAACTTTAATATTAAAAATTATGAACAAGTCTGAATTAATCGACGCAATCGCAAAAGATGCAGGTATTACTAAAGTTGCAGCAAAGGCTGCTTTAGAGTCTTTCATTGGTAATGTAACTACTACTTTAAAGAAAAAAGACGGAAAAGTTTCTTTAGTAGGTTTCGGTACTTTCTCAGTAGCTGAGAGAGCGGCTAGACAAGGTATCAACCCTGCAACTAAAAAACCAATCAAAATTGCGGCTAAAAAAGTTGCTAAATTTAAGGCTGGAGCTGATTTATCTAATGCAGTTTCTGGTGCTAAGAAAAAATAATCATTCAGATTACAAAAAATTCAAAGGCTGTTTCTAAGAAACAGCCTTTTTTTATGATATTATTTTAATTACAGAGGAAATTTAAGACCCATTAACGATAATATCATTATTCAATTGAGCATTTGGATATATAAAAAAATAAAACGGGCTAAAACCCGCTTATTTTGATTTTTTACATTCACATGAATATGTATTGCTGAAAATGATTTAAAAATTAAGGTGCTAATCTTGAAATCTTCCAGTCGAGTTCATCAAGCTGATAGATGATTCTGTCATGAAGACGATTCGGTCTGCCCTGCCAGAATTCTATTTCATAGGGTTTAGCAAGATATCCTCCCCAATTTTCAGGTCTTGGGATCTCACTATTTTCGTATTCCTTTTCCAGTTCTTTTAATTTTTCTTCCAGAAACTCTCTGTTGGGTATTTCCTGGCTTTGCGGAGAAACAGCAGCTCCAAGCTGACTTCCTTTCGGTCTTGAATGAAAATATCCGTCACTTAAATTTTCTGCCACTTTTTCCAGATCTGCTTTGATGATGATTTGTCTTTCAAGATTGGGCCAGAAAAAGTGCAGACAGGCTTTGTGACTGCGTTCTATCGCTTTTCCCTTCTTGCTGTCATAGTTGGTATAAAAAATAAATCCTTCATGAGTATATGCCTTCAACAATACCATCCTCGTACGCGGGCATCCATCTTCTTCTACCGTAGAAACCGCCATAGCATTAGATTCTGAGATCATCGGGCTCTCACTTGCTTCCAAAAACCAGTCTCTGAATTGTTCGATTGGATTTTGTTTTATCTCACTTTCAATAAGTTGGGATTTCTCGTACACTTTTCTTTTGTCGTGCAGGTTTTCCATAAATATTTTTTATTAAATTTGAGTATGAATCACTCATACAAAGGTAAAATATTAATCTCGACCCCTGACATTTCCGGCGATATTTTTTCCCGATCGGTAGTATTGGTAATTGAACATAATGAAAGTGGTGCATTTGGTTTAATCCTGAATAAAAAGAACAGCCAGATGACCAGTAAGTTCAATGATTTTTTCGATTTTAAAATTGAAGTGTATGATGGAGGACCTGTAGAAAATGACAAGGTATTTTTTATTGTAAAAGGGCCAAAAGTTACGGAAGTATATACAGAAATCACTGATGAATACTACCTTACAGAAGACATTGAGCGAATCATCAGTGCGGTGTTGGGTAATGAACTGGATATTCATAATATTAAGATCTTTTCGGGATATTCGGGATGGTCGCCTAACCAGCTTGACACTGAGGTTCAGAGAAAGCTATGGACGGTGGTAGATGTTTATAATTTAGATTATACGCTTCCCAATGATCAGACGCTATGGAAATCTATCATGCAGAACTTAGGTGGTGAGTTTCTTCTTTGGGCCAATTCTCCTGAGGATATTTCCCTGAATTAGAAAATATCAGTAGACAAAGACACAATTAACAAACTTTAAGATTTCATTAACCAATTTTAAAAAAAGTTTTTACGTTCTTTGGAAAACCAAAAACTACTGATATGAAAGCTATTAGACTTTTTACACTTTCTATTTTTTCCACTGCATTTTTATCATTTACACCCATTAGTAAAAAATATATTATCATAGATGCCGGCCATGGCGGAAATGATAAAGGGATGGTTATTGATAATATTAAAGAAAAAGATATTTCCCTGAGTATTGCTAAAGAGATACAAAAACTTAATAAAAGTCAGGATAAGTATGAAATTGTATTAACAAGGGAAACAGACAGCTATCCAAGTCTTTCTGAAAGAACAGAGCAGATCAATAAATTAAACCCTGAGATGGTTATTTCACTTCACGTTAACGGATCTCCTCAAAAAGAAACCAGCAACAATGGAACTGAAATTTATATTCAAAATTCGGAGGTTTCAAAAAAACTGGCAGAAAAAATTGCACAAAAGTTCAACACCAGTAAAGTTGAAGAACGTAATCTTCATATTTTAAGAGAATCTAAGGCTCCGGCTGTTTTAGTAGAAATGGGATATCTTAATAATACAAAAGACAGAGAATTGCTTACCAGTGAAAAGGGGCAAAAAGAAATTGCACAAAAATTCATTGATGTCATCAATGAGTACTAAATAGAGTAAAGAAACAATTTCTGATTTATTCAGAATAAAACCCGGTAAAGGACTTCTGGAACTTTGTTGTTTACCGGGTTTGTCAAATAAATCTTTATTGATGAAAACTGTTTTTCCAACTTTCCACCAATTCCAGGAAGCGGCTGTTTTCAAAAGTTTTATTTCTTATTTTCCCAATTGAGAAGATTCCCTTCTCTTCAGAAATCATCAAAATTTCTTCTGCTTTCTGAGATTCAAAAGCAATAATTTCATGCTCCTGAATATCGGCAAGATTATTTTTGTGCAAGAAGGTTACAAAATTCTCCATAAAAGGCGAAATATAAGCTCCTTCGGTCTGTTTTGGTACTTTGATCACATTACCTTCCAGAAAAAGAAGATTTCCGCTGGTAGTACGTGCTATTCTTTTATTAGGATTTAAGAGAATCACATCATCAAGATCATTTTCCTGTGCATAAATGGCTCCGTAAATATTTTCCGGGCAGTGTACTCTAATATTGCTCAGCAGATTACTATTAACGTTGATTTCTTTAATAAGATCAAGCTCCTGCGGTCTTTGATGAACCGCCAGCACATCATCCATTTCCGTCACTTCATAAAAGTAAGAGACAGAAGACTTCGATAATGTTATTCCATCGTTATTTCTAAATACCTGGAAATTGATAATCCCATTCTTCACTCCTTTGCCATCGATAATATCCTGCTGGAATAATGACTGGAAAAACTCCAATGTGTAGGTAAGAGGAATGTTCATTCTCATCTTTCTCATGGAAGCCATCAGGAAGAAATAGCATTCTTCATCCATGATCAATCCACCGTTTCTTACAAAGAAAGAAACCTTCACTGAGTCTCCAAAAAGAAAGGCTCTATTCTTTACACTTAAATCGTTTGATGTAAAATATTGATTTTCCAATTTTTGATGTGATTTATTTATAAAAAAATAATGAACGATAAATCGTTCATCAGTTTTATCATTTAATACAGTACGGCATTATGCAGCACCTAATTTTATTCTGAGATTTTCAATAAGATTTTCCCAATACATCGCGTTTTCGTCTTCGTCTCCGTCTTCACAGAAATCTGTAATATTCAGGGCTAAATCTTCAGTAATATCATCAATTGTGATTGTCATCTCAAAGAAATTCTTAGTTCCCTCATCTTCTTCCCATCTAAAACGTACGAAACCTTCAGGCTTATATCTGATCAAAGTGGCCTTTTCAGCAGGACCTCCACCCCAGCTAAAAAAGAAATCATCGCCTTTCTCTGTTACCTCATCCGCAAACCATTCAGACAACCCCTCTGCAGTAGCCAGATATTCGTATAAAATCTCTGATAAACAGTGCATTGGAAATTCGTAATGGACTTTATGTTTCGCCATATAATCTTTGTTTTATCGTCCCGCAATATATAAATTAATTTTTTTATTACGCAAAAAAACAATTACTTTTTTAAGAGATCTGTATGATATTTATCACCGGATCGAAATCTATATTTAAGGGTCTCTGAATGTTTAGAAAAGCCATGCAAAACATAAAAAAACCTCTCCGTTTTGGAGAGATTCTGTATTTAATTTTCGTTAAGAACATCAAGGATTATCTGGCATCCTTCTCTTATTTCGTCTAAGGATAATGTAAGAGGAGGTGAGATTCTCAGGTACTCATTTCTGTACAACTGCCAGAAAACGATAAGTCCTTTTTCCATACATTTTTTAGCAACGTCTAACGTATATTCTGGTGTTCCCAGATTCACGGCAAGCATTAATCCTTTACCG
This sequence comes from Chryseobacterium sp. Mn2064, assembly GCF_049319685.1. Classification (NCBI taxonomy): domain Bacteria; kingdom Pseudomonadati; phylum Bacteroidota; class Flavobacteriia; order Flavobacteriales; family Weeksellaceae; genus Chryseobacterium; species Chryseobacterium sp. Mn2064. Next base: position 161,165 of record NZ_JBMOUE010000003.1, read on the forward strand.
TTTATATTTTTAATTTTAGGATGAACCAACAGTTCTCTGAAGAGTTTTTCTTTTTCTTCAACTTCGTTCATTAAACCGCTTTCCAAAACTTCTTTTAAGGTAGCATGGCTGGCTGCTGCAATAAGCGGATTTCCTCCAAAAGTGGTAATATGACCAAGTTTAGGAGAATGTGAAAGGCTTTCCATAATTTCTACAGAACTCATAAAGGCTCCTACCGGTACTCCACCACCCATTCCTTTTCCCATCACTAAGATGTCTGGAACGATACCAAAATGTTCGAATGAGAACAATTTTCCTGTTCTTCCGAATCCTGGCTGGATTTCGTCTAAAATTAAAAGAGCACCTACTTCTTCGCACCTTTTTTTCAGTTTGATCAGATAGTCATGATCCGGCACAAGGAATCCCGCTGCTCCCTGAATGGTTTCCAGGATGACACAGGCTGTTTTTTCCGTGATCTTATCAAAATCCTTTTCATTGTTGAATTCGATGAAAGAAACCATCGGTAAAAGGGGACGAAATTCTCTTTTATGGCTTTCGTTTCCGGAAACACTTAACGCTCCATGGGTATTTCCGTGATAAGAGTTTTTAAAGGAAACAATTTCTTCTCTTCCTGTATATCTTTTAGCCAATTTTAAGCTTCCGTCAATGGCTTCTGCTCCACTGTTGACAAGATAAGTAACTTCCAAAGGTTCGGGGGTAGCTTCTGCAAGCAGTTTACATAATGCTACAGGTTTTTCCTGTGCATATTCTCCATATACCATTACGTGAAGGTATTTGTCCGTCTGCTCCTTGATCGCATTTACAATCTTTGGATGTGAATGTCCCAAAGTATTGGCAGAAACTCCTGCAACGAAGTCCAGATATTTCTTTCCGTCTTTTCCGTAAATGTAGCTACCTTCTGCTTTTTCAACTTCAAAACCAGCCGCAAATTTGGTGGTTTGAGCCTGATATATAAAAAAATCTTTATGCATTTCCATTGTCTCCAAAAATTTCAGCAAAGCTATAAAAGATTCATTAAACGCTAAAATTAATCCACAAAAAAAGACCAGTCTTCACTGGTCTTTTATATTATTTTCTTGTTCTTTTTGGTTTTTTAGCCTCTTCTTTTGCTCTTTCGTCATCTATTGCTTTTTGAGCTTTATCAAACAGCTCATTATCTGCAGAATATTTAACTTCCTCATAATTCGGAGTATCTACCAGAATATCCTGCCATTTCCTGATACGGTCTTTGGTGTTCCAATTGAAATCCAGGAATTTTCTTCTCACAGGTTCTATCTTGCTCATCGGATAAGTGTCAGAAGTAGCACCAATACTACATGAAATAATCTGTAAAGCTCTTTCTTCGAATAATGCACCTATAATTCCGCAGGCAGAAAGTGTGATTCCTATTCTTTCCGGTTTTTTGGTTTCCTGATCGGTATCATCTACATATACTATGGATTGGGCATTTCCAACTACTCTGGCTTCTTTAATATCATTCTTTTCATAGTACACCGTCATAAATTTCCCTTTTACCTGGTTGAATTCATCTTTCAGGTTTAAAGAATCTACTTTACTTATCGCAAAGGCGTTACCGATTACTTTCAGAGAGTCTATATTTTCACTTTTGGTATTAAAGTAAGCTTCTATTTTATCTCCTGTCACCTGTTTTTCTCCACTCCAAAGGATGGGTTTAGTATACATATGCATTACTCCATCCGTTTCGTTAAACGCAATAGAATCTGCTCTTCCCTGTGCATTGGATTTGTAAATACGGGCTTTTTTATAAGCTCTTAAATAGCTTTTCTTTACTTTGATATCTAATGAATCTGGTCTTTGGTAGGAGATAATTTTTTCTGCTGCAAAATACACAGAATCCTTTTCCATTATTTTGACAGCGTATGGATTTTTGGTCATCATCGAAGAGTCTTTTTTCTCAAAAATCTCTCCATAGCCGCCTTTTATATATCTTCTTTCTTTAGGATCATCAAGGGTTACATTTCCCGTTGCTTTTCCGAAACCTGTCAACTGGTTGTAATACATATCGTCTCCTGTCAGGATCTTATCATTATAGAAAATCTTAGGATTTTTTGTTAGATAAGCCTCCTTGGATTCCATTTTATAGGTTCCTTTTTCGGTGTAAACCCTATTTTTAGGATTAGATCGGTTGGTAATGGTTGAAGGGCCCGAAAAATCTACAATTTTTGTATTCTGATTCTGCTTAATATTGGGGCCTTCTATAATATACTGTGGAGTATCTATCTTTACATTTCCTGTAAGATCTACCACTCTTGTATTAAGAAAGTAAGTTCCTACTTTAGCATATGTTACGTTTTGGCCATCAGAAATGGTTCCTCCTGTATTAAAGTATGCCTGACTTGCAAGTCTGTCGTAGTAAAGGATATCTGTTTTTATGGTTTGTTTTGGATCGGTAAGAACAACGTTCTTCCTCGCCACACCTTTCTGGGTATTGGCATCATATTCCATTTCTCCTGCGGTAATAACAGATCCGTCGGCGTTTTGAAGTCTGGTATTCCCTATTGCTTTTACAAAGTTTTCTTCATTATAAAGAACCACTTCATCGGCCGTAAGAATAGATCCTTGGTGCTCAATCTGCACATTACCTGTAAAATACTGATTACCATCATATTTTGACTGATCTTGGATAATTTTATCCGCATGGACAATTTTTATTTTGTCTTCAGGTTTCAGCTGTTGCTGGGTTTTTACGGGTGAAGCAGGCTTTAAATAAGGATCTCTCTTCACAGGAGGTTTATCCTGCGCAAAACTCAACGCAGAGATAAGGATAAACAGAAAAAGGATTTTTCTCATTAATTAGTCATTCTTAGTGCCATAGAAATATAGCGAATGAGAATCAATTTTTACGCCAAATGCTTCTTCAATGGCTTCTTTGATTCCTTGGATTCTTGGGTCGCAGAATTCAATAATTTCTTCAATTTCTTTGTCAGAGTCTTTTTTGTAGATCACCAGGTGGTCATGTTGTTTGTCAAAATAAGACTTTTCGTAAGATGAAGAGGTCAATGTTTTTTCTCCGAACTGATGCTTACGGATCAAACCTGCATCGAGGAAAATTTCAATAGTGTTGTAAATAGTCGCTTTAGAAACATGATACTTTTTCTGCATCATCAGAAGATACAGATCATCTACATTAAAGTGATGATCCATATTATAAATTTCTTCTAATATTGTATATCTTTCAGGGGTGTTTCTGAAACCTTTTTCTAATAAGTAGTTTCTCAACACGTCCTTGATCAAAGCTATATTTTTTTCTTTTTGTACTGTATCCATTAAAAAAATTATCTACAAATTTATTGATTTTTATTTAAATAGACAGTATGCTTAAGCAGTCTGTAACTTAAGAGTTGTGACGGAAGTACCCTGACTGCTCTATTTTATTATCGTATACAGTAAGTTCGGTGATCGGTGCAGATTCTACTTCAACATTGTGAGAAGATACTCCCCAAGCCTTAAAGTCATCACTTCCGATATACTTCACAAAGTTGTAAATATTAAGGATAATCTTCTGTTTAACAGTTAAAAGGATATCGTTGATATAGGTGTTATCTATGATCACATATTTCAAATCCGGAGGTATCTCGTGAGATCTTAAAGAAGGATGACTGCTTCTTGAAGGAATGGTACCATCAGCCATTAAGTCCTTCAATACCATGTTGAAATAATCATTAATTCTTCGGTCTACCTTGAAACCTAAAAGGAAATTGATTTTATAAACGGTTCCCGGAAGAATTTCGTCTACTGTATATTTGAAAGTATATGGATCTTCCTGGTTTACAATACTTAATATAAAGTAATGATCTGCTCTTTTCGGCTGTTTTTTGATGATGGAATAGATAATTTTGGATTCTACTTCATCATTTCTTTTGGCTCTGCTCAAATAAGCAAGATTGGTTGCGTATTTTGGAATGGTTTCATCCAGCTTCATATCTTTAAGAATAGAAACATATTTTTCAATTTTCACAAACTGGATAAATCGTGTCTTGATCAATCGCCCGTTATACCAAGCATACATAGAAACCCCGATAGAACCTGCCAATACGACAGTAATCCAACCACCTTCCATGAATTTAATAATATTGGCACTGAAGAAACCTAATTCAATAGCCATATATACCATTGCGAAAAACAGGATCAGTACTTTGCTTACTCTGTGTTTTAACAGCCAGAAAACCAATAATACGGTGGTCATCAACATGGTGACTGTAATGGAAAGACCATAAGCTGCTTCCATTTTTCCAGACTCTCTGAAATGTAGCACTACAATAATACAAAGAATTAAAAGCCCCCAGTTGATTCTCGGAATATACATCTGTCCTTTAACTCCGGAAGGATAATCAATTTTTTGATTAGGCCAAAGATTAAGAGACATAGCTTCAGAGAAGATGGTAAAAGAACCCGTAATCAATGCCTGACTCGCAATAATTGCTGCTGCCGTCGCTAAGATTACCCCTGGAATGATCATCCATTCTTCCATAATTCCAAAGAAAGGGTTTACTACGGAGAAACCAGGTTTGCTATAATTAGTCAGAAGCCACGCTCCCTGTCCAAGATAATTTAAGATAAGCATTACCTTAACAAATCCCCAGCTTACTCGTATGTTTTTGGCTCCGCAATGTCCTAAATCGGAATACAAAGCTTCGGCTCCTGTTGTACAAAGAAAAACAGCTCCCAAAATAACAATCGCACTTGGAGAATTTGCAATAAGTTTATATGCATAATAAGGGTTGAAAGATCGTAGGATCTCAAAATTCTCACTCAAATGCATTACTCCCAAACCTCCCAATACAAGGAACCAAACCACCATTACAGGTCCGAAAAACTTACCAATAAAGCTGGTTCCGAACTGCTGCACCACAAAAATGGCTATCAGAATTCCAATGGTAATAGGGACAACAGGGGTATGAGGGTTATAAATTTCAAGACCTTCAATAGCTGACATTACTGTAAGGGATGGAGTAATCACTCCGTCTGCGATCAATGCAGCTGCTCCTATAATGGCGATGAGATACAACCATCCTTTTTTAAGATTTCTAACGAGTGAAAAGAGTGCTAAAATTCCTCCTTCTCCTTTGTTGTCTGCTCTTAAAGCAATGATCACATATTTGATTGTGGTTTGAAGAGTGAGGGTCCAAATAATACAGGAAAGTGCCCCTTCGATGTACTCGTTGAAAGGCATATTACTGCCTTGAGATCTTGCATTCACGATTGCCTTCATTACGTAAAGCGGTGAGGTACCAATGTCCCCAAAAACAATTCCCAAAGACACTAAAACTCCAATAAAAGAAAGTTTCTTTATGTCAAAATGATAACCATCTTCTGTAACTTCTGCCATAACAGATTATTTATTTTAAAGGCGCAAATTTATACTAATTTTATGACCTCATGAATTATTCTTCATGAATATAATAAATGAAAAAACTTCCTTTCGGAAGTTTTTCTCTATAATTATTTTACGTACATCGCTTTTTTGATTTCCTCTTTCACTTTTTCAAGTTTAGGGAACCATTCTGCAAACAATGCTGCAGAGTAAGGTGCAGGTGCATCAGGAGTAGTAATTCTCTTGATTGGAGCATCTAAATAATCAAATGCTTTCTGCTGTACCATATAAGTAATTTCTGAAGATACAGAACCAAATGGCCAAGCTTCTTCTAAAATAACCAATCTGTTTGTTTTCTTTACAGATGCTAAAATGGTATCAAAATCAAGAGGACGAACTGTTCTAAGGTCGATAACTTCTACAGAAATTCCTTCTTTAGCCATATCTTCAGCTGCCTGAATAGCCAATTTCATGATTTTTCCGAAAGAAACCAAAGTAACGTCTGTACCTTCTCTCTTGATATCTGCTTTTCCTATTGGTAAGTAGTATTCTTCTTCAGGAATTTCCATTTTGTCTCCATACATCTGCTCAGATTCCATGAAGATTACCGGATCGTTATCCTGAATTGCTGTTTTTAATAATCCTTTTGCGTCATAAGGGTTTGAAGGTACAACCACTTTAAGCCCAGGACAGTTTGCAAACCATCCTTCAAACGCCTGAGAGTGAGTAGCTCCCAATTGTCCTGCAGAAGCAGTAGGACCACGGAAAACGATAGGACAGTTCCACTGCCCACCACTCATCTGACGGATTTTGGCTGCGTTATTGATAATCTGGTCAATTCCTACTAATGAGAAATTGAATGTCATAAATTCTACGATTGGTCTGTTACCATTCATTGCTGCTCCTACAGAAATCCCTGTAAATCCAAGTTCTGCAATCGGTGTATCGATTATTCTTTTTGGACCAAATTCATCCAGCATTCCTTTTGAAGCTTTATATGCACCATTATATTCTGCAACTTCCTCCCCCATCAGGTAGATGGATTCGTCTTTACGCATTTCCTCGCTCATTGCCTGTGCAATTACCTCACGAAAAGTATATTCTGCCATATTTTCTTGAAAAATTTAGACTACAAAAGTAGTGTTTTTTTATGATACACATCATAAAAAGGCGTTTCATTTGAAGGAGAAGCTTCAATATTAATAATAATTCAAACAGAAAGATTTTGTGAAAGAGAAAGCCTGAAGCCGAAAATAACCACCAGAAACAATTTTTATTAAATAATTAGTTTTTTTCCTGTCTATTCAACTCTTTATAATTTTTCCTGAGATCCTGTAAAATTTTTCCGTAGGTCTTTTTATAGATCAGATACAGAAGGAACATTCCTGTTACGAGAAAAACTCCAAAGGTGATATAATTTCCTATGACAGGATGGAGTTTATCAGGATCGGTAAGTTCTGCATTCATATGATGTTTTGTATTCCATCCATCATTAAATCCAGCCATAAAATCTCTGGTATTATGATCAAAATGGATGATACCGTCTGCCACCACCAAAATTAAAGAAACGACTGCATATCCTAAGATAAGCGTTCTCAGATTAAGAATATTTTTCATAAGATGAATACTCTCCTGCCCGGTTTTTATTCTACGGAATAAGGTGATAATGATTCCTGTAAAAACTAAAAACATTCCCGTTCTGATGTAAGGAAACTCTTTGTTCAGATATCCGTATAAAGTCCATAAAATGACTTCAACAAGTCCGATCAGCAATAAAATTTTTGTGATGGAAACCGATTTATGTTTTATCATGGTATAAATTTCTTTTTCGGAATATTCTTTGAAATCATCAGATTCCTTATTCCAGTCTTTTTTCAATAATTCTAATTCTTCCATATTATTTTGTGCTTATTTTGCCTTTTAAATTATTTTTTGCTCTGTTCATCTTCACTCTTGCATTTCCTTCTGTGATTCCCAGAATCTCCCCTATTTCTCGGTAAGGTTTATCTTCCAGATACATCATAATGAGCGCTTTTTCTATATCAGACAGTTCATAGATGGCTTGGTACATCTTTTTAAGTTTATGTTCATCATCTTCATACGCCTCATATTCTATGGAAAGGGAAGACATATCAACTTCGGCTTCCTGCATCATTTTTCTTCTGGGATTTCTGAATAATGTAATAGCCGTATTCAATGCTACGCGATACATCCAGGTAGAAAATTTGGAATCTCCTTTAAATCCCGGAAAAGATTTCCAAAGCTGAATCGTGATCTCCTGAAAAAGGTCTTCATGATCTTCAGCATTGTTGGTATATATTTTACATATTTTGTGAATAAGCCTTTGATTGGGCTTAAAAAAATTCACAAATGTTTTCTCCTGTTCTGTGCTCATATTATATAAGTGGGGAGATTTTTTTTTCGTTACATCATTTTCAAAAAAAAAACGACATTTCATTTCTGAAATGCCGTCTTAAAATTCTATTTAAACTTAGCTTAAGTTACACTTTTTCCCAAGTTTGGGTTTTTCCGATCAAAGATATACCAATGTATCCTTTCACCGTCAGCTTATCTCCTTTTCTGATGATAAAACACTTGTAGGTTTTACCGTTTTTCGGATTGGTAATAGTACCTCCGTTGAACTCATCTCCGTCTTTTGAAAGACCTCTGATAACTTCCATTCCTAAAATAGGTTTGTTTTTTCTGTCATCTTTACAGTCAACGCAGTTAGGGTTTTCCGGAGTGATCAGCAACTGAACAACTTTCCCGTAATACTTTCCGTCAGCTTTTTTGAAAATTTCTACAATAGATTTCGGTTTTCCCGTTTCATCATCTATCGTTCTCCACTTTCCTTCGATCTGTGCAAACGTCAGTACGCTGAACAGAGAAAGCGCGAATGTTAACAATAATTTTTTCATATTTCTTATAGTTTTAATTTTAATACAATATTCTTATCTCCGTATTGATAAAAATATAAATTAATTTTCAACAAACAAAAACTTTTATTATACAAAGCATAAAGAGAATAAAAGTAGTGATTGCTGGGGAACAAATGTCAATTGATTCGCTTACCCTTTTCGCCTTTAATTCAGTTTTCGGTTGATTACTCTATCCATATAATCCTGATACCAAGCTTTTGCTGTCTTTTTCCCCTGTTCTACTTCAGGATTTTTCAATTCGTTGATCAGATTTTTTTCAAGACTAAGATCTGATTGATTATATACACCAATGATTTCTTTTCCATCAAAACGGTAAATGTAATTTCCAATCATAAACTGTTCTGTACTTCCGTCTGAATTCACAACAATGAAAGGATATTTTTTATCGCTTACCAAACTTCTTCCCCAGCTTCTGATAGGTTTATTATATCCGATCAAATCTGCCAGTGTAGGATAAATATCTGCCTGCTGAGCGATTTCAGGATTTCCCCCTTTAAGCTGATAGGCAGGGTTGGGAGAGTAAAAGACCAGTGGAACGGCATATCTGTTCATTGCTCTTTCATATTCAGGATAATATACCTGATTGGTATGATCCCCTGTGAATACAAAGATTGTATTGTTGTACCAAGGTTGTTTCTTAGCGGTTTCGAAATACTTTTTGATTGCGTAATCTGTATATTGAATAGGCTCATGCATTTCTATTTTTCCTTTTTTAAATTTCCCGTTATATTTTTCAGGAATTTTAAAAGGGTGATGAGATGAAGCTGTAAATACTGTAGTCATAAAAGGTTGTTTCTTTCCTACATTTTTAGCAAAATACTGAAGAAAAGGCTCATCCCAGATCGCCCACATTCCATCAAAATCTTCATCATGGTTGTATTCGGTCTTACCGAAATAATGTTTAAACCCTAAGATATTTCCAAATCCCAGAAATCCCATAGAGCCATTTGGTGCTCCGTGGTAAAAAGAAGTATCATATCCAAGATCATTACATATAGAAACAAGAGACTGAATTTTCTGGTTGGAATACGGAGATCCCGTAAAAGCATCGGTAAGACTTGGAATTCCAGCCAATACACTACTCATTCCATGAATAGACTGTCTTCCGTTCGCAAAAGTATTAGGGAAAATTAAACTCTGTGTTGCAAGACTGTCCATAAACGGAGTATAGGAAACATAGTCTTTAATGTTTTTATCTTTATTGAAAGCTCCGGAATATTCTCTTCCAAAAGATTCTACAATAAAAATAACAATATTGGGACGGTTTTCTACTTTTCGATCGTATACTTTATAAGGATGTACATTTTCTTCAATATATTTTTCATCTACAAAATGAACTTCCTTAAAGTTATTGGTATTTAAGGTACGGAAAAAGGAGAATGTGCTGTTGAGAACAATATTTCCCTGAAGAGGATTGGTAACAAAACGAGTCGCATCTACCATATTGATAGGCCTTGTGCTGTGCTTAAAGTCTCCACGAATTCCTCCAACTACCAATACCGTCGTTATACATAATGTAAGAATGGAATAAATAAAATAAGGAATCAGTTTTACCGGCTTTGCTTCTTCTATTCTGACTTTTTTGTAGAGGAAAACCCATGCTGCCATTAAAACTATAAACCAAATCAACACAAAAGGATGCTGCCCCACCGAAATCATCAGCGTTTGAGAGACATTAGACTCATGCTCTGCTACCTGGAATACGGCAGAGGTAAGTCTTGCCTGTGCAAATTTATAGTAAATAAAATCACCAAAGTTCATGGCATACGCTAATCCGTTGGTAACAAAATAGATCCAGAAAAGATTTTTTTGATAGATATTCTTTGTATTCACCACCAAAGGCAAAAGACTGAGAAGAATAAACAGCGAATTGACGTATAAAATTGCGGTGGTATCGAAAGCCGTCCCGTGATAAGCAAGCTTCAGATAGTCTGTAACCGAATCAACTTTGATCAATTCTTTATTAAAATACCAGAATAAAAGCCTAGCAATCTGATAAAAAACATAGGCTAAGAAAATTCTGTACAGCATTACCAGAACTTCCTGTTTTCTAAATCCTTTTAAAAACTTCATGAGACAAATTTACATCAAAATCGTTTCAATCCATTTTTTAGTACAGATTATTTCCACTTAGAATTTTTAAAAACTGTAATTTTGTGGTTATGGATTTTATAAAAAATAATCTGGCCAATGCCTTGACCCTTGCTAATTTATTTGCAGGATGTGTGGGTGCAATACACCTTATTTTAGGAGATTATCAAACAACGGCAATCTGCCTTATTCTCTCTTCAATCTTCGACTTTTTTGACGGCTTTGTAGCCAGAGCTATAAAATCCAACTCCAATCTGGGGCTTCAGCTGGACTCTCTTGCTGATATGGTAAGCTTTGGACTGATTCCAGGATTGACCCTATATAAAGCTCTTGAACCTTTTGGTACTGAACTTCTAGGGCTTCATCTTCCGTTTGAAATCAAATATTTCGGACTGCTGGTCACCGTATTTTCCTGCTTAAGACTTGCTATTTTCAATCTTGATGAAGAGCAGCGTTATTATTTTAAAGGATTGAATACCCCTACCAATACTGTTCTTCTGTTCGGATTATATTATGCCTTTAAAGAAACCGGATCTTTCGGTTTTTTATTCAACAATGAACTATTGCTTGTTGTATTGACCATTATCACATCCTGGCTTCTGATCAGCCCAATCAAAATGATGGCCATGAAATTCAAATCCAAACAGTTGAAAGACAATTATCCTAAAGTAGTACTGCTGGTTGGCGGTATTGCTATTCTCGCTATATTTCAGATCGTAGGAATCCCAATGCTGGTGATCTACTATATATTGGTATCCCTGATTTTTCAAGCGCAGCTGAAATAAAAGTCGGAACAAATTTAAATTTAACACATTTTCAATTTATTAATTATCAACATGAACTTAAAGCTCCATAAACCTCTTTGTATTTTTGACCTGGAAACAACAGGAACAAACATCGGAAAAGACAAAATTGTAGAGATCTGTATCTTAAAAGTAAATCCTGATGCTTCCAGAGAAAGCAAAACATGGCGTGTCAACCCGGAAATGCCTATTCCCAGAGAAAGCAGTGAAATCCACGGAATCTATGATGAAGATGTAAAAGATGCCCCTACTTTCAGAGACATTGCTCCTAAAGTAATGGAAATGATCTCAGGAACTGACCTTGGAGGTTTTAACTCTAACAGGTTTGATGTTCCTCTTTTAGCTGAGGAATTACTAAGAGTCGGAATGGATTTTGATTTGAATAAATTCAGATTGGTGGATGCACAGACAATTTTCCATAAGAAAGAACCTAGGAATTTAGGAGCTGCGTATCAGTTCTACTGTGGAAAAACATTGGAAAATGCCCATTCTGCCGAAGCTGATGTAATGGCTACTTTTGAAGTATTGGATGCACAGGTTGGAAAATATGATGATATTCCTAACGAAATTGCGCCATTAAGTGAGTTCACTTTCCATAATAAAAATGCTGACCTTGCCGGATTTATCGGATATAATGATAAAATGGAAGAGGTTTTCAACTTTGGAAAGTATAAAGGCCAGGGAGTAAAAGCAGTATTCCAAAAAGATTTGGGCTATTATGGATGGCTTCAAAATGCTGATTTCCCTTTGTATACGAAGAAAGTATTTACAAAAATTCAATTGACAGGTAAATTTTAAGATATGTCTGAACTGGTTCGTTTTAAGTTTTATGAAACTGCCCTGGAAGCCAACAGGGATAAACAAATCTTGGCCGAAAGCGGCATCAACAGTTTTATTGCGAATGAGCAGCTCATCCAATCAGACTGGTTGCTTTCACAGGCAGTAGGAGGCATTCAGCTTCAGGTTTTTGATAACGATCTGGAAAAAGCCCATCAGGTGCTGCAGGATTATAAAGAAAATGAACAGTATTCTCTCGAGGTAGAACATACTATTGAAGATCCTGAATTTGATTTTGTTTGTCCAAAATGTGGCTCCAATCATATTTACAGAGATGATAAGGCAACCAGTTTTTTTGGAATTTCATTTCTTACCAGTCACAAATTTATATGCTATTATTGTGGAAATGAATTTATCCACGAAAAATAAGAATTTAAATCTCTAATAAAAAATCTGCACCATTACGCATAATGTTGTATGACAAATAAAATATAGGAATTATGAAGATCATCTGCATCGGAAGAAATTACAGCGAACACGCAAAAGAATTGGGAAATGAAGTTCCTGAAAATCCTGTTATTTTCATGAAACCGGATACGGCCGTTTTAAAAGGAAATGATTTTTATATTCCTGAGTTTTCAAACGATGTTCATTATGAGCTTGAAGTCGTTTTGAAGATTTCAAAAGGAGGAAAATACATTCAAAAGGAGACCGCACACAAACATTATGAGGAGCTCAGTCTTGGAATAGACTTCACGGCAAGAGATCTTCAGAGTGAACTAAAATCGAAAGGATTACCTTGGGAACTTGCCAAAGGTTTTGATGGTTCTGCAGTGGTTGGAAACTTCTTTAAAAAAGAAAACTACAGTCTAGATAACCTTTCATTCTCATTATTAAAGAACAAAGTAAAGGTGCAGGATGGCAATACGAAAGATATGCTCTTCCATTTTGATGATATTATAGCCTTTGCTTCTCAGTACTTTACTCTAAGAGTAGGCGACCTTATCTTCACAGGAACTCCAAAAGGGGTTGGAAAGGTGGATGAAAATGATATTCTTGAAGCGTATCTTGAGGAGGAAAAAATCCTTGATATCCGAATATTATAAGTAATTAACATCTAAGTCTGGCAAATTTTTCCTATCTTTAGGTAACAAAATTAAAGGTTATGATCAATATTGTATTGCCCGTAGATTTTGGGGATAAGACAGACCAATTGGTGGAAGGCGCTATAAAATTTGCCAAACAGCTCAATGGAAGAATTTATCTGATCCATGTAGCACCATCAGACATCGGTTTTGCGATCGGTGATATGGGATTTCAATATTTTCCGGAAGTGGAGGCCAACGAAATCAGAGAGGAGCTGGTTCAGCTGAATAAAATTGAACAAAGAATTATCGCTCATGATATAGACTGTGAGCATCTGCTGAAACAAGGTATTGCGAAAGATATTATTCTGGAGCATGCTGCAGACAAAAACGCAGACTACATCGTTATGGGATCCCATGGCAGAAGCGGAATCTATGATGTATTTGTAGGAAGCCTTACAAAAGGAATTACAAAAAGCTCTAAAGTTCCCGTGCTGGTACTTCCCATCCACGAATAAACAAAGAAAATTTTAATCGTTAGTAATAAAAAAACCGATCAAATAAATTATTTGATCGGTTTTTTACTATATAACCAATTAATTAACCTTCTTTTTTGTAGATATTCGGGTCGTAGTAAGGGTTCTTACCTTCCGTTGGAGAATAATAGTCTTTATCTTTATCGCCACCTAGTGTAACCACCAGTACATAGCACCAATAAGTGAACATTACACAGCAAACGATAAATAGTATCCAGTTTAACACATTTCCGAAAGCATCAAAGAAACCGAAAGTCCATTTGAAAACTTTACTTAAGAATAGAAAGAAAGACGTCATTATTTTCCTTTTTTAAATTAACTTTGTACAAATTTATAAAAAATGTTTAAATTACTTTCAAAAGAAAGCAATATTTTTTCAATTCCTGTTTATATTGGTTTTCTTCTTTTAGTAGTCATAATATTTAACATACTGAATTTCAATACATATGAAGCTATTGTTGCCGGAATTACTTTCCTGGGAATTGCTTTGGGATATTTTTGTTTTCACAGTATTGCTCTTAATTATCAGACCCACTTACCTTTATTTTTATATACTTTTTTTATTTTCGGTTTATACCCCGGAAATCTAGACATAGGAATCGCTGTTTCACTGCTTACCAATTCCTTTCTTATTCTTCTTCTGACGAGTGCCGATGAAGATATCCGAAAGAAATCTTATGTCCTCGTAGGGGCAATTGTGGCGCTGAACTTTATCTTCCTTCCTACTACATGGCCCATGGCTGTTTTTGTGATCATCCACGTGATTGCCACTTCTGCCAAAATAGGACTGAATCTTTTCAGATTTCTGTTAGGAATGATTCTGATTACATTCAGTTATTTTTCTGTCATGTACTTCGTTCAGTTCACTTCGTGGAATATAGATTACTTCCCGTTTGGAAAGATAAAGCCGGTAAAGGATTATGTGGAATTGCTTCCTCTGATCCCGGTAGTTCTGATGCTGATCTATGCCGTATACGATCATTTTAACAATTATAATAAGAAAAGCCCTATAAGCAGATATAAATATACTTTTCTGCTGGTTTTTTCTTTAGCACAGCTTGTTACCATTATTCTGTATATGAATGAAACTTATGAATATTTGCTGCTTCTGGCATTTCCTTCAAGTATTATTCTGAGCAGAATGATGAGATTTTTACCCAAATATTGGATGCAGGAGGCCAGCTTATGGCTTATTATTATTAGTTTACTGGCCTTTAAAGCAGGTACAGTTTTTGATTTATTTTAAAAAATTATGATTCAGATAGACGATAAATTGATTTCCGAGGATATTTTTTCCGAAGAATTTGTTTGCAACCTTACCAAGTGTAAGGGTGCTTGTTGTGTGGAAGGAGATGTAGGAGCTCCATTGGATAAAAGCGAGCTTGAAATATTAGACAGTATTTTTGATAAAGTAAAACCTTATCTTACTCAGGAAGGCATCAAGGCCCTTGAAGAGCAAGGGACATGGACTACTGATCCACAAGACGGAATGTACGTTACCCCAATGGTAGAAGACCGTGAATGTGCTTATGTAACATTCGATGAAAGAGGAATTACCAAATGTGGTATTGAAAAAGCCTATGAAGATGGTGCTGTAGACTGGCAGAAACCTATTTCTTGTCACCTCTACCCCATCCGTGTAACAGAATATTCGGCATTCACCGCTCTGAATTATCATGAATGGAATGTATGCAGCGATGCCTGCGCTTTAGGAAAAGAGCTTCAGGTTCCTGTTTATAAATTCCTAAAAACTCCGCTGACAAGAAAGTATGGAGAAGAATTCTATAATGTTCTGAGTGAAGTCGCTGATGAATGGAAAAAAGAATATGGTTCTTAATCCATCTCCAATGTTAACTTAAATAACAAAAACCGCAGAAATATATCTGCGGTTTTTATTTTGTATTAATAAAAAAGTGAGTTAATTTCCTTTCCCAACTTTTACAGTAGTTACTTCTTCTTTTTGCCCTCTTCTTTTTTAGCCTTTTGCCAGCCGTCCTCAGGCATTAAAATCGCTATTTTCCTTTCTTTTGTAAGGTATTTTTTAGCAACATCCTGAAGATCCTTTACGGTAAGTGCTTTTACTTTATCCGGGTAATTCAAAATGTCATATTTATCACTTCCGTCTAACTGATTTTTAGAAATCCACTGTAACCAGAATCCATTATCTTTAAGGCCTGTATTATATTCGTTGTACTCTCCTTCTTTGTATTTATCAAGGTCTTTTTGCTCTGGCCCTTTATCTATAAATTTTTGTAATTCTGCGATTGCACTTTTCGTAAGCTTATCCACATTTTCAGGGCCACAAGGGAAATTAACAGTAAAATCGTACGCACCATATGGAATTTTACTCAACACTCCACTGGCGTCACCGCCATAAATGCCACTTTCTTCTTCTCTCAATTTTTCAAGAACTTTAATCGTTGCCACTTCTCCCAGCGCTGAAAGTGCCATCGCTTCTTTCTCGTTGTAGGGAGCTTCTCCGTTATAAGAAATGGTTACAAGACTCTTCGGCTCTTTTCCTTTTTTATACATCTTTGTATATTCACCGGTCATAGCTCTGTACCCTGTGTCTTTAAAAGTTACTGACTTACCTGTTGTAGGAAGTGCTGCAATATACTGTAGTACTTCAGTTTTAAGCTGTTCTTCATCTATGTTTCCTACAAAATAGAAGTGGAAATTGCCTGCATTTGCAAATTTCTGCTTGTAGAGATCATATGCTTTTTTATAATCCGTATTTCCCCAGTCTTTTTCGGTAGGTTCAAGATTCGTAAATCTCGGATTTTTCTGATTGATAAATTTTGAATACTCGTTCGAAAAATAATACTGTGGATCTGAATCAACATTTGCTAACACGGCAGATTTCTTGGTTCTATATGCATTGAATGAGTCTGGATCGTAATTTAAGGCTGTAAAACAAGCATAGATAAGTTCCATAGCTGTTTTTAAATCCTTTTTGGAACTTGTCCCGGAAATGCCTTCTGTAAGATCTCCGACATAAGACCCAACGCTGGTTTGTTTTATGGCAAGGTAACGGGCAAGATCTGTCTTGGAAAGCCCGGCTAATCCAGCTTCCAGCAAAGCATCCAAAGCAAATTTAGTCTGGTTATAATCAGTATCTGAAATGAGTGAAACTCCTCCCAGACTTATTGCTGAAAAAATAATTTCATCATCTTTAAAATCTGTTTTTTTGAAGGTTACTTTTGCACCATTACTCAAAGTCCATGTAGTTGTTCCTAATTTGGAATCAGCTTCTGTTGTAATAATTTTGCCTTCGGATTTGAAAGGTTGTATTAAATTTTCTGCTTTAGCTTTTTCTTCATAAGGTTTAAGATCAGCTAATTTCACAGCATCAAATGTAGTCAGAACCGTTGCTTCTGTTGGCATTTTAATCGTATCTTTCTGAGGGCCTGTAATCACAATTACTCTGCTGTCATCTTTTACAAACTTTGTAATAACTTCATTGGTTTGCTTTAAAGTGAAGGTTGGAAGAACTTTTTTAATGTGCTCATATCCCCAGGTAATTCCAGGAATTGGATCTTTTTTCAGAAAATTACTGATATATTCATTGCTCAGATCACCACTTTGAGTCTTATCTCTGTTATTGTAGGCCCATTCATAAGATGAAAGCATTTGATCTTTAGCTCTGTCCAATTCGGATTGGGTAAAACCAAATCTTTTTGCTCTTTCTACTTCTTCCAAAAGGATCTTCAGGGCATTGAGCTGATCTCCGTCTTTGGTAACCGCTGCCCCCTGAAAAGCTTCCTTACTTCTTGCATAAGTTCC
Source organism: Chryseobacterium sp. Mn2064 (assembly GCF_049319685.1). Lineage (NCBI taxonomy): Bacteria > Pseudomonadati > Bacteroidota > Flavobacteriia > Flavobacteriales > Weeksellaceae > Chryseobacterium > Chryseobacterium sp. Mn2064. The sequence continues at coordinate 178,514 of NZ_JBMOUE010000003.1, forward strand.
TCCATGATATACCGAACCATAAGTAAAGGGAGGATTGGTAGAATTAACAAGCTCTTCCAATCTATTATTCAGCATCATATTCACAAGACCTTCCGTAAGACTTTGATCATACTGCTGAACGGTTACATCCGGTTGGTAAGCCTCAGAATCTTTAATGATAAACTGTACGGTAGAATTTGTAGCATCTGCATCTGTTTCAATAGCTACAAGCGTTTCTTTATGATTGGGAAGATCAAAGGATTTTCTTTCTTTAGGATTTGAAGGGTTCTTATACTTACTGAAGTTATCTCTGATCTTTTTCTCAATTTCATTCACATTGATATCTCCTACCACAACAACTGCCATCAGATCCGGTCTGTACCAATCATGGTGAAATTTTCGGAGAAGATCCGGTTTAAAGTTCTCCAGAATGTCTTTTTTTCCAATCGGAAGCCTTTCTGCATATTGAGATTTATACAAAAGCTTCGGCAAATATTTATCTTGCATTCTCTTATCCGGTCCAAGCCCTAATCTAAGTTCTTCCAAAACTACTCCTCTTTCTTTATTGATCTGCTCATCAGAAAGTGTGGCATTAAATGCCCAGTCTTCTATGACCTTCAGCCCAGCATCCAGGTTTCCGGGTTTATCTAATGGTACAGGCAGCATATAAATGGTTTCATCAAAGCTGGTTGCCGCGTTAAGATGCTGTCCAAATTTCACTCCGATAGATTGTAAAAAATCTACCAATTTATTATTTGGGAAATTTTTGGTTCCGTTGAAGTTCATGTGTTCCATAAAATGGGCTAAACCTCTTTGATTGTCATCTTCAAGAATAGATCCGACATTGATTACCAAACGTAAATCTACTTTTTTTTCAGGGAGTGTGTTTTTTTTAATGTAATATTTCATTCCGTTGGAAAGGGTTCCGATTCTTACGGAGGGATCCAAAGGAATATTCTGCCCAAAGGCATTCATAGATATCAAAAAGATCATCGAAAATGAGGATAATATTTTTTTCATGTATTGATTTTAACCATGCAAAAGTATAGATTATCAAAAACAGTGAATATCTATCATTTGGTTAAATCCTTGTTAAAAAGAGACATGCATTACAAAAAGAATATAAAGAGTTAATTTTATTTCAACAATCTATATCACCCAGTTAAAAACATTCATAAATCACTCCACAGAAATGAATACCAGATTATTTTTTTTCTTGATTCCTCTAAAAAATAGAGGCTATTTCTCTCTTTTTATACTTTTTTAACATTTGTTTACTAAAAAAACCGCAGATTACTCTGCGGTTTTTGATATCAGTAAAAAAGTGAATTAATTTCCTGCTCCTACTTTTACAGCTGCTGTTTCTACTTTTTTAGTTTCATCTTTTTTGGCATTTTCCCAACCGTCTTCCGGCATCAGGGTAGCTACAATTCTTCCTTTTGTCAGGTATTTTTTAGCAACATCCTGAAGATCTTTTACAGTAAGTGCTTTTACTTTATCCTGATAATTCAGAATCTCGTATTTATCGCTTCCGTCCAATTGATTTTTGGCAAGAGCATTCATCCAGAACATATTATCTTTCAGTTCGGTTTTATTATCATTATATTCTCCTTCTTTGTATTTGTCAAGGTCTTTTTGCTCTGGACCTTTCTCTACAAGTTTCTGAAGTTCGTTAATTGCGCTTTTTGTAAGCTTATCCACATTTTCCGGTCCGCATGGGAAGCTGATACTGAAGTTATACGTACTGTAAGGTATTTTATTCATTCCTCCTCTTGCTCCTCCTCCATAGATACCGCTTTCATCCTCTCTCAGCTTTTCAATGACTTTGATGGTTGCTACTTCTCCCAGAGCAGACAATGCCAATGCTTCTTTTTCATTGTAAGGAGCTTCACCACTGTAAGTAATAGAAACCATACTCTTAGGATCTTTTCCTTTCTTGTATACTTTCGCATAATCTCCGGTCATAGATCTGTATCCTGTATCTTTGAACATTGCTGCTTTTCCTGATGATGGTAAACTTGCGATGTATTGAAGTACTTCATCTTTAAATTTAGCTTCATCAATATTTCCTACGAAATAGAACTGAAAGTTCCCTGCATTAGCAAATTTCTCTTTATAAATATCGTACGCCTTTTTGTAGTCTGTATTCGCCCAGTCTTTTTCCATTGGGAACAATCCGATAAATCTAGGATTTTTCTGATTCATGAATTTTGCATGTTCATTAGAGAAGTATGCCTGTGGATTTGACAAGAGGTTATTCAGCATCGCTGATTGTTTTTCTTTGAAAGCGTTGAATGATGCCGGGTTATAATTTAAACTTGTAAAATAGGAATACATAAGTTCCAAAGCTGTTCCTAAATCTTTCTGAGTGGTTTTCCCTGAAACGCCTTCAAAAAGAGAAGTAATCATAGGGTTTACACTAGCCTGTTTTCCTGCAAGATAATTGGTAAGATCGGCTTTAGAAAATCCTCCTACTCCAGCTTCCGTTAAAGCATTGAAGGCAAACTGAGTTTTATTATAGTCAGCATCTGGAATAATAGAATTTCCCCCTAAGCTTCTTGCAGTAAACACGATTTCATCATCTTTAAAATCTGTTTTTTTGAAAGTCACTTTTGCGCCGTTGCTCAACGTCCAGGTGGTTGTTCCTAATTTTGCATCAGTCTCTGTTTTAGCAATTTTACCTTCAGATTTGAAAGGCTTTACCAAGTTTTTAATCGTGGCTTTTTCTTCATAAGGTTTAAGATCTGCCATCTTTACAGCGTCAAAAGTATTCAGAACCATTGCTTCTGTTGGCATTGTTACCCCTTCTTTCTTAGGACCTGTAATTACGATAACACGACTGTCATCCTTCACCATTTTCTTGATCACCTCGTTGGTTTGTGCAAGAGTAACACTTGGAAGGAATGATTTTGTATCTTCATATTCCCAGGCAATTCCAGGCATAGGTTCCTGCTCCAGGAAGTTTCTTACATATTCATCCACCAGCATATTGCTTTCTGTCTTATCTCTGTTGTTGTAAGATTTTTCAAGGTTGGAAAGCACCTGAGATTTTGCTCTGTCCAGTTCAGATTGAGTAAACCCAAATCTCTTTGCTCTTTCTACTTCTTCAAGCATCACCTTTAAACCATTCAGCTGATTTCCTTCTTTCACCATGGCAAATCCCTGAAATGCTTCTTTGCTTCTCGCATATGTTCCACCATGATACACCGATCCAAAAGTGAAAGGAGGGTTAGTAGAATTGATCAATTCACGAAGTCTGTTATTAAGCATCGTTGTAGAAATATTCTCTACAAGGCTCTGATTGTATTGTTCAATAGTAACATCCGGCTTATAGGCATCAGCATCTTTCATGATAAACTGTACCATGGAGCTGGTAGCATCCGGATCTGTTTCGATGGCTACTAAAGTTTCTTTATGATTAGGTAGGTCAAATGATTTTCTTTCTCTAGGTTTTGCCGGGTTTTTATATTTACTGAAGTTTTCTTTAATCTTCTTTTCAACATCATCTACATTGATGTCTCCTACAACTACAATAGCCATAAGATCCGGTCTGTACCAATCCTGATGGAATTTTCTGATCACATCCGGTTTAAAGTTTTCAAGGACATCTTTTTTCCCGATCGGAAGTCTTTCTGCATATTGAGATTTGTATAAAAGCTTCGGTAAATATTTATCCGCCATCCTTTTATCTGCTCCCAAACCAAGTCTCAACTCTTCAAGAACTACTCCTCTTTCTTTGTTGATCTGCTCATCGGAAAGGGTAGCGTTGAACGCCCAGTCTTCCATTACTTTCAATCCTGCATCAAGATTTCCGGGTTTGTCTAAAGGTACAGGAAGCATATACACCGTTTCATCAAAGCTTGTGTAGGCATTAAGGTGCTGACCGAATTTTACACCGATGGATTGTAAAAAGTCTACGAGTTTATTGTCAGGGAAATTTTTAGTTCCATTGAAGTTCATGTGTTCCATGAAATGGGCTAATCCTCTTTGATTTTCATCTTCAAGAATAGATCCGGCATTGATAGCCAGACGGAAATCGACTTTTTTTTCAGGTAATGTGTTTTTTTTAATGTAATATTTCATCCCGTTGGACAGTGTTCCGATTCTAACGGATTGATCTACAGGAATATTTTGCCCAAAGGCGTTTGAGGACATCAAAAAGATGACCGCAAATGAAGATAATACTTTTCTCATGGTATTTGATTTTATTTACGCATTAAAAGTATCAATTATTCACTATGTACAGAAATGTTAAGACGATGATTTTGAGTTAAATTTGAGTTAAAATTGTTTATATATCAAAAAACCGGGAAAATCCCGGTTTTTTTATCATAAAAGAATGATTCTTATTTAAAATCTGCATCAGTAACGCCAGAATTGATAACAATTTTTGTCGTTTTAATATTCATTTTCTGCCCTGCACCTTCTGCATCTACTTCTGCCGGGAACTGAATTCCGTCAACAGTCATATAACTTTTAATAGTAGCACTTCCTTCTGCCGCTGCAGTTTTATATAAAAGTCCTGTTGACTTATCAAAATAGAACTTTCCTTTGTCGGAAGTCAAAACGTTATAATCTTTACCGTCAATTTTTTCTACTGTAACCGTTTGAAAGTTGGAAGGATCGAAAGCTAAAGCGTCAAGAGGTTTTCCTTTTTTAAGCTCAGCAATTTTATCTGCAGGAATATCTGTTTTATTTCCCATTTGGTCAAAATATCCTTTTTCACCATCAAAAAGCTGGATCATTTCTTTGCCCATAAGAGACTGTACAGATTTGAACTTATTCCCCAGTTTTTTGGTAGTCATTTTAATCTCCATTCCCTGTACAACTACTGTATTATCGGTAATGATAGACTTTACGCTCTCCAATTTCTCTTTTCCACCGGATGCTTTGAAATAATTATCAAGAATATCTTTTGGCGTTTCTTTTGATGCTACAGCTTCTTTTTTTGCAGATACAGCTTCTTTTTTCTGAGCTACCGCAGGAACTGAGAATAAAACAGCACAGAAAAACGGAATGATGATCTTTTTCATATGTAATAAATTTTAAGTGGTAAATATAGGAATATTGACGGAAATATATCGTTATTCATCGATAGATAATAATTGATGAATGTCTGGTTTATAAAAAATAAAAAAACCGTCAAAAACTGACGGTTTTCAAATATTTATATCGGTATATAATTATTTCTTAAGTTCTTCTAAAAATTCGTCGTGAGAAATTTTAGTTTCTTTTTTGCTAGCTTTTTCAAGAATTACATCTTTTAGTTTAGCCATAGCAACTTCAGAAGAGATCTGTCTTACTTGCTCCTGATCTTTTAACATTTCAACAGCATATTTTTGGATCTCCTCATCTCCTAAGTGGTGGATACCGTAGATCGCCAATTGGTTTTTCACCAACTGCTCAGCCTGTGCCAATACATCAGCATAGTCAAGGTTGATTTCGTTATCAGTCATCAATTTACCTTCGATGATCTGGTATCTCAACTGGCTTTTCTCAGCTTCAAGGATTTCTTTAGCCTGCTCTTCAGACTGGATGTTCTGGTTAGAGAATAATAACCATTTTACAAGGAATGATTCAGGAAGTTTTACCTCTTCTTTCTCCGTTACTTGCTCTAATACTTTGTTTACAAAGTGAACATCAGCATTTTGTTGGAAGTACTCGTCTAATTCAGCTTTTACTTTTTCTTTAAGTTCTTCTTCAGACTTAATGTTTCCTTCTCCGTATACTTTGTCGAATAACTCCTGGTTAAGTTCAGCTAAGTTTAATGAATAGAAGTCTTTTACTTTTACTTCCACTTCATTGTGGTGTAGGTGCTCTACTTCAGCAGCACTGAATCCTAATTCTTTTGCCAATTCTTCGTCACCTGCAAGAGTTTCTTTCGTTACTTTTACAGACCCATCCATTTTTAACCCTTTTACCAATTTGAAAGCTTCTTTGTTTTCAGCTGTCACGGTAACATTTTTCGAGTGGTGGTGGTGCTCTCCTTCAGCATCTTCTTCTACCACTTGAGAAACTTCTAAAGCGATGTAAGAATCTTTAGTGATTTTATCTTGAGGAACCTGCTCAGCGAAACGCTTCTGCATGTTTTCAATGCTCTTTCCGATTTCTTTATCAGAAGCTTCTACTTTGTAGTGAGGCGCTTCATATGTAGTTAAATCTATAGTGAATGCAGGCTCATATCCTACTTCAAAAGCAACTTCTAACTGATCAGCATTGTAATCTAATTCATTTACTGGCTGAGGAACAGGCTGACCAACTAATCTTAGTTTGTTTTCGTTAACGTAGTTGTTCAAAGCATCAGAAACCTGTCTGTTGATTTCTTCAAAAGCAATACCTGCTTCATATTGTTTTTTAACCATACTCAAAGGCACTTTCCCTTTTCTGAATCCAGGAACTTGCGCATTTTTAGCATAATTAATCAATTGCTTCTCTACTTTTTCTTTATAGTCAGATTTTTCCAATGTTACTGTAAGCAATGCACTTACATCATCATGGTTTTGTGCGGTAACCTTCATTATTGATTAAAATTTTAGGTTGCAAAAATATGAATTTTTTATGAAAATCACCCATTTAAAATCAACTTATAAAGCCAAATATTGTTAAAAAGACTAGGATATAATTTAAACTCATGGATATAAGGATAAGAATCGTGCTTGAAAAACATCATTTCATGATCAATACACTATCTACAATTTCAAAATATATGTTCATCAGCTATAAAAATAGCGTTACCTTAATAAAGGTTTTTAAAAAGATTTTCTAATTCTATCCTTTTATATAGTAGGTCTACAAAAAAACCACCGGAAAATTCCGGTGGCCCCAAACAAGATTAAAGAATATATTAGTTTATAATATTATAGTTTGCCTGTGCATCTGTTTCTCCTCCGGTGTGTGTTCCATACACAACTCCGTTTCCACTTACTGCAGATGCTTCAGATACCGTTACCGGCTGGTGGAAAAGTGTAAGAACTAACTGACTTGTTGCTGCAGTATTTTTTACCGCAGTATTAACAACCCATCTCGTCTTCAATCCTACATGAGCCCCATCTTTTCTTGTAGAAGATGGATCATCAGTACGTGTTAATGTGATATCAGAATTGGGAAAGTTATATACCAAAAAGTGCTCATCTTTTGCATCTCTGATTTCCTGGGTAGCATTTTCATTTCCATTTTTGAAAATAACTTCTACATCATAGGTATGCCCATTCACCAGTTTAACATTTGGATTAGTCGTACTATTCACCTGATAATCATATACAACAGGAGTTCCGGTTGCCTGATCTGTTACTTTCAACAAAACATCTGAAAGTTCCTCTTGAGGAAGGTCATCTGATTCATCATCACTTCTGTGACAAGAAGTTAAGCTTAAAGAAGTTGCTAAAAAAAGTCCTAAAATAAGAGTTGTATTTTTAAAAATATTTTTCATTTTTTTGATTTTAAATAATTAAAATTGATACTTAAGAGTTAAAATAAAGTTTCTTCCCATTTCGTTGGAAAAGAAACGCAGTCTGTTCAGATAATCTCTGTAAGACGTGTTAAATACATTTCGAACTGAAAAATCAATTCCGAAGTTTTTAGACAGATTCACCCCTGTCTGAAGGTTCCAAAGCGAATATCCGTTTGGAGGGGTAGAAATATCTACGTCTTTATTGTAAGCATTCCCTTCTGAATCGAATAATCTGATCGGAACATTATAGATTGGAAATCTCGTTTGCTTCAAATAAGTATTATTACTTACTGAAAAATAAAAATTCTTCCATTCTTTTTTATTGAATTCCAAAGAATTATTAAAATTAGGAGGCATCATTAAAATAAGAGGTACATTATTGGTAAGATCCTGCCCATAAACATAGGATCCGCTTCCTTTATATGACAGATTATCAGTAATCTTAAGCTGAACATCCAGATCCAATCCATACATTTTTGCATTAATCTGTTGATAGCTATAGATTATGAAAGCTCCACCCCATTGTGTATTCTGATATCCTGTAGGAATCTGATTGATAAAATTCTGGGTATAGAAAAAATACGGGTTTACGGAAACATTCAATCCTTTCAAAACATTTGCTTTTACATCAGCCACTAGATTAAACTGATTTCCAGTTTCACTCTTTATTCTCATATCTCCTCTTTCAATAATAGCTGCTGAGTGATGAAGTCCATCTGCAAAAAGCTCTGCTATATTCGGAGATCTTGAAACTCTGGCATAGTTGAATTTCAGATCAAAATAAGCTGATGGATGATAAACAATACCTGCGTTTGCCGAAATATTATTATAACTTAGAGAAGGTCTTGTAAGAATTCTGTTTTGGTTTATCCTTACTGCAAAATTTGAATAATCTGCTGCATAGGTTTTATTCCAGTCGCTCAAATCATACCATTTTGTCACATCATAATGATCAAAGTCGTATCTTCCTCCTACTTCAAGTTCCAATTTAGGGTCTATTTTATATTTTAATACGGAATAAATTCCCCCGTAATATCTGTCATAGTTAGGAACAAGGCGTCTTGCCTCCGTCTGAGTATTGGAATAGTTATTCTGATACCCTGCGTTGATACCGGTTTCGAGATTCCATTTTCCTCTCTCTATCAGGTGATTCACATTCAGGTCGTTCGTTATCAGCTCGAGATCCAATGCTGGCTTCTTACTGAGTTCATCCGTACGTCTGATATCATATTCTTTTCTGTGATTATACTGAAAACTATATGTAGCCGTGATCTTTCCAAAGTTTTCAAACCTTTTATAGGCAGAAAATTTAGCAATATGATGTTCAATTTCCTGTTTAGGATTATCGATATCATAACTGAAACTTCTTTGATAAATTGGTTCCGGTGCTGTAAGAGCAGCAAGCAGATCTTCAGAATTTCCCACATGAGAACTTCTAAGAATCCCTACTGAACTTTTCGTCAGATAATAATCAAAGGAAAAGCCTTTTTCAAAAGTCATCTTCTGAACCCCAAAGTTAAAGCCAGAGCTTTCAACTCCTGTGTTCATTAATCCATAAGTTGGAGATTCGAGATCACCAAGCTTTTTATAGCTTCCGTTTGTTTTAACTGCCCAGCCATTTTCCCATGTTTTTGCAGCCTTCACATTAAGGCTAGCTCCTCTTCCATTAGATATTCCGGAAAGGGAAATGCTTCCCATAATGGTATCTTTTTTAGGCAAAACCTGAGGTTCTAAAACAACAACTCCTCCAACGGCTCCAGCACCATATTTTAAGGCTGATGCGCCTTTAACGACATCAATATGTTCAAAATTATTGACATCAACGTTGGGTGCGTGTTCTACTCCCCATTCCTGTTCTGCTAATTTTACCCCATCATTCAAAATGGAAACTCTACTTCCGTAAAGGCCATGAATGATTGGTTTTGTGATATTGTTTCCTGTCTTAAGAGCGTTAACTCCCGATATATTTGTTAACAGGTTTCCTAAGTTTTCGGTAGTATTTCTTGAAATCATCGATTTATCAATGACTTTTACAACCATACTTCCATTATTCTTATGGCTTCCGTGAACAGTAACAGTTTCAATATCCTTGATATGATGCTCTAGGGTAATTACCACATGAACATCCTGGTCAACTCCTATATTTTCAGTATAATCATTGCAATCAGGATGTTGGGCAATGAGTGTATACTTTCCTGCAGGAATTTTATCAAAAGAAAATTTACCTTTCTTATCTGTTTTGGTTGTAAAGGTTCCAATTTTAATCACCGCATTTTCCAACGCTGTCTTATCATGAAAATCCTGAACGGTTCCCTGTACAGTATAATTTTTTTGTGCACTTGTAAACACTGATCCACAAAAGATCAGCATCAGGCAATATATCAATTTCATTGTATATAGATTGATTGCGTACCCTTTCAAAAGGTACATTTTTCGTTAAAAATTGTAGAATGGGTCCGTTTTATTGTACACAGTAAAATGCACAAATGATAAAAGGTCAAAGTTTAGGGTTGAGAAGCAATGGATATCTATTTTATGGGCAGAATAGCCGATTACAGATACATCTACATCTTATCTTCCAACAACTTTAAACGTTAAACATCCAATATTGAGCTTTAAAGCACAATATGGTAAACCCAATAAGAATCTATTGATTATGCAATGGTCGGGGGGCCCCGAAGTTGAAACGTGAATTTGGTCTGAGACCAGATTTTCTCCTGGATCGTAATGATCTGCTTTACTTCCTGAGTGTAGTGTTCAAAAGTAAAGCTGAAATCCTCAGGAGCTAAGGTGTGTCCGGTTACCAAAAAGTGGCAGGCCAGACAGTCGCCAGCTTTCTCTTTAGTAGCAGCTTTCGTCATCGTATTTTCTGTTTTCTTAAGGTTAAAGCCTTTAAAAAGGTCTACAGAATCATGATGGTGAAAGCTTTGAGAAAGCAGCGCAAGAAAGTATATCCCAAACAACAGCTTGGAGATAAAACTTTTTAAATTTCTGCTTTCTTTAAAAATCATGGGTCAAAATTATGAAAATAATTTAATTGTTTCCTTAAAGTTTTATTAAATTACTTTTATTATTATAAACAATAAGTTGAAATGAATTATTTTTTGTTACAAAAAAGCTTCATAATTTCTGGATTATGAAGCTTTTATATTATTTGTTTAGTCAAGTTGAGTTCCTAGATATTCCCACTCCTGCAGAGCCGAATCCAGGTCTTCTTTTGTCTTATTATACTTTTCAAGTGTTTCATCAGAAGGGTTTTCTTTAGCAAAAGAGGTTTCCATTTCCTCTACTTTCGCTTCAAGTTCAGAAATTCTTTCTTCTACTTTTTTAATTTTATTCTGAATATTCTTCTGTTCTTTACTTACAATATTGGAAGCCTGACTTGTAGTTACAACCGGTTTTTCTTCTGCCTTTTTAGGTTCCGGTTTTACTTCTTCACTGTGAAGTTTAGCTTTCTCAGCAGAAATCTCTCTAATCGTTTCCTTTTGTCTGTACTCAAGATATTCGTTGATATCACCAAGGAATTCTTTCATTTTTCCATCACGGAATTCATAGATCTTATCACAAAGCCCCTGTAGGAATTCTCTGTCGTGAGAAATTACAATTAAAGTTCCTTCAAAGTTCTGCAATGCCAGCTTGATGATCTCTTTAGACTGGATATCCAAGTGGTTGGTAGGTTCGTCCATGATCAGGGTGTTGAAAGGACGAAGTAACAGTTTACAAAGCGCCAGACGGTTTCTTTCTCCTCCGGAAAGCACTTTTGTCTTTTTGGAAACGGCTTCTCCCTGGAAAAGGAAAGATCCTAACAAATCTCTTACTCTTGGTCTTGTCTCTTCTGTTGCAGCATCTTCAGCTTCTTCAAGAACGGTTTTATTCGGTGTTAAAACTTCTTCCTGATTTTGGGCAAAATATCCGATATTAACATTATGACCAAGATTCCAAGATCCTGAATAGTCTTTAATATCTCCGGCAAGAATTTTGGCAAGTGTCGTTTTCCCTTGTCCGTTCTGACCTAATAGAGCAATTCTGTCTCCTCTCTGAACGATAAAGTCTACATCATCAAAAATCTGTTTCTGACCATATGCTTTACCTAGGTTCTCAGCTTCGAAAATCACTTTTCCTGGAACCATAGACTGAACGAAACGGATATTGAATTTTGAAACGTCTTCGTTATCGACTTCAATACGCTCTATTTTGTCTAATTTTTTGATCAACGACTGTGCGAAAGATGCTTTGGTAGCACTAGCACGGAATTTGTTGATATTATCTTCCATCTGTTTGATCTCCGCATCCTGATTTTTCTTAGCCTGAATCAGTTTTTCACGGCGATCTTCACGCATGATCAAATATTTGGTATAATTGGCCTTATAATCGTCAACTTTTCTATTATTGATATCAAAAGTACGGTTACAAACGGCTGTCATAAACTGCTTATCGTGACTTACCAGGACGATTGCTCCCGGATAGTCTTTCAAGAAGTTTTCCAGCCAGATGATAGATTCCATATCAAGGTGGTTGGTAGGCTCATCGAGAAGCATAATGTCATTCTTCTGAAGAAGCAGTTTGGCCAACTCGATTCTCATTCTCCATCCTCCTGAAAATTCATCGGTAATTTTTTGGAAATCATCGGCTTTAAATCCTAAACCAAATAATACTTTCTCCATATCACCTTCAAGATTGTAGGCGTCATGGTTCATCAAAAGGTCATTCAGTTCAGTCATTTTATTGATCAGATCAATATAAGAATCGCTTTCGTAGTCGGTTCTTGTAGCCATCTGATGATTAACTTCCTCCAATTCATTTTTCCATGCATTGATCTGCTCAAAGGCCTGCATTGTTTCGTTCCAAACAGTTCTTCCTTTTACAAAATCAAGATCCTGCTTCAGGAAACCGATTGTAACACTTCCTTCTGTCACAACGTCTCCTTCGTAGAAATTAATTTCCCCGGAAAGCATTTTTAATAAAGTGGATTTCCCCGCTCCATTTTTTCCTACGAGACCTACTTTATCATCCTTTTTAATGGTGAAATTGACGTTTTGAAATAAATAATTTCCCGAATGGTGTAATCCTAAACCTTGAACCGAAAGCATTTTTTAAATTGATTGTTTAATAATGAGTAATGAATTTTCGGGTGCAAAAATACGGAAAAAGAAATGAATACTGTAGAAATTAAAAAACTACCAAAAGAAAGCTGTTTTAAGCGCCAGTAAAACCGTTACTGAAAATGATTATCTCAAGAGCCCAATAAAAAGGCCATCTCACCTTTGAGACAGCCTCTAACCTAAATTTAAAACTGAGAAGTACTAACACTAATCGTTAATTTCATTGACCCGCGCTGGTGCCGGGCTCTTCAAAATGGTACGAATCCAGATATCATTATTCGGAACACTGGTTCCGTAAAGGAAATCTGCAACAAAGCTATCTTCAGGAAGATGAAGTTCCACAGATAATCTTGCCTGCCCATCCTGTTTTACAGTCGTACTGCTGGAAACATTCAATCCATTGTTAATCAGTTCTGCATTAATCTCATGTTCGGATCTGCTGTCAAAATCTCCGCTATATAATCCAAAACTGGCTGAAATATGGATATAATCATTTAGCCTGCCGAAATTATAGAGCGGTTTCATAGGAGCTGATATGTCTTTTGCGTATTCATTCAGCTCTTTACTAAAACCTTCCAGAAAGAAATGTTTGTTATAATTTATTTTAAAATAAGCATCATCCGATGAATCAAAAACACAGGATATTCTGTTCGTTTCTGCCATCATCAGCTTGCCATATACTTTTGAAAGATCGTTGTAAACAATATCCCGGCTTACATAAGCCTGCGAAAGATTTTCTCCTTTTTCTATCTGATATCCGGCAAGTAATGCATTCCATATTTCAGTTCCTTCGGTATTGGTTTTTGCATTTCTGATGTCGGACACGTAATCTCTTAAATCATCAATATTCACAAAATCTGTCGATATATATACCGACTGTGGACCTTCCAGATAGCCTCCTCCTATGTCTGCATGGGCCCCGGGTACGAAAATCTCTTTCCAGGAATATGAATAGTCTCCAACTTTCTGATCTCTCATCATTTTCGAATCTTCAAAGAAACCTGTAAGCGGAAAGAAAAACCTCGATTCGTTCACCGCACAGATATGAAATGCATTTTCTATCTGATGATGAAGGTTTAAATTATATTTATTAAAAGGTTTGGATTCCACCGTATCAAAGGCTCCCAAAAACTTTATTTTGCAGTTTTTCAGGGCGTAATACGAAAGGAGTTGGTTGCAAAATGTCCTGGCTAACATTCCGCCTCTTCCAAATCCATAGATATAGAAGTGATATTCTTTATTTTCTTCACTCATCATTTCCTCCACAAAACAATCTGCTTTCTGAAGCTTGTCATCAGAAGAATATCCTGTTCCATAAGGTGGATTGGCACAGGTCGCCATCGCAAAATTACTGTCTTCACATCCTATTGCCGTTCCTATTCCTTCTATGTATATTTTTTTATTTCCATTGAATAAGCTGTATAATTTATAAATGTTGGTTAATGTTCCAAAATAACTTTCATTATTATTCAACGGTTTTTCCGCGGAAAGGGCATTTACGCCATTATTTCCTGTACCATCAAAGAAAATTCCGACGGAAATCACTCTGTTGTCATTCATGCTTTTATTTGTTTTATGGCAGACGTTATCTGCATTCTATTTTTTCCATCTCACATCTCGGTAAGAGACATTTCAAAATAACAGAAGAAAAACAATTTAAGCTAGAGTGAAAAATACCAAATAAAAAATTCCGTATTTCTACGGAATGATATCAAATTTTTTCTAATGAATGTATGTTATGAATAATAGCATAAATGACTATTCCTACCGTATTTTTAGCGCCTATTTTTTCAAGAATACGCTGTCTGTGGCTTTCTACCGTTCTTGGGCTGATGAAGAGTTTTTCACCAATTTCATTGTTGGTAAATTCCTGACAGATCAGCTTCACTACATCTTTTTCTCTTTCGGACAGCTCATCTTCCGTTTCAAAAAGTGAATTTTTCTTAGCAGTACTATTCATATAGCTAAAGAGCATCTGATGGTCTTCTGCTGTAAAGAACACTCCGTTTTTATCCACCATCGTTATGGCATCAATAAATGTTTTTTTGTTTGAGTTCTTTGGAAGAAACGCGGAAACTCCCAATTTCACCATATATCCGAGAATAGAGGTTTTGTAATGGGAAGAGAGGATGATAATTTTAAGATCTGGATATTTTTCTTTAAGAATTTCTACCAGCTCAAAGCCATTCATAGGTTTCATCTGTACATCTACAAGAGCCAGATCAGGAAATTCATTTTCTGGAAGTGTTCCCAGGCTTTCTATAAAATCGGGTCCATTGTCAGAGGTAAGACATACCGAGATATTCTTTTCATTGGACAGCAGCATTTTTACCCCTTCCAGGATCAGCTGTTCATCATCAATCAGGGCTATTTTGATTTGGGAGCTCATTATTTTTTGGAATTTTAATAATTAAACGACTTCCTTTATTTAAAAAAGTTTTTTTCCATTTGTGGGAGGCATTCATTGATTTGATACGGGATTCAATATTTTTGATTCCCATTCCTTTTTTTACCTGTTCATAATCAAATCCTTCTCCATTGTCTGAAATGATCACAGCCATATTTTCAGGATAATCTTTGATATAGATCCAAAGATCTGTTGCTGTAGAATGCTTGATAACATTGGTGGTAAATTCCTGAATAATTCTGTAGAGCTGTACTTCTACAAAAAGATCTTTCTGTATATATCCGGGCATTACCTGTAAGGAAATATTAATTTTATGAGAAAGATTGGTAATCAATTCTTCCACATACAACACCAACCCTACAGATTCCAGATTAACAGGATATAATGAATGCGAAATACTTCTGGCAGCGTCTATCAGGGAAGACATCTGACTATAAATATTTGTTTTAATCAGCTCATCTCCTTTGGTATCGAGATTATTGAGCCACAGAGAAAGGATATTAAGCCTGTTTCCGATATCATCATGAATCATTACGGCAATTCTTTTTCTTTCTTCTTCCTGAGCTTTAATATTTTCCAGCACCAGTTTTTTCTGATGCAGTACTTCCGCCTCATGCTGTACGCTTTTTTCTTTGATAATTCTGGTTATAAAAGCTCTGTAAGCAAGAAGAATAAAAGATACTATAATTGCTAGGGTAACAATTATGAGAATCAACAGGTTAATATTTAATGTTACTTCTTTAATCTGATAAATGTGTATAAAAATGAACAGTATAAAATACTTGAAAGTATATTATTGGCACTGAAAATCGTATAATAATCGTTCTCCGACAGATTGGCGATCTGATGCTGAAGGATAAAAATGAATACTGAAACGGAGTAATAAAAAAAGATACTGGCATCCACCCACAGAAAACGTTCCTGAGTAGAAGCATTTTTGATCTCTCTGATAAGGGTATATCCTGAAAGGCAAATAATTATAATATTCGAAATTCCTTTTGCAAGATCAGCATTTTCCGGCCAGTTAAAACCATACTTCATGATCATGAATCCTGCAGCGAGTACTGCTGAAATCACCTGAATATAAGATGGCCAGTTTAATTTTCTTATGAATAAACTTGTTAGCAGAAAAAATTCTCCTGCGATATAGAAAGGATATAGAAAAGAAGTATCATTTAGCCTTAAAACATAAGGTAAAACGAAGTTAATCAGTTCTATAAAAAAAAGAAAAGCAATACAATGAAAATATCGCTTTTCTTTAGAGTTAAGTATGCGGTACTTAGCTGCTCCCAACAATATAACTGATAGAAGCAGTCCGTAGTTTAGGAATAAAATTGCTTTATAAAGATCAGCCATTCCTTTGTATGTCGTTTAAAATTCACAACCTACTCCATCATCTGGAAGACGACAGATAGGAGGACATGGTTTTGCCCAGTCGTATGTATTTGAAATAGTCTCTGCACGGCCAGAATTCTGAAGGTTCTCGCGGAAAGAGATAAAGATCAGTGTAACAAGAAGTTTTTCGTAAATGTCGTTATATTTTAACCCGAAAGAACACGTAATACCTTCTAAGCTGTCATCAGAAAGACAAAGATCTTCCGTAGAAACATAGAATTTTCTGAAAATTCCTGCTCCTTTATCGATGTTGCATTCTCTGTAGAACCAGTCCATCCCTTCAAGTCTCCATTTTTCGATGGCATCCAATGCAGTATCCTGCTCAAGAATAGGCTTGTCTGAAATAGGGAAAGCCATATCTGAATTTCTTTCTACCGGCAAAAGACCTTTAGAAAGAACGGCATTTTTAACAACGGTGTATTCCTGAATTTCCTGAAGTTTTATATCCATGGTAAGCTCAGAAAGAGACGTACACGGATATTCTTTAGATTCTATTCTTTTCCCGGAGTCATCCAAAGGATATAGGATAAGAGTTACTTTATCTTCAAACAGACCAACACCTGCACAGAATACCTGTGATTTTCCCCCTACATTTCTCATCCAGTCAAGCTGCTCTCTGGATAAATTAAAAATATAGTTGGTAGGAAGTTTTTTCTGAATGTCGAAAAAAGAAGAACGGCAGTCTGCCCATTTCCCCATTGCGATTTTGCAATCCTCATAAGAAAGCATTGATGTTTGCATGTTTAATGTTGTCATATATACATGGTTTTTAGAGCCATAAAATTAGACAAACTAATCATCCTATGCAAGTGGAATTTTATTAATAATTTTTCACTGTAATATGATAACAGCTCTGTTGTTTTTCTTTTATATAATATATTCTTCCGGCATCTGCATAGTGCTTTAACACTTTTTCCAATGCGATTTCCATTTTAGGATTATACTTGAGGACGTTATTGAATCTTATATACGAAATATCGAAAGAGTTACCATAGTTGTGAGAACTTATCCCTAATGAAGCATTAGAATTCACTCTTCTCAATCTGCATTGATCCTCAAGTGTTCTTGTGATGGATGAAACGGTGAACGTACCTCCTTTGGTATCCTTACTGAATTTAGAGCCTATCTTTTCCAATGTAGCTTTTGCTTTTGAAACCATGTATGCTCTGCTGTAATCCAATCTTTGCACCTGATATCCTTTTCCTGACTTTTTTATTTTATGAAATTTTCCGTTGTTGATGTACTTCTGTACCATTTTGGAATCTTTCAGCAACTGTACGCCAAAACTTTTGGAAGCATCAAGATGAGGCTTATAAAGTACCGTAGGCTCTACCTTCAAAACAGTCGTAAGATCATAGCACGGAAAAGTCTTTTTTGCCGTTTGCGAATAATGTAAACTATAAAAAAAAGGTACGAAGACCACACAAAGAAACTTTTTCATTAACCATCCTTTTAAATTTCCAACGAAAGATAAATCGTTTATATTATTTTCAGTACTGTCCATAATATCATCTGATTAAATGCCAAACAAACATTAAACCAAATTGTTGAATTTATGATTTTTTGTTCCCATATTCTTGAAATATTTTTTAAAAATTATCTTTTTACTTTAAGATATAAATTTTACATTTGAGATACATTTTTAAAATAAACAACATGATAAAAAAACTTTTTGCTGAATTTTTCGGCACATTTTGGCTTGTTTTCGGTGGGTGCGGAAGTGCTGTTTTCGCAGCCGGAGTACCTAACATTGGTATCGGACTTTTAGGGGTTGCTTTAGCCTTTGGTCTTACTGTTCTCACGATGGCGTATGCTGTGGGGCACATCTCAGGAGGACACTTCAATCCGGCGGTTTCTTTCGGGCTTCTGGCTGGAGGAAGATTTCCTGCAAAGGATCTTATCCCCTATGTTGTAGCACAATGCCTGGGAGCTATTGTTGCAGCAGGATGCCTGTATACCATTCTTAATGGTGCGGGCGCTGTGGATTTCTCAAAACCGGGGGATTTTGCAACCAACTTTTATGGAGAAGCCGTTTACAACGGAAAAGCATTCAGTATGGGTGCCGCATTTCTTGCTGAGTTCCTGTTAACTGCTTTTTTCCTGATTGTGATTATGGGAGCAACAGATAAATGGGCGAACGGTAAGTTTGCAGGTATTGCAATTGGTCTTGCCCTTACTTTGATCCATTTAATCTCTATTCCTATCACCAATACTTCCGTGAATCCTGCGAGATCTCTTTCTCAGGCAGTATTTGCTGGCGGACTTGCCATGTCTCAGCTTTGGCTGTTCTGGGTAGCTCCTATCTTGGGTGGAATAGTTGGTGGACTAATCTACAAATTCTTACTCCAGAGAGATACAGCAGAAATAACAGATTAATTTTCCCTCTTCAATACACAAAAACCTGTCGGCTGACAGGTTTTTTTATGCTCTATTTTTTATTTTATCTTTTTAATATCGAAAGGATTCTTGAAAATAAGTTCTTCCTGTTTGCCCTTGATTTCCATTTTACGCTGAAGCAAGTTCACAGCCATTTTTCTGATAAAAAGATCTTTATCATTCAGTTTCCAATAAAGATCTTCGTGAAGTTTTCTGGGTTTTCGGATGAGATAGAACTCGGTTTCCCAGGTGTCTGCATTATGGTAAAATTCAATAATACCACAATGTTCCGGAATAATTGCCGCTTCTACCATTCCCATAGGCAGCAGAAAACTAAAAGCATTACACACATAATCTCCACAGGAGATTTTATCATGTTTCAGAAACTTTTCACCGGTATCTTTATTGATATATGATTTTTTGAAATCGTTTTTAAAATCACTTTTTGAAAGTTTAATTTCAATTTCATGACTGAAACCTTCAGCATCAATGGTCAGAATATCAGCTTCCCAGTCAGCCTGAAAATAATTCGTCAGTACAATCTCTTTTTCGAAATCGCAATGAGAATGGATGTATGCATGAACGAGTTCTTCTATTTTGAGCATTGTTCTTTAATCATAAAAAATTGATGAGGATTGAATTTTCAGTATCTTACGATTTACTTTTAACTTACCAAAAGGCTACATCCTCTAATATCAGAATGATCAATTCTTCCCAGAACCTGAAATCTTTTTCCTGTTATTTTTCCTAAATCCTGAGTGGCAATAAAAGAACAGGAATGAGTATTGGCAAGATCGATAATATTGATTGCCCCCGTTCTCCCCTCTTTTTCATACGTCAGCGGATCTTCCACATTTCTTACCTTAATTCTCATCCAGTTCGGGCATTCATACTCATTGTTGCCAAGAGAATAAGCCTGAGACAACAATTCGGTCATAGAATATTCTGAATAAATCTTGTCTGTTTTAAAACCATTCTGCAGAATAGCAAGAAGCTCATCTTTCGTCATTTCTTCTTTTCTGCCTTTCATTCCACCTGTCTCAATGACTATTAAATTGTCCAGAATGCCTAAAGACTCTTCGCTTCGTACGGAATGACAGTAATCTAAAAAGTCCAAAAGAGCGAAGGAAACCCCAAAAAGAATTACTTTTTTATCCTTTAATTGGTTCAAAAGATCAAAAAGCTCGGAATGATTATACAAGAAATATCCATTCTCCGATTTATTGGATTTTTTCATCAGATAATCTACCATATAAATCAGGGATGAATTCTGCTTTTCAAGATAACTTGGCAGCAATCCCAGAAAGACAAAATCTTCAGGCTTTCCTATAAACTGTTCAAAACTTTTATAAATACTTTCTTCGTATAAATCAGAATCCGCAATGAAGTGCTTGGAAAGATTCATTTGAGTCGTTCCTGAACTCTGAAAGAAAAGATCCGTGGTGACATTTTTGTCAAGAATCTGATGATTTTTGAACATTTCTATGGGCAAAAAAGGAATTCTGTCCAACTGATCCACCTCTTCAGGATTGACTTTCAAAAAATCGACAAACTTCCTGTATATTTCAACATTTTCATATTGATAACGAAATGTTTTCAATGAGGCATTCAGGAAATCTTCTTCGGTCTGTATGTTGAATATATTCTTCAGTTCCATATTTTTCAATCTTATATTGCCTCATTATAAAGCAATTATATAGATAAGGTCAACTTATTTAATATTTTTTTAATATAAAGGCGATACTTTGGTAAACTTCTTGCAATCTTTTACCCGGAATATGGATTAAAAACAAGAATGGATTTTCCGTCCATTCGAAGGTTACCTCTTTTTAGGGGTAATTTTTTTGTTTTATTTCTCAAAAGTTTTGAGTTCAAAATCTTTTTCAAAAACCCCGTAGGTGTAATAAGAAATCCAGTCTCCCAGATTGATATATTTTGCATTTTTTTCCAGATCCAATACCATAGGAAGATGCCTGTGACCGTAAATAAAATAGTCGATCTGCTGCGTTTTCAGCTTTTCTTTGGAATAAATAATAAGGAATTCTTTATCTTCTCCAAGAAATGCTTTGTCTTCTTCACCTGAGATCATTTTATTCTTTTGGGAAAGATATAATGCGATCTTCATAGCGATATCAGGGTGAAGCCATTTAAAAAACCATTGTGCTATTGGATTGGTAAAAAGCTTTTTCATTCTTTTATAGCCTTTATCACCAGGGCCCAATCCGTCACCATGGGCTAACAAAAATTGTTTGCCTCCCATTTCAAAATATTGTTTCTTATAAAAAACGGTACATCCAATTTCTTCTTCAAGATAATCTTTCATCCAGAGATCGTGATTACCCACAAAGAAATAGATTTGAATTCCCCTGTCTTTCAGTTCTGCAATTTTACCAAGAACACGCACATATCCTTTGGGAACAACGTGCTTCCATTCATGCCAGAAATCAAAAAGATCTCCCATTAAA
The DNA here is from genome assembly GCF_049319685.1 of Chryseobacterium sp. Mn2064. Taxonomy (NCBI): domain Bacteria; kingdom Pseudomonadati; phylum Bacteroidota; class Flavobacteriia; order Flavobacteriales; family Weeksellaceae; genus Chryseobacterium; species Chryseobacterium sp. Mn2064. Next base: position 199,688 of record NZ_JBMOUE010000003.1, read on the forward strand.
AACACAACCTGAGCATCTTCTTTGATCTCATCCATCCAACGTATAAATTTTTCTTCACGCACCTTGCTTTCGCCTGGTGTAGGCGCACCAAAATGCTGATCTGAAGCAAAATATACTTTTTTCCCAGGTTCTAAATTGATTGTTGTTTTTAACACCTTCTGAGTTTTGTTGGATAATTATTGATTGTCTTCTGCAAACCATTCTCCATAAGAGTTTTCTGTCTCGTGGAGTTTCAGATATGCTAAAGAAATACCTTCGGGAAGTCTTGATTTTATTTTGGAAGCAATGGCATAGAGCATATTTTCGCAGGTTGGCTGGAAGCTGCAGTAGATCACTTTATGGCCTTTCTGCTCCAGATCATCCCCAAGCTCTTTGTGTGGAGACAAAGCGTTAACGAGAACCGCATGGTCCCAAACGTCTACGATTTCAGATTTTACGATACTTTTGATATCTCCGAAATCAACTACCATCCCATTTTTAGGGTTTTCAATATCATTAATCGGTTTTCCTTTCACTGTTACAAACAGTTTATAGGAATGTCCATGCATATTTTTACACTTCCCGTCGTAGTTATACAACACGTGAGCAGTTTCGAATGTAAAAATTTTTGTAATACGTATCATACTCAATGAATAAGCTTTAAGGTATTGATATACATTATTCTGTTAATAAAATCTAGGATTAAGATTTAAAACAAATATGCAATCAATGAAAAACCGTAAAATTAAAGTTCAAAGTTAAGATAAAAAGCGCAAGAAAGAAAATGCTCTTAAAAGTTAGCTGAATTTTTGGGAGTAATTGGGTATTTTCAGATCATCGGTTTCAAAGCCCAACTCTTCCAGATAGGTAAGCCCGTTTTGTATTTCAAAGGTTTTAATTCCTGTCCAGGCACTTTTTTGTCCGTGTACAATAAGTCGTTTTATGTATCCGGGTTCATTAAGATTCACAACTTCTTCAGAATTTGTCATTTTATTCTTTAGAATTATCCCAAATTTCAGAGGCTGTCCTACATAATAATTATTAAGAGTAAGAAAATCAATGATCAAAGGTGTTTTTTTATACCCGTTTAGAAAAACTTTCAATCTCAAAGTACTGGTATCTGTTCCAGAGTGGTACTGAATTTTGATGCAGTATACATATTCCTGTTCATCAATAATGATCTTCCTTAATTTCTTTTTCATTTTTTTGTAGTTTGCCAATCTATAATAGTTTTCGGCATTCGTTTTAGAAAGAAAACTTCTTCTCTACTCAAAACTTATCAAGCCAATCTTTCTCCAATCTTTTAATTTTTTTGGTGAACGGATCAAACAACACCCATAATGTACTTGAATCTACTAATAGCTGATCATTACAGTAAAACTCAACTTTTCTGGGCTGTTTTGCTCCTTCAGGTGATTGAGGATACGTTTTCACCGTAATGATATCCCCCAAATACGCCTGTTTTTTATACTGTATATGATGATCAAGAAGCATCCAGGCATCATTTACATATTCCGTTTTCTGTTTCAAAAGATCCCAGTGTTCCGCAGCCACTTCTTCAACCCAATGAACATACTGAACATTATTGACATGATTATTTTGGTCAATATGCTCTTCTGTTACCTTGATCTGCTTTTCATACATTAAATTCATTCTTCTGAAAGTTTACTCAAATGTAATAAAACTTTCTCTGCTTCATTGCCCAATCGCCTATTTATAAACAAAAACGGAACCTGATTTGATCAGATTCCGCTGTTATCTATTTAATATTGAATAGATTATTTTTTTGCAGCTGGCTTAGATGCCGTTGCTGAAGCTCCTAATTTTGTTTTTACCTGAGCTGTAATATCTTCACTACCATCTGTGTAGATCAGATTGTTGCTATCCGGAGAAGAAACATCAAAAACGAAGTTTAAGTTTCTTTCTTTAGCTACTGCAGAGATAGCCGCTTTTACTTTTTGCTGTAGAGGGCTGAATAATTCATTTTGCTTTGCTGAAATATCTTTAGCAGCCTGAGTTCTTGTATCTTCAATTTTCTTACCAAGAGCCTGCAGTTCTGTTTGCGCTGCGATAAGTTCTTTCGTTACCGCTTCTTTATTAGCTTCACTCAGTGTTTTTTCTTTATCCTGTGCTGCTTTCAGTTTAGTCTGATAATCGCTGATCAGTTTTTCAATCTCAGTCTGTCTTGTTTTAGTCAGATTATCAATGGTAGCGCCTACTGTTTTTACTTCAGATAAATTGGCAAAAATATCATCAGAGTTTACACTTCCGATTTTCTGTTGCGCATTTGCAGCGTGCGCCGTTAATGTTAATCCTGCTGCAATAAAAAGTCCTTTAATTAGCTTCATTTTTAATATAGTTTTTTCAAAAACCGTTGTTTTTTTTCGTTGCCAAATATAAAACAAATTTTCGTTAGTTATGATCGATCTTGTTTAAGCTCTGTTAAAATAGAGATTCCATTCAAAAACGACTTGAATTCTCTAAAAAAATCAGCTCATTTTTTTATGAAATAAAACCTTCCTCAAAAAGCAGAGAAAGGCTTTACATCAAAAAAATATGGAAAAATGACTAATGGAACTGTGCTGTTTCTGTAGAATCTTTCATCGCAACGGTAGCTGAGGAACCATTTGTAACAATATTCTGAACTTCATCAAAATATCCGGTTCCAACAAAAGACTGGTGTTTCACGGCTCTGAAACCTTTTTCCTGCAAAGCAAACTCACGCTCCTGCAGTTCAGAATACCCAGCCATTCCTCTTTCTTTATAAGCCAGAGCCAACTCAAACATTGCTGTATTTAAAGCATGGAACCCTGCCAATGTAATAAACTGGAACTTGTATCCCATTTTGGCCAATTCTTCGCGGAAGATAGACATTTCTTCAACGCTCAGTCTTGCAGCCCAGTTAAATGACGGCGAGCAGTTGTAGGCAAGCATTTTTCCTGGGAATTTAGCATGAATACCTTCTGCAAAACGTTTTGCCTGTTTAAGATCCGGGTTTGAAGTTTCCATCCAGATGAGATCTGCGTAAGGAGCATAAGATAATCCTCTATCGATTCCCTGCTCTACCCCATTTTTTACTACATAAAAACCTTCCGAAGTTCTTTCTCCTGTTATAAATTTTTTATCTCTGTCGTCGATATCTGATGTAAGTAAGTCAGCCGCATCGGCATCTGTTCTTGCTATAATCAGACTTGGAACGTTCAATACGTCAGCAGCCAAACGGGCAGCAATGAGTTTATTAATAGCTTCCTGCGTGGGAACCAAAACTTTTCCACCTAAATGCCCACATTTTTTAGCTGAAGAAAGCTGATCTTCAAAATGTACAGCTGCTGCTCCCGCCTCAATCATTTGCTTCATCAGTTCGAAAGCGTTTAAATTACCTCCAAAACCTGCTTCAGCATCCGCAATAATAGGAACAAGATACTCCCGATCTCCGGTTCCGCTTACTGATTGCACCTGATCTGCTCTTAATAAAGCATTATTGATTTTCTTCACCACAGAAGGCACTGAATTCGCAGGATACAATGACTGATCGGGATACATTTCACCTGATAGGTTAGCATCTGCAGCCACCTGCCAGCCTGAAAGATAAATCGCTTCCAGACCTGCGTCTACTTCCTGAACGGCCTGATTACCGGTAAGAGCACCAAGTCCTGCCACATAATCCTGAGCATTGAGCTTATTCCAGAATTTTTTGGACATCTCTGTAGCGATAGTATATTCTATTGTATATGAACCGCGAAGTTTTAAAACGTCTTCCGCAGTATAAGGTCTTTTTATGCCGTTCCAACGTGGATTGGTCAGCCAATCTTTCTCCAGATCCTGGATTTGTTCTTGTCTTGTTTTCATAATATTTGGATTTTGTTTGATTATAGAATACTGAATTGTATTTAGTAAAGGTTATTTCCTTTTAAATAAAGGGATAAGCTTTAAGGGTTAGAAATTCTTCAAAGTTTTCGCAGAAGATCAATTCATTGAAAAGTTCTTTTGCCAAATTGAACTTTCCATTTCTGAATCTCGTTTCTCCCACATACTTTTCAATATAATCCATCTCTTCAGCTTCCCATTGAAGAATCATATTTCTGGTAAGTGTTCTGTCATCACTTAAAATAGCTTCATTTCTCAACCATTGCCAGATCTGAGTTCTTGAAATCTCGGCTGTAGCAGCGTCTTCCATGAGATTATAAATAGCAGCAGCACCTGTTCCCATCAGCCAGCTTTCAAGGTAGAGTATTCCTACATTAATGTTTTTTCGGACTCCTTTTTCTGTAATATTTCCTTTTGGAATTTCCAGCAGATCACTTTCTTTTATATGGTATTCAAATTTTTTATCGATCTGATTTTTTGAGGGCATATATTGATCAAAAATATTTTTTGCTACCGAAACCAATGCCGGATGTGCTACCCAGGTTCCGTCATGACCATTTTTCACTTCCCTTTCTTTGTCATTTTTTACTTTTTCAAAAGCTATATTATTGGCTTCTTCATCATCTTTTACCGGAATTTGTGCTGCCATTCCGCCAATAGCATGAACATTTCGTTGGTGACATATCTCGATAACCCTTTTTGAATAAGCACTCATAAACGGAGAAGTCATACTCACCTGATCTCTGTCCGGCACAATAAATTCGGGAAGGTTTCTGAATTTTTTAATAAACGAAAAAATATAATCCCATCTTCCACAATTCAATCCTGCGCTGTGATCTTTTAATTCAAATAAAATTTCATCAATCTGAAATGAAGCAGTGATGGTTTCTATTAAAACAGTCGCTTTTATAGTTCCTTTTTCTATATCAAGGTAATTTTGAGCAAAAACGAAAACATCATTCCACCATCGGGCTTCTTCATAATGTTCTAATTTGGGAAGATAAAAGTAAGGACCACTTCCATTTTCCAACAGTTGTTTTACATTTCTGAAAAAATACATCCCAAAGTCTATCAGAGATCCTGAGGTTTCTTCACCATTAATCTCAATATGTTTTTCGGGAAGGTGCAATCCTCTTGGGCGAACTAACAAAACTGCTGTTTTTTCGTTGAGAGTATAAGCTTTACCTTTTTCATTCACAAAATCAATCGTTCTGTTGACTGCATCGGAGAGGTTAATCTGACCTTCCATACAGTTTTCCCATGTAGGCGAGCTACTGTCTTCCAAATCTGCCATAAAAGTAGATGCGCCGGAATTCAAAGCATTGATAATCATTTTTCGGTCAACAGGGCCAGTAATTTCCACTCTTCGGTCTAATAAGTCTTCCGGAAGCTTTGCACAAACCCAATTTCGATTTCTAATCTCTTCCTTTTCTTTTAAAAACCTCGGAAGTATTCCCTGATCAAACTCCTCCTGCTTTTTTCTTCTTTCTTTTAAAAGGTCAAGTCTTTTATGATTAAAATTCTCATGAAGTGCAATGAGAAATTCTATCAAATCAGGAGTAAATATTTCTTCAAAATGCTTTTGAGCCTTTATCCTTAGCTGAATTTTGGTTTCCATAACTTGTTGATTTTGTGAATTTACATTACAAACATAAATAAAAATTTTCACAAATAGCGAACGTTCGCTAAATTTATTTAAAAATTATTATGCGAATAATCGCATCTAAATTTTTATATTTGAGCAATGAATTCAGAAAGCGACTTTATCAAAACGGTTTTCGGACTGAAGCTGAAACAACAGAGGCAAAAGAAAAACTGGTCTTTGCAGGATCTTGCTGTAAAAACCGGATTATCAAAATCTTACCTCAATGAAATTGAAAACGGAAAAAAATACCCGAAACATGATAAAATCATCCAACTTTCAGAAGCTCTGAATTGTACTTTTGACGATTTGGTTTCTACAAAACTTGATAAAAGTCTGGCTCCTTTTAATGAAATTTTACAATCAGATTTTTTCAAGGAAATCCCTTTAGAACTGTTTGGAATTAACAAAAATAATCTCATCAGTATTATCAGTGATGCCCCGAAAAAGGTAACTGCTTTTATCAATGCACTGATTGAAATTTCCCAGAATTATAATCTTGGAAAAGAAAGATTTTACTTTGCGGTACTGCGGTCATTTCAAGAGTTATATGACAATTACTTTCCTGAAATTGAAGAAAAAGTAACCCTGTTTATTCAAGAAAATGAATTGCAGGTTGACAAAAATTTAAAATCTGATATTCTTGAAAAAATTTTAACAGAGAAGTTCAGCTACACCATTCAATCGGAAGATTTTGAAAAGTATGGAACACTGGACCATCTACGATCTCTTTTTATTCCAGAAAAAAATCTATTGCTTCTGAATAAAAAACTGGAAAAAGATCAGAAAACTTTTATTTTAGCCAAGGAAATAGGGTTTAATGTTTTAGAGTTAAAAAACCGGCCCAATACCTATTCATGGCTTGATTTTGAAAGTTTTGAAGAAATTCTGAATAATTTTTACGCCTCTTATTTTGCCGGAGCATTACTCATTTCTAAGGAACCCGTTATTGAAAACACTTCAGAATTTTTCCGCCAAAATCAATGGGAGCCTAAAAATTTTGAAAGCTTAATCAATAGTTTCACTCATTCGCCTGAAACGTTTTATTACCGCCTCACTAATATTCTTTCTGCCGAAATGGGTATTAAGGATCTGTTTTATTTATGTTTAGTAAAAAAGAAAGACTCGGATAAAATACAGATTTTAAAAGAATTACACCTCAATCATCAGCAAGCTCCTCATGCCAATGCGATGAACGAACATTATTGCAGAAGATGGATTGCTGTAAGGAACCTTCATCATTTAAAGGAAAATGAAACGCTGACGGATGCTCAGATTTCCCATTACAAGGATCAGGGAGTGAGTTATCTGGTGATTTCTACCTCTCAAAAAAATCCTTTTTCTGATGGAAGTAACAGAAGCTACTGTCTTGGGATTTTACTGAATACGCAGACGATAAAAAAGATCAGTTTCATCAAATCTCCATCTTTAAAAACCATTAATGTAGGAGTAACTTGTGAATCCTGCAGTATTGCTGACTGTGAAGTAAGACAAGCATCACCTGTACGTCTGGAAAAAGAACATTTCAACCTGAGCATGAAGAGTTCGATTGAAAAAATCAGAAAAGAGATTGGAAATTGAGTATAATCAATACAATTGTTGATTATTAAGTTGAGATCCAGTGAAATCAGACATCAAAAATGCTCAGTTTTCAATTTTTATCTTTTGATTAAAGAAAGGATTTCATAACTTAGTAAAAAACACATCAATGATATTAGATTTATTGTTTCCCAACCGGTGCATTCATTGCAACAGGATTATAGATTCTGAACTTCTTGTCTGTGATATTTGTTTTAGCCAGATTCGTTTTACCCATTATCATTATTCTGAAAATAACCCAGTAAAAGAAAAATGCAATCTGCTTTTTCCCGTTGAAAATGCTTTTTCTTTATTTCAGTTTGAAAAAGAAAGTCTGACCAGAAAAATCATCCACGAACTGAAATACAAAAGCCGTGAAAAAACCGGGAAAATTTTAGCTAACTGGACAACAGAACGATTGGACTTTAAAGATGAAAAGCCAGATCTTATGGTAAGCGTCCCTCTACATCCTAAGAAACTTAAAGAGAGAGGATACAATCAGCTTCATTTATTCACAGAAACTTTAGCTTCTTTTTATAAAATTCCCTTTAATCATAACCTCATCAAAAGAAATCATTATTCGAAAGCCCAGGCATTGAAAGATAAAAAACATCGTGCTGAGACTGAGAATCCATTTTCGGTCACAGAAAGTATTTCGGGTAAAAATATTTTACTTATTGATGATGTTTTCACAACAGGAAACACCGTTTCTTCTATTGCATGGGAACTTTTGAATGCAGGAGATAATAGAGTCAGCATACTTGTAATGGCTGTAGATGCTTAAAAATAGTGACTTTCTTGACATTTTACTCTTTCACCATTCAATTCTTTTTGCTAATTTTCCAAAAACGAAATACCATATGCCAAATCTGATCTTATTACATGGAGCTTTAGGTCACAGTGACATTTTCAATCCCTATTTAGGAACACTATCACAGTACTTTACAGTACACACTCCCTTATTTTCAGGACATGGTGAGACGGAGATTCCGGCAGAAGGTATTAATACAGAAAAATATACTGAAGAGCTTACTTTATACTGCAAGGAGAATAATTTAACGGATGTTTTTCTTTTCGGTCACAGCATGGGTGGCTACGTAGCTCTTTGCTATGCTATGAAAAATCCGGAAAATATAAATTCCATCATCACTCTGGGAACAAAATTTGACTGGACTGAGGAGCAAGCCTTGAAGGAAAGCAAAATGCTGAACCCTGATGCCATTCTTGAAAAAGTTCCAAAGTATGCTCAGCTTTTAGAATCTCAGCATGGACAAAAATGGAAACAACTTCTTCCCGCTATTGCCGATCTTATGGTTGACTTAGGTAAAAACCCACCTTTAAAAAATAATTTAACGGAGATTCAGATCCCGGTTCAGATCATGGTGGGAGATCAGGATAATATGGTGACCATTGAAGAAAGTATGGATGTTTATAGAAACCTTCCTAATGCAAAATTGGCCGTACTCCCAAATACAAAGCATCCGATGGATAAAGTACGACCAAGTTTATTATTAGATGTAATGAAAGATTTCTGGAATCTCTCTTAAAATTATCGTTGAAGTTTTTCTCCGTAGCTTAAATCTCCGGCATCTCCCAATCCTGGAGTAATATATCCTTTCGAGGTAAGATCTTCATCTATAGCTCCTACCCAGATATAAGCATCAGGATAAGCATTCTGAACAGTCTCTACCCCTTGTCTTGAAGCAATAGCTGCTACAATATGAAGCTGAGTTGGATTTCCGTTCGTCAACAAGTCTTTAATTGCTTCAATTAAAGAAGCTCCTGTCGCCAACATTGGATCTGCTACGATCAAAGGTCTTCCTTCAATACTTGGACAAGTAAGATAGTCCTGCTTAATAGAGAAGTAATCATTGGCATCGTGTTTTCTATAGGCAGCAACAAAACCACAGTCGGCTCTGTCCAGATAATTCAGAATCCCTTCAAATAAAGGAACTCCAGCTCTCAAAATAGTGGTAATAACCGGCTGTACTGCAATTTCTCTGCTTTGGATGGTATCTAATGGAGTTTGAATTTCCACCTCTCTATACTCCAGTCCTTTACTGATTTCAAAAGCAGCAATCTCTCCGATTCTTTCCATATTTCTTCTGAATCTCATTCGGTCATGCTGGACATTAACGTTTCGAAGTTCGTTGATCCATTCATTAACAAGAGAGAAGTTTTGCGATAAAATAGTAAGCATGAAAATTTTATTTTTTTTTAATTTCAGTTAATTGATATTAATTCCTGCAAAATTACAACTAAAAAACGAAATGAAAGATTGGCCATGAAGAGAAATAAAGTATATTTATAAAGTTTTCCCTAACCTACATTTTAACTATTTAACGTGATGAAAAGCCTGATTTTAGGAAAAGTCAGTCCAGAGCTGATAAAAAATGAAACTCTGCCTGAATTATTAGTTCCCATTTTTGAAAAATATAAAGATAAAACAGCTTTTATATTTAAAGATAAAAAGATTTCCTATGCTGAACTCGACAGCTGGAGCAATGCCATTGCCTTAGAACTCCAAAACCAGGGTGTACAGCCTGGAGACCGTGTAGGAGTATGGTATCCCAGAAGCCTCGAGCTTCCTGTTGCCATACTTGGAATTTTAAAAGCTGGGGCAGCCTACATTCCTCTGGATCGTGAAATGCCCGAAGACAGAATAAAAAAAGTTTTTACAGACATCCAAGTAAAAACCTATTTTTCTGACACGGATGCGCACATCCATTGTCAACCCATAGAAATACCTTCTCAGCCACAAGATAGCGTTTCTCTTCCTGCATTCCCTTCCAACCCTGATGATTGGGCGTACGTATTATTTACTTCAGGAAGTACGGGAAATCCTAAGGGCATCCCTATTTCCCACAGAAATATCTGCCATTTGATTCGTTCTGAACAGGATTTTATAGGAATACGAGATACGGACACTGTCTATCAGGGGTTTTCGGTATCATTTGATATGTGGTGTGAGGAAGTTTGGATCAGCTTGTTTGCCGGAGCCACTATTTGGATTGCAGATGCTACTACGGTAAAAGCAATAGATGAGTTGAGTGAAGTTTTAACACACAACAAAATTACCGTTCTTCATGCTGTACCAAGTATTTTAGCTATTATTGACGAAGTTCCTGCAATCAGGTTCATCAATACAGGAGGGGAAGCCTGCACCAAACAAGTTCAGGAAAAATGGGCAAAATCCTACAGAACATTTATTAACAGCTACGGACCTACAGAAACTACAGTATCTTCCAATATGGCAATTTTAACCAGCCAGGATGAGCTGACTATTGGGCCGCCACTTCCTAATTATCATATTGCGATTGTTGATGAAAACATGAGTATTGTTCCACGGGGAGAAAGAGGTGAAATGATCATCTCCGGCCCTGGTGTAAGCCATGGGTATTTTAATCTTCCCCAGCTTACAGAACAGAAGTTCCTTCCCAATCCTTTTGAAGAAATGCCGGGCGATACGATTTATAAAACCGGTGATGCCGTTATTATACGGGAGGATGGATTTATTGAATTTCAGGGAAGAATAGACGACCAAATTAAACTCCGTGGATACAGAATAGAGCTTGGCGAAATAGAAACCCGGCTGAACCAGCTTCAGGATGTTTCTTCTGCTGCGGTTGCAGTAAAGGAAGATTCTAACGAACAGGGACAGTTGGTAGGATATGTTGTAATGAGCAATGATTCCTCATTCAATGAAAATGAAATGCGAAAAGAGCTCGCTAAATTTCTGGCGCCTTACATGGTTCCCATTTCGATTGTTCAAATGAAGGAAATGCCGAGAATGCCAAGTGGTAAGATCGACAGAAAGAGACTTCCATTACCGGAAAGCTTCACCATTCATGAGAAAAATGAAGAAATACATATAGATCCCAATGCGCCAACCGAGGAAAAACTCATTCAAACTTTAAAATGGGTATTTCCCGGAAAAGAAATCAATCTTACCCAGGACTTCTTTACAGATCTGGGAGGGCATTCATTATTAGCCGCTACATTGGTTTCACATCTTCGTCAAAAAGCAGGAATTCCGACAGCTTCATTGAAAGAAATCTATGAAAACCGCCCTTTATCGGCTTATTCTGAATGTTTAAAAAATAAAAACACTCAGCAAACATCACATCAGGAACCTTTTCAACGGGTTTCTACGTTGCAGTACATCGCATGTAATATTGCCCAAACGATAAGTCTTCTTGTTGTTTTTGGCTTATTGAGTATTCAGATATTTTTTCCTTATCTGAGCTATTATTATTTTCAGCTTAATGGATATGGGCTGCATTATGCACTATTAAGTGCCTTCTTATTGTATACATTGATTCCTCCAGTATATTCTACGATTATTCTGTTGACCAAATGGCTGGTTATCGGAAAAATAAAAGAGGGAGATTACCCACTTTGGGGATGGTATTATTTCAGATGGTGGCTATGGAAAACGATTAAAAGATTAATGCCTTCTGAGTTTATTGTAGAAACCCCTTTATATCCAAAATATCTAAAACTTCTGGGAGTAAAAGTACATCCAAGCGCCCAATTAAGTTTACTTCCTATTGCTGCTGAAGATCTGGTAACAATTGATGAAAATGTGAATACCAGTTCCGGTTGCAGTATCGATAATGCCTCTGTGGAAAATGGTGTTTTAAGAATCAGAAAGGTACATATTAAGGCTCACGCTTATTTAGGGTCTTCTGTTATCGTATGCGGAGATACGGTTATTGAAAAATTTGGAGAACTTCAGGATCTAAGCTGCCTTAATGAAGGAAAAAGAATAGGTTTTGGAGAAGTATGGAATGGCAGCCCCGCTGAAAAAGTAAGAGTGAAATCCGGAGAAGAACTTAAGGTTCCTCAATTGGCTTCTGCGGCTAAAAGAAACAGGTTTGCCTTTTTGTACGCATGTTCGTTATTTTTCTTTCCTCTTCTTATTGTTTTACCTTTAGCGCCAACCCTTTATACGCTTTACTATCTGGATGACCGTTCAGCAGATTATAATTTTTATTATTTGTGGCAAGCTCCCATACTTTCTACGGTTTACATCTTATTGTTTATAGGAGTTGTGAGTGTATTGACCAGAATTTTACAATACAATATGAAGCCGGGAATCTACCCTGTCTACAGTTTTACGTATTATAAAAAATGGATAAAGGATCAGATTTTCAATCTGTCACTTATTATTGTACATCCGCTTTTTGCCTCTATCTACATCAGTAAATTCTACAGAATGATGGGTGCCAAAGTAGGTAAAAACTCAGAGATCTCTACTGCCAGCGACGTTTCTCACCATCTTTTAGAGATCGGGGAAGGATCTTTCATTGCAGACGCGGTGATTCTTGGTGAACACGATGTAAGAAATGAAAAGTTGATTTTATCCAAAACTACCATAGGAAGCAACAGCTTTGTAGGAAACAGCGGCCTTATTCCGCAAGGTTATGAATTGGGAGATAATATGCTGATCGGAGTATTAAGTAAAGCTCCATCTGAAGAACAACTCAGCCATTCATCGGAAAAGGACTGGTTTGGCTCCCCTCCTATTGGACTGCCATCCAGACAAAAATCTGATTCATTCAAAGATAGTCTTACCTACAATCCGTCTTTCCGTCTCAAACTGGCCAGAGCCATTGTGGAGGGAATCAGAATTATTCTACCTCAAACGGTAGTTATTATCTGTAGCGTTTTGTTCATTGCTTATACAAGTCCTTATCTTGAGGGCAGACTTCATTATCTTGTACTTTTAGCTCCGCTTTATTATTTAGGAATAGTTGCGCTTCCTTCTTTCTTTTTCACAGTTATTTTAAAATGGGTATTTGTCGGAAAATATAAAAAAACAGAAATGCCTATGTACAGTATGAAAGTATGGCTAAGTGAAGGGATTACCACGATCTACGAAGCTCTTCCCGTACAATTTTTCCTTGATTTTCTTCGGGGAACATTCTGGCTGCCGTTCTTTATGAGGTTCCTTGGAGTAAAAATCGGGAAAAGAGTATGGTTAAACACGACCGATATTACTGAATTCGATATGGTATCTATTGGAGATGAGACTATGCTGAATGAAGACTGTGGCCCTCAGACTCACCTTTTTGAAGACAGAATCATGAAAGTAGGAAGTGTCACCATTGGAAGTCAAACTACGATCAATTCAAGAACCATTATTCTCTACGACAGTGAGATTGGAAATAACGTTAATATCAATGCTCTTTCCCTTGTCATGAAAGGAGAAGTTTTATCCGATAACACGTCCTGGTACGGAAGCCCGTTGAGAGGGAAATAATGAAAAACAGAAAACTACAATTCTCAATCCTTTAAATAAAAATATGATGAGTTATTCCATCAAAAAAATAAAAATTTCAGACCATCTTCCTATTGTGGATAAATTGGTAGGTGAACTTCACGTCTCTGAAAAGGAAATGAATGATAGAACTGCTGACTGGAGCCAAATCCGGGAAAACTATTTAAACTTTATGGCAGAATGTGAAGAAGAAAATGAAGGTTCATTTTTAATTGCCGAAATTGACGGAAAAGCCATTGGTTTTCTCTTCGGATATATCGATGAAAGGGATGACAGCAATTTTGAACTTGGAGAGGGGAATGATCTATATGTATCGGAAGGATATGTAAAGAAGGAGTTCAGAAAGCAGGGAATTTACTCCGCGCTCAACAAAGCTTTTGAAGAAATGTATTCTCATCAGAATATCAGAAAAATTTATCGCTTTACCCTTTGCAATAATGATACAATGCAACGCTGGCTCGCATCACAAGGATACAGACCGGTAAGAATGGTTTATGAAAAATGGCTGTAGCGATTAAAAGAAGTATCTAAAAATAGCCCCACAAAAGTTTCATCAAGATCATAAACAAAAAAGCTGTTTCATTTTAGAAACAGCTTTTTTTCGAATAGTCAATATTCAATTATTTTTGTCTGAAGTAAACCTCGATAGGAACTCCGGTAAATCCGAATTCTTTTCTCAACTGGTTTTCAGTAAATCTCTTATAAGGTTCTTTCACATACTGTGGCAGATTACAGAAGAATACAAATTGTGGTGATGGCGTAGGAAGCTGAACACAATACTTAATTTTGATATATTTTCCTTTCAATGCCGGCGGTGGTGTATTTTCAAAGATCGGAAGCATTACCTCATTCAGTTTTGAGGTTTTAATCTTTTTCTTACGGTCTTCATAAACCTCCATAGCCACTTCTACAGCTTTCAGGATTCTCTGTTTTGTTAACGCTGAAACGAATAAGATTGGAATATCCTGGAACTGACCGATTTTATCTTTAATAGATTTTTCGAAATCACGTATCGTGTTTGTCTGCTTATCTTCGATCAAATCCCACTTATTAACAAGGATTACAATTCCTTTTCTGTTTTTCTGTGCCAGTCCGAAAATGTTCATATCCTGAGACTCCCATCCCTGTGTAGCATCCACCATGATGATTACCACATCAGAATATTCAATAGAACGGATCGATCTCATTACGGAATAGAATTCCAAGTCTTCATTTACTTTAGACTTTCTTCTCATTCCCGCAGTATCTACCAATACAAACTCGTGTCCGAACTTGTTATACAAAGTCTGAATACTGTCTCTTGTTGTTCCAGCAATATCTGTTACGATATTTCTTTCTACATCCAATAAAGCATTTGTCATTGTAGATTTTCCTACATTAGGACGACCTGCAATGGTAATTTTAGGCAATCCTTCAAAAGGATCTTTATACTCTGTAGTAGGGAAATCTTTAACGATATCATCCAACAAATCTCCAGTTCCTGAACCTGTTGCAGAAGAAAGAGTGTAATATTTATCAATACCTAACTGGTAGAATTCTGTTGCAGGAAGTTCTTCTTTTGCAGAATCTACTTTATTGATAACGATATAAATAGGCTTGTTGGATCTTCTTAAAAGTCTGTAAATTTCATAATCTGTATCGGTAAGTCCCTCTTCTACGTTCATCATGAAGATAATAGAAGTTGCTTCATCCACTGCTAACTGTACCTGCTTACGAATTTCTTCTTCGAAGATATCATCTGTACCTACGTCGTACCCTCCGGTATCAATTACGGTAAAGTCTACTCCGTTCCAGTCAGATTTTCCATAGTGACGGTCTCTGGTAACACCGGCTGTAGAATCTACAATAGCTTCTCTTCTTTCTAACAAACGGTTAAAAAGCGTGGATTTTCCTACGTTGGGACGTCCAACGATTGCGACAATATTTGACATAAAAAATGTTTAATAATCCTTTTGCTGTGCTCAGGATATGTTATTAATGGGTTACTCCAACTTTTGGAGCCCAATTTTTTGCAAAGATAAGGTTTTATTATTTAACTATAGGGGCAATCAAAAGTACCGATAAAAGAAGGCTAAAAGTTACTATTCATCGGATTTTATGCAGTCGTTCTGTCTCTCAAAATAAAAGAAAAAATCCTTTCAACCCTCCGATTTTGGGGAACAAATAGTTTTTTTTGAAAAAAAAATTAAAAAATAATTATTTGGATATCAATCAGTAAAGCGATTATCTCAACAATTATGTTAATTAATCTTTAATTTTGATTTTCATATTTAAAATAATTTATATAATTTCGCAGCATCAAAACAGACCCATGGTGTAGCGGTAACACTACTGATTTTGGTTCAGTCATCTGGGGTTCGAATCCCTGTGGGTCTACAACCAAACAAAAGCAACTCGCTAATTTACAGCAAGTTGCTTTTTTATTTTGGTCACTTTCGGTCACTTGGTCACGATTTTGGTCACTGTTTTTCTAAAAAACACTTGGAGTGAACCCGATTGAATCTATTTGAATCTGATTGTATTTTAGCTACGGAAATAATGCCCGTTTGACTCAAAATAATCATACATAATGTTTCTTGCAGTGGCTTCCCAATCAATAACGACAAAGCTAGGCAGATTAAACGGTATATCATTTTCATATAGATATTCCACGAACTCAATATCATTTGCAAACTCACCGCAGTAAAAATTATTTGCATACTCATAAGCACTTTGAAAATCAATTTTACCCAGATTATCCAAAACCGCTTCGTAAACGTCTAGGTCATGACCTGAATCGTTGATTTGTTCTATTATTTCGTAAATATCTTTAGATATGTGACATTCACTTAACAATCCCATTTTTTCAAGAAAAGGACATTCGTAATCCTGAAACATAAATTCAGGGTCGGATTCGTCACTGTGTAAATCATACATTGCAGTGAGCAGTGAATCATAGTCGGAATAATCCGAAAGG
The DNA here is from genome assembly GCF_049319685.1 of Chryseobacterium sp. Mn2064. NCBI lineage: Bacteria > Pseudomonadati > Bacteroidota > Flavobacteriia > Flavobacteriales > Weeksellaceae > Chryseobacterium > Chryseobacterium sp. Mn2064. Next base: position 215,993 of record NZ_JBMOUE010000003.1, read on the forward strand.
TTTAGCCATTTCCCAAATAATGAGCCGTTGTTGTACTTTGCGTACGTTCCTACATAGATACTTGCCGTATCAAGACAATTTGTTAACTTTGTCATAGTCGATAATTTTAAGTTCGGTTTAAAATTTATTGATGTCGCCTAGTTGTGTTCCCGCACTTCTAGGCATTTTTTATGTATATATTGAGATATATTTTAGTAGTAAGTCGCTCACAAAAGCAGTATAAATATACAACAAAACTCCCATAAACACAAGCACTTACGACACTTTTTAACCAAAATATCAACCGTTGTTAAAATCTTTTTAACCACTCCGTGCGCAGGAAAAATAAAAAAAGTTTGAGAAAAACAAAATCCAAGCATAGGGGACACCACGAAAAAACTACTACAACCCACACCCAAACCGTTATAGTAGGTACACACCCGATACATATTCAAAATTTTGAGATTTGGTATAGGGGGTGCATTTTTACATGAAAATTTGATACGGTGGGGTAAATAGGTCGGTATATATAATGTTGCCTGACAATAGCTCCACAGCTAAGAAAAATAAAAGTACTCATAACATTCATTGACTATACCATTGTGGAACGTAGCAATTAATCATTTTGGGGTAAATAGTAGTACAATGTATTGACAAAATCGTACTTGTTTCAAGCCAATGATTTTTTGCCCCCGACAAAACATAGAGATTGCTTACCACACCTAAAACCAAGATAAAATCTTTAATACTGAAAAAAATTTCACAGGTTTTTGAAGCGAAGACGAAAGATTAGTAAAATTTCATATTTTTGTAGTTAGAATTTTAACGAAAAATATAAAGCGTTAGCTATTATTTGAGTGTCTCAAAATCGCCAAAATTAAGATACACACCTCAAATGAATAATAGGTTAATGCCTACGCTATGGCGTGGGCTAAACTTATTTTGGGGTGGGGCGTTTGGCGATGCCTGAGACCAATAAGGCTTAGTCCCACGCTTTCTGCATTAATAACCTTTCACTTTGGGACTGAGTGATGCAATAAATCACTATGAAAAAAGTCTTTATTTCTCTCCTGCTGTTCACAAGCATAACAGTATTCTCACAGGAAAAATTTGATTGCAACAATCTTTCTAAAACAGATTATCTCAACAAGTACCGTGAACTCAAAGGTTACGGACTAGACAAAATCACACTCAAAGATGGCAGAGAGGTATTGCCATTGGTTATATCTCAAGTATATGACGAAAACAGCCTGAGACAAGTTTGTATAAACGCAGCTTATGCCGACCATAAATATGGTACAGAAAGCCATTATGAGATGTATCGTAAGAATATTTACAACGGTATGTCCCGAGAAACTTTTATGAAAAATTCGGATTACTTTGAAATGTTTTTAGAAATGATTGCAAACCTAAAAAACCAATAGTCTGATGGAAAAGAAAACTATTCAGGTTGACAGCAATATACCTAAATCGTTGCTGATAGGTTTTGCACTAGCATTTATAACTGTCTTTGCAGTCCAACATTTTAGCACATTTTCATACATCCCGAATCTTAGCAATCCTACAATAGATTACGGACACAAGATTGTTATTAGCGGAACATACGACACCCGCACAACGCCTGTTGGTGCATTGTATCAGACTACGCCATTCGGAACAAAGATAGACTTACCTACAAACGGAATGATGTGCAGTGAGCTACTGTATGATTCTGAGTTTAAGAGCTACTCCAACAAAGGCATATTGTATGCAAAATCTGTATTTAGTGATTACAAATATCTCCTGTTGTTTTGGCTAGCATACACACTCATCGCACTGTTTTTTAAAAGATACCGTCTAAAGGTTTGGATTCTTATACTCCCAATTCTAGGAATGAGTTGTGACAAGACTAAACAAGAGCCAATTACAGCCTCTAAAACAGCCATAGACACCGCAAAAACGACCTTAAACAACCTCAATACACCAATCCTTCAAAATACGCCCGAAACAACCGTAAAGCATTCGTTTGTAGTCTTCAAGGTAAAAGATAAATACTTCGGGAAAGAATCTGTAATTGTAACAGGAATCTTTAACACACCTTATACCATTAGCACGGATGAAGAGTACATGATTTTAGATGATACACAGGCTAAATGCAACGCCTATCTGTTTAACAAAAACATTCTTGAAAGATACATGATGAGATTTGACAGCTATGCGGAAGCAAGTCAGGAAAAGGAACGAATCTCTAAAATCCGTAACACCACAGTATCTAATAATCAAACATCTACTCCAAAAACCTTGACCAAACAAGAACAGGAACAGATTATCAGAGAATGGAAAAGCATTACCCCCGAAGAACACGAACAAGCCCGACAGCTACAAATGGAGCATGAAATGTGGGTTGAGGAACAGAAAAAAAACAATCAAAACTATAATTAACATCAAAATTTCAATTATGAAAAAACAATTATTTCTAGCATTATCGCTAACAGCTACGCTATTAATTACAAATTGCTCGGGCAAAAATGACGATGAAAACACCCCAACCAATCAACAACCTGCAACAACACAGTATTTTCATCCGCCAACATGGATTCAGGGTGCTTGGGGAGTAACTAATGGAACAACCTCAAATAAGCTATACAAGTTTACAGCAGATGATTTTATACTACTTGTAACAGGTGTAAGCGAACAGAGCATGACAGGAACAATAAAATCAAGTCCAAATGGTGGAAGTGTTGACGAGACAGCTAACAACGGTACGCAATATAATTTCACCGTAAAATACAACATCACAACCACAACACAGAGTTTTGAGTTCAGGAAAGTATCAGCAACTCAGATTCAGTGGAAAAGTAACGGGACTTGGGTTGACTTGGTAAAAATGTAATAAAAAAACAGAGCCTTGACCTTATAGGTTGGGGCTTACTTTTTATTCTACAAACACCTATGAAAAGAGGGGCAGCAAAGAATCTGCAAGATAGTACCAATACATACTCTTAATTTATCTCATAATTTAATCATTATCAAACCAATTCAACACTCTTAATCGAGAAAAAATTTGAAGAAAAAAAATACGTCAAGTTTTGTCGCCCCACCGATATAGATTTGTAAAAAGAAAGATATTAATTCAAAATATAGGGAAAATACCTATAAGATTTTAAACAATTTTAATTATAATTGCAACCATAAAACACCTATGCAATGCGAAAAATTTATTTTACCGCAATTTCATTATGTATTTCCCTATTAGGATTTACACAAATTCCTAACTTACCGACTGTTTCCGTCCCGCAGGCAAGCGGTTTAGGTAATTATTCAGGTAATAATTTTGGAAGTTCAGGCAGAAGTTCAAGGAACTATACCCCGACTGTCAACACCTATCAGAACCGTTCAACTCCCACACAACAAAATGATTATGCACAGTCAAGGTCACAGAACAACACTGTCATGCAGGATATAGAGCGAGATATGGCAGAAGTTCGGGAAATACAATTCCGTGAGTGGGTAGAAAACGGCAGAAATATGCCGTATGACCTACCGTCATTATCAGGGAAAGCAGGAACACAATCTTATTATGATGCTTTTAGTACACTTTCTGCAATGAATTCCGAAAACTATTCATTAGCAGATGCCAATTTCACCGTAGAAAATGCTTTTTACGACAACAAAAGAGATTTAAAAGGCTTCAAATCTGGAATCCAGAAAACCGCTAAACAACTTTTGCAGAAAATGAAAGAACGCAAACAGGACACAGAAAGCAATGTTTCTAAAAACCTGATGCTGTTTGAATATTTCTCTAAAGACATGAATCTCAGAGGAACAACCCATAAAGCATTTGAATATGACTTCAAAGATTATATGGGTGAAAAAGATTACTCGAAGATGTTCGTTTCCAAATTGTTAAAAACAGGTTCAGGACAATGCCACTCTATGCCGTTACTATACTTGATTATCGCAGAAGCAATGGGAACGGAAGCGCATTTATCATTAGCTCCCAATCATTCTTATGTTCGGTTTATGGATGATGAAGGACAGTACAGAAATGTTGAGCTTACCAACGGTATGTTTTCAACCGACACCTCATTGCTTGAATCAGGTTACATCAAATCAGAAGCTTTACAGAATAAAATCTATATGGAAAATCTATCCAAAAAGGAACTTTTAGGAATGGCATATTTTGATTTAGCGAGAGGGTATGTCAAAAAATTCGGATATGATGAGTTCGTAGGAAAAGTTATTGAAAAAGCATTAGAGCTTTATCCAAATGGACTTGCTCCGAACATGGAAAAAGCAAATGTGAGCCAAGCACGATTTGCCCACGTGATGAAAAACTTAGGAATCAACCCCGAAAACAGACAGGATTTACAGAGAATCGGATATTTCCCAAAGGCTGTTGAACAACTAAATGACGTTAATCAGCAGTTTAACAAGATTGATGAACTCGGTTACACAGAAATGCCTGCATCTGCTTACGAATCATGGTTGGCAAGTCTGAAAACAGAGAAGAATAAACAGGAAAGCGAAGCACTCGCACAAAAAATATATCTGTACCAACTTCAAAAACAAAAGGATAAGCAACAGCAGGAAGCCGTGAAAAAAGTACAGGAACAGAAGAAAAAAGACGAAAAACCTAAATACTTCCCAATTGACCCGAATAAATTATGATGAAAAGATTTTTACTAAACAGAACTTTGTTCCTTTCAGCTTTATTAATAGCATTGTTGAGTTCAGGAACAGTTAAAGCACAAAACAATCAGTTTTACAATGATTCCTACCAAGCTATTGATAATATGCTGAACGACAAACAGTCATACAGCTTCAAAGAAGCTGTTTTTAGCGTGGAAAACGCATATTATCAGGGTAAATTAGACATTGATAAATTAAACGGAGAAATCGACTTTTTAAAGCATTTCGCAAACTCCATTTTGAAAAGCAGAGATTTGACCTACAAAGAATCTGACAAAGACAAGGTTAGCAAATACGCTACCGTATATTCCATAATGTGCCAAACCTTACCTGTCGCTTATAAAGATACCGTGATACAGTACAAACCATTTACCTATGATTTTACAGATGTATTCGGACATAGTGATATTAGCAACCTGTTTGTATCAAAATTATTGGCGACTAAAAAAGGGAATTGCAACTCAATGCCGTATTTGTACAAAATTTTGGCAGAGGAAATTGGAGCGGATGCAAACCTAGCATTAGCACCGAATCACGTCTACATCAAGCATAACATCAAAGCAGGTGGTTGGTTTAATACAGAACTTACAAGCGGGATTTTTCCAATTGATGCATGGTTGACAGCTTCGGGGTACATTCATTTGGATGCCATTAAAAATGGAGTGTTTATGAAAGCATTGAATAACAAGGAAAGTTTAGCATTATGCTTATTTGATTTAGCACAGGCTTATAACAGAAGTTTCCCGAATAATGACGGAGAATTTGTTTTGAAAACGGTCAACAGAGCATTAGAAATTTACCCGAATTTTGCTAAAGCACTGATATTAAGAGCCGAGACTCACAAAGAACAGTTTACAAGATTGATGGATAGACACAACTTGAAAACAGATAATGCTGAAAACATGAAACTTGTACAACAGCAAGACCCAAAAGCCAAAGAATTGTTTGAATTGATGAATAAGGAGTACGGACACATTTATGAGATTGGCTACCGACAAATGCCCGAAGAAATGTATTTGGATTGGTTGGTGTCACTGAAAACCGAAAGAGAAAAATTTGAGAACAAAAAATTATTAGATAACTTCACAAAATAACCAAATGAAAAAAATTTTATTAATCGTCTTTGCCATATTAGCAGGATTTTTTCAGGCACAGACAAAGAAGCAGACCACCACAAAGCAGAAAACGGAAAAGAAATGGGTAAATCCTGTTAAACTTACCAAAGAAGAGCGTAACCGTCCGTATATGGATGAAGTTTTGAAAACCCGAGATTCATTAACACCGCAAGAAGCAGAAAGGCGTAGAAAGAACATTGCTGTCGGAAATCCTTTTGCGAAGTATGGAGTTTATCCCAAAATTGCAACATTAAGCAAAGGAAAGTATTTGGAATTTCACGACATGGATAGTGTTGTAAGTATTGGTTCTGTACGATTCAACAGGAAAACTAAATCTATTACAGAATTTAGAGAGATTGATTTGAGCGACCCCGATGCACAACCGTATTTAGATACAGCAGGACGTTGGATTAGTCCCGACCCATTGAGTGAAGAGTTCACGAGTTGGTCGCCGTACAATATTAGTTATAACAATCCTATAAGCAATATTGACCCTGATGGTAGAGCAGCTTTTGATTGGGTACACAACAGAGAAACAAATAGTATTTATTGGAATAATAATGCCACTAGTCAGGCAACAGCAGGAACTAATGAAACTTATCTAGGTAAATCGGGAACATACACAACTGTAAATGGGTCTACAACAGCCTTAAATGCAAATGGGTCTTATACCAATAATTCTTTAATAGGAGGTTTGGGAATAACCCCTAATTTAGACCCTTTGATTCATGCGGGTGATTCTGCACCAGCAATGAGTGTAGCAACTTTTGGAACTCCTAGTGATGGTTCTTATATAAGAGAAACACCCTCACTAAATACTCAAGAAGGTGCTTTTGCTAATCCTTCATCACAATTGGCATCAACCATGCTAACAGCAATGCAAGAAGCACCTTTAGCAGTTGTATCGGAGATTGCTGTTTTAAAAATTGGAAATTATCTTAATACCACTAAAACCATAGAACAGGTTGCAGTACATGGAAATTCTTTAAATAGTACAAAGCCAACTTGGGGTTATAAATTGTTTTCAGAAGATGGAAATTTCTTAAAAAATGGAATAACTTCGCAAGCGAAAGCAGAATCTCGATATACAAAAAAGTTTATGGCAGATAAATATATGGAAAAGCAACTATTCCCAAATAGAAGAACTGCCTATGAGTGGGAGGCTCAACAAAATAAAATATTGAAAGGACCTTTAAATAAAAATAATCACTAGCTATGAATGATAATAATATTTTTGGATGTTTTGTATCTGTTACACTTCCATATCCAAATGAAAAACAAGAAACTCAAGATTTAGGAAAAAGACAAGGCGACTTATTTCGTTCATATATTTTCGGTGAAAAAGGAATTAGTAAAATTATAAAGACTCTTGAAAATAATAATTATGGAAATGATTTTAAAATTATTTTATTCCAATTTTATGTTAATCCACTTCCAATTGAACAACAAAATTTGAAAGAAATAGAATCATATCGGAAAAATGAAAAATCAATTGGAATACCAATAATAATAAATGATGATAACTTCTTCAGTAAATCAGAACGAGAACGATATACTTTTCTGAGTGAAACTCTCGTTGGTAAAATGGATTTATTGTTGGAAGTAATTAAAAAGAAAAAATTAGACACTAATTTAGAAAAACTGAAATTAGATTTACAGAAAATTTTAAATCAAAATGACAAATAAAATTTTATGAAAAAATTATTATTTCTAGTAATACTAACCTTATGCATTGGATTTAGTCTGAGCCTTACTCTAGGAGGAGACAAACCACAACTCGATGATTTTAAACTCGTTACTTATGATATTAATAATAATGGTATTGAGATATCTTCATATTCGACAGTAGATAAAAATGGAATGCTAAAAGTATGCTTAAAAAGATATACGGATACAGCTTTTTATAATTATCAGCTTAGTAAGGACGAAATTGAAAAGATAAATAAACTAACTTCCAATAAATTACAAAATTTTGTCATAAAAAAACAGTTAGATAAAAATTACGGTTATGCAGGGAGCAGAAATTATTTAAACTTCAAAGTTAAAAATAGGGATGAAAGACTTTGTTTTATTCAGCCTTTCATGAATCCTGAATTTAACGAAGTTATAAATTTACTTACTGACAAAATCTACAAACAAGATGAAACAGCGTTAACCTCTAACTTTAAAATAGATTTTAGAAAAATTAAAGGTGAAATACTAAAGCAAAATGAAATTGATAATTATTTACCTCAAAAGCAATTACCTCCTCCTCCAATGAGAAAAATCAAGTAATCTCAAAAGGAAAATTTAAGATGATTCAAATAAAGGAAGTGCAAAGGATAAAATAGCAAAATGTAATAAATTTTGTTAGGACAATCCAAAAATGGAGATTGGAAAATCCTAAACCTTGTTGAATAATTAATATTTTCAAACATAAAAATTGTTAACCTTGACCAAACAGTCAGGGTTATTTTTTTACAGTACAAATTACTCTTAATATATAGTCCGATTTTGTCCTTTTTCACCTCCCCCTAAACTTCCAAACCCAAACCTACCTACTCCCTACTACCCCCAATCAAACTTTGAAACTTAGCTACAAGCAAATCCCGTAACTCTAATTTTATGGTATCTAGGTTATACTTTCTTAGTAGGTTATTATACTTTGCTCTTAGGTCATAATAGTAGCTAGATGATTTACTGCTTTTTATTTCCCGCCAATAATGGGGACTTTTGCCTAATTCTAAAACTGTTTTTTCTTCCCCGCGGATTTCCTGAGTGGCGAGACTATCTATAATATTTACCTCGTCAAAACACTCTAACAAGAAGTTAAACATCAATTCCAGTTTATTTTTATCGTAAATATCACGAACCGTATGGATTCCAAAACGTTTTTTCAGTAATTTACTGTCTGTAACCTTAATTTCCACACGCAACAGGTTATAATCTAGCTTATATTGTAGACCTTTATCATAAATTTTGACGTAATACTCACTGCGATTATACTGTTTATACATTCCTTTGCCCTTAAAAGTATCTTTTTGGTTAAATTCATCAAAGTTGTACATCAGGATATTATTATCCAACATATATTTAGGCTTTAATGAGGTCTGTATATTCAATCCGAACTCCAGATTGGTAACATTGTAATCCGAAATATCTTCGTCCAGGTCGGCTTGAAGCTGCTCAAACGAGGTAATAATATCGGGGTAATAAAAATCTGTGTAATTATTATCACCAAAGCCATTTTTAAGGTTAAAGTATTTGTGCATTGAGTTTCGGACAAATCCTGAAACATTTGTAATCCGTACTTCAATATTTTCAAAATATCTCCTACATGGATATACTATTTCACCTGTACCAAAGTCAAGGTTACATATTGTCTCGCTATCTTCATAGCTTTTTATCTTACTTTCTAAAGATTCTTTTGTTTTTGTATATGTTTTAATAAAATCTATCATAATATTTACTGTTTGTTAATTTAAGACATACCAATAGCTCCCCTATGTAATTGTACTAAGGTTAGTCTCGTTAAAAATTGATTTAAGGGGTATTTAAGAGGTTTTTACAACCCAGACACGGAAACCTATCACCTAAACTGTAAAACAGAGAATTTAAGCCGTTTGCAGAGTTTTGTGTGGCATAATAATAAAAAGATGTTTTTTACCCGCTCGCAATGTCTGTGCGGAGTAATAGAAAGTAGATTAATTGATTTTTAGCCTTGCTTTGACTTCATCTTTAGAGTAATATACTTTTGCTCCCATCTTAATAGGTATCAAAATTCCTTTTTTCTTCCAGTTATGGAGTGTTGAGTGGCTTACATTTAAATACTCAGCTGCTTCATCACGTGTATAAGTTTCTTTTTCATCTTTTGAGATTTGCTGAACCTGCATTTGGCTAACGATTTTACGAACTATCTGCTCAAAATCCTGCATTAGCTCATCTTTTGTCATTTGGACTAGTAATGTGTTGTTATTACTCATAATGTATATTTTTTATATTGTTATTAAATTCAATTACCTGACATACAGGCATAAAAAAAGGAAACCCCTTTCGAGATTTCCTGTTAATGTTTAGACATAAAAAAAGACCCAACTTATAAAGTTGAGTCTGTATATTTTTTTGTTAATAGTTGTTAAAATTTTGTTGCTTGGACATAATTATTTACCGATAATGTGCGGAGTACGTTTTTTATAAGGTGTAGCCCCTTGTTACGGCTGTGTGACCGTCTCTGACTTATTTTAAGGACATAATTATTCCTAGACATAGCGCAGAACACGTTTTTTATAAGGTGCGACCCCTTTTGCAGTCTGTGCGAACTGCTTCCGACTTATTATTAGGATATAACTATCCTTTAGATATGCGCAGGACACGTTTTTTATAAGGTGCGACCCCTTTTCATGATTTTTTACGACCATTCCCGACTTCTTGCTAAATTATTTAGCTTCGTTTAAAATTGTTGATTATTTCATGACTAGGTATAATTTCTCCATTGAAAAATACAACTTCGCCTCTTATTTTAGTTCGGAGTGATTCCCGCAACCTTCAAAAACTGTATTATATAATTTTTGGCGTAATTATTATAGCTTTCTATGTAAGGTTCGGACATAATTATCCCCCTGAATAAATCCTGCTCCCCCAAAATTTAGCATTATGCTCGGCATGGTCGCTCCAATGAAGACTTTTTGTTAGTATTATTTGTTAAAAAAACACACTTATCTACATGAAACAAACGTTTCTGCCTTCCTCCCCACTGTTTAGTTACAAACTTGGCGTGGTCGTTCCGTGAGTTGGACTTGTTTTGATAATTATATTTCTAAATATCACATAAAAAATAATTACTTGAAATAATCTTAAAGAACTTTTTCGCTCGTTTCGCATCTTACTTACACATTAATCACTACCATGTGATATATCTTATTTTCAGAATAAAAACTTTCAAACCAAATTCAAATATTGTGCCAAAATTTTAATTCTCGGACATTAAGAAACATTTTTGTTAATATTGATGACTTCGGCTAACTGTTCAGTGCTTCCACTCTCAATAATTTCTTGCATTTTCTGTATTTGGGCTTTCAATTCTTCAATCTCTTTAGTCTGTAAATCAGCCTTTTGAAGTTTTTCGTTTCTTGCTTTGATGCTCTCCTGTCTTACTTGTTCATGTTCAAAGGTCGGTTTGAAATAGGTTTTGAAAACAGATTCGTCAGTATGACCTGTGTACTGCCATATCTCCAATAAGTCCCACCCCTCAATATATCGGTTAGTACAGAAACTCCTGCGGGAATCGTGAAACGCTACTTTATCCGCAAAATTGATTGTTTCAAATACAACTCCCTCGTTGGTTGGTCGCTCACGGGTGATTACCTTTTCTTTGAAGTACGGAATTTCTCTAAACAACTCTTTCAGATACTCATTCGTGTTTTGGTTAGATATAGCAATACTTTTAATATTGTTGTCATATTTGCTCAAAACCTCTCCCGCATATCCAAAAATTGGAAAATTCACCGTTTTATATTTATCAATCCGAGAACCTTTATTTAACAATATACTGATAGTTCCTGAGCTAATGTCAATATGTCCGTTTTCAATTCGTGTAATATCTCCAAACCTGAGTGAGCAATGACAGCCGAGAACAAACAAATCTCGAACTCTTTCTAATCTCGGAGAATTAGAAAAATCATGCTCATACAATATTTTAATTTCGGGTTCAGTCAGCACCGTATGGAAACTCGGAGGAACTTTAACGCTAAATTCGTCCTGTAAATAACTTCTGTTTTGTGTGTAGCCCTTTTCAAATGCACGTTTTAGAACTTGCGACAATCTTTTGATTCGTGTTCTTAGTGTACTGAGTTCTTTCACTCTCTCCGTAGCAATAAGCCAATTTTGGAACTCCAAACACTGCGTTTCATCAAATTTATCAATATCTAAAAAGATACTGTTATCAGTAGCAAAATCTTTTAAATCTTTATACATCACGTTAAACGATGATATGTAGGTTTTGTGCATTGGCTTTTGTCCAGACGCAATAGCACGGGTATTTTTTAGCTCAATCAATTTTGTAAAATCTTGGAAAACATCATCAAAAGATTTCTTGTTCTTTTGCACGGTGTTAAGTTCTTTTCCCTCTACTGCATTATCAACAATCGTTTTTAGTTCCTCTTTTGTCGGCACACGGTTGTAATGTTCGTTGAAATTTTTGTGAGCGTCTACTATGGACGTTTTGAACTTGCTAAGTTTTTGGTTAATTTCTCTTTTATCCGTTCCCGAAGTAACCGTTTTCGTTTCACTATCCCAACTGCTCGGAGCAACTTTTAAACCCGTCGAAAAATCCGCCTGTAAACCTTTGAAAGAATATCTTCCCATTATTCGGGAGATTTCCGCTTTTGGTTCTTTCAGCCTGAAATTTACGCTTCCTGTTTCGTTGTTGTACTGTGCCATAAATAAAAAATATTCGCATAACAAATATACGAATATTTTAATTTTGGTCACTATTTTGGTCACTGTAAATTTTGAATGTATTTGAATTTATTTACATTCAATAAAATACAAACACCTATTAATCAATATCACAAGCAATCAAATTCATTCAGTAAGAAATAAACAAATACAAGACGTTATATCCTGTGGGTCTACAAGCCATCCTTTTTTAAGGATGGCTTTTGTTTTTGGCTTACACTATTTTTCTGCTTTATTCAAATAAGACTAAAAATTAAGATTCTACTTAAACACCTTACGATTACAAAGCTTTTGTAAAAGACACTAAAAAGTGACAAAATTCATATTAATCCCCTACCATAAAAGATTACAAAGCTTTTAAAAATATTAAATTTGTAGAATAATATCAACTAATAATACTAAACTCAAATTAAGCGGAATGAGAAAACTTTATCTCAGTGCATGTACTTTATGTACAATATTCGGTGTGTCTGCCCAAGAGGTGATATGGCAGAAAGATATCAAATCCTCTACCCAGGATTTCCTAAGCCACATTATCACAACCATTGATCAACAATATCTTATCACCGGAAGCTCTATTCAGACTAATAGTAAGCAACAAGCAGCAAATAACCAAAAACAGAACAACGGATATGACTTTCACCTGGTGAAATTAAACCAATCAGGAGAAGGAGTTTGGGAAAAATATTTCTCCGGATCAAACCATGATTATTTATCAGCAACCGTCACCACTCAGGATGGTGGATTTCTTTTAGCCGGGACTTCTTATTCCGGAAAAGGACTGGATAAAAAAGAAGACTCGAAAGGTGGGTCAGATATCTGGTTGATCAGAATCAATGAATTCGGAGATGAATTATGGCAGAAAACACTCGGAAGCCCTTCAGATGAAGAAGCCAGAGCGGTTATCCAGACTACAGATTTGGGATTCTTTGTAGCCGGAAGCATTCAATCTTCCTCAAAAGGCTATGGTTCCAAAGATGTATGGGTTACCAGATTGGATAAAAACGGAAAAGAACTCTCTCAAATCATTTTAGGAGGAAAAGGTCTTGATGAAGTCGAAAAAATGATCCCAACAAAAGACGGAGGTGCCTTATTGGGGATTTATTCAAGAAGTGGAGCTTTTGAAATGAGTAATAAGCAATCGGTAAAGGGTAATCCAAATTCAGGAGAGAAATCTACAACTTCAATACCTATTAATCAAATCCCAAAAGCCAGCAACAACTTCGGTGAAGGCGATTATTGGATCGTAAAAATTGACAAGAACGGAAAAGTAGAATGGGAAAAAAACTTTGGTGGAAAAGGAGATGATCATATAAGAACATTGTCACTAACGTCCAATGGTTACATTATTGGTGGGGAATCCATATCAGAAAGATCGGGAAACAAAACAACGGGAATTGAAGAAGGTACAGATCTTTGGCTGATTGCTTTGAACGAAAGAGGAGATGAACAGTGGCAAAAATCTTATAATTTCAAAAACAGAGATATTTTGATGAGTATGAGTGTTCTTCATTCAGCAGATGATAAGTCTTCAAAAGGGATCCTTTTAGGAGGTTATACCCAAGCTGAAGGAAGAGCTGAGAAAGATGATGAAACGTTCTGGATGTTATATCTGGATCAGAGTGGCAATGAACAGTGGAGAAAATATGTAACTGGAGAATCCCGACAAAAAGAAGAAAGGCTGTCAGATTTAAAACTGAACAGAGATGGCTCTATTATTCTTGCCGGAACCAGTGCTACAGAACTAGGAAAAGAGAACTGGAAAATTGTGAAACTTGGTGATAAACAAGTGAATCAGCTGATTGAGAAATACGATATCAAAATCTACCCGAATCCTGTATCAGATTATGCATATGTAGAAATCGGCTTTGATTTTAAAGAGGCTGATATTCTGCTGTACGATATGAGCGGAAGACAAATCCAAAGTCTAAAAACAAGAAACAAAGTGACCAAAATTAATACTCAAGCTTTGATACAAGGAGCTTATCTAGTCACTATAAAAACGGATACGAATAAAATGGCTAACGCCAAACTGATCAAAAAATAATAACTAATAATGACTAAATTTAGATTTTATTTGACAGGTATCTTTTTGATATTATGTCAAATAATACATGCACAGGGCAAAACCTTAGAAGATTACAGCCTGGGTAAAAAGGTAAATGTTTCAAACAATTATAACGTAGGAAAACTTAATCTTTCTATTCCCTTATACAATATTGATCTGGGTAATATATCCCTTAAAGGAAGTGTAGATTACCTTCAAGAAATTCCTAAAACAGAACCAGGAATGGTGGGTTTTAATTGGAATTACAATATGTTTGGTAAGATCACCATAGCTTATAAAAAGCCAGGCGTTCTTCATGAACCAAGATTTTTAGGAGCCAATATGAGTTCCGGATTTTATCCAACATCTAGAAATAACTGTCTTGTTACAGGCCCCGGAACTGTAACAAAAAAGCAACTTCTTACCAATCCAAACACCAATACATCATTCTATGTTTATGAGCCGAATACATTCTACTTCGACTTCATGGGGTATAGCGGATACATGATTTTTGATAATGTCGGAAAATTTCTTGTATATTCAGAAAATGGAAACTTAACAGCTTCTTATAACGGAGAAAAGTGCCATAATATTTTTCAGCCAATCAACAGTTTTCCCGAGATTGTAATGAAAGATGATAAGGGTAACGAGTTCTATTTTGGAGGAGATTACAATTCAAACGACATCTACTATAGTAAATCAAAATATACCTACAGCTCATGGAGAGATGATGGTACCTTTACTTACTTTACAGACTATTACACCAACAGACAAGTAAATTATATTTCAGCATTATATTTAAAGAAGGTTAAGCTTCCCAATGGAAGAATCATAGAAGCTTTTTATAAAAATAGTAATAGAAGTATTTTAGATCCATTTACAAATGGAGGTGAATATTTAAAAGGAGATTATCCATCAGGAATTCCTTCCAATTCTATTCTATTAAATAATAATATATTCTTAGGAAGTGGAAACGGAAATGACTTTAGCAACAACAGCAGCTCTTCTACCAATAACGGTCCAAATGACACATCTTCAACAATGTCTTTGACTAATGTTAACATTTATCAGAAGTTAGCTATTTTAGATTCAATTAGAGTATCTGATTACGGATCTTTAATGTTTGATTATATTCAGGCAGGTAATTCTTTTACAAAACCTTTTCTGAAAAAAATCGAATTAAAGAGCTTTAAGAAAAATATAAAAAAAATTGCTTTTAATTATACAGGAAAATCTCTTGAATCAATCAATAACAATAATGAAATTTATAGTTTTAATTATTATGGCGGAACAAACGGATACCAGGTAGATCCATCCGGAATTCAATATTATTCAGGATTTGGAGGAATGCTAAAAAGTATAGTTTATCCAACAAGAGGTAAGGAAGAGTTCGAATATGAGCAAAACGATGTTTCTAAGATAAACTATTTTGTACGCAGCAGTTTTGGTACGGAAGGAAATTCGTTAGTAGATAAAGAGTCTCGTATTGATGGACAAAGGTTAAAGACTGTAACTACATATGACAATATGAACCAACCCATCGGTATAAAAAAGTATGATTATTTAAATGATGCTGGTAAATCTTCAGGTATATTAACCTATAAAGATCAGACAAGTGCATTTGTAGATAGCTTTAATTGGTTTGGCGAGGGAGCTACTACACTAGTAAGCACAACTCGTGGATATTATGATGACCACGTAAGGTACAGCCGGGTTACAGAAGAAATCACAGGAAAAGAAAAAAATTTATTTTATTTTACAGATCTTATTTCCAATCCTGATTCTCTGGCAACCAAAGTACATAGCAGCAATGGATTACCTAATGCAGCGCAGATTGTTCAGTCGAAGCTACCTTTGAAAATAAATAAAAATAATGAAAGGGGGAAACTGTACAAAACTATTAAACATGATGCCAATATGTTTGCTGTATCAACACAGAATATCAAGTATACCAATTTCCTAAATGGTGTAAATCCCGTTAACGAAGTTTCCAATGTATGTACCAGTTGTAAAATCTCTGATGACAAATATTATGTGGAAGCAAAAGCCAGTGTATGGGCTCCCAATTCTTCCAACCCCTCACAATTAGAATATATAGGATATTATCAGTACCAACCCGTACTCCCATATCTTCCGATCTCGATAAAAACTACGGAACAGATCCCTACACAAATTATCAATGGAAACTATGTTGGTAGTAAACTGATAGACAGTCAGAAATATATTAAATATACAAACTCATATCTGTATTGGCACCCCAATCCAATAGAGACTATTGATTATCTTCCATATGAGTGGCCATTACCGTGGAACCAGCCGGTTTACAATGGAAAAATCATCAGCAGAACTACTTATCCACAGGATTTAATAAGAAACAATTCTTCTTGTATTACCGGAAACTGCCCTCCAGATAATGATCAGGTAGGAGGAAAACTTTCTATCTATAAATATATGGCTGATAATGGTATTATTACTCCTATCATTACTAGTGTGATGAATAATAACAATAAAGTTTCACTTACTGAAAATGTATACTCAAAGGATGTTACTACAAATAATATTCTAAAAATCAGCAAACAAAGACAATCATTACTGGATTCTAATTTTACGCTAGACACTCCTTCATCTGCAGCTGTAGAAGAAACAGTAAACTATCAATTATATGATAATTTGGGAAACTTAATACAATTCAAAAATGCCAATGGTATCCCTACTACCATACTTTATGGATATAAACAATCCTTGCCTATTGCAGAAATTATAGGAGCTACTTACTCGCAGGTAATGCAGGCATATAATCTGGATCCTGCCACCAGTACATCATACCTTCAACTAGATATTGTAAAAAAATCTGATCTAGATACCAATGAATCTGCAGAATCTAACTTAGTTACAGCTCTTGATAATTTCAGACTAAAAACAGAACTCAAAGATTTTCAAATTTCAACGTATGTGTATGATCCCCTTATCGGAATTAAAACATCTACAAACCCAAACGGGAAAAAGGAATTCTACAAATATGATGCATTAAACCGTCCAAAAAAAGTCCTTGACACCCATGGAAACCCTTTAAAGGTATATGATTATAATCTTTCCCCTAAGAGATTTTATAACGCCTTTCTTTTAAAAAATTTTTACAGAACGAACTGTGGAGCAGGTTTTGAAGGAGGTGTATACGGCTATATAGTACCTGAAAATAAGTTCTTTTCAACTATAGACCAAGCGGATGCAGATCAAAAAGCTCTTGATGATGCCAATGCTAATGGACAAAATGAAGCTAATATGTATGCTACATGTTTTCCTAAAGAAAGCTGCCCATTCACAATGGCCAATAACTTTGTAGCCTTATCTACAGATGTATATACCTATTACGGGAATATTGTGGTAAAGGTAAATTTCAGAAACTACCCTATTAACGCCAGCTACTGGAATAATGAAATTAAAATCGGCCAAATGGGAGGAAATTGTAAACCTTCTGTAGAAAGAAACATTAACAACTACGTAGAACCTCCCGGAGGCTCTTTTGGTAATACACCAGCAAACAGAACATGGTCAATAAGAATTGATACTGCAGGTAATATTTATGTAAAATTATTATCTGGATCTGTTGGAAACAATTCTGCTAATCCGTTAAAATTTGATTTTGTATTTTAAAATGAGAAATTATAAACTATTATTTTTAATAACCATTATTTTGAGTAATTTTTATTATGCTCAAAATACAGGGCCTTCCCAAACTGAAAATTATATATCCATTAAAAATTATATATCAAAAGGTTCTGATACATTGGCAAAACCACCCACGCAGACCGTCCAATATTTTGATGGAATTGGAAGAATAAAACAAATCATCGGAGTAAAATCTACGTCTAAGGGCAGGGATATAGTTACTCATGTAGAATATGATCAGTTCGGAAGACAGACAAAAGAATATTTGCCCGTTCCCCAGAAAGTGACGCAAAACGGAGCCTTGTACGCTAATCCTCTTGAAAATGCTACTGACCCTAACATATACGGTAATGAGAAAATATATTCTGAGAAAATATTGGAAAGTTCACCTTTAGACAAAATTCAACAGCAAATACAAGTAGGAACAGCCTGGAGTAACAAGCCAATACAATTTGGATATGACAGAAATATTGATGGTGAGGTAAGAAAATATGTAACTTCTACAACATGGGTAGACGGAGCTACAATTTCCGTATTAAGCTTATCAGGAACTTATGGAAATAATCAATTATATAAGAATAGTAAACTTGATGAAGATAATCTTCAGGCGGTTGATTTTGTTGACGGGGAAGGTAGAATCATTTTAAGCAGAAAAATTATCAATGCCTCCGAAAAAGCAGACACTTATTATGTATATAATGAATACGGACAACTTGCTTTCGTTATTCCTCCTCTAGCCTCTGTTTCAGGAAATACTGATACAACAACTCTTAATACACTTTGCTACCAATATCGCTATGATAATAAAAACAGATTGGTAGAAAAAAGATTACCAGGAAAAGATAATTGGGAGTTAAAAGTATATGATAAGCAAAATAGAGTCATACTTACCCAAGACCCTATGCTTGGAAGCATAAATAACAATTTTAATAAAAAAGGTTGGATATTTACCAAGTACGACCAGTTTGGAAGAGTTGTTTATACAGGATTTTTCACTAATAGTGCAACAAGGGCATCAATGCAGACAGCGGTCAATAATATGAGTGCCAATCCTGGAAATAATGAATCCAGAACTACAACACCATTCAACCTCAACGGTACCGATGTTTTTTATACAAAGAATGCTTTTCCTACAGGAAGCATGACCCTATTGAGTGTTAATTATTATGACACATATCCATTGGGCGCTCCAATCCTTCCGGGGCAAATTCTTGGACAAAATGTACTGAAGGATGATCCAAATTCTTCGACCAGTACAAAAAGTCTTCCTCTTGCAACTTTCACTAAAAATATAGATGACGACAATTGGACTAAAAACTATAACAGATACGATACCAATGGAAGGTTAATAGGAACACATTCTGTGAATTATCTTGGAGGATATACCCGTAGCGAATCTCTGCTTGATTTCAGTGGGCTGCTTAAAGAAAACCATACCTACCATAAACGTTCCGCCAATGACACAGAAACTCACATTAAAAAAACCTTTGAATATGACAGCCAGAATAGGCTTTTGGCCCACAAACATCAGGTAAACAATAAACCAGAAGAGCCTATTCTTCTAAATACGTATAATGAACTTGGGCAGGTTACCAATAAAAAAATAGGACAGGATGATGACGGCAACCCACTTCAATCTATAGATTATACCTACAATATCCGTGGATGGCTAACCTCTATCAATGATCCTTCCCATTTGAGATCTGATGATATTTTTGCGATGAAGATCAAATATCAGAATCCTGAAGATATCAATTACGGAGTAGCCCGTTATAATGGAAATATCTCAGAAATTGATTGGAAAACGGCATTAGGAGACGGAAATTACCGCAGATACGCTTATCAATACGATGGATTAAACCGTTTAACACAAGGGATTTATCTTACACCTAACATCACCTCTAATAGCCAGAACCATTATTATGATGAGACGATGACTTATGATATCAATAGTAATATTAAAACCTTAAACCGTTATAAAAGTCCTCCGCCCGGACAAACTACACCTTTACAGATTGATGGACTTGTATACGATTATGATCTTGCTGGAAATTCTAACCGTCTGATTAAAGTTACTGATCAGAAAATGAATTCTTCCGGATATCCGTTGGGAGGTAATCTCATTACTTATGATGCCAATGGTAATATGTCCAATCATATGGATAAGCAGATAAAAGTAATAAAATATAATTATCTCAATCTTCCTGTTTCAGTAAATGCAATAGTAGACGGTTTTACTCCAGGAATGAATGAAGGCACCCTTCATACCTATAAATACAGGAGCGATGGATCTAAATATTACAAAAAGGTGGATAATGTAAATCCTTACAGTACAGATTATTCAGAAACTGATTATCTTGATAGTTTCCAGTATGAAAGAACCTATACTAAAATAAATACGTCACAGAATAGTTCTGACAGCGGTTATATGCTTAAATTTGTTCCAACTACTGAAGGTTTCTATAGTTTTGAAAGACAAGAGTATATTTACAATCTAAAAGATCATCTAGGAAATATCAGGTATAATATTGCCAAAGCCGATGGTGGAGGACGTATTTTGATGGAAGAAAGTAATTATTATCCTTTCGGATTAAAGCATGAGGGATATAATAATGGTTCCCACCTTTATGAATATGGAATTAAAAATAATTATAAATATAATGGTAAAGAACTCCAGGAAACAGGGATGTATGATTATGGTGCAAGAAATTACATGCCTGATCTTGGAAGATGGGGGGTAATAGATCCAATGGCAGAAAAAATGAGAAGATGGTCTCCATATAACTACGCATTTGATAATCCAATGAGATTTACTGATCCTGATGGAAGATCTCCATTGGGCTGGGGCTTAAAGGGAACACGATGGGAATGGCATGACAAAGTGACGAAAGATAATTATAAATCTATGGGATATAGTGATTATTCTGACGGATATACAAATAATGTATATGACACTGATAGAAATTCAAAAGTTACTTTAGGTCCAGGTGGACCTGGAGATTGGTCTGAAGCTAGAACCTACAATGAAGGTACAAATCATATAAACCGTACGTATTATGGTCAATGGTTCTCCCAGTTGAACGGAAATGCTTCATCATTTACAGCTACATCATTTGACTTTACGGCAGTTGATTATAATGCAGGTTTGAAAAATTTTAATTTTGAGGGCTTAGATACAAATCTTAATATAAAACTAATTAATGTAAAAGGTGGACTTTCTATGCCATATGTAATCGGTAGTAATTCAAATCTTCAAGGTTATTTAGAAGGAACAGTCGCAGAAGCAAAATTAAGTTTCACAACAAGTACGTTATCTACCTATGTATCAGCAAAAGGCCTAACTGGTTTTGTGGGTGCCAACTTTCAATCTAATAAATATGGATGGTCTGCTGATGTTGGTGCCTATGCTGCATTAGCTGAATTTGAAGGAAATTGGACAGCGACCTCTCCTGGAGGGAGATGGGGAGCAAGCTTCACAGGCTCCATTCCAGTTGGAGCATCAGGTGCAAAAGGAGGTGCATCTTATTTTTACAATCCTAAAAATGATAGTTTTTCTGTAGGGGTTTCAGGAACTGTAGCAGATGGTCTAGGTGTAGGTGGAGATGTAAAGTTTAATTTTCCAAATCCTTTCTCGTATTAATTTTTAACATTCAATATTATGAATACGACCTTACAAATAATACTTCTTATAATTATATTTTCAAATTCAGTGTTTTTGGTGTTAGGAAAAAATATATCACCCTTTAAAATATTGAAATTAAGTTGGATTATTGCGCTATTAGATATTTTAGCAATTTTATTTTTCTTTAAACTGAAGCAGTCCATTATTCTCTACATTACATTTACATCAATCATTGTTGTATTTACTTTAGGATTAAGGAGTTTCGTAAATAATTATAGCACCAATACATTAGAAAATCACGATAATAGAAAAAGATTTGTAAATTTTTTCGCTTATTTTTTACTTTTCTTTTTAATCATGCTTACCATTGGAGTTATGAAAAATCTTTTATTTGATTCTCCTTTAGAATAAGCTGTGATTTTAAAATCCATTATTATGAGAATGCTTATTATTAATAGGTAAAATAAAAAAGCCACCGCAGTTGCGGTGGTTTTTTTATACTATACACACGCTTTTTCCTTAAATCAAATTAATAATCTAAAGTTCGCATTCCTCCTTATAAAATAATCAGTTCCGGAGTAATAAAAGTCAACAACTGTGCTTTGTCAATTAATAAAGATTCCATAGAAACAGTGATTTTTTTTCAGATAATTACGGAAACCATATCCACAAAAAGTAAATAGTACAAAAAAAGGATCTCAGAAAAGCTATAATCAAAGGGAGCGGATAGAAGATAAATCAAATTTTAAAAGATGCAGAAATCATTCGAAAGTAACTCTTGAGCAATTGACATGACTATAATTTATTATTTAAGTTTAGAAAGCCTGTAAATTTAAAAGAGAGGGTTAATAAAAATCTTCATATTTTGTTTTATAGTTTCTTCACTTTTTTCTGTATTATTTAGTAGCTTTTTTGAGTAGCGAAATCTTATCATCATATAGCTTTTTATCAACTCAGCTTCATCTTCTCCAATGATAATACTTTCGTCATTTTCACTTCTCTCATTCTTTGAAATTGAAGCTTAATGAAAATTCAGGAATTTAAAAGTTCATTTAAACCATATTGATCAAATAGCAATTTTCCTATTTCAAGTCTGGACCAACCTTCTTTCAATTTATAAGTAAACAACAGCTTATTATTTTCTAAGAGGCATTCTAAATTTAGCAATAAAACGTTTTTATTTTCAGTTAAATGATTTTCAATAAGATTTAAATGTGTGGAGAAAATAAAAAAAGAATTTTTAAACTTAGATAATCCATTTACCGTATTGACCGTAATTTGGGATGCGTCATTAATATTGGTTCCACTAAAAATTTCATCAAACACAGCGAAACAGTTTTTAGATTGTAATTCTAACAAAACATTTTTCACATTCATTATTTCCTGAGCAAAATGACTATATCCCTCTTTGAGATTATCATTAACAAAAAAATATAAAAAAATACGATCATAAAACGGGATATTACAATAGGTAGCCGGAACTGCAATTCCCAAATGAGCAAGCAAAACAATGGTACTAATTGATTTCATGGTAGTAGATTTCCCCGACATATTCGCTCCTGTAAAGACAATCGTGTTTTTATCCTTCACATCTAAAGTATTCTTAACCGCCTTATTCAAATCTAAATGGTAGAAATTTTTAATAGTAAAAGTAGTATCAGCGTTAAATTCTGGAAACACCAGATTATTTACCTTAATTCCTTTCGCGATACTAGAATATACATCAAACATGTAGAAGAAATTCCAAAATAACTCAAAATTTCCGGCTTCAATTTGGGGAGTAATTTTTACAAGAATATCTTTTCGTTTTTTAAAGTCAAGTTCTTGGTTATACGATTCATTCACAGGCAAAAAATTGATGAAAGTAATCATTTTGTCAATCTCAGAAGAATATTCCAAACAGATTTCTTTCCTTTGGAAATTCCTCAGCATCAATCCAAAATGATAAAAGAAGTCAATGAGCAACGAAATATTAGTATTAATTTCTTTAAAATACTCACGATACTTAATGCTTGTAAAATAATTATATTGACTTGCATCAATTTCGTCCAGAAACTTTTGAATAGAAGAGATTCTTTGTTCTTTAATTTCATAGGAATCAATCATATGAAAATTTGCCAAAAACAGTTTCAATATTTGCTGAACATTCAGCATTTGCTGTTTGTTAAAAGATTTTTGGCTGAAAAATGACAGTAAATACTGCCTGGATTTTCTTGTTTTAGTGAAATTGAAATGCGCTAACAGATCAGAAATATTTTCCATGATTCACTTGTGTTAATGTTTTTTTATCTGTAAAGCTATTTATTTAATTCTGAATTACTTTAAAAAAATCTTAAAACCTATGAACATTGAAACCTTAATCATTATTTACAAAAAGTAGTAAAATGACTGGCTCTACCGCTACAGGTAAAACCAATCATTTTATTTTTTAATACAGGAAAATATATTTACAGAATTTGTGAATTCAAATGATATCTTATAAAATTATTTCATATGTCTTCAGGTATTAATATTTATTGATTTATACCCTTCTTAATAAATGCTTATTATCAAATTTCTTTATTATTAACTGCTTCAACTATTATAATTTTAACTGTAAATATCTCTCCAATTAAATTCCTCCTAGTATTTCAAAAAAGTAACTGAAAGCTCCAGGACCTGAAAGAGTCATTACCCCAGTTGATTGATTTAATGTAATTACGGTGTTTAAAAAACTGATGGTACTAGGTGTACTATTAGCCCATGATAAAACTGTACCTGTATTATCTAATGGTGTTTTTATAGTCCCATCGTATCCTTTTAACTGCACATCAATAATCTTGACAGGATTGGCCACACCCATTCCTACTATAGTAAAATCACCATAAGTGTATGCCGAAAAAGCGGAGTTGTTAGCTTCACTACTTCCATCTATATAACATATAAAACGTATTCTTGCCATAGTATTAGTAGCAGGAAAAGTAGCAATAACCGAAGAAGCACCAGGACGAAACCCTCCCACTACTTTTGTATAACCATTAGGAGCATATTGTACCGAACCATCTGTTTTATTCCCATACAAAGGTACATGGTTTCCTCCTGCTAAAGATGTAGGAATATTGACTACCGGGGTCTGACTAAGTCTCAATGATCCTTCTATATCTAATGTCTTTTGTGGGCTCGTAGTATTAATACCCACTTGCGAATAGGCTAATGTAGAAAATACAATAGCCGCTGATGTTATCAAATGTTTTTTCATTTCCTCTAGTATTTATAGCGATAAACAAACTTAATCAGAGATGAATGAAAAAGAACAAAACAAACATACTCATTGAGTACTCTTTTTGCTTATAAAAGAATAACTACATCTTAAGTATTTATTGAGTATATAATAAAATCAAATAATACAATATTTCAATTATGAGTATTAGCTATTCTGATAATGGATGAACAGAATGGATCCTCTTTATAGAAAATAATCAATACCAGACAATCTTTATCTTTATTTCCCTTTCAGTATTTTCAATTGTTTATTTGCATTAGTATCTTCTAAACCCAGTTATAAAATCGTTCTAAATAAAAAAGACGATACTCAATATCGCCTTTTTTAGATTATTTTTCATTTTTACTTTTATCTTAGATCAGATCAAACCTGTCCAGATTCATTACTTTCGTCCATGCAGATACAAAGTCATTTACAAATTTACCTTTCGCATCGGCACTTCCATATACTTCAGCTACCGCTCTCAGTTCGGAATTGGATCCGAAAACAAGATCAGCGCGACTGGCCGTCCATTTGGGTTGCCCGGATGAACGATCAGTTCCTATATAAAGTTCTTTATCTTCCGACATGGCTTTCCACTGTGTTCCCATATCCAAAAGATTTACAAAGAAATCGTTGGTCAGAGCTTTTGGACGGCTTGTAAATACACCATGTTTTGAACCGTCAAAATTAGTATCTAAAGCTCTCATTCCTCCTACTAAAACAGTCAGTTCCGGAGCAGTAAGAGTTAATAACTGCGCTTTATCAATCAATAAAGATTCTGTAGAAACCGTGAATTTTCTTTTCAAATAATTACGGAAACCATCAGCAGCCGGTTCAAGATACCCCATAGATTCTACATCGGTTTGTTCCTGAGAAGCATCCATTCTTCCTGGTGCAAAAGGAACTTTTACTTCATGTCCGGCATTTTTTGCAGCAGCTTCTACAGCAGCACTTCCTGCTAAAACAATTAAATCTGCTAAAGATATTTTCTTACCTCCGATTTGAGAATCATTAAATTCTTTCTGAATACCTTCCAACACATCCAATACTTTCTGTAATTGTGCTGGGTTATTCACCTCCCAGTTTCTTTGAGGTTCCAGTCTTATTCTTGCTCCATTAGCTCCACCACGTTTATCACTTCCTCTAAAAGTTGAAGCGGAAGCCCAAGCAGTAGATATAAGTTCAGAAATATTCAATCCTGAGTTCAATACTTTCGATTTCAATGCTTCTATATTGTTGGCATCCACCAATTCATGGTTTACTTCAGGAATAGGATCCTGCCAGATCAATTCTTCTTGTGGAACATCTGGCCCCAGGTAACGGGCGCGTGGTCCCATATCTCTATGGGTAAGTTTGAACCAGGCTCTTGCAAAGGCATCTGCAAAAGCGTCAGGGTTTTCATAAAAATGTCTTGAAATTTTTTCGTAAACAGGATCCAGTCTCAAAGAAAGGTCTGTTGTTAACATCGTAGGTTTATGTTTTTTGGAAGAATCGAATGCATCAGGAATAATATCTGCTCCGTCTTTTGCTACCCACTGATGAGCTCCTGCCGGGCTTTTCGTAAGTTGCCATTCGTTTTCGAAAAGGTTTTTGAAGAAATAATTACTCCACTGAGTAGGCGTTTCTGTCCAAGTCACTTCCAAGCCGCTGGAAATAGCATCTTTTCCGCTTCCTGATTTATAGCTGCTTGCCCATCCTAATCCCTGCTGCTCTATTCCAGCTCCTTCTGGTTCTTTTCCTACATGATCTGCCGGGCCTGCTCCGTGGGTTTTTCCAAAGGTATGTCCTCCCGCAATTAAAGCGACAGTTTCTTCATCGTTCATCGCCATACGTCCAAAAGTATCGCGAATATCTTTAGCAGCTGCAATTGGATCAGGGTTTCCATCCGGTCCTTCAGGATTTACATAGATCAATCCCATTTGTACTGCAGCTAATGGATTTTCAAGGTTTCTGGAATGAATATCTCCGTCTGCTTTATCATCTGCGGATAATACTCCGTGCTTTTCCACCACGCCTTCAGATCCATGTGCATAACGTACGTCTCCTCCTAACCATGTTTTTTCAGATCCCCAGTATACATCCATTTCCGGTTCCCATACATCAGGGCGTCCTCCGGCAAATCCAAATGTTTTGAAACCCATAGATTCAAGGGCGATATTTCCAGTAAGAATCAGAAGGTCTGCCCAAGATATATTTCTTCCATATTTTTGTTTAATCGGCCACAAAAGTCTTCTTGCTTTATCGAGACTTACATTATCCGGCCAGCTGTTTAGCGGTGCAAAACGCTGTTGCCCTGCTCCTGCTCCTCCCCTTCCGTCTCCTACACGATAAGTTCCGGCACTGTGCCACGCCATACGGATGAACAACGGTCCGTAATGTCCGAAATCTGCAGGCCACCAGTCTTGTGAATCTGTCATTAATGCATGAAGGTCTTGTTTTACGGCTTCAAGATCAAGGCTTTCAAAAGCTTTGGCATAATCAAAATCTTTATCCATAGGATCAGACAGCGATGAGTGCTGACGCAGAAGATCTACTCTAAGCTGATCCGGCCACCAATCAGAATTTTGGGTTCCTCCACCTGCTACGTTTTTCTTCATTGTTCCGTTGTGAAACGGGCATTTACTGATGTCATTCAAATCGTTTTCCATTTTCGTTTATTTTGTTATTGATTAATACAGTTTAAATTTTATATTGTAAGAATAAGACAAACCTACAACGTTTAAATAATAAATACAATCTATTAATTTTTATTTCAACGATAGTTAAAAACTATATAATAATATTTAAAACTCTTTAAGAGCTAAGACATAATTGTGGTATTAAGTTAGGAATTTTTTAAATTAACTTCAATAAAAACAGCATCATAATGTTCAATTTAGAATCACTCAACGTAAGAATTGATATAAAAAATAAAAGAAAAGTTGGAGGAAAAAATTCCCCCTAAGCAAAACATAGCTCAATATTATTTCCATCACCACTTTTTATTTTGGCTTAATCTGTCTCTTTTCTGTACTAAAAAATAATTTGACTATCTTTAAGTTACCAAACATGAATATTCCTACCTATGAAAAAAATAATTATTGTTATTCTCGTAGCTTTTATTATGATTCAGTTTTTCCCGATCGATAAGACCAATCCTCCTCCTACACCGGGTATGGATTTTTTAAAGATTAAACAGAGTCCGGAGAAAGTGGCTAAGATGATCAGAACATCATGTTATGACTGCCATTCCAATGAAACGGAATATCCCTGGTATGCCAGTATATCACCGGCATCATGGTTTGTAAAAAAAAATATCAGCGAAGGGCGGAAACATCTTAATTTTTCTACCTTTGCAGTGTATGAACCTAAAAGACAGCTTCATAAACTGGAAGAATGCATAGAAATGGTTGAAAAGAAAGAAATGCCGCTGGAATCTTATTATCTGGGGCATCAGAGTGCTAAACTAACTGATGAGCAAAGGGCAGAACTTGTTCATTATTTTAAAAGAGTAAAGGAAGATACTGAAAGGGGAATCATGTTTAATAAGTAAAATCATGGAAAACTGGGAGAACAAACATATTGTTTTTTTTGACGGAGATTGCGGAGTCTGCAATTTCTGGGTACAATGGATATTGGAAAGAGACAAGAAAGACCAATTCATGTTTGCCTCACTTCAATCTGAGTTCGGGCAACAATTTTTATCAGAAAGAGGATTGGAAACAAAAGTATTCAACACCTTATATCTCTGGAAACCTAAACAGTACTATCAGATAAAATCGAGAGCTGTACTTGAAATTGCCAATATATTAGGAGGGATCTATAAAATTTCTGTTATTGGAAAAATTCTTCCGGCATTTTTAAGTGATAAAGCTTACGACCTTGTTTCAAAAAACAGAATGAAGCTTGCCAACCAAAAGTGCTATTTGCCTGATCAGCATCAGAAAAAGAAGTTTATTCAGGTGTAACTGAAATTTTCAAAATCGACTCAGTATACTAAAGATTACAAAAAGACTGCTCCATTGCTGAAGCAGTCTTTTTTATGATGAAGATATTTATCTGACAAGATATTTTCAGATTACTGATTCAAAGACCATATAGAATATGAATTCGGTGGACACTGAATTTTCACCCACTTATCACCTTGTGTAGTCGGATACCAGCTTGAACTTCCTGTAAAATCTTTGATCTGCTGGTTGCTCCAATTGGTTTCTACCCATCTTTCCTGCCAGCTTGACGAAGTGTTTATGTAAACAACCAATCCTGGATTTCCGTTATATCCATTACGTCTTGCGATATATTCATCGTTGTCGGTGTACAGAATAGAAGTTGTCCCAGTTGCTTTATTGTTGTGAATCCAGATCAGATTATTGAGTTTGTCTTTATTCAGCCATTCTTCATAATCTCTGTAAAAAATGGTTGGATACCCTTCATGCGTCAAAATATAAGCATAGGCCGGCATTTTGTTATAAATAATATCAGTATCATGGTTCGCCACAAAGGTTACCGCCTTATAAGGATTTCTTTTCCACATCATATCATCATTCAGGACGTTTAGATTACCGTTATCGAAGGCTTCATCCATTTTATAATAGGCTGCAAAATCAAATACAGAACTGTTGGCATTGTTAGCCCACCATTCCAGTGTATTGACATTAGAGTCCCATAATTCTCCTACGGAAAATCCACCCACTTTAGAATTCCAGGTATTAACAACCCATGGTCCAAATCCTTTAACGTAGTCAAATCTCCATCCGTCAAACTTCATGACATTTTTATAGTACTTTGCCACAGAATCATCTCTTCCCCATAACCAATCTTGTACGTATGGATTGGCGTGGCATAAATCCGGAAAGCCTCCAAAAGCTCCTTCATCATTATTACCATAGGCGTTTTTATAAAAATCATTATAATTTCTTGGAAATTTTCCCGAAGCAATTCCTGAAAAGTTGGTCCAGGTATTGGTTCCTGTATAAGGATTGGCTTCAGACTGTCCGCCACTGTTATGATTGATCACAATATCTGCATATACCTGCATATTCTCTGCATGAGCTTTGGTAATCAAGGCTTCTAGCTCTGCCCTTGAACCAAACCGTGTTTCTACACTCCCGTTTTGGTTAAAATTTCCAAAGTCGTAATAATCGGTAGGATCATATCCCATAGAGTAAGCCCCATTCTGAGCTTTGGAAGCTGGGGGAAGCCATACGGCTCCAATTCCGGCATTGGACCAGGCCGTTATTTTATCTTTTACGGTATTCCACCAATTCCCTCCATCAGGTACATCCCAGTAGAACCCCTGCATGAGTACTCCACCTCCGGGACCAGCAACAAATTTACCCTGTACAGATCCTGATCCTGAACCGGTACTGAATGGCCGTCCATCATGATTGGTCACATTGACGGTTTTATTATGAACTTCCTGCTGCGGGGAAGTTTCCGTAAGAGATTCATCACTGCTCTGGCAAGATTGAACAACAGCTAATGCCAGTAAAGAAAGGAAAAAGTATGTTTTTTTCATCGTAAATAATAATTATGAATATAATAACTAAGTTACAATTTTATTAAAAACAAATTCAATTCAAAGGGAAATATTTTAATTTTCAACAATAAAACAAAACAATTATCATTTGAAATTTTCATTAAAAAATCATAAATTTTTAATATTCTCGAAACAATTTTTCTTTTAATCCATATATTTGCATACTATGGAATACAATACCCAAAAAACTCAGCTTCATATGCCGGAATACGGCAGAATTATACAACAGTTGGTTGAGCGCTGTAAAGAACTTCCTTCCAAAGAAGAAAGGAATGAAATGGCTATGGCAATCATCGATTTTATGGGTCAGAGAAACCCACAACTTCGCGACGAGGAAAATTATAAACATAAACTTTGGGATCATCTTTTTATCTTGGCAGAATATGATCTGGATGTAGAATCACCTTACCCATTCCCTACCAGAGAACAGCTGGCAGAAAAACCAAAAAGAATGGAATATCCAAAACTTCAGGGTGATTTTAAATTTTACGGAAAAAGTATTCTTCAACTCATTGAAAAAGCCATTGAACTTCAGCAAGGTGATGAAAAAGAGGCCCTGATTGAGGTAATTGCCAACAATATGAAGAAGTCTTATAATGTATATAACAAGGAACACGTAACTGATGATGTCATCTTCCGCCACCTGAAGGAATTGTCTGAAAACAGGTTAGATCTTACTGGAATAGATTCTCTTGAGAAAAGTAAAATCTATTATACAAGTAATAACAACAACCGAAATAACAATAACAGCAATAACAACAGGAACAACAACAATAATAAAAATAATAATAACCAGCCTAACAAAAGAAGGCACAATAACAATCATAAAAACAGAAAATAATGAGTGGAACATTTCAGATAAGAGGAGGAAAAAGACTGCAGGGGGAAATTACTCCACAAGGGGCTAAAAACGAGGCTCTACAGATTTTATGTGCGGTTTTGCTAACGGACGAGGAAGTAAGAATTAAAAATATTCCGGATATTCATGATGTTAACCGACTGATTGAAATTTTGGGTGACTTCGGAGTTAAAGTAACTAAAAATGGCCAGGGAGATTATACTTTCAAGGCTGATCAGGTTAACTTCGATTATATAAAATCCAACGAATTCAAAAAAGACGGCGCCAAGCTACGTGGGTCAATTATGTTGATGGGTCCTATGCTTGCTCGTTACGGAGAAGCTTATATGCCTACTCCGGGAGGTGATAAAATAGGAAGAAGAAGACTGGATACTCACTTCCAGGGCTTAGTAGAACTGGGTGCAGAGTTCAATTATGACGAAGAAGAATATTTTTATTCTTTAAAAGCTAAGGAACTAAGAGGAAAATTCATTCTTTTAGAAGAAGCTTCTGTAACCGGAACAGCCAATATCGTAATGGCAGCTGCCCTGGCTAAAGGAAAAACCAGAATTTATAACGCAGCGTGTGAGCCTTATCTTCAGCAATTGTGTAAAATGCTGAACAGAATGGGTGCTAATATTTCAGGAATCGGTTCTAACCTTCTGACCATTGAAGGAGTAGATTATCTTAGAGGAACTGAACACACCATGCTTCCGGATATGGTGGAAATCGGTTCTTGGATTGGTCTTGCCGCAATGACAAAATCTGAAATTACCATCAAAAACGTAAACTGGAACCAATTGGGAGTGATCCCGAATACTTTCAGAAAACTGGGTATTCAGCTTGAGCAAAGTGGAGACGACATCTATATTCCGGCTCAGGAACATTATAAAATTCAGAAATTTATTGATGGTTCTATCCTTACCATTTCAGATGCACCGTGGCCAGGATTTACTCCCGATCTACTTTCCATTATTCTGGTAGTAGCTACTCAGGCCAAAGGAAGTATTCTGGTTCATCAGAAAATGTTTGAGTCCCGATTATTCTTTGTGGATAAATTAATTGATATGGGTGCACAGATTATTTTATGTGACCCGCACAGAGCAACAGTAATCGGATTAAACCAGGAAGCTCCACTAAGAGGAACAACCATGGTTTCTCCTGATATCAGAGCAGGAAATGCTCTTCTGATTGCAGCCCTTTCTGCTGAAGGAAAATCAATTATCCACAATATCGAGCAAATCGACAGAGGATACGAAAATATCGATGGAAGACTAAAAGCCATTGGTGCTGATATCGAGAGAATTTAAAATTATTTTTATTGAAATAGAGCGTTCAGACTATTCTGAACGCTTTTTTTGTATTCTCTTTTCCAGAAATCAAGACAGAAAAAAAGCGCCTGATAGAAATCAGACACTTTGAGTAATTAAAACTATATGAATCTCTCTTAAGAATACTTTCTGCAGATATACTCCACGGTTGTACTCAAAAGTTTATTTTTATTCAGATAAAACTCCAGTTGCTGATAGTCCTCTGAATTTACATTAATATATAACTGTACTGTACCAAAACTGTAGCCGTTCACATATTCCACATTAGCAGACAACACTCTATGACATATTCCCAATTGATTGTAGATGGTATTCATCAAATGCTCAAATTTCATTTTGCCATTCAATTCTATTTCCAGGATCAATTCTTTTTTAGACAGGTTCAATTTATTTTGCAAAACCTGCAGGCCGGGATTAGTTGTAATCATTGCTAAACATTTTTGGTTAAACATTACCAGATCGTCATGCATTCTGCATTAAATCTGTGACAAAAATATAAAAAAATATTAGTCCACCAAATTAGTAGACTAGTATTTTTTAAATTTTAACAAAAAAAGAAGCTTTTCAGCTTCTCTTGAGTTTTAAAGTTCTTTTATTCTTTCCAGTTTATCAGATCCTGCCAGTCCGTTGGGATTACATCCTGGCTCTCCTTCAGGTACTTTTATATTTTTCTTTTGATAAAATTCTTCCCAGAATGTATTGGTTTTTCCTGTTTTAGGATCAATGAACGTCATAGGTTCCAACTTAAAGATATGTTCTTCGCGGAATGCTCTTTCTATAAAATCTGAGCAGTAATAGGAATGGTCATCCAAAATATAATTGAAATTATAAGGTTTCCCGAGCATTGTATTGGCCTTTTCAAGTGCTTTTGGAATCCCTTGCTGATATTCCGGTTTCAAACGGTAAACAACAACTTTCTGTCCATCGTTTTGCTGATCTTTAACAAAATCCTTTAAACTTTGCTTTTGAGAACCTCCTTTTGGGGCGGCATGCAGTACAAACATTTTGTTTCCTTCTTTTTCTACTATGCCAATATGATCAAAAGACGCTGTTTTCTGCTTTTGAGTGACATTATTAATGGCTCCGGAAAGTCCTGTCTCTTTTGCCGTTACAAAGAGAAGATCTCCGTTTTTAAGAGATGAATTGTGATAGGCACTGCAACTTATTATGCTGATAACCCAAAAGAAAAGAAGTCCTGCAACAAAAGCTTTTTTTGTTGTTTGATGAGAAAGTATTTTAAATTCTGACATTCGATTATTATTTCGGTGCCAAAATTACAAAATAGAAATCATTACATTTGTGTAACCTATTGAACGATTCTTCTTATCAACCTAAACATTCCAACATTCTTATGCCACATATTTTATTAGTTGAAGACGATGACAGGCTTTCCAAACTTATAGCAAAAGGACTTCAGGAATCTGAATTCAATGTTACGACAGCCTATGATGGAATGACAGGATTGAAACTGGCCTTGCAGAATAATTTTGACCTGGTAGTCACCGATATTGTGCTTCCGAAAAAAAGCGGTCTCGAATTCTGTAATGAAATAAAAGCCTTAAAACCCAATCTTCCCGTTGTCATGCTTACCGCACTCGGAACGACAGATGACAAACTGGAAGGATTTGATGCCGGAGCCGATGATTATATGACCAAACCTTTTGAGATGCGTGAACTGGCAGCCAGAATTAAGGTATTGCTCAAACGCTTTTCAAACCAAAAACAGCAAAAGGTCTTTATTTTAAAATATGAAGGAATAGAAATGAATCTTGAGCAGAAAACAGTAAGCCGAGATCATCATCCTATTAAATTAACCCCCAAAGAATTCAACCTGCTGAAATTTATGATGGAAAATTCCGAGAGAGTTCTTTCCCGAAGTGAAATTGCCGAAAAGGTATGGGAAACCCACTTTGACACAGGAACCAATTTCATCGATGTTTACATAAATTATCTCAGAAAAAAAATTGATAAGGATTTCGAAAGTAAACTTATTCATACCAAAGCCGGAATGGGATTTATCCTAAAAAAAGATTACGAAACAGGTTTAGCTTAAAGATCATCAGTACTCAATAAAAATAAACGGATGAAAATAAGAACCAGACTTACGCTGCTTTTTACTTTAATTACGGCAATGCTTTTAAGTGTTTACAGTATTTCCATTTATTATTCTTCAAAAGAAGCCAGGGAAAAATCTTTTTACAGTGAACTTCAAAATGAAGCCATAGCCAAGGCGGATCTGTATTTTCAAAGTTCTCTGCCGGAACAGGAAATGCATAAACTGTATCAGAATAACAACAGAACCCTTAATGAAGTTCAAGTTGCCATTTATGATACTAACAATCAGTTGATTTATCACGATGATGCTAAAGTGGATTACGTAAAAGAAACTCCGGAGATGCTTTCCGATGTTTATCAACAGAAAAAGATAAGTTTTTTCCTGAATAAGTTACAGGTTATTGGAATGGTGTATCATCACAATGGAAAATCTTATGCTGTAACTGCCGCTGCTTATGACAAATACGGCTATGATTACCTTTCTCATCTTCTTACCATTAGTATTGCATCTTTCATCAGTATTCTGGTTCTGATTTATCTGGCTGGAATTTTTCTTTCCAAAAAAGCATTAAGCCCCCTGAGTGAAATGGTAGTTCAGATCAAGAGAATTACCGCCGGAAAGCTACAGTTAAGATTAAAAACAACAGCAGAAAAGGATGAACTTAATGAGCTGGCACAAAATTTCAACGGAATGCTGGAACGCCTGGAAAATTCTTTTGATTCTCAGAAACATTTTGTCTCCAATATTTCACATGAACTCAGAACGCCTTTGTCTGCCATTATTACAGAGCTGGAACTTGCTTCTGAAAAAGATTTGACTAAAGAGCAGTATCAGCAAACAATTCGTTATGCTCTGGATGATGCCCGCAATATGGTAAAACTTTCCAACAGCCTGATGGATCTTGCCAAAGCGAGCTATGATCCCAACGAAATCAGCTTTACAGAAGTACGCCTCGATGAAGTTCTTTTGGAATCTTATACTAAAATTATCAGAGAAAATTCTGTGTATAAAGTTTCTTTAAATATTGAAAGTACGATAGATGAGCATCAGCTTGTTATTCAGGGAAATGAATATCTGCTGCATGTGGCATTTAATAATCTTATAGACAATGCCTGTAAATATTCTCCTGAACATATGTGTTCTATAGATGTAAAAGTAGATTTCCAAAAACTCTACATCAGCTTTTCGAATACAGGAATTACCATATCACCGGAAGACCTGGAACATATTTTTGAACCATTTTACAGAAGCGAAACTTCCAGAAAGGAAAAAGGGTACGGAATCGGTTTATATCTTACCGAAAAAATCATTCATCTTCATCATGCTCAATTAAAGGTGGCTTCGGAGGATCATAAAACTGTTTTTACAGCGATTTTCCATCACAAAGAAGTTTAAATCTTCTATACCTGATGAAAAATATTTTTAACCTTATCCTTTCAACCCTTTATTAAAAACGGTTGTCCCAATACTGGCACCAATCACGCAGAGAATAGAAATCCACTGCAGAAAAGACAATTCCTCTGCAAGAAAAATCAATCCGGAAAGCGCAGCAAATGCGGGTTCCAGACTCATCAGAATACTGAAGGTTTTGGCAGGAATTTTCTTCAAAGCCATCATTTCCAACGAAAATGGTAAAGCACTGGACAGAATGGCAACACCAAGACCTTTTACAAAAATGGCAGGCGTAAGACTGAAAACAGCCCCGTCCCAAATGGCAAAAGGAATAATCACTAAACTGGCAAACAGCATTCCTGTTGTAACGGCATCTTTTCCGTCCATCATTTTGGAAACTTTTCCACCCATCACAATATAAACGGCCCAAAATAATCCGGCCAGAAAAGCCAGCCCAAGCCCGACCAAATCGACATGATCGCTTTTCCATGGGACAATAAGAAGAATTCCTGCACAGGCCAACAATGCCCAAACGACATCCAACACTTTACGGGAAAGCACAAGTGCCAGAAATAAAGGTCCTGCAAATTCTACTGTAACTGCCAATCCCAAAGGAATTCTCTGGATCGCCATATAAAAGATAAGATTCATCGCAGACAACCCTACTCCATATAAAGCGCAGTACAACCAATTCTGTTTTGTAAACTGTAGAAACTTAGGTCGGTTAATTACCGTCAGCAAAATAGCTGAGAGTACAATTCTTAAAGTAACTGTACCAATGGCGCCAATAGCAGGGAAAAGCTGCTTGGCAATGGAAGCACCTCCCTGCACACATATAATGGCGAGAAGTGTAGCGGGTATTGCAATGTTTGACTTCTTCATCTATAAAATTTATCGTTCACTAAACAACCAAAAACCTAAGTTCATCACTATAAAAGGGGATAACTTACAAAGTTATCGATTTTATGTCTTAAAAAACAGATCCTTATATAATATCCTGAAAATCGCTTCATTTTCGAAGGTCCGAATCTCTAATCATTTTCTAATAATATTCTAAAGTTTCTCTAACAGCTTTCCTCTAAAAAGAGGAATACCTTTGCAGCAGACAAAAACCCCTATGGATACAGACTCATCCCATTATTGCAACAACTAAGCATTCACCCTTATACCTTTTTGTATATCAGCTGAATGCTATAAAACAGAAAGGTTATGACCACATTAGAATTTACACTCCGTCTTTTCACAGCATTTGCCCTGGGCGCAAGTATAGGCTTCGAGCGCCAATGGCGGCAAAAAAGTGCTGGCCTTCGTACCAATACTCTGGTATGCCTGGGCTCAGCAGCATTCGTACTTCTTTCCATTAGAATTGGAGGGGATGCCACCGGAAGAATTGCTTCCTATATTGTAAGCGGCATCGGCTTTTTGGGAGGTGGCGTCATCATGAAAGACGGGCTTACTGTACGAGGCCTTAATACTGCCGCTACCATTTGGTGCTCTGCATCTGTAGGTGCGCTCAGTGCAATGGGATACCCACTTGAAGCCGCCATCACCAGTGGATTTATCATACTTACACACGTTATTCTCCGCCCTTTGGGACTCAGACTTAGCAATACAATCAGCAGCAGAAATCATTATACAGAATATTTAATCAGCATTAAATGTAAAAGTGAGGTAGAAAATCACGTCCGTGTACAGCTGATGCAGTCTTTAAGTGGGAATGATAAAGTATTATTAAAATCTCTTACCAGCGATGATAACGGTGTCCCTGAAAATGCCATCATCACTGCAGAAGTTCATGCTTCCACACCACAGGATAGCTTTATGGAAAAAACAGCCAGCAGATTGACAATCGAAGATAAAGTCATCAAAGTAAGCTGGGAAATTATAGGAACAGAAAACGATTTATAACATTTGAAATAATTGAAGCGATGTTAAAAAAATCTTCAAACAAAAATCTCAACTCAGCAGCTCTCGTAAAATTGAAAGAAGCCGCTGCAGAGAACGAAAAAATGGTATACGCCATGCTTGAAACTTCAGAAGAAGGACTCAGCGAAAATACGGTAAAAGACCGATTGAAAATTTATGGAAAGAATGAGATTGCCACTCAGAAAGCACCTTCATGGCTGAAGCAGTTTGCCCATTCTTTCTTTAACCCTTTCAATTATATTCTGGCCTGTATAGCCGTGATCTCTCTTTTTATAGATGTGATCCTTGTCCCTGCAGAAGAAAAGGACCTCAGCACCAGTATTATCATTTCAGTGATGCTGCTTTTCAGTACCACCTTACGTTTTATACAGGAGTTCAGAAGCAATAAGGCTGCCGAGGCTTTAAAAAAAATGGTTAAAACCAGCTGCCTTACCAAAAGAAAATTCAAAGAAAGCGAAGAAATAGAAATTACAGAAATTGTACCCGGAGATATTATTATTCTTTCTGCCGGAGATATGGTTCCTGCAGATTGCCGGATTCTGAAAAGCAAGGACCTATTTATAAGCGAATCTATTCTTACAGGAGAAGCTCTTCCCGTAGAAAAAAATGCTTTCCCCATTCATGATGCACAACACAAAAACCCTCTTAGTCTGCAAAACATCTGCTATATGGGAACCAATGTTGTAAGCGGATCCGCAATGGTAGCCGTTGCAAACACCGGTATTTTCACCTATTTCGGAAGTATCAGCAGAAGTCTTGTTTCTAAAAGACCTGAGACGGCCTTCGATATTGGAGTCAACAAAGTAAGCTTCCTGCTTATCCGTTTCATGTTGGTGATGACTCCCGTTATTTTTCTTATCAACGGACTTGTAAAAGGAGACTGGCTGCAGGCTTTATTATTTGCCATCGCTGTCGCTGTAGGTCTTACTCCTGAGATGCTTCCCATGATCGTTACTGCAAATCTTGCCAAAGGTGCCGTTAACATGAGTAAGAAAAAAGTGATCGTTAAACGTCTGAATGCTATTCAGAATATTGGAGCCATGGACGTTCTCTGTACCGATAAAACAGGAACTCTTACTCTTGATAAAATTGTATTGGAAACTCACCTCAACGTTCGCGGAATTGAAGATGATGAAGTATTGAAATGGGCCTACCTCAACAGTTTCCACCAGACTGGCCTTAAAAATCTTCTCGATCAGGCAGTTTTGGACCACGCTGAAGTTCATAACCTCTTAAAAGCAGATGAACTTTATCTGAAAGTGGACGAAATTCCTTTTGATTTTGAAAGAAGAAGAATGTCTGTTATTCTAAATACTTCACAAGGAAAACATCTGATGATTTCAAAAGGTGCTGTGGAAGAAATGCTTTCTCTTTGTCAGTATGCCTTAGATCCTGGAGAAGATCACAGTCTGCATATTGAAAATGACAATATTGTTCCATTGAATGATGCCATGAAGCAGCAGATTATCAAAATGTCTGAAAAACTTAATGCAGAAGGATTACGCGTGCTGTTGGTTGCCATCCGTGAATTTGATGGAAACCATCCGCTGAACTATTCGGTTGCTGATGAAAATAATCTTACTCTGACTGGTTTCATAGGATTTCTTGATCCTGCCAAACCTTCTGCAGAACCAAGTATCAAAGCTTTGCATAAGCTAGGCATAGAAGTAAAAGTCATCACAGGAGACAATGATATTGTGGCTAAAAAAATATGCCATGATGTGGGAATTCCCATCAATACCATTATGCTGGGTGATGAATTGGAAAATATAAGTGATGAAGAGCTCAGCAAGGATATGGATCTTTACTCCGTTTTTGCCAAAGTAAGTCCCTTACAAAAGCAGCGTATTGTAAAAATATTACGATCTAAAGGGCATACCGTAGGATTTATGGGAGACGGAATTAATGATGCCGCTGCCATTAAAGAAGCGGATGTTGGAATTTCCGTAGATACCGGTGCAGACATTGCCAAAGAAAGTGCAGATATCATCCTTCTGGAAAAAGATCTTATGGTCCTAAGAAGCGGAGTTATTTATGGAAGAAGAACCTTCGGAAATATCATCAAGTATATAAAAATGACAGCCAGCAGTAATTTTGGAAATATGTTCAGCATGATTGGGGCCAGTGCTCTCCTTCCATTTCTACCCATGCTTCCCTTGCAGATTCTTACTCAGAATTTACTCTACGATGTATCTCAATCTTCCATTCCCTGGGATACGATGGATAAAGATTTTCTGGAAAAACCAAAAAAATGGGAAGCAGGCAGCATCAAGAAGTTCATGCTTTTTATAGGGCCTTTAAGTTCCATTTTTGACTATATGACTTTTGCAGTAATGTTCTTTATCTTCAAAGCTAATACTCCTGAGCAGCAAACTTTATTTCAAACAGGTTGGTTTGTAGAAGGTTTGCTTTCTCAAACACTTATTGTACATATTATCAGAACGAAAAAAATTCCTTTTATACAAAGTTGGGCAGCCGCTCCTGTAGTTGCGCTAACCAGTCTCATTATCTTGATTGGAATTTTGATTCCTTTTACTCCGCTAGCCGTGTATCTCAAAATGCAGCCACTTCCTTTAAGCTATTTCCCTTATCTGGTTGCTATTTTAACAGGATACTGTATTCTTACCCAATTTGTAAAACAGTGGTTTATCAAAAAATTCGGACAGTGGTTGTAATTAAAAAACACTTTTTCTGCAGACGTTTGAAGCAATTCGGATATCTGTAGAAAAAAAGAAATATTATAGACGAAAAAAACCTTTCAAGTTTACAATAAATTTTCACTCAGCATTGAAATAAAACGAAAAATTAAAATTAAATTAGTGGTTATAAACATCTTATATGAGAAAAACAGTAGTAACGATAGTACTTTTGGCCTTTGCTATCTCTTGCAAAAACCCTAAAAGTGAAGCTCCCCAGGACCAGGATCTGTTGGTAAAAGGAGACAATGTCATTGTTCCCGAAAGCAATCCTGTTTTCAAAAAAATTAAAACCGAAATGGTTACCGAACAGGATCACAGTGATGGAGTGGTTTCCGCAGGAACTATTCAGGCAATCCCTAATCATTATGCAGAAATTGCCAGTCCTTTTTCAGGAAGAATTACTAAGTCATTTATAAGTCTGGGGCAAAATGTATCTGCCAACAGTCCTCTTTTCGAAATCCTTTCTTCCGATTATTTTTCAGTACAGAAAGATTACACGGATGCTCTGAATGAT
Source organism: Chryseobacterium sp. Mn2064 (assembly GCF_049319685.1). Taxonomy (NCBI): domain Bacteria; kingdom Pseudomonadati; phylum Bacteroidota; class Flavobacteriia; order Flavobacteriales; family Weeksellaceae; genus Chryseobacterium; species Chryseobacterium sp. Mn2064. The sequence goes on from NZ_JBMOUE010000003.1 coordinate 257,049, forward strand.
GTACAGCTTGCAGAAAAAAATTACAGACGCCAGCAGGATCTTGTAAAACATGGTGTAGGAATCCAGAAAGAACTGGACGAAGCAGAAACAGATTTTAAAAACAAAAAAACATCATTATCCAATGCTTCTTCTGCATTGAAGGTATACAATAGCAAAGGAGGTGGGATCGGCAGCCCGCTTATCGTAAGAGCTCCTATCAGTGGTGAAATCATTTCTAATAAAATTGTCAATGGCCAATATCTGAAAAGCGATTCTGATCCTGTTATTATTATTGCAGAACTGTCCAAAGTGTGGATTTCAGGAGATGTAAAAGAAAAAGATATCCGTTTCGTCAATACCGGAGATCATGTTTCTGTAAAAGTAAGTGCTTATCCCGATAAAAATATCACTGGAAAAGTATATCACATCAATGAAGTTGTTGACGAAAGTACCCGCAGCATAAAAGTTCTTATCGAATGTGATAATCCTGACAGAAGGCTGAAGCCTGGAATGTATGCCACTGTTAATTTCTCAACAACTCCTGAGAAAACCGTGATGATCCCTGTTACCGCTTTAATGCAAAACGACAGTTCACAATATGTATGGGTGAAAACAGGTAAGAATCAGTTTGCGAAACGTTCCGTCACTACAGGAGAAACAGATCAGAAAACAACCAGAGTTATATCAGGATTAAAAGCCGGAGAAACCATCATGACTGAAGGCGGCATCTATATGCTGGATGCGAAATAATGTAAAATGTACAATTAAATGTTGGGGTATCTGATCTAAGCAGAACTTTCATTTGTACAAAAATTAACAACTATGAAGCAATTACTTACACTCTCTATACAGAAGAGATGGCTGATGCTCGCCCTCTTCGTTTTACTCGGATTTTTCGGTTACTATTCCTGGACAAAACTATCGGTAGAAGCTTATCCCGATATTGCCGACGTTACCTCACAGGTCGTAACACAGGTTCCAGGGCTGGCTGCTGAAGAAGTAGAACAGCAAATCACAATTCCTTTGGAGCGATCTCTGAATGGACTTCCCGGAATGCATGTGATGCGTAGTAAAAGTACCTTCGGGCTTTCCATTATCACAATGGTCTTTGAAGATGGAATTGATGATTACTGGGCAAGACAACGTATTCAGGAAAGACTTTCAGACGTTACTCTTCCCTATGGCGCACAACCCGGACTTGATCCACTCACCTCTCCTATTGGCGAAGTATACCGATATATCATCGAAAGTAACAACCACAGCCTTCGGGAGCTTACAGATTTACAGAAATTTGTCATTATTCCACGTATCAAACAGGTTTCCGGCATTGCCGATGTAACCAATTTTGGAGGAATTACCACTCAGTTTCAGATTGAGCTGGATCCACACAAACTTGAACAATACGGACTTTCCCTTTCCGAAGTTACTGAAACGATTTCCAAAAATAACGTCAGCGCAGGAGGAAGTATGCTTCCCAGAGGAAACCTGGCCTATGTTATCCGTGGAATTGGTCTGGTAAAAGATTTAAATGATCTTGGAAAAATTGTAGTAAAAACCGAAAACGGAGTTCCTGTTTTCCTGAATGATGTAGGAACATTAAAATATGGAAACCTGGAGCGAAAAGGAATTCTTGGCTATACGGACAGAAAGCGAAATTATCCTGAAAGCGTGGAAGGCATTGTTCTTTTACTAAGAGGCCAAAACCCGTCTCAGGTGCTGGAAGGTGTTCACGAAGCCATCGAAGAACTGAATAATGAAACGCTCCCTCCCGGAGTAAAGATCCATCCTTTTATGGACAGAACAGATCTTGTTAATACAACCTTGCATACCGTTTCCCATACGCTTACCGAAGGAATTGTTCTGGTCATCATCGTTCTGATTGTATTTCTGGGCAGCTGGAGAGGTGCGTTACTGGTTGCCATAACAATTCCGCTTTCTCTGCTATTTGCATTTATCCTGATGCATTTTACCAGTATTCCGGCCAATCTTCTTTCTTTGGGAGCTATTGACTTCGGAATCATTGTGGATGGAGCCATCGTTATGCTGGAAACCATTCTGAAGAAAAGAGAAGAAAAACCGGAAGAAGCTCTGGAAGAGAAAAATATTACCCAAAGGGTGATTGAAGTGGCCAAGCCTATTTTCTTTTCCACCATCATTATTATTACAGCTTATCTTCCTTTATTCGCTTTTGAAAGAGTGGAGAAGAAACTGTTTACCCCAATGGCTTTTACCGTAGGATACGCCTTATTCGGTGCACTTGCCGTTGCTTTGCTCCTGATTCCTGGCCTTGCTTATGTCATCTATCGTAAGCCTCAGAAAATATATCACAACAAATGGCTGGAAAAAATAAGTCATGCCTATGGACGAAGAATTGATAAAATAATGGAAGTTCCGAAAAGAGTGATTCTACCCATAAGTATTGTATTACTTTCCGCCGGGATTCTGTCTTATACTGTAGGAAAAGATTTCCTTCCTGAATTGGATGAAGGTTCTATATGGCTTCAGGTACAACTTCCACCGGGAATATCTCTCGCCAAAGCTAAAGAAATGAGTGATACGTTAAGAGCCCGAACTTTGAAACATTCAGAAATCACTTATATGATGGTTCAGGCAGGACGTAATGACGACGGAACCGATCCATGGACTGCCTCTCACTTTGAAGTTTCTGTAGGAATAAAACCTTACGACCAATGGCCTTCCGGAAAAACTAAAGCTGATCTCATTAAAGAACTTGCTGCAGATTATAAAGAAATGCCCGGCTTCACTGTAGGCTTTTCACAACCGATGATTGACGGCGTAATGGATAAAATTTCAGGAGCACACAGTGAGCTGGTAGTAAAAGTATATGGTGAGGACTTTAAGGAAACAAGAAGAATTGCTGAAAATGTCCTATCAACTTTAAACAAAATTCCGGGATCAGCAGATCTTGCGATTGATCAGGAACCGCCATTGCCTCAACTTCAGATCATTGCCGACCGAGACAAAATTGCCCAATATGGATTAAATGTTGCTGACGTGGCAGATCTTATTGAAGTTGCTTTAGGAGGAAAAGCCATTTCCCAGATTTTTATCGGCAACAAAGTCTATGATATTTCATGCCGCTATACGGAAGATAGTCGCGACACCCCTGATAAGATCGGAAATTTGATGCTCACCTCAGCTACAGGAGCAAAAATTCCTTTGTCACAGGTCGCTCAGGTAAAGTTAAGTACTGGAGAAAGTACAATTACCCGCGAAATGAATAAAAGACACCTTACCGTAAAGTTAAATTTAAGAGGAACCGACCTTTCTTCTTTCCTGAAGATAGCACAGAATAAAATTGAAAAAGACATCAAATATGATCACGAAAAATACCAGATCAGATGGGGTGGCCAGTTTGAGAACCAAAACAGGGCATATTCCCGCCTTGCATTTATTGTTCCGTTGGCTTTAGCTATTATGTTTCTTCTGTTATATGGTGCATTCGGTAACTTTAAGCAAGCCTTGGTTCTTATGTCTATTGTTCCGCTGGCATTATTTGGAGGAATGCTAGCACTCAACGTCCGTGGCATGTCTCTGAATGTCTCTTCGGCAGTAGGTTTTATTGCTTTATTCGGGGTTGCCATTCAAAATGGTGTGATTATGATTTCTCACATCAATGATCTCAGAAAAAAAGGATATGAGCTCAAACCGGCAGTCACTAAAGGAGCTAAAGACCGTTTCAGACCGGTACTGATGACCGCAACCGTGGCTGTGATTGGATTATTCCCTGCCTCCTTAGCCACAGGAATTGGCTCTGATGTACAACGGCCACTGGCTACAGTAATTGTGTACGGACTGATGTTCTCTACTATTTTAACCCTGTTTGTTCTCCCTGCCATCTATTATACAGCGGAGCGTGGTAACAAAAAACAAAATTTACAACCAGATGAAAATTAGAGCTTATTTGATCATCATCACTGCCGCATTCTTCAGCATGACGGGCATGATAAAATCTCAGGAAAAGGAAGTTTTAAGCTTTGAGGAATATTTAAGCATAGTCGGGAAAAATAATCTCGGTTATGCTTCTCAAAAGTACAATGTGAGTATGGCTCAAGCCGCAATTCAGACTGCAAGCATGTTTCCGGACCCTCAACTGGATGTAGAAACAACCAATAACGGTGTGAATCAGAGTATGGGTTATGTGTACGGAACCTCCATTGGCTGGACTTTGGAACTGGGAGGAAAAAGAAAGGCAAGAATCAATCTGGCTAAAAACCAGTCGGAATTGAGCAAAATACAACTTCAGGATTTTTTCAGAAACCTTCGGGCAGATGCTAGTTTAGGATATATTGATGCTTTAAAGTCTAAAGCTCTTCTTGAAGTTCAGCACGATTCTTATAAAAACATTCTGCAACTGGCAAAATCTGACAGTATCCGATATCGCCTTGGAACGATATCATTAGTCACATCAAAACAGAGTAAACTGGAGGCTGCTTCACTTCTAAACGAGGTATACCAGGCCGAAAGTGCGGAACAGCAATCTCTTACCGGTCTTTCCGTTTTTCTGAGTGACAAGAAAATAACAGGCAGAGATGTTACAGGAGATTTCAATGCTTTCAACAGAGATTTTAATATTGACGAACTTATTCTTCAGGCATTGAATGAACGTGCTGATCTATTAGCAGCCAAACAAAATACACAGGTTGCCAAAAGTCAGATTACTTTGGAAAAAGCCAATCGAATAATCGATTTAGGCATCAATGCAGGTGCAGAGCGTCATACCGAAGCCACCAACGAAATTGCGCCTTCTCCTACTGTAAATGCTGTAAAGTTGGGAATCAGTATTCCGCTTAAATTTTCCAACCGAAGAAATTCAGGACTGAAAATAGCTGAAATGGCCCATTCTCAGGCGGAGGTAGACTATCAACAGATAGAACAAGGCATAAGAGCGGAGGTAATGCAGGCTTATCAACAATATGTTGCCACTCAAAAACAAGTGAAGCAATTCCATAACGGAATGCTTACAGAAGCGAAAAGTATTCTTGAAGGAATTACCTACAGCTACAAAAGAGGAGAAAGTTCGATTCTGGAAGTTCTGAATGCACAAAGAACCTACAACGGAATCAGAAAGGATTATTATCAGGCTCTTGCAGACAATGCCGCTGCTCTTATTGAACTTGAACGTAAAGCAGGAATCTGGGATATTAATTTTTAAACTAAAACACAATCACTTTCAACATAAAAAAGCTCTGAAATCCAATTGATTTCAGAGCTTTTTTTATTTCTTATATTGAGATTCATAAATCCCGATCCAATCTTCAACCGTCATTTTCCGGCTGAGTTCCGCAATCAGTTCAAAAGGAATATCTTCCACTTTTTTGAAACGAACACAGGATTTACCCATATCCAGTTTTTTCTTGGAATATTTCGGATATTCCGCTACAAACCAATCGAGAATTTCCGGTTTAGAATACAGTCCCATATGATACAGAGCTATAAAATTTTTCTGAGAAGCCAGATTGATAAACGGCAATGCTGTTCCTTGCGTACAATGATATCCTGCAGGATATGTTGACAAGGGAACCACCCAACCTATCATTCCGTAATTAGTTGCTTCTTCGAAACCTTTGGGAAGATTGTCATTCACCGCATCAAAAAGTTTTTTAAAAGCTTCCTGTCTTTCTTCTGGAATCTTTGAGATGTAATCTTCTATGGAAACTGACTGAATCTGCATATTTTATTTTTTTCTAAAATACAATTATTTTATAAAATTGTACACGCTGTACATCTGAACATCTTTACTGCTCTTTTGCAAGAACATGATTTTGTTGACATTAGGTACATATTGAATCATATTACCATCTGCAAACCCATAATTTTGAAAAAAGTTTCTTCCTTTATAATCCAGACTTACTTCCTGTCCCTTCAAATTTGCGAAATCAAAAGTCTTCATAGAGAAGCCTGTATTTCCAAATGCTCCTTTCGGGTAAAATGCAGAAATATAAAGTTTGTCTCCTGCCTCCACAATATGAATTCTTTTTCCTGTAGAAGATCCAGCCGCCACAAACTGTTTTACTTCGCCTTCTTTGTTAAACTTTATCAACATTCCTGCATCTAATGAATACACAGGATCAGGGAAACGGTTCATTGCAGTCGGCATCGGTCTTGTTACAGTTTCCTGCTGAACGGCCATTAAAACCTCATCACCTTTTACAATTGTTTTGATGACTTTCACATCGTTCATATCTTTACTTCCGGCAAGATTGGTATTGCTGATTACAGCTTTTCCAGATTTCATGTCATAGAACATTACTGTCCCAAAGGTACTTGAACCCATCGAAACAGTAGAATTTTTTCTTCCAAATGTCACCAAATAATCATTATCATTTTTGCTGATGGCATATAATTTTTCCGGAATATATTTATCATCAAAAGGAAGGTCTTTATCTTCGTTATTGGAAACCAGTTCCATTTTGTAAGATTCTTTCCAACCTGATGCTTTACGCAATAGAACTATTTTTCCGGAGTTGGTTAACGTCAGAGATTTTTCAACATAATCGTTACTCAATGTAATTTCTTTGTTCCAAAGCGGAGAAAGTGTTCTCAGATCAATCACCAAAGCATCGTTGATATTATCTGTTTTTTTGTTTGAATAACGGTCATTGAAAACGGCAGCATATTTTCCATTCTCAGAAAATACGACATACGTTGTTCCTGATTTGTTGGTAGATTCTATATTATATTTTGCAATACTTTTTGTTGTAAATGCTCCTTCTTTCCTGCTGAAAACGTGCTGAAATACTTCTTTTCTGTTTTCTTTTCCGAAATATTCTTCGGTAAAGGCTACAAATTTGTCATCATCAATCTGTTGTGAACCTAAATAATTGTGAAGAACTCCGTTCGTTTTATTAGCATAATCTTTAGTATAAGTATCTACAAGACTTCCGTTCTGATCCAGTTTTCTCATCAACAATTTCTTGTGAGGATAAACATTTCTCATCAACCCATCAATATTGATCACACTGAACATATAAGAATTGTAATCGTCTGCCAATACCAGTTTATTGTCTGTTTCAAGATTGGCATCAACGGTAAATTTGGTACCTTCCGTTACTTTTGTCTGCGCATAGGAATATACCGAAGTGGTCAGTAATACCGAAGCAATAATTTGTTTAATCATAGTTTTTTTAGTTGTTATAAATTTTTTCTTCTAATTTCTTCAATTCAAGATTGGCATCGTAAGAGAGTTTAATATCTACCAGATGCTCTTGTAATTCATTTAAGTATTTTTCTGCTTCCTGATAATTTCCGAGAGCAATATTCAGTCTGATAAGGTTAAAATAAATGTATTCTCCGATTTTCTGATTATAAAGTGCTTTTTTGTCGTTGTAATTTATCTTCGTCAAAGCATTCTTCCAAAGATCAATTCCTTTCTGCATGTTTTCAAAAGCGACTTTATTGGGAGGATAGTCCGATTTTGCCTGAAGTTTTTTCAGATTGGTCGTAACGTAGATGTATGCTTTTTCCAAATCATCATAATCTCCTTTATTTTTTACACTTGCCAATGTAACTGTGGAATTATACGTTGCATATCCAAAATTTTCGTTGATCACATTCCTTGTACGATCCATGATCCTCTGTAAATATCTTTTTTCCTGGGCATTCAGATTGATTTCGTTGGAAGGGACACTTGCAATTTCAACAAAATCAGAAAAATAGGTCTTATCCAGTTTTACCACACCGTTTTGTTTAGCCGTAATTTTTGTTGGCTGATTGGCAAACGTTTTCCCCTGGTTATCCTGAAAATTAGTTCTTTCCATTTCAATGATGATATCAAGATCATTTCCCCCTTTTGAAAAGCCAGACACATCTATTTGTGAAGCCAGAATTTTATTATCTACAATTAAAGCATCTCTTAAATCCGGCTGTTGGTAAACAGGTGTTGGCGGAATATGAAGAACAGGTCTTGCAGGCAGCCTTAAAACGGGAGCTCCATTGGCTGCAGCTATTTTTTCAACAGCAGACAATTTGCTGTATTCTACCGATTCCAGCCTGTATTTTTCCTGAAGTTTTTTGACTTCGGCATCGTAATCTTTCAGTCGTTCGCTGTGTTCAATTTTCGCAGCGTCCACATTGGCCTGATAATTATCTACCTGTCTTTGAAAATCTTCTCTTGAAATTCTTATCACATCATCTTTTGTGATATTATAAGGTGATTTTACAGTGATGGTATAGGTTCTATGGCTAAGATCTGTAGGAAAAACGGGTTCCTTTAAAAGCTGAAAACTGATAATTTCTTTATCAATTCGCTGAGCATTGGAATGTTGAAAATAAAATATGGGGATTAAAAAGAGTAGTTTTATTCGATTCATAGCTTAGTAGTTTCGGCGCAAATTTATAACAATTTTGGAAACATTCCGAACAAATCATCTTTCAGAATATTTCAATAAAAAAGGCAGCTATAAAAGTATAGCCACCTTCGGAAATTATTAACTCAAAAAATTATTTTTTGATCGCTTTTACAGTAGACTGCGATCCGTCTTTAAAATATAAGGTTACAAAATACAATCCTGAATTCAGTTCACTCAGATTAATTTCAGTAACAGAACCTTCCACTGTTTTCACAATTCTGCCGGAAGTATCTCCTACGGTAACTTTTTTCAAATCTTTTACATCTGAAAAATACAGAATATCTTTAAAAGGATTAGGATGAACGGCTACGGTTTTTACCTGACGGTTGACTTCTGAAGTACTCAACAAAGCATTTTCCACGGTAAAATCGTCTACATAGAAGTTGTAATCCTGGCTATCATTTGTAGTTCCTGAACTTCCGTAAAAAGCAAAAATAGTATTGGCTCCTGTATTGGATAAATTATACGTAAAATCATTTGAAGTATTGGATGGACCATTATTCGCATTCCAGGTTTGTAGTATTGTCCATGTGCTTCCTCCATTGTCGGAAACCATAAAGTGAACCACATCATCACTACCCATCACAGAAGCTGCTGTACCGGAATAAGTAGTGACTCCATATCTGAACTTCACTCTGTATCCTCCCGCAGAAAGATTAAAAGGGACTGTTTTGAACCAACCTGTTCTTCCTGAAGAATAAATGTTCATATGAGCAGAAGGACCATTAGCAGATGTATTTAAGAAATTACGCTGTGCCCAGTACGTACTAGTTCCCGTAGGATTGGTGTCAGGAGTTCCTCCCGAAAGATTAGCCGCCCAGCAATTTCCTGGGAAAGTACTAAAATCATTCGTATAAGAAGGGATTACAGAACCACATAAGGTAGTAAATGACTTTGAAAATGACCACGAACTTTTACTTGTTGCTCCAAAACAGTTGGTTCTTACCCAGCAATAATATGTTGTACTTGGTAATAAATTATTAAGAGTATAAGATGATCCCTGTACGTCAAAATAACTCGGTGTGGTATTCGCTGTAGGAATTGTCGGGCTAGTGCTGTAATAAATATCATGGCTAGCAGCCTGTGTTCCTGTTGGAACAGTCCATGTCATCTGAGCCGAGTTAGCAGTCATTCCTGTCGGATCCTGCAATACAGGGGCTGCACAGGTTGAAAAAGCATCTACAGAGAAAGCAAATACATTCATTACACCAGAGCTGTTTGTTTTAGTAACGGTTACACTCTGGATAGGTTTAGTTTGATTCGCTGCATCAATAGCAAACGCAGTCTGATAGAGTCTGGGATTGGTAGTACTGGACTCTAGTCCGTTTGAAGTTCTGAGAATTCTTCCGATGCCCTGAATGGCAAAACTACCTCCGTCATACCAGTCTGAAATACTCTGACCGGTAAAAACCTGTGTTGTATTGTCTGTAAAAGTAATTGTTACATCTACGACGGAAGCACCACTTCCACTGGTGGAAAGCATATACAGTTTAAAAGCAGGAACCGGAGTAGAAAAAACAATAGTTCCGGAATTATTCCCAGCAGCATTACTATTGATTCGTAAAGAATTATTGCCATAATAATCTGCCAACTGAAAACTTAATCCCGGTGTGGAAGCAACCACTGAATTGATCACTCCATTAACGGGAAGACCATACGTAATAGGATTGCTTGTAGCAGTAAGCTTGAAATCTCTTGATACAAAAGCATAGGAAACCCCGTCTACATCAGTAGTGGTTGTGACCATTGCAGAGCCTACATCATTGGCGATCACATCCGCATTGTATCCAGAAGCAATATAAAGGTTTTGAAAATTTTGAGCCGTCAAAACAGAGGCTGAAAGCAGAGCAATAGCAGGGACTACTCTAGAAAATAAATTTATTGCCATTTTATTCACATTTGAGCCGAAATTTATGAAAAATTTCAATACAAAAAGATTATTTTTAATAAAAATTTAACATATTTTGAAAATATATTTAATATCAACATCCAGTTCGTTATTTTTTTTTGAATTGATGAAATAAATGAAGTGCTTCTTATTGATCCTTAATTTTATTATTGAGAAATTAAATCCTATTTTTGTCATACAAATTTTTTGAACAATGCCGAATATTTCAAACAGAGCACTGCATATGCCGCCATCGCCGGTAAGAAAACTGGTTCCCTTTGCATTACAAGCAAAACAGAAAGGAATAAAAGTATATCACCTTAATATCGGACAGCCTGATATTGAAACTCCGGAAACCGCTTTAAATGCTTTAAAAAACATCGATTTAAAAGTATTGGAATATGCACTTTCTGAAGGTAATATAGAATATAGAAAAGCCCTTACAGAGTATTATCAATCGTTAGGTTTTTCAGACCTTACTCCAGATAATTTCATTGTTACCAATGGAGGTTCTGAGGCGCTGAACTTTGCCATTTCTACTCTATGTGATGAAGGTGACGAAGTAATCATTCCTGAACCTTATTATGCTAACTATAATGGTTTTACCAGCACATTTGATGTGAATGTAGTGGCAGTTCCTTCTACGATTGATACTGGGTTTGCATTACCTCCGATTGAAGAATTTGAGAAAAAAATCACTGAAAAAACAAGAGCCATTATCATCTGTAACCCAGGAAACCCAACAGGTTACCTGTATACACGTGAAGAACTTCAAAAGCTTGCCGAAATTGCTTTAAAATATGATATCGTTATCATTTCCGATGAAGTATACAGAGAATATGTATATGATGGAAAGCAGCAAATTTCAATGTTGGAATTCCCTGAGCTAAGTGAAAACTGCATCATTATTGATTCTGAATCTAAGCGTTATTCTATGTGCGGAGTAAGAATTGGTTGTATGGTGACCCGTTCCAACAAAATCCGTAATGCCGCTATGCTTTTTGCACAGGCGAGATTGAGCCCGGTTCTTTTAGGACAGATTGCAGCAACAGCAGCTCACCAGAACGACGGACCTTACATCAGAGCAGTAAGAGAAGAATATACCCACAGAAGAAATGTATTGGTAGATCTTTTAAATGCGATTCCTGGAGTAATCTGCCCTAAGCCAAGAGGAGCTTTCTATTGTGTAGCTGAGCTTCCGGTAGACGACACTGAAAAATTTGCACAGTGGTTACTTGAAAAATATGCTCTAAACAACGAAACCATTATGGTTGCCCCTGCAGGTGGATTCTACAGCAACCCGGAATTGGGTAAAAAACAGGTAAGAATTGCTTACGTATTAAAAGAAGAAGATTTAAAAAGAAGTGCTGAAATTCTGAAAGAAGCTTTAAAAAAGTACAGAGAAGAATTTAGCCTGTAAATAAATATACACCATGCCGACAACAAAAAATATATATCTGAAAATCCTGTTTTCGATCTTTTTGCTGTCGGCATTTTTTTCTTGTGATACAAAGAAACAGAAGCAGACTGTTCATCATAAAGATCCCAACGAAATAACCTTCATCAGTGTTTCTCATATTGGAGGTACACTTGGTGAATACAAAATTATTAAAGCAAAACGAGATTCCATTTTTGCAGAAGTAGGTGCCACAGCGAATCACAGCCATAAAGAATGGTCTTCAGCGATTGACAACAATACCTGGATACAATTGGTTTCACACCTCAACAGTAAAGAGCTTGATCAGATAAAAAGCTCTCCAAGTCAGCAGTCGGTGGATGGAATAGATGAGACTTTTCAGATTCGTACTCCCAAAAAGTCGCACATCTACGTCAACTCTTTTGCAGACACCACACATTATAAGCAATTGCAACAGCTTAAAGAACATTTAGATCTACTTCTTCCAAAAGAATACCAATAAAATATGCAAGAAAATTTTTCCTTAAAGCCTTATAACACATTCGGCGTTGAAGCCAAAGCTCAATACTTCACTGAAATACACAGCACTGAAGAGTTAAAAGATGCTCTTACCTTTTCTAAAAACCAGAATCTTCCCATTTTATTTCTTGGGGGAGGAAGTAATATTCTTCTGACAAAAGATTTTCAAGGTTTGGCTATTAAGCTTAATCTAAAGGGAATTTCAGAAGAATCTACAGACAATCATGAAGTACTTGTAACGGCAAAAGCAGGAGAAAACTGGCATGAGTTTGTAATGTACTGCTTAGCGAAAAACTATGGCGGACTGGAAAATCTTTCTTTAATTCCCGGAAATGTAGGAACTTCTCCTATGCAGAATATTGGAGCTTACGGTACTGAAATTAAAGATATTTTCGTCAACTGTCTGGTTCTCGATCTGGAAAACCTTGAACTTCAAAACTTCGATCTGGAAAAATGCAGATTTGGGTACAGAGACTCTATTTTTAAACAGAAAGGAAAAGGAAAGTATGTTATCCTGGAAGTTACCTTTAAACTGACAACTCAGGATCATCACATCAAAACTGAATACGGAGCGATTACAACTGAACTTGAAAATCTGGGCATCACCTATCCAACGATTCAGGATGTTTCTAAAGCGGTTATTAACATCAGACAAAGCAAACTTCCTGATCCTAAAGAAATTGGAAATGCCGGAAGTTTTTTCAAAAATCCAACAATTCCTTTAGCTCAGTTTGAAGCGTTACAGCAACAGTTTGAAAACATTCAGGGATATCCCAATGGAAATGTTGTAAAAGTTCCTGCAGGATGGCTGATTGAGCAATGCGGATGGAAAGGGAAACAGGTAGGAAATGTTGCGTCTCACAAACTACAATCCCTTGTCATTGTAAATGCAACAGGAGATGCCACCGGAAAAGAAATTTTTGATTTTTCTACAGCAATCATAGATTCTGTCAAAGAAAAGTTTGGAATAGAACTTGAACGGGAAGTGAATATTATTTAAACCTCATCAAAATGGCAAAAGATTTAACAGAAAAAGACTTTAAAAAGCTTGTTCAAAAACATATTAAGAAAACTAATTTTGTTAAAGTAAATCTTAAGGATGGTTCTGCCATATTTGGATTTATCGTGAAGTTTTCTGATCATTTTATGATGATTGAAGAAACATACGACTTTAGTATGGCGGGTATAAAGATTGTTCCTTATGACAAGGTAACAGGTATACGCCACAACGAATATGATAAAGTTTCACAGTATATTTATGTACAAGAAAATATTCTGCATCTTAACCGGGATATTATTGATAAAACAGATTTAGAAAACGGAGAAACTCTTTTTAAATCTATCAAAAAACAAAATTTCCATTGTAGTATTGAGACTAAAAAGAATAAAGAATTTGTATTTACCATTGGCGAAATCTTAGAAGTAGATTCTAAATCAGTAACAATTAAGAACTACAATCCAGCAGGAAAATTCAGTAAAAAGCCACACAAGATATCTTTTAAAAGTATAGATCTCATTAACTTCAATGACAACTATACTAAGGTTTTCAGAAAATATTTGAAATAAAATCACTTACCAATACAACACAATATGAAAATAGCTATTTTAGGAGCCGGGAATATGGGCCTTTCTTTTTCAAAATCATTCTTAAAGTACGAGTTGATCAAACCTGAAAACCTTCACCTGATCATCAGAAATCCCTCTAAAATTTCTAAAATAGCAGAAGAATTCCCGAAATCTGAAATATCTACCTTTGAGGAAGTCAGAGAACTGGATGCAGACCTTATTATCATTGCTGTAAAACCTCAGGATTTCCAGTCCGTTGCCCAAAATATACAGTTTACCCTTAAAGAAAACCAGATGATCCTGTCTATTATGGCAGGGATCAATATTGAGAAAATCCAGAAACTTCTGAATCATCCGCTTGTAGTGAGAGCAATGCCCAACTCCCCTACTCTTTTAGGAATGGGAATTACAGGATATACTGCCGCTCAGGGAATTTCCTTCAGCCAGCTCATCAATATAGAAAGATTATTGAACAGTACCGGCCGCTCTGTTTATCTGGAAAATGAAGAACTGCTGGATGGTGTAACTGCACTTTCAGGAAGTGGTCCTGCCTATTTTTATTACATCATTGATGCTATGATTAAAGCAGGAATAGAAATGGGAATCGAAGAAAACCTTTCCAAGCTTTTTGTGAAGCAAACCATGTTGGGAGCTTATCACCTGATCAATAATTCCGACAAGAATCTTGAAGAACTCATCAAGGATGTAGCTTCCAAAGGAGGAACTACTGAAGCTGCCTTAAAAACATTTGAAGAGAATCACTTCAAGGAAATTTTAAAACAGGGAATTCTAAATGCCGAACAAAGGGCTAAAGAACTAAATAGCTAAATCTTTTTTCAATAAATCTACACATCAGCCAACCTAAATAGACACCCAATGTATTCAGGATGATATCATCTACCTCAAATATTCCCATTCTGGTAAAATACTGAAGTCCTTCCACAATTGTAATAGCGGGAATGAAATTAAAAAGTAATGGCTTTAATTCTTTCAATTTCGGAAAGACCCAACCTAAAAAACCAAAGGGAATGAACATGATGATATTGCCAAGAACAATCATCGTAATATCTTTCCAGTTTCCAATTCCCTGTATGAATTTGATCGTGGAAACGATAGGTGCTACAGTAATCATATTGTCTTCATACTGAAATCTCCCCATCCCAAAAAACATAAGGTAAAGTAAAACCAGTGTAAAGGGAAGAATCAGAATCTTGTATATTCTTTTTAACATTTGTGCTAATAAATTTATTTCAAAAATAGGTTCAATATTCTTTAAAACAAATTCCTAATGTATAAAAAAAGAGAGCTTACACCACTCTCTTCTATTATATTATTTCCTTTTCATCGGAATCTGCAGATTTGTCGGTCGGTTTGCTTCAGTATCAAAGCCTCTTCCATCTACATTTCGTGCTCCCCAGAACATCAGATCATTAGAAACATATATCAGATCATATTCTTTAAAAACCTGTCCTTCTTCCAGGCCAAAAGGCAAAAATTTCTTTCTTAAAATACTTTGAGGTTTTCCGGTTTCCCAGACGTCGAAATTTTCTTTAGCAAGAGTATTTAAAACATCGGTAAAGTTGTGAATCAAAGGAGTTACTTCATAAGCCTCATCAGCAGAAAAATCTACTTTTTGTGCGCCCTCAGCGATAGGATGATTTCCCTGCCATTCTACATGTCCTTTCAATGAGATTTTAGCCAAAGGAATTGTTCCGTACGGATCAGCATAATTCAGAATTTCCAGTGAAAATTGATCATCGGGAAGAAGCGAAAAATATCTTTTCAGGTAAAAAGGCTTCAAGCTTCCGTCTTCATTTTTGGATGCACTTGGTCGAACTTCCGTTGAGATACTTTCCCATTCTCCTATTGCCTTGTTTTTTATTTGTTCTATCATTTTATTATTTTTATTCTGTTATGTTAATAATATGGGCAGTAATGGCTTTTAATATTAATTCTTTATTATCCATACTTTGTTATTTTTATAACAACGAAGTTATTACCTTTGTCATGTTTATTACTACTAGTCTTCATTATTATTCATAGTACATTTTTTTAGACCAATGGAAAATAAAAGAAAAAATAAAGATTTCAATCCCAACAATTGTCCCGTAACCCATTTCTATAATAAAGTAGGTGGCAAATGGAAAACTGTCATCATGTATGGAATCAGTATGAATGTGAACCGTTTCAGCATGCTTCAGAAAGCAATTCCTATGATCAGTAAGCAGATGTTGGTGAATCAGCTCAGAGAGTTGGAAGAGGACGATATTCTTGAAAGAACAATTTACCCGGAGATCCCACCCAGAGTAGAATATAAGCTTACCGAATATGGTAAAACCTTTATGCCTATACTGATGACCATCCAGGATTGGGGAATTAAAGATATGTCTTTAAAAAATTAACCTTTTATCATTTGTTTTGGTTTTGAGTTTCTTTTTACAAACCTTATTTTTGCATTATATTTTATCTCAATGAAATACGTTTTACTTACCCTTATTTCAGCAATGCTGCTATCGGTTTCATGGCCAACTTACGGGGTCCCGTTTTTTATATTTTTTGCCTTGGTTCCTCTTCTGATGATGGAACATGGAATTTCAAAATTTTCAGATTACAAAAGGAAAGGATGGGTTATTTTCGGACTTTCTTATCTGTGTTTTATCATCTGGAATATTGTGACTACAGGTTGGCTGTATGGCGCAAAAAATCCCGACGGAAGCCACTCTCTGATGGCCGTTGTATTTCCTGTACTGGTCAATTCTCTTTTATACTCTCTGGTATTCCAGTGTTATCACTGGTACAAAAATGCACAGGGTACTTATTGGGGATTAGGCTTCTTTATTGCTATCTGGATGAGCTTTGAAAAATTCCATTTGGGGTGGGAGCTTACATGGCCATGGCTGAATCTGGGAAATGTATTTTCAGAATATCCTAAACTTATACAATGGTATGATACTTTAGGTGCAACGGGTGGAAGTTTCTGGATCCTGCTGATCAATGTTCTGATATTCTATACGGTAAGAACCTGGGAAGCCGGAAGAAAGAAAAAAGATTTGATCAGAAATTCATCTATTATAGTTGCTTTAATAGCACTTCCTATGATTATTTCGGTAATCAAGTATAATAATTTCAATGAAAAACCATCAGGACAGGTAAATGTACTGATGTTACAACCGGATCTTGACCCTTATAATGAAAAGTATTCGAAAGACAGTTTAGCTATTGAACAAGATCTTTTATCTCTTGCTGAAAAAAATTCAACAGGAAAAATTGATTATTATATTGCTCCGGAAACGGCACTTCCGGGAAGAGGTTCTATTTCTGAGACAGCTTTTGAAAAGAGTTTACTTTTAAATAATATCAAAGGCTTTCTATCTCAACATCCGGGTTCTGTTTTTGCTACAGGAATCTCCTCACACCGTTTTTATTTTAATGCGGCACAGGCTCCTGCTGAAGCTTACCAGATCAATAATGGAGTTTGGGTTACCAGCTACAATACAGCCGTTCAGCTTGCTCCTAACCAAACCGTTCAGGTTTACCACAAAGGAAAACTTGTACCGGGAGTTGAGATATTTCCTTACATGACTGTTTTAAAACCTATCCTTGGCGATGCGATGCTTAACCTGGGGGGAACAGTGGCTTCTTTAAGTATAGATAAGGAAAGAAAATCGTTCTCTAATCCTTACAATAAAGGTAAAATGGCTCCTGTTATCTGCTACGAAAGTATCTATGGTGAATTTGTTACCGATTATGTAAAAAAAGGAGCCAACTTTCTTGCCATTATGACCAATGACTCATGGTGGGGGGTTACAGAAGGGCACAGACAGCTTTTATCCTATGCTAAGCTAAGAGCGATTGAAACCAGAAGAGAAATTGCACGTGCCGCCAACAGTGGAATTTCTGCTCACATCAACGCTAAGGGAGAAGTAACGGAGGATACATTCTATGGGGACACCACCGCATTATTTGCGAAAGTAAATCTGTATGACACCATGACTTTTTATACAAGGACAGGTGATCTGCTTTCAAGATTTTCCATGTTTGCTCTGGGATTTTTATTGTGCTACTTCTTAATTGAATGGTTCAAAAGAAAGACAAAAAAAGCATAGTTTTTATCAATTAATTGAATGTATTAGGCTTCAGCGAAAATGAAGGAAAAAATTGTACGATATAAATATTCTATCATTTTTCTGCTTTACGGTATAGCGGTATTGTATCTAAGCAAAAATGCAGAACTCGTTTTCGAGTGGAAAGTCATTATGCAGGATTTTGCCACGTACCATGATTATTATTACGAGGGTAAACCTACAGCCTATATGCCTCCTCTGTATCCTTATTATTTACTTTTGATAGAAAGTATATGTAAGGTTCCGCAATGGGTAATGATTTCATGCATTTTGCAGTCGGTCATTTTCTTTTTTTCGGTTCTGTTATTGGTTCGAAGTTTTGAAGAGGTTGACAGAAATAAAAAAAGTTATTTCCCGGCTTTTGTATGTATTATTTTTTGTCCGCCAATTCTACTGGGAGTCGCAAAGATCAGTTCGTTTGCCCTTACCGTTTCTTTGTTCTGTGCGTTCTTTGCTTTAGTGTTAAAACTGTCAAAAAAAATAACCACTCAGAATATTATTCTGATTGCCATAGTGTCCATAATGGGATTATACATCCGATATGAATTTCTATTCTTAATGATCATCTCAGCAGTTATTCTTTTCCTATTTAAAAAAATAAAATATTACAGTTTTATATTTTTATTGGCCTTTATATTCATTACCTATCTTCCGTGGTGCATCAGAAATTATGAAAAAATAGGAACTTTTCATTATTCAACATCTTTAAGCTATAATTTTGCCAAAGGAAATCATGAAAAATATGATATTTTTTCAACCTCCAATTTTCCTTATGATCCTTCCAAAAAGTTAGTTTTATTTGATGATTATCTTCGAAGTCATTACGACAATGAAAAACAAATAGACCATTATCTCAACCAGCTGAATAAAGATTTTGTTTCCCAACATCCCAAGCTGTTTATTGAGAATAGTTTTAAAAAGATAGGAATCAATTTTCTGAATTATTACCCCGGAAACTATAATTTTTCCAGTAATATTATTACCTACCTCTATTCTATTGTCCTGGTCGCCTTTAATCTGATCTTTCTCTACATCATATATAAGAAACTAAGGTCTTCGTTTACTTTTGAGACTGTATTTCTTGGAATATTGTTTCTATTTTACTTATTCTTTTACTCGGTAGCTCCGTTGCCACGATATTTTCTGTTTTATTTTCCTTTGTTCTTTCTTTTCACTTATCAACATTTAGGAGATAAAATACCATTGGACTTCCTGAAGCAGAACAAGAGATAAATAATACAATTGATATACTTTTCAGAAAGGATGCCTTAACTGTTTAAGCTTTTTATTAAACCACAAAAGTTTTTATTTTTAACACTTTAGTACACTTTAGAAAGTATAAGAGAATATCGCACAATGAAGTTCACATAAGATGAGAATCTTTGATTTTCAATACAACCTCAGTGTATTACTTTTACACAAAGTGTATAACTTAAATATTGTGAGTGTTTAAAAATCTTTTGTGACTAAGTTTACGTAAACTCCTTATAAAAAAAGAAAAGCCAGCTGGACGTCTGGCTTTTCTCAAGATAGAATGATTCAGTTACTTAACAGTAAGCTTTCTCGTGGTTATTTCGTTTTTTATCTTCAGTTTTAATAGATAAACTCCTTTTGGCAGATGGGAAACATCTACAGACTGATCTCCATTGAAGTTGATATTCAGTTTCTTCCCATCCATTGAATACATTTCAGCTTCCGAAACTTTCTCTCCTTTTATATATACTCTATCTGATGTTGGATTTGGGTAAATAGCAAGACTGATTCTTGCTTTATGCTCTTTTATTCCTAATGTATTCTGTACAGAAGCATCAGAATATACCTTGGAAGCATCAATAGATTTCACGCTCCAAAATACATTCTCGATAGCCGGATCAAGATCCAGGAACCAAGAAGGTGTTGTAACCACATATTTGGCAATGTCTTGACCGCCTTGTGTGGTCCCTACTGTAATTTCATATCGTAAGGCATTAACCGGTGTTTTGTCATCGGTGGCTCCACTCCATGAAAAATTAAAGCGGTTTCCGTTTTTAGTAAGATTTAAATTGATTGGAGGTGTCGGCTTAGCATTGGCATCTGTTGCAGTATTAGTGAAAACTTTTGTCAGAGATAACATATCCGGATCGTTCCAATCGAAGCCGCTTAATAAAATATCAGGATGATTGTCGTTATTAAAATCAAATAAATGAACAATTCCTGCCAAAGGTGTAACACCGTTTAATATCCCTTCCGAAAATTGCTGGTTGGAAGGATTGTAAATATAAGTCTTTACTACTCCGTTATAATTTTCATTTCCTGAAACAATAAAGTCATAATATCCGTCATTATTCAAATCACCAATATTTAAAGAAGCATCAGAAATATCTGCCACGGGAATCTGTTGTGGTGTAAGTGTTCCCGTTCCATCGTTCATCAGAACAGCGAAATAGCCATCATCATTTCCTTCTCTTCCTATTACAACAATATCCTGAAAACCATCAGCATTAAAATCTGCGAAATCTATTTTCCCTACACCTACCGGACCGAAATCCTGAGTAGGAGTTAATACTCCGGCCTGATTCATATACACTTTGGAAACCGCATTACCATTAATGTCCGAACCTATTACTACCACATCAAGAAGGTTATCGTTATTCAGATCCACTACTTTAAAGCTCCCGTTTTGGGTTCCTTCAAGCCAGTTCCCCATCATATTGAAACCGGAACCTGTATTTTTATAATAATCTAATGTATTTCTAAAACCAATCCCATCGATATATTGAGTTCCATTGATTGCATAATCCTGTTTTCCATCATGATTAAAATCAAAAACCTCCAACGATCCGTAAATTTTGCCCGGAAGATCTTCTTCTTTCAAAAAACCAGACCCTGTATTTTTGAATCGGTAATGTTTGTAATTCACAACATCCATATAACTTAGTCCTGTAGCAATAATATCCATCAGGCCATCATTATTATAATCAATGAATCTTATATCACCCAAATGCGTCACATCTGTTCCAAAACCGGCAAAAGGCAATAAAGAACTTCCGTTATTCTTATATACTTCATTAAAAGTACTGTCTACATTTCCGTCTCCGTCAGAATCTATGGCTCCATTCATTACAATATCCAGTTTCCCGTCATTATCTATATCGGCAATATCGGCAGCTGAATAATAGAAATTCCTCATCCCGGTTTGTATTTCCGAAAAGTTCTGTGCAGAGAGTGAAATAGGCAGCATCGACAATAAAATATAAATTTTCTTCACGTTGTTTTTATTTAGATTAATTAAAAACAAAGATAGAATATTAAAATCTTTGGGTAAAAAAAAGCCTGTATGAAATATATCAGCACTGATTTTCTGCTATATCCCGGAAATTCGGGTATTTTAAAAATTCAATATTATTAATCAGCCACTTATTTACAAATATTTTCTAAAAGATTTGTCTATCTAAAAAATTCTTCGTTATTTTGCACTCTCAAATATTATACAAATAAGAACATCGAGATATGTCAAGAATTTGCCAAATAACAGGAAAGCGTGCAATGGTTGGTAACAACGTTTCTCACGCTAATAACAAAACGAAGCGTCGTTTTGAAATTAACTTATTAGAGAAGAAGTTTTACCTTCCAGAGCAAGATAAGCACGTAACACTGAAAGTATCAGCTCATGGATTGAGAGTGATTAACAAGATTGGAATCGAGGAAGCTATTGAAAGAGCTACTAGAAACGGATTGATTAAAAAGAATTAATAAATCATGGCAAAAAAAGGAAACAGAGTTCAAGTAATCCTTGAATGTACAGAGCACAAAGAAAGTGGTATGCCAGGAATGTCTAGATACATTTCTACAAAAAATAAAAAGAACACTACAGAGAGATTGGAATTGAAAAAATACAATCCTGTTCTTAAGAGATCTACCCTTCACAAAGAAATTAAGTAATTTATAAATAATAACTTACCATGGCAAAGAAAGTAGTAGCAACCCTACAAACTGGGTCTAAGAAAATGACTAAAGTGGTGAAAATGGTTAAGTCTTCTAAATCAGGAGCTTACGTTTTCGAAGAAAAAGTAATGAATGCTGACGAAGTTGATGGTTATTTGAAAAAATAATCCGTACTTTGTTTACAATATAAAAACTACTCATATTTTGGGTAGTTTTTTTGTTATCTTTGTACACCAGATTATCAATCAGCAAAGTATGAAAAAGTACTTGTTCTGGCGTGTACAGTAACTTTTCTATTTTCATTACAGCCATCTCAAGAACTCCTGATTTAAGAAAAGTAAGAGATACATGTTAATCTTCAGAATCCTCCTGTAAGCAGCCATGTAGTGATAAGCAGTCTTTTTTCAGAGAGATGATGTATTGGTAGAAGTAGAAGCCACAGCAGTGGTTAAAAATAAATAAGTATAAACTAAAACTATGAGTTGGTTTAAAAATATTTTCAAAAAGGAAGAAAAAGAAACCCTAGATAAAGGATTGGAAAAATCCAGCCAGGGATTCTTTGAAAAAATGACGAAAGCCGTAGTCGGTAAAAGCAAAGTAGATGATGAAGTACTGGATGATCTTGAAGAAGTACTGATCGCCTCCGACGTAGGTGCCTCTACCACTATCAAAATCATAGAAAGAATAGAAGAACGTGTTGCCAAAGACAAATATGTTGGGGTAAACGAACTCGATAAAATTCTTCGTGAAGAAATTTCAGGCCTATTGCTTGAAAATCCTCATGCAGGTACAGGAAATATCGATACTTCCAAAAAACCATACGTCATCATGGTGGTAGGAGTAAACGGAGTAGGAAAAACAACCACGATCGGAAAACTGGCTCACCAGTTCAAATCGGAAGGGAAGAAAGTTGTTCTTGGAGCAGCAGATACCTTCAGAGCTGCGGCGGTAGATCAGCTTGTTATCTGGAGTGAAAGAGTGGGTGTTCCTATTGTAAAGCAAGAGATGGGATCAGATCCTGCTTCCGTAGCATTTGATACCGTACAGAGTGCTGTAGCACAGAATGCAGATGTTGTGATCATTGATACGGCTGGAAGACTTCACAATAAGATCAATCTGATGAACGAGCTTTCCAAAATCAAAAGAGTGATGCAAAAGGTTATTCCTGATGCTCCACACGAAATCCTTTTGGTTCTTGACGGATCTACAGGACAGAATGCTTTTGAACAGGCAAAACAATTTACTGCCGCAACAGAAGTGAATGCTTTAGCAGTAACCAAGCTGGATGGAACCGCCAAAGGAGGTGTTGTTATAGGAATCTCCGACCAATTCCAGATTCCGGTAAAATATATTGGAGTTGGCGAAAAAATGCAGGATCTTCAACTTTTTAATGGTACGGAATTTGTAGACTCATTCTTCAAGAAAAGATGATTTACATCATGTTTTCCCTTACATTAGTAAACAAATCATTTTTAAATATTAACAATTAAAAAATTTGCAACTATGGGAATTTTAACATGGATCTTATTCGGTCTTATTGCAGGTGCAATCGCTAAGATGATTATGCCGGGAACCCAGGGAGGGGGATGGCTAATTACTATTATCCTGGGAATTCTGGGAGCATTTGTAGGAGGAGCTATAGGAGTTTACATTTTACACTGGGGAGATGTTGATTCATTCTGGAATCCTAGAAGCTGGATTCTCTCTATCGGAGGAGCTTTAATCATACTCTGGATTTACGGAATGGCAACGAAGAAAAGCTGAAGTAAATACAATAAAAAATAAAATCCCGGATCTGAAATTCAGATCCGGGATTTTTGTGTACAATATAATTTAGTTAGTCGTTGATTCTAATCTGGTAAGGCATTTCCATTTTCACTTCAGATTGTAGCTTTTTGTCTGTGATCTGTTGTAAGATCTCGTAGTTGGATTTTCCTATTTTGTTTTTGATAATTCTTGCAGAAACATCTTCTTCGTTCAGATCTTTGAACAGTTGCTCGAAAGGCGACATTTTCTTAGGGAAACCTTCAACATGGTAAGATTTCAATCCTGCCTTCTGTGCCGCAAATTTCACAGCATCATTTAAAGTACCCAAATCATCTACCAGGCCGATATTCTTAGCACGGGCACCGCTCCATACTCTACCTCCTCCAATATTATCAATCTGTTCAAATGTTTTCTTTCTGTTTTGAGTAACAAAGTGTACGAATCTTTTATAAGTTCCTTCTACACTTCTTGTCATCATATTCACTCCATAAGGGGTAACTCCATTCAATCCTGAATAGAACATAGAGTTTGCATTGGTAGCCACAACATCGGCACGAATTCCGTTTTTGTTAGCGATATCCTTATAATAAGGCATTACACCAAACACTCCGATAGATCCGGTAAGGGTATTAGGCTCTGAATAAATCTTATCCGCTGCCATTGCCACATAATAACCTCCTGAAGCAGCATAGTCTCCAAAAGAAACCACCAAAGGCTTTTTCTTTTTCAATTTCTGCAATTCAAATAAAATCTCATCAGAAGCATTCGCGCTTCCTCCAGGAGAATTGATTCTGAAAACAACCGCTTTCACTTTATCATCATCCTGAAGTTTTTTAATATACTTTACATATTTTTCAGAATAGATATCATTGTATCCGTCTCCATTATTTATAGATCCAGAAGCATATAAAACTGCTACTTTCTCTCCGGATTCATCATCACCAGCATAAGAATTGATATAGCTGCTTAAAGAGATTTTATTCAGTTTGTCATCTTCTTTCAGACTCAATTTAGATTTAAGCAGATCATCATATTCCGATTTCTGAATAAGTTTGTCTGCAAGTTTATATTTTAATCCCTGCTCAGGAATCATTCCATATAAACTGTCTACAATTGTTCTGAACTGAAGAGTATCAATTTTTCTTGATGCCGCCATTTTATTGGAAGTATTTTTCCAAAGATCGTTCAAAAGAGTACTCAGCTGCTCTTTATTCTCCGGAGAAATATCATTTCTTAAGAAAGGTTCTACTGCAGACTTGAATTTTCCGTGGCGGATTACTTCAATTCCGATTCCGTATTTATCTGCAAAATCTTTGAAGAATGTTACCTCCGTAGCAAGTCCTTTCAACTCTATTCCTCCTGCAGGATGAAGATAGTACTGATCTGCTACTGATCCCAGATAATAAGCTGACTGTGAAACTCCATTTCCATAAGCATATACAAATTTTCCGCTTTTTTTGAAATCTTCAATTGCATTTCTCAAATCATCAATCTGCGTAAGACCGGCATGAAGCTCGTCTGCTTCAATACTTATCCCTTTAATGTTATCATCCGTTTTAGCTTTATTAATCGCTTCCAATGCGTCGTAAAGAAGAACGCTTTTATTCTGGTTGCTTATTCCAAACAATCCTGCCTGCTCTTCAGTAGGGCTGTCTATGATATTTGTTTTTAAATTAATCGTAAGAACAGAGTTCTTTTTTACCGCCACCGACTTATCATTCCCCATGGAACTGAACACAAGCATCATAATGAAAAAGAAGAAAAATACAGCGCAAAGTAGGATTATTGCTACTATATTTGCCAAAACATTTTTAAAGAAACTTCTCATAAATCAATCAATTTTCTAATATGTCGCAGCATAAGGTCATTTTGTTACTCGGAAGTAACCTCGGAGAGCAAAAAAAAAATATAGAGCTTGCTTTGCAGAAAATAAATGAAGCAGGAAATCACATTTCACAAACCAGCGATTTTTTAATGTCAGATCCTGTAGAATTTGCCAGTTCCAATATTTTTTGTAATATTGCAGCAATAATATTCACGCATCTTTCACCAATTCAATTGCTTGATTGTATTAAGGATATAGAAATTGAGATGGGAAGAATTAATGATTCAAGAGTAACCGGAGGTTATACCGACAGGCTTATAGACATTGATATCATTAAGTATAATGAATTAAACTTTATATCAGAAAGATTAGAAATCCCTCATAAAAAACATCTTTTTGAAAGGGATTTTTCCAGAGTATTATTAAAAGATTTTATTTAAAACATAAAACATATTGTATGAAATTAGGTTTATTATTATTGGCCTCTGCATTGCCAATTGCAGCTTTCGCTCAGAACAGCGGCACTACAGTAAACTCTTCTACTGAGTATCCTAATACATTTTCCTCAGGCTCAGCTAATGTAAAACCTTTCGACAACAAATCCAGACGCTTCAGAGACTGGTCTATTTCTGTCGGAGGAGGTTCAGCATTCATGGTACACTCAGATATTAAATCTATCCGCAAAGACAAAATCAATTGGGGATATAATGCTTATGTAAGTGTAGATAAACAAATCACACACGCATTTGGATTAAGCTTGATGTACATGAGAGGAGAGACGAAACAAACGGCACAACTTCCCGGTGCTGTTGGTCAATTAGCAGGCGTTGGTACAGCGACTACACAATTTGACAACATCTCTTTATTAGGAGATATTAATTTCTCAAACTTATTCAGAAGAGTTGATAACCATTCCCCTTACAGATGGGCTTTCCACGGGTATATGGGAATTGGAGTTCAGGGATTCAGAACGTCACTTCATGACAACAATGAATTCAGATGGAGTGATTCTCCAAGAAGGACTCCCCTATTCATCAAACAAGATATTGATATCAATTCCATCTTCTATCAAGGAGGTATAGGAGTAAAGTATAATGTTTCCAAACTTATTGATATCGAAGCAAGAACCATGTATATCATCAGTGGTGATGACGAGTTTGATGGTGGTGGCTGGGCAGGTCCTAACGACTATGACCCTTCTACACCGGGTGAGAAATATAATATGCTTAACGCTAGAAGATCAGATAATGCCTGGACAGTAAGTTTAGGGGTATCTTTCAAACTAGGAAAGCAAGAATCTCACCTAGCATGGCATGACCCTCTACAAGAAGCTTATTACAGAACGAACGTCTTAGAAAATGCATCCACAGACTTTGTAGTTTGTGAAAAAGGAGATGCTGATAATGATGGTGTATGTGATGATTGGGACAGACAGCTTGATACTCCTGCAGGTGCAAGAGTAGATGGTGCCGGAGTGGCTTTAGATATGGATCTTGACGGTGTTATTGATCTATATGACAAATGTGTAACGGTTCCGGGACCTGTTGAAAACAACGGATGTCCAATCAAATAATCTATATAACCAGCTTTTTCAAAAAAAATCAAATAATAAATACACGATGAAATTAAGTTTAGCAATTGTTGCTTTAGCTTTGGCTGTCCCTGCCGTAAGCTATGCACAAGACTCTACAGCAGTTTCAAATGGAAAGTATCCCAATACTTTTTCTTCAGGATCTGCTAATGTTTCCCCATTCACCAACCAATCAAAAAGATTTAATGACTGGTCTATTTCTGCAGGGGTTGGAGTTCCACTTCTTCAGTCTGCCGATTTAACCTCCATTAAAAACGGTAACGGTAAAAACCTTTTTGGGTATTCCGCATATGTAAGTATTGATAAAGCAATTACCCATGCTTTCGGTATCAATTTACAATATGACAGAGGTGAAACCAGACAAGGATGGTTCAATACCAAAGATTCTGCACCGGATGCTTCTGCAGTAGCGGGTAGAACTCAGTATGATGCGATCTCAATATTAGGAGATGTGAATTTCTCTAACTTATTAAGAAGAGTTGACAATCATTCTCCATACAGATGGGCACTTCACGGATACGCTGGTATTGGTACAATTGCCTACAGAGCATATCAGAAAGACTATAAAGGACAAAACCTGATGACCGAAGTGAAACCTTTCGAATTAGGTTCTATGTTCATGCAGGCTGGTGCAGGTTTGAAGTTTAAAGTAAACAGAAGAATCGATATTGAAGGTAGATTAATGTACGTTGTTACCGGAGATGATGAATTTGACGGAGGCGGCGATGCATACAGTGCCATCAACAAACGTTCTGAGCAGGTTTCTGACAACTTCTTCAACGCAACTTTAGGGGTTTCTTTAAAGCTTGGAAAACATGAATCTCACTTAATGTGGCATGACCCGCTTCAGGAAATCTATTACAAACTGGATGTTTTGGCTAATAGAAAACAAGATATCGAAGTTTGTAAAAAAGGAGATGGAGACAACGATGGTGTTTGCGACGATTGGGACAGACAGCTTGATACTCCAGCAGGAGCGAGAGTGGACGGTGCCGGAGTTGCTCTTGACACGGACTTAGACGGTGTAATTGACCTTTACGATAAGTGTGTAACCGTTCCTGGTCCTGTTGAAAACAACGGATGTCCTATTCCAAAAAAAGATAACAACCAGACTGCTATAGAAGTAGAGAAAACCTTAAAAGATATCTACTTCAATTTCAACAAGGCCACCATTAGACCAGAATCTAATGAAAAATTAGACCTTGCGGCTTCAATTATTAAAGAAAATGGAGGTAATTACTTGTTAACAGGTCATACCGATATCAAAGGTAATGCAGCTTACAACCTAAGACTGTCTAAAGAAAGAGCCGCTGCTGTAGTGGGAGCTTTAGAAAGCAGAGGAATCAATGAAAATGTTCTGAAATCAAGAGGAGTAGGTTCTGCAGAAGCAAGAATTCCTGCTTCAGCTTCAGATGCTGAAAGATTGGCAGACAGAAAAGTTACAGTAAGATTTATAGAAACTTCAGAATGGGATGCAATCAAAAAGAAAGATTATGAAGATGCTCCTGTAAAGAAACCGGTAAAAAAAGTATCGGCAAAGAAAAGTAAAAAATAATCTCTTATTATACCTAAAAACCGGAAAGAATTTTCTTTTCGGTTTATTTTTTTTCTACTACGAATTTTTTTACATACCTTTATATCATTTTCAGGACCAGACTTATGAATTTGTTAAAAATCAATGAGTTTGTTTTGGAAAAATTTAAAAAAAATCACTTTCAACGTAAAAAATCATTTCAAATAACTTAACTTAAAAAAATAACACTATGAAATTAAGTTTAGCAATTGTTGCATTAGCTTTGGCTGTTCCTACTGCCATTTATGCACAAGACTCGACGGCAGTTTCAAATGGAAAGTACCCAAATACTTTTTCTTCTGGGTCTGCCAATGTTTCCCCATTCACCAACCAATCGAAAAGATTTAATGACTGGTCTATTTCTGCAGGGGTTGGAGTTCCACTTCTTCAGTCTGCCGATTTAACCTCTATTAAAAACGGTAATGGTAAAAACCTTTTCGGATATTCAGCATATGTAAGTATTGATAAAGCAATTACCCATGCTTTTGGTATCAATTTACAATATGACAGAGGTGAAACAAGACAAGGATGGTTCAATACCAAAGATTCTGCACCGGATGCTTTCGCAGTAGCGGGTAGAACTCAGTATGACGCGATCTCATTATTAGGAGATGTGAATTTCTCTAACTTATTAAGAAGAGTTGATAATCATTCTCCATACAGATGGGCACTTCACGGATACGCTGGTATTGGGACAATTGCCTACAGAGCATATCAGAAAGATTACAAAGGACAAACCCTAATGACTGAAGTGAAACCTTTCCAACTAGGTTCTATGTTCATGCAGGCTGGTGCAGGTTTGAAGTTTAAAGTAAACAGAAGAATTGATATTGAAGGTAGATTAATGTACGTCGTTACCGGAGATGATGAATTTGATGGAGGTGGTGATGCATACAGTGCTATCAACAAACGTTCTGAGCAGGTTTCTGATAACTTCTTCAACGCAACTTTAGGGGTTTCTTTAAAGCTTGGAAAACATGAATCTCACTTAATGTGGCATGACCCACTTCAGGAAATCTATTACAAACTGGATGTTTTGGCTAACAAAAACCAAGATATTGAAGTTTGTAAAAAAGGAGATGCTGATAACGATGGTGTTTGCGACGATTGGGACAGACAGCTTGATACTCCAGCAGGAGCGAGAGTGGATGGTGCCGGAGTTGCTCTTGACACGGACTTAGATGGTGTAATTGACCTTTACGATAAGTGTGTAACGGTTCCAGGACCTGTTGAAAACAACGGATGTCCAATAGCCACTACAGGACCGGTAGTAGAAACAGAAACAAAATTAGACGGAATTGAGTTCGATTTAAATTCAGACAGAATTTTACCTTCAAACACTCCAATTCTAAACAATGCTGTTAACTACATCAATTCCTCAAACGGATCATACAACGTAATCGGAGCTACCGATACAAGAGGTACTGATGCTTACAACCAGAAGCTTTCTGAAAGAAGAGCAAACAACGTTAAGAACTATCTGATCAAAAACGGTGTTCAATCTGGAAAAATTCAGGCAATTGGTAAAGGTGAGAAAGACCTTAAATATCCTGAATGTGAACCTGCAACTAAATGCCCTGAATGGAAAAACAGAGCAAACAGAAGAGTTTACTTCGAAGCTAAATAATAAACATATTAATTTATTATATAAAAGTCACGCATTGCGTGGCTTTTTTTGTTACCTTACTTTCCTTATTTTTACATCATGATTTCTCCACAGGATTTTCAAAAGCTAAAATATGATACTCTTAAGTATTTCTGGGGCTATACCGACTTCAGAGATGCTCAGGAAGAGATTATCAATGCTGTCATCAACGAAAAAGATACACTGGTTCTGTTACCCACAGGAGCTGGAAAGTCTTTATGTTATCAGCTGCCCGCTTTATTGAAAGAAGGAACCTGTCTTGTAGTTTCTCCCCTATTGGCTTTGATGAAAGATCAGGTCAATCAGCTTAAATTTCGTGGTATAGAAGCCGAATATCTTTCTTCCGAGCTGGATGAGTATGATGCTGAAGCAATCTATGACCGATGCAAAGAAGGACTTACAAAGCTTCTTTATATTTCTCCAGAAAGATTAACCAATACGCAGTTTCTTCAAAATATAGAAGAAATTCAGCTTTCATTCATTGCTGTGGATGAAGCACACTGTATTTCAGAATGGGGACAGGATTTTCGGCCTAGCTATCAGAATATAAAAGGATTCAGAAGCAATAACCCTGAAATCCCATGCTTGGCATTAACTGCGACTGCAACACCAAAAGTTCTTGAAGAAATCAAAACAAAACTGGAACTTAAAAAGCCAGCGGTTTTTCAAAAAAGCTTCAAAAGAAATAATATCAGAATATTCACCGAAGAAGTTGCGGATAAATTTCAACGTGTTTTTGATATTTTAAAATACAATAATGACTCTGGAATTGTTTATGTAAGAACCAGAAAAGAAGCTGAATTACTTACTGAATTTTTGAAAAAGAATCAACTGAAAAATGTAGATTACTTCCACGCAGGTCTTACCACAAAAGAAAAAAATACTAAACAAAACCTTTGGAATAATAGTGACAATCATGTTCTGATCTCAACGAATGCTTTCGGAATGGGTATTGACAAAGATAATGTAAGATTTGTTATTCACTATTCTCCCGCGGCCTCACTGGAAAATTACTATCAGGAAATCGGAAGATCCGGAAGAGATGGTAAAGAAAGTTTTGCTTTTATGCTTTGGAATCAGCAGGAGCTTTTAAATTTTGATCAAATCTTAAAGAACCAGATCCCCAATAAAGCAGAATTTTTAAAAATCATCAGCTACCTCTACTCTATTTTTCAGGTTGCCGAATTTGAACTTCCGGAAAAAACATTCCAACTGAATACAGCCGGAATACAGAATTTCACCAAACTATCGAAGGCAAAGATCAACAATGTTCTCAATTTTCTGCACAATCAGGAAATCATCTATTACAATGACAACAAAAGTCTGTCCTCTCTGGAACTTTTCATTAAACCTGATGAAATAGATCAGCTTCCTCAGAAAGATGCTCATTTTGTAGAGCTTCTTTTCCGTACTGTATCAGGAATTACCACTCACAAGGTCATGTTCAGTGAGCAGCAGGTAAGCAATAAGATCAATGTAGGAGTTCCTTTGATTAAAGAACGTTTGAAAGAACTTCAACAAAAAAATTATCTGGAATATCTTGATGGTGCTCTGGCAAGTATCAAGTTTCTAAAACCTCGTGACGAAAGAGCGATAAGCAATGCCTATTGGAAGCTTTTCGAACACATCCAAAAAAATAAAATTCAGAAGTGGGAAGAAATGAAGTTTTATGTAGAAAATAATAACTACTGCAAAATGAAACTTATTCTGGCCTACTTTGGAGAAAAAAATTCAAAAAATTGTGGTCATTGTTCTGTGTGTGAAAAGAATAAGCAGTCTATTTTTGGTAAAAACGTATCTCAGCAGATCATCAATTTGCTGGCAAAAAAACCATCTACCATTGAGGAACTTTCCATACAGCTCAGCTATCATTCCAAAGAAAATATTTTGGAAAATCTGATCTTTCTGCTCGATTCAGGAAAGGTAAGAATGCTGAACTTCAGAACATACATGTTGAATAATGAATAATCCCATCTGAGATTAAAAAAACGATCAAACTCTTCAACTCTAATACTCAAAAAACTCCTTCACACCAACCCTCTCCTACCTCAAATCAAAAACTTATCTTTGCAGTATGAAATCATTGAAAGTCGTTTTTTTAGGAACTCCTGAGTTTGCAAAAACTTCTTTGGAGGCTATCCACCAATCTCATCATCAGGTAGTAGGTGTAGTAACGGTAGCAGACAAAGCAAGCGGACGTGGGCAAAAAATCCACCAGTCACCGGTAAAAGTATATGCTTCTGAAAATAATATTCCTGTTTTTCAACCGGAAAAATTAAGAAACCCAGAATTTTTAGAAGAGCTAAGACAGCTTGATGCTGATGTTTTTGTAGTTGTAGCATTCAGAATGATGCCTAAAATTCTTTTTGAAATGCCTAAAATGGGAACATTTAACCTTCACGCTTCTTTACTTCCTGATTATCGTGGAGCGGCACCTATCAATTATGCTGTTATTAATGGTGAGGAAAAAACCGGGGCTACTACTTTCTTTATCAACGAAAAAATAGATGAAGGGAACATTCTTCTTCAGGAAGAACTGGCTGTTTTACCAGACGAAAATGCAGGGAGTCTTCATGACAGATTGATGGAAATGGGCTCTAAGCTTGTCGTAAAAACGTTAGATGGCCTTGCTGAAAACTCCATTGAAGAAAGACCTCAACCTTCCGTAGAACATCCTAAAAATGCCTATAAAATTTTTAAGGAAGATACTAAAATCAATTGGAATGCTCCTTCAAAAACAGTACATCAGTTTATTTTGGGAATGTCTCCTTATCCTGCAGCTTTCACCACTTTAATGATTGAAAATGAAGAAAAAGGGTTGAAAATATTTGCAGGAAAGTTTGAACTTGCTGATCATGGACAAAATGCAGGAACATTATCTATCTCCAAAAATGAATTTAAAATCTACACTGAAGATGGTATTTATTATCCACAGGAACTTCAGTTGGAAGGTAAAAAAAGAATGATGGTAAAAGATTTCTTAAATGGTTTTCACAGCTATGAAGGAATCTCATTAAAAAGTTAAATATAGATTGATATATTAATCAAAAAGCCACATAAGTTCTACTACTTGTGTGGTTTTTTATTTATGATTTCTTTCCGTTTACATCAGCTTTTATTGACTATTTTTCTGCGGATTCGGCTTATAAATTCCGGCGTTACTCCCAAATAAGAGGCAATCTGAATATTGGTAAGACGATGTGCTGTTTGGGGATAATCCTTTAGAAAATCAAGATAGCGTTCATCGGAGGGTTTGCTTAAATTATCAATGATCCTGCGCTGCAATGCAATGATTGATTTCTGGAATTTGAGTCTCATCAATCGGTCAATTTCCGGCATTTCCCTAAAAAACATTTCTTTATCTTTTTTTGCAATCAAAAGAATTTCACTGTCTTCAAGCGCCTGAATATTGAGTTTTGACGGTATATTATTGATAAAACTATCAATATCAGAAATCCACCAGTTTTCAACACCAAAATACAGAATCTGCTCAACACCATTATGATGGGTATGAAAAACTTTAAAACATCCGCCCACCACAAATCCTTCAAACTCACAAAGATTCCCTTCTCTTAAGAGAAATTCTTTTTTCTTTATTTTATGAAGGTGAAAAGCATTACAATATCTTTCCAGTCTTTCGTCTGAAATTTCAATATAATCTCTGATATGCTTTTTTAAAGATTCAGTCATGATTTTAAAACAATAAAAGGCTTAGAAAAACCTAAACCTTTTATTTTAATATTATATATCATCATTTATAGCGAAAATTCACTTATGATGATCTTTTATTATAATTGTACCAACTCTGTAACCTCAACATCATATCCTCCAACCTGAGGTTTGATATTAGGGTTTTGAGTGATTACTTTAAACTTATTGATTCCCAGATTTTTTAAGATCTGAGTTCCGATACCATAATCTCTATAGTTGTAAGCTAAAGTAGGGTGTTGCTCCTGCCCGTCCTGATAGTTCAGGAATTGCTGAAGTTTTCTTAATGTATTTTCAGAATTCGAAACGTTATTGATAAAAATAATTGCTCCTTTTCCTGCTTCATTTACCATACTGGTTACTTTCTCCAATAAAGGCTTTTCACCATTGTTAAGTCTGGTTAATACATCAAAATAAGAATCTGAAGACTGTACTCTTACCAAAACCGGCTCATCTACAGTCCATGCTCCTTTTGTTAAAGCAAAGTGAATCTGATCATTAGAAGTTTCTCTGAACGCGTAGAAATCAAACTCACCATAGTGCGTTTTTACTTTCTTCTCTTCCAATCTTTCAACCAGGTTTCCTTTTTTAAGCTGATAATGAATCAAATCTTCAATCGAAACGATTTTCATATCATGTTTCTGAGCAAAAGCATGAAGTTCAGGTAAACGTGACATTGTTCCGTCTTCGTTCATAATCTCACAGATTACACCTCCTTCTTTTAAGCCTGCCAGGTGAGTAAGATCAATAGCAGCTTCTGTATGTCCTGCTCTTTTCAATACGCCTCCTTTTCTAGCACGAAGCGGGAAAATGTGACCAGGTCTCATGAAATCTGTAGGCTTGGATTTTTCATCCATCAAAGCTAAAATTGTTTTTGCTCTGTCCCCTGCAGAAATACCGGTAGAAGTTCCGTTCCCTAAAAGGTCAACAGAAACGGTAAAAGCAGTTTCTTTAGGATCGCTGCTTCTGCTTACCATTACCTCAAGTCCAAGCTCATCACATCTTTTCTCTGGAAGCGGCATACAGATAAGCCCTCTTCCATGAAGAGCCATAAAGTTGATGATTTCGGGGGTCGTAAGCTCTGCAGCACAAAGAAAATCACCTTCATTTTCTCTGTCTTCATCATCTACTACTATGATTATTTTACCATTTCTAAGGTCTTCAATTGCCTCCGGAATAGTATTTAATTTAATATCAGACATCTTTACTTTTATTTTGTGCAAAGATACTCATAAAAATAAGCATCTGCCAATTAATATCAAGGGTTTATTACGCTTTGGATAATGTGTTTGAAGCCTCTCTGAAAATTTCGTAAGATCTCAGTCTTTTCTGATGATCATAAATATGTGAGTTGATCATAAGCTCATCTACATTAAACTTTTCCTGGAAATCTTTAAGTTTCTGCTGAATCTCCGCCTGATCTCCAATAAAAGTATATCTCAGCTTTTGTAAAACCATTGATTTTTCCATTGATGACCAGATTTCATCCATATCATCTACCGGCGGAGCAAAAGGTTTTCTGTCGTTTCTCACAATATTGATAAAAGCCTGAAATAAAGTCGTGGAAATTTTATGTGCTTCTTCCGAAGTTTCGGCAGCAACACCATTTACGCAGGCAATGATATAAGGTTTATCTGCATATTTTGAGGGTTCAAAATGTTCCCTGTATATTTTAAAAGCCATTTCCATCTGCTCAGGAGCAAAATGACCTGCAAAGGCATAAGGTAAACCAAGTTCGGCAGCTAACCACGCACTATCCGTACTGGACCCCAAGATATAAAGTGGAATATCCAACCCTTCTCCAGGAATTGCTCTTACCATAGCATCTGAATTTTCTTTTGAGAAATATCTCTGAAGTTCAAGAATCTGTCTTGGAAACTGTTCATTGATAATTGCAGGATTTCTTCCCAGTGCCTGAGCAGTTAAACCATCTGTACCAGGAGCTCTTCCCAGTCCCAAATCAATTCTTCCGGGAAATAGAGATTCTAACGTACCGAATTGTTCAGCAATAATCAGAGAACTGTGATTGGGAAGCATAATTCCTCCAGAGCCTACTCTGATCTTTTTTGTTCCATTGGCGATGAAACCAATTAATACTGAAGTGGCAGAACTGGCAATACTTTCCATATTATGGTGCTCTGCAAGCCAGAATCTTTTATAATTTAAGCTTTCCGCATGATTGGCTAAAGAAAGGCTATCTTGAAAAGTATCATGTATGGTTTTGCCCTGCTTTACGGGAGCAAGGTCTAAAACAGAAATTTCAAAATTTTTCATATTGGAATATTCTTTTTTTCTAAAGGAAATATAGGTTCTCCTTTATCGATTTCATAATTCTAAATCTGGGTTTAAAAAACCATACAAATGTAAAACATAAAATCTGCATTAGTTACTTTTTGTAATTAATAAAAACAATCGATCAGTTCTGGGAAAAACTATTGAAAATATCTTTAAATATAAATGGAAAAATATAAGGCTACATTCTAATAAAAACAAAAACAATTAGAAAATATTTAACCAAAAATAAATCAATAAAAAGAGAAATATTTGTTATATTAGTATGCCAAATCTTAAAAAAACTTAATATGAACAAACAATTAAACAGTCTGCTTCAGCGGCAGATAATGACTGGGAAAACAATCTTTATGAGTGTTCTTGTGACTACAATATTAGCGTCTTGCAGCAAAAACAATGAAGAAATGACCTCCGAAGCACAAGCCAACGCCTTCAATGCTGACAACTTAAAACAGGGAAAATTGAATGGACAGGACATTACTTACGAGAGAAAAAACGGAATGAACTTTTTTCAGGGAGACATTGTTCTTTCCGACCAACAGTTATCAGAAGGTGGTATGGCCAATAAAGGCGGCGCAAGCTTTTCAAGATGGCCGAGTGGCAGGATTTATTATACGGTTGCCGGCAATATGGGTTCTATTAATGCTAACAAAATTACGACTGCTGTTAACGAATATAATAGTAAAACCAACACCCAATGGATTCCCCGCACCAATCAGTCTAATTATGTAGAATTTATTTTCGGAAGTTCCACCGGATCCGATGGCTGGGCTCATATAGGATATCAGGGAGGAAAACAGACAATTTCTCTGGATCAGTATATTTCCGTAGGATCGGTTATTCATGAAATGGGACATACGGTAGGTCTTTATCATGAACATTGCCGTAAAGACAGAGATCAGTATCTGAGTATTCAATGGGCTAATATTCAGAATGGGCAGGCTTACAATTTCAATATTTACAGTTCAGGTACAGATATTGGACCATTCAATATTAATTCTGTGATGATGTATTGGCCCAATTCTTATTCTAAAAATGGACTGCCAACGATTAAAAGAGCCAACAATACCACTTTTACGTATAACAGAACTGGTTTTACAACAGGTGATATTAATACCATCAATACGATGTACCCTTAAACCTGGCCTCATCCTAAAAAAGAAAAGAATTCTCTACGAATTCTTTTCTTTTTTATAATTGAAATGATTGATCAGGATTCTGATCTCATTAAATTCAAAATGACTTGGCAGCGCATTCTTCCATTCTGTTAAGGTTTCGTGCGGATTTTTATAGAACTCTTCTTCAAAAGCTTTAATTTTATCTGAAGTAATCACTCTCGAAATATCCAACAATCCCTGTTCTGCAAATTTGGCAAGATGGCCGATAACAGTTTCTTTAACCAATCCTCTTTCCAAAGCAATTTCTCCGATGGTTTTGCCTTGTTCAAAGAGTTGGAAGGTTAACACCTGTGACGGTACTTTAGCAATGTTAAGAGTGATTTCCTTATCATTTTTTTCATCTAAAAGTTTAGTTTCAAGAAGGTGTACCTCTTTTAAACTGTTCAGATATTCTTCAATATCTTCCAGCCAGCTTTTAAATTCTTCGTTATATTGCTTTAACCCTTTTGCTCCTTTAATTTCGGCGTAAAATTCTTTGAGAGGATCAAATATTTTATTTCTGGTTTCTGTAAAAAAGAAATTTACGGCTCCTTTTGATTTACTTTCTATTTCGGACCATTCTTCTTTTTTAACGATAAAATTATTAACCTTCTGGAAAATGATACGTTCCAGTTTTTCAAATATTTTTCCAAGATTTACAGCTTCATGTTTCAGTTGAAGATATAACTGTTTCGTTTTAACATGATCAATATTTTTGGTAACAATTGAAAGATTATTCCAATCTTCAACTTCTTTTAAAAACCACATACAATCTACTGTACGAAGTACTTTTCGGATGCTGTAATCATATTTTTCCTGATTCAGAATAGTTTCTACATGGTCATTGGCTACGGTGTCCGTGTGAAAATGCAGAATTCTTTCGTCTTTAAAAATAACTTCCGGGGTGATTTTCGATTTTAACACAATTCCTTCCAGTGTTCTGCAACGGGAAAGTGCTACATATACCTGACCGGCTGTAAAACTTTTCCCGGCATCAATAATCACTTTATCAAAAGTAAGTCCCTGACTTTTATGAATGGTAACCGCCCATGCCAGCTTTATCGGAAACTGTTCAAAACTTCCCAACACTTCTTCTTTGATGTTTTTATCTGTATCGAGGAAGTATTTTTTCTGCTCCCAGGTTTCTCTTTTTACGACAATTTCTCTTTCGCTTTCATCAAGAACTACACGAATTTCGTTTTCGTCCAGACCAATAATTTCACCCAGCTTTCCGTTGAAATATTTTTTTTCTCCGGAAATATCATTTCTGATGAACATAATCTGTGCCCCAATTTTCAGGTCTAAAAACTGTTCGTTAGGGAATTGGTTTTCTTTAAAATCACCAACAAGCTTTGCTTCATAAGTTTGAGCATCCACCTTAATCTCGGCCAATTTCTCCTGATTGATCTCATCGGCCATTTTATTGTGAGAGCACAAATAGACATAAGATTCTTTGCCCATATCAAAATCTGGGTCATATCTTTCATTAAGATGATCAAAATCTATATTGGCCACATCTCCGTCACGAATGGCATTCAGAATTTCAAGGAATTCCTCATCGGACTGACGATATACTTTGGTAAGCTCGATGGTAACAATTGGAATATCTTTAATCGCATGGCTGTCGAAAAAGAATGGAGAATTGTAATACATTTTCAGGATATGCTCATCTCTCACCACTGGCGGCAGCTGAAACAAATCTCCTATAAACAGCATCTGTACACCACCAAATCTCTGATTGTTTCTTCTGATAAATCGTAAAGAAAAATCCATCATATCCAAAACATCGGCTCTCAACATGGAAACCTCATCAATGATGATGATTTCAACTTCTCTTAAAAGCTTCAGTTTATCTTTTCTATATTTAAAATGAGGCATCAGATCGGCAATATTATTGGCCAAACTGGTATCTATCCTTTCTGTAGTAGGAAGAAAGGTTCTCAACGGCAATCCGAACATGGAGTGAATGGTAACTCCTCCTGCATTAATGGCTGCGATCCCTGTAGGAGCGACCACAATGTGTTTCTTTTTTGTTCGTCTTACAAAATCATTAAGAAATGTGGTTTTCCCTGTACCAGCTTTCCCGGTCAGAAAAACGCTTCTGTTGGTGTACTCTAATAAGTCAAAAAAATGATTGTTCATCGTCGTCAAAAATACGGAAATCAATTGAATTTCTTACCTTGGCATCAATTTTGAAAATTCTTAAAAAGAAAAAAGTCTATTGTGAAAAATTTTTTACTTTCTATTTCCTCTATAGTATTATGTACTACAATCAGTTTAGTTTCTTGTACAAGTTCAAGAAATTTCAACACCAATCTTCCTGTTGATATTGCAGACCGACCTGCTGATGAAGACAGTCAGAAATATGATCAGGCTCAGTTGGATAAAATAAAGGCGTCCATAGAATCTGAAGTGTCGGGAGAAAAATGTACAGATGCCAGTGATTGGGCTTTTGCTCCAATGGGTGTTAAATCTTGCGGTGGCCCTCAACAGTATATTGCTTATCCAAAAAAAATAGAAGCTTCTTTCCTGGCAAGAGTAAATGAATATACTGATAAAGTCAGAGTTTTCAACGAAAAGTATAATATCGCTTCAGATTGTGCTGTAGTAGTGCCTCCAACTTCCCTTAAATGTATCAAGGGAAAGATCAGGATGATTACTCCGGACGATGATAAAAAATAAAGCAAAGGTTCAATATCAAATCGACAAAAGCTCCGTTATTATAAGGGAGCTTTTGTATTTTTTGTCTTATTAAATTCGGCTAAAAAGAATTTATAGGTAATTTCTAATAGTGACAATAAATTATAGAGTAAGTTTCCTCATACAATTCACCCTACTCCCACTCAAACTCTTCTACCCTACAACTCATGGTCTTTAACATTCTCTTTATACCAGGAAGAATATTTCACATAGTTATCTGCAATTCTATTGACTTCGCCTTCTAACAACTGAGCATTGATATCTTTTATTTTTCTAGCAGGAACTCCACCCCAAACTTCTCCCGATTTGATGTGTGTTCCCTGAGTAACTACAG
The DNA here is from genome assembly GCF_049319685.1 of Chryseobacterium sp. Mn2064. NCBI lineage: Bacteria > Pseudomonadati > Bacteroidota > Flavobacteriia > Flavobacteriales > Weeksellaceae > Chryseobacterium > Chryseobacterium sp. Mn2064. Next base: position 297,430 of record NZ_JBMOUE010000003.1, read on the forward strand.
AACCAGCTCCTACAATAGAGTTTTCTTCTACCAGACAATCATCCATCACAATAGCACCCATCCCGATCAGTACATTATCTTTGATCGTGCATCCGTGAACTATCGCATTATGTCCAATGGACACATTGTTTCCAATGTTCAAAGGGTGTTTCTGATAAGTACAATGCAACATTGCATTATCCTGAACATTCACCTTATCTCCCATTTTGATGTAATGAACATCTCCACGGATTACTGCATTATACCAAACACTACAGTCTTTTCCCATAGTAACGTCTCCGATAATAGTAGCTGTTTCAGCTAAAAAGGTATTCTCTCCGATCTGTGGTATTTTTCCTAAAAGTTTTTTTACAAGTGCCATAGTTTTAATTTGAAAATTTAAAATAAGCTTGTTTTGAAAATGATGATTGTGTACCTCCTAATTTTTAGTATCTAACTTCTAAATTAAAGCGATAGCAAAAATCTAACTCCCAATTTTCAGCTTCTAACTTCTAATGCGTATTTTTGTATCTCAAATTTAACGAAAAAATGCGTACCGTACTTATAGAACCTACTGAAAACCCGAAAGTGATGAAGTTTGTAGCTGATTACAATCTGATCCCGGGGTCTTTAGAACTGGACAGAGATTCAGATATCTCAGAAATTCCTTTGGCACAGGAGCTTTTCAATTATCCTTTTGTGGAAAGAATTTTCATCACCGCTAATTTTGTAGCAGTGGCTAAACAGGATACTATTGATTGGGAACATGTAGCTGAAAGTCTGAAAAATGTGATTGAGGATGAATTATTGGCTAATCCAAGAATTTATCTTCAGAAGAAAAAAGAAATGTATCAGATCTATGCTGAAATGACTCCGAACCCGAATGTAATGAAGTTTGTTTCCAACAAATTGCTTATGGAAGGTTTTGTGGAAGTAAAATCAAGAGATGCTGCTGGGGATGTTCCTTTGGCACAGGCTATCTTTAATGAGTTCGACTTTGCAACGGAAGCTTTTATTTCTGACAATTTCGTAGCTGTTACCAGAGATAATTCTGTAGAATGGCACCAAGTAATGATGTCCGTTCGTGCTCTTATTGCTGAATATCTTCAAAATGGAGGAGAAATTTCAAAAGTAGAACCTCAGAAACACGAAAATCCTGTTGAAAAGATCATCAACAGAGATTATACGGAAGATGAGCAGAAAATTTCTGATATTTTAAATGAATATGTAGCTCCAGCCGTAGAAAATGATGGTGGAAAAATTTCTTTAATGGAATATGATCAGGCTAACAAAACGGCAAAAATGCTTTTACAGGGTGCTTGCTCCGGATGCCCAAGTTCTACCGCTACTTTAAAGAACGGTATTGAAAATATTTTAAAACAATTCGTTCCGGATTTAGTAGAAAGAGTGGAAGCGGTAAACGGATAAAAAGTAATGGATTACGGAAAGAAGATCTTGGTAATTATTGGAAGTGCTACCCAACATTCCAGTAACCGGAAGCTCATAGAGCAGGTATTGGAAAAAAATATAGGAAACCACTTTCACATCTACAACGATCTTTCTGTTCTTCCCCACTTTGATACTTCGCTTACGGACTCTGATACTCCTGAAGAAGTGGTAAAAATAAGACAGGAAATTAACAATGCGGCAGGAATCATATTTTCTACCCCGGAATATATTTTCAGTATTCCCGGCAGATTAAAAAATGTATTGGAATGGTGTGTTTCTACCACCGTTTTTTCTGATAAACCTGTTGCTGTGATTACGGCTTCGGCTAATGGAGAAAAGGGACATGAGGAATTATTATTAATTTTAAAAACCCTTGGAGCCAGAATGGATGATCAACATCAGCTTTTAATAAAAGGAATAAAAGGGAAATTTGAGCCTAATGGCTCAGTTGAAAGTAATACCTTTGCCAGAGTATTACAATTGGTAACGGATTTTTCAGAATCTGTTTCATCATTAAAATAAAAAATATTGAATAATAAAGGAATTTTACTGGTCAATCTTGGATCACCGAGATCTACAGCTGTAAATGATGTAAAGGACTATCTTGATGAGTTTTTGATGGACGAAAGAGTGATCGATTACCGCTGGATCTTTCGTTCTCTTCTTGTTCAGGGAATTATTCTGAAAACAAGACCTGCCAAATCTGCAGAAGCCTATAAGACCGTTTGGACGGATGAAGGTTCTCCACTGATTGTGATTACAGAAAAAATCCAGAAAAAGCTTCAGAAAGTAGTAGATGTTCCTGTAGAAATCGGGATGAGATATGCCGAACCAAGCATAGAAACCGGAATTCAAAAATTAGTAGATCAGGGTATTAACGAAATCGTTCTTTTCCCTCTGTATCCGCAGTATGCGATGAGTACAACGGAAACGGTTATTGAAAAAGCCGAAGAAGTAAGAAAAAAGAAGTTTCCAAAGGTAAAGATCAATTATATTCAACCTTTCTATAACAGAGATATTTATATTAACTGTCTTGCTGAAAGTATTAAGGAGAAGCTTCCTGAAAATTTCGATGCGCTACAGTTTTCTTATCACGGAGTTCCGGAAAGGCACATTTACAAGACAGATCCTTCAAAAACCTGTAAAATTGATGACGCCAACTGTATCAACAGCCAGGTAGATACTCATAATGCTTACTGCTACAGACACCAGTGTTATAAAACTACGGAAGCTGTGATTGCTAAAATGGGACTTCCTAAGGAAAAAACAATTGTGTCTTTCCAGTCAAGGCTAGGAAAAGATAAATGGATAGAGCCTTACACGGATGAAACCCTGGAAACGATCCCTAAAAAGGGAGTAAAAAATCTAGCGGTTGTATGCCCGGCTTTTGTTTCCGACTGTCTTGAAACATTGGAAGAAATTTCTGTAGAAGGGAAAGAACAGTTTATTCATGGTGGAGGTGAAAACTTCCATTATATTCCTTGTCTGAATGATGAAGACCGATGGATAGATGTAGTTAAGATTCTTTGTGAAGAGAAATTGAATGATTTCTATTTGGTTTAGAATACATTTATTTTCTTTAAAAATAAACAAAAGGCCGCGGGAAAATCCCGCGGCCTTTTTACTAAAATATATTAAATAAAGATTCGGTTTATTTTTTAATAAGGTTTCCTGCTTTCTGCCCATTTACCATGACGATGTAAACTCCTGAAACAATATGAGAAGGAAGTTGTATATTAATTTTGTTCATTCCATCCACAATTTCTACTTTTTCAGAAATTTCTCTTTTACCGGATAAATTGATCAATTCTACAGTTCCTTTTCCTTCTTTACCTTCAAAGCTAATGGTAAATCTGTCTGTAGCCGGGTTTGGACTTATCGCAAAAAGAGGCGCTTCAGCTACTGCTGCTTTTCCTGCCGCAGATGTTCCTCCACCAACACCTACAGCGTTCCATGCGTTGGTAACTTGCTTTACTTCATTACTGCCTGCTCCATATAAATCTGCAGCTGCCTGAAGAGAAGATGTTCTTGTATTTGCATAGGTAGATGTAGAAGTCAAATAGCTGGTTAAAGTTCTGTAAGCAATAGCTGCTGCTTTATCCAAACCGATAGCAGAAACATTATAAGCAAAGCCTTTATCATTGGTTCCCGATCCTCCCGTTACCAGTAAGTAATACCAGAAGTTGAGTACTCCAGAATTGGTATGAACTCCACAATAATCATTAGCCTGAGTTGGGGTGGCACATCCTGAAGTTGTAGCTGTCTTCCAGTAAGTTCCCAAATACGTATCTGGCTGTCCATAGGCATTAGGATTCGCCATATTTCTAATGACATAGCTGAAATCTTCGCCCAGTGTCCAGCTTGCCTGCGTAGGTCTTGCCCAACGTTCGATAGTATTTCCAAAGATATCTGAGAAGCCTTCATTCAAAGCTCCCGGTTCTCTTTGATACACAAGATTGGCTGTTTTAGAAGTCATTCCATGGGTAATTTCATGACCGCAAACATCAATTGCTGTTAATGGCTTCCCTCCGTTGGTACTAGAGCTTCCATCACCATACGTCATTCTAGAGCCATCCCAGAAAGCATTAAAGTAATTGGTTGAATAGTGTACATAAGATTTGATAGCAAAATTGTTATTATCTATACTTTTTCTTCCGAATTTTGTATAAAAATAATCTACTGTCATTTCCGCTCCCCAGTGAGCATCTGTAGCATACTGATCTTTATTGGTATTCACGTTATTCCAGTTGTTATCAGTATCTGTAAAATCTACGGCAGAAGCGTAGCTGGTTCCTTTTTTCAAATTATAGGTTTCTACTGCTGTTCCTCCGTTTCTTCCGGTTTCTCTCAAGCGATAACTGCCATTGTAAGAATCGGTGGTTATATTTCGGGTTCCACTGTAAGCGGTAACGGCTGTTCCCGGGCTATTCACATCATGGATCAAAGCATTTACTCCTAAAATTTTACCGTTTTTGGCGTCTACATATACATATTGTCTTCCTAATGGTTTTTCTGAATAAATATCAAATTTGTAAGCCAGTTTCAAATCATTCAGTTTTTCATCTGTCGGATCTGAATAATACACCATTTCACCCTTTGGAGTGAAGGTTGCTTTATCATCATTAGATTCTTTTTTAATAAAATCTTCCTCTTCTTTGTTCTGCCATTTATAGGTTTCTGCTCCTACAAATGACAAAGCATTCTGCAAAGCTACCTTCTCAGAAATATTGGCTTTTTTCTCCACAGATTTTGAAGCCTGTAAAATCCATTTTCCTGTTTCGCCTACAATTTTACCATCTCTGGTTTGTACAGCCATCATCCCGTACTCTACAGGAATATCATTAATGGTCTGCTGAAAACGATGGGTTTCAAATCCCAGTTCATCTTTTTCCTGGCCCAATTTTCGGGCCTGGCCTTGCGAAAGTCTTTGAGAAGCTTCATCAAACAAAACAGGACTTCCCTGGAACGTAGGAGCATCTTTCTCGAATCGTAAAAATTCTGCATGTAATCCACTTGTACCCGGAACTAATTTTGAAGGCGTGTTTTGTGCAAAAACAAAAGAACAGGCAGCAACATTGGCTACTAAGATAAATTTTAGTTTCATAATAATATTTGGTTGGTTGTGGATACGAATTTATAAACTTTCACAACATAAACGCTTTTTTATTAAACAAAATTCAATAGAAAAAATAAATCAATAAATAAACCATAATGATGATTTTAAAAAGAAGAAAATATTTTAAAGATAATTTTACTACAATAAATATTTCTAATTAATATATTTAATTAAAATCAAAATTTTGTGAATTATTTTTTTTCACATCATTGTGCATTAAAATATTTCAAGAATAAATTTCCTCATATTTTTAAAAATCATGCATAAAATAAAGGCTACCTCCAAAGAGATAGCCTGTTTTATAATTACTACAAGTAACTGGTTTTTAAATAAAATATTACCGCTTATTACCTATAGGTGTTCGGAATTCTCCATATCCTATCAATCCATCATAATTTCTTCCAAAAGGAGCATAATATAAAAACGCCTGGTATAAGTTTTCGGTTTGCCAGAAATTACCGTTTACTTCTCCAAAGTTTAAAGACCCGTTGCCTTCTTTAGTCGCCAGAACATAGTTGTAGAAACCTTGCTTTAAATATATTCTGGCTACATATTGCTTGGTAGCAGCATCATACTGCATCTGATTTTCTTTACTCGGAAGAAAATTATTGAATCCTCCCAATACATAAATTTCTTTATCTACAGGATCTGAATCGAGATAGAAATACACCCATGAATAATCTGCTTCTCTTTCGGCATCTCTTTCTCTTCCCAAATCATTTCTTCTATAATACCAAGCACCGTTTACGTCGGGTTGATATTGATAATTTAAAGGAAAGGCCCACACCGGATGTAGATAGGTTTGATTTGTATCATCTTTGATTTCTGTTGCTCTCACCATATCTGCCGCCATATTCATATTTTTATTATCGAAATAATAAAATTCATTATCACCCGGAAAAGCAAGATTCATCTGTTGGAAAAGAATTTGGTTTCCTAAAACTGCACTTGCCTTCTGATTGGTGATCATCATATTCGGATTGTTATTCTGCATCACGTTTAGAGTGATTGAGTTAACATTTGACGAAATATCTCCTCCTGCAGGACTTGCCTTTACTTCTACCCTCTGGTTGATATTAGGATTTTTGGCATCAGCAATTCTTGAGATATTCAATGCCATAGAAACCCCGTTTTCCACTAAATAGAATCTTCTTTTGAAAAGCGGTTTGTCCACAGAATCTTTATACACAATCAGTTCATAGTTTCCTGAAATTTTGGGTTGTATCTTATCATTGGGAAAGGTAAGCTTATAGTGAGTGTATGCCTGCAATGTATTGAAGGAATATTGAAACTGATCAAGAAGCGCATTCATACTTCCGGTGGCAAATTCTGTAAAGAAAAGGTTATCATCATTCCAGTTTCTGTCATAATGCTTGATGGTATACCTGTAAATTTCACTGCCATTGTTAAGATCATCAAAGCTTAAAACCAGTTGTTCTCCCTGCTTAATTACGGGAGTTTCGTCATTGGTTTGGGGATTGAACAGCTGAATACTTTGGATCTTCTGTCCAAAAACCAGCCCACCCAAAGAGAGTAAGAGTATTCGCAAAGTTTTCATTATGACGAAGATAACGAAAAATAGCCATTTTCTTAATAATATCGTATTTTTGAATAAAAAATATTCAAAGTATGCTCCAGATTCAAGGCTTCGTATTCAATTTTGCAAGCGAAAATACTTATATCATTTATAACGAAAATAAAAACGCCTGGTTAATTGATCCGGGAAATATGAGTCCACAGGAAACTCAGGCAATCAGTAACTTCATTACTGAAAATGGGTTGAACATTCAAAAGATTCTTTTGACGCACGCTCATATTGATCATATTCTTGGGCTTCAATGGGCTTTTGATACATTTAAAGTACCGGTAACCCTGCACCAGGAAGATCAGGAAGTATTGGATATGCTTCAGGCAAGTGGTGTACGTTTTGGTATGAAGATCGATCCTGTAAATGTAGAAGTAAAGTATGTACAGGAAGGCGATGAGCTTGAACTGGATGGGGAAAAATTCAAAATTTATCATGTTCCGGGGCATTCTCCTGGAAGTGTGGTTTATCATAATGAAAATCAAAAATTCATGATTTCCGGAGATGTTTTGTTTGAAGGAAGCATTGGAAGAACAGATTTGTATAAAGGAAATTATGATCAGCTTATCAACGGAATCAAGACAAAACTTTTTGTATTAGACAATGATACACAGGTATTTTCCGGACATGGAAATCCTACATCGATTGGTTTCGAAAAGCAGTACAATCCATTTTTAAAGTAAAAATTACTATTCGTAATATTATAAAAATTAAACCCTGTTTTAAGGAAATGTTCAATATATTTCTTTACAAACAGGGTATTTTTATTTTAAACATGTCAATAATCATTAATGGAAAACTCGATAAAAATAGGAAATCGTTACTATGATATAAACTCTGAGCACTTCTCGCTGGAATGGGGAGAGTCCTTAACAAATTTCAATGAGTTATCTTATCTGAAACACTTTCCTAATCTTACATCTGCCACTTTTACCAATACAAACCTCAATGACGAAGGTTTGGCTCATATATCAAATTGCAGAAGAATTTACAATTTGAATTTACAGGACACTGAAATCACAAATGATGGCCTTAAATATTTACAGAATATAACATTACTTCAACACCTTCGATTAAAAGATAACCTGCAGCTAACAGACGAATGCATCCCACATTTGATAGAATTAGATCTTTTGCTGGATCTGCAAATTCAGGAAACATCTATCACACAAAAGGGATTGAAAAAATTAACGGCTTTAAAATACCTGGAAAAACTTATCATTGACGTCAGGAAAGATAACTACACATTTGAAGGTCTTTTACAACTATCTCGCGATCTTCCGGATTGTGAGATTTTAGCAAAAGGTGACGGAGCATTCTGCAATGGTAAATTTAATGGGAAGTGGAAGCATTAGAATCTGGTGTGGAAAATAAAAACAAATGACCATCGTATGAATAAAGCATACAACATACAGCAAATTGATAATGTATTTGAACTCTTATTATCAAGTTCATCTTATATAAAAGAAAGCTGGAATGACTATTTTGATGAGGAATACAAAAATAACCAACTTCGTCTTATGTATTTTGATATGACAGCGATAGGTGGTTTTGTAGTAAAACTATTTCAGCAGAAAAAAACGAAAGATCTTCATTTATTTTTTGATAATGTTGAGCTGATTCTTCATGACGCGGATTCTGAAGTAAAAAATCTAATTTTAACAGGATTAATAGAGGGAATTCAACAGATATGTCAATATGAAAATATTGATATTCGGTACGAATTTGACAACTACTTTCACCCTTTAACCAAAAGGAATTGGGATGAAATAACAGCTTTCTTTACATTTGATAAAAAAAAACCGCCAGAAAAATTTCTGACGGCTTTCTCTGTTATAAAGAAATAGATTTAGAAGTCTAAAGTAATAGAAGCTCTTGCAGCCGCTCCCATAATTGGTCTGGCCATTCTGATATTTCCCGATACGGTTTGTGATCTTGGATCTCCTTCTGTAATACCGATCGTATTAAAGATATTGGTTCCGTCTACAGCAAAGCGTATTTTTCCTAACTGATAAGACATTCCGGCTCCAAATTCTGTAAACGAAGGCAAAATGTTATCATCTGTGTTCCCTTCGTTCTGGAAGCGTTTTCCATAATAATTCATACTTACGTAAGCTCTCCATTCTTTGGTGATATTAACAGCCGGAGAAATATTGAAATAGAATTTCGGAATTCTTCTTACCACATTTCCATCATAATCGAAAGTTGTTCCGTCTGCATTTCGCCCTGTAAAATCTTTATATTTCGGATTCTGGATTGTTCCATTAAACGCTATTTCTAAGATATTATTAAATAATCTGGTATATCCTTCAATTTCTACCCCAAGATTGGTTGTATTCGCAAATTTATTTTCTGAAGTTCCGTTGGAATATACATCGGTAAAGGAAAGATTCTTCAGTGCAGAATAAAATGGAATCACAGCAATATCAAATGTACGCGAATAGTATTTGTACCCAATTTCCAATTGATTGGTTTCCACAGGTTTTATTTGGCTCAGATTTGTCATATTATTATAATATGCTTCTTCATTTGGAGATCTGAAACCATTGGAAAATCTGGCATATACTGCATTTTCTCTATTGATCTTATAATTAGTAGCCACTGTATAAGAAACTCTGTTTACATCATAATTCCAATAGGTATATTTATTTCCGAGAACAGCCATATTATCATCTGCTGTTGTAGTGGCAAAACTATGAACTCCATCAGTTGTTAATCCGGAATTGTTCAGGTTAGCTGTTGTTGTATTCACTCCGTATCCTTTATAATAGTCACGACTGTAACGCATCCCTGCATTGAAGCTCCATGCATCTGTAATATTATAATCAAAATTCAAGTATATATCGTTCAAACTTCCCTGAATTTGAGAATTTCTGATAAGGAAAGACATATTGGTAACCCCATTGTAGGTTTTAGAATATCCATTATCATTAGGAGTAAGAGAAGTATCTACAAGATTTAGCAGCTCGGGACGATCTGTTGCGGTAGTAAGAATATTACTCCAATTCCAGTATTGCTGAGATTTCCAGTTAGATTTATAAAATCCTGCGGTAATATTTCCTTTATCAAATTTATAATTGAATTGAAGGTCATTCACAAAATTATTCATCTTTTTGTCAATAGCCCAAAAACCGAGTTCCTGAACATTGGCAGGATTTACAACACCTCCTGTACTGACTAACGAATACTGGTAATTGTTTCCGGTAATCCCTTTATCCTGGGCAAACTGAGCTGCTGATTTTGGACCTCCCGCAGGGAAGATTCCTGTATAATTCATATCAATATTGGTATATCTGGTTTTGTTCAAAACACTGATATTATGTCCAAGATCGTATTTAAATTCAGCTCCAAGTACATCTACTCTTGGGTGAATCCCATCTTCCAGATTTCTGTTAAAAAAACCACCTCCGGCCTGAGGAATATTCAACTGGCTGATTGCTCTGTAGCTGTAGGTTCCATAATTAGGATCAAATCCGTTAAATCCTTTTAATTTATCTCCATCCTGCGTTAAAGGAATAGGTAAAAAGAAGGTATTTCTGTCATCCAGTTTTTTGTAATATACTTTAGCATACCCTTTATCGAAGACATATTTAAGATTCATTCTCACCTGTCCTCCGTTATTGGCTTTAAATCCTGTTTTTCGGATTCCGTCATCGGTTCTGTAAAAACCACCGACATTAAAAAACAATTTATCTTTTACTAAAGCACCTCCCAAGTTAAGATCAGTACGCATCAAACCATAAGTACTGGTTTCCAGTTTTGCCGTTCCTTTAAACTCGTTACCTCCTTCTTTTGTAATAAAGTTGATAAGACCTCCCGGAGAGTTATTAGCATAAATTGAACCGGAACCTCCTCTTAAAGCTTCCAGACGGCTTATCGAATTATCTACACGGAAGAAATTATCCGCATTGGCAAATTGAAGTGCTCCATCTTCAAATACCGGAAGACCATCTTCCTGCACCTGTACAAATTCATACGCACCGGCAGAAGGAATACCTCTTGCAAAAAGGTTATTTCCTACTTCACCTCCTGAAGTTTCCACCGCAAACCCTGGCACTCTCTGCAATAAAGCAGCAGCACTGATTGGGTTTTGCTTTTGAATTTCCTTAGAACTGAATGTGGAGATCGCAGTACTGGATTCTATTTTTTTCTTTGGATTTGAGTTTCCTGTGATTACAATCTGATCGATAGAAGAAACTTTTGCAGAATCCTGCGGTGTTTCCTGCGCATAAGCATTATTAAAGTATAATGTAGCTGTTGCGGCGATTAAAAAGATTGATTTTTTTTTCATAGCCTTGATTTTTTTATTGTTAGTTTCAGTTTTGTTGTAATTGCAAATACACTCCATTTGTCCAACCAAATCCATCCTGATTAGGGTATTCCCCTCCGCCTGCTATTGTTTCTGTATCTAATGCGTTGTATTTTTCCATCAACTTTCCTGTGTTTTTGTAGACTCTTTCTACATTAGAACACCAGTTGTTTTTAATTTTTTCTGCCAGATCATCGAATCCGTAATTTTTCATTGCTTTAAAGCCAAGCCATTGATAAGGTGCCCAGGCATTGGGTAAATCCCACTGCTGTCCCGATTTTTTGGTAGTCGTCACCAAACCTCCCTGGTATAAAAACTTCTCCGAAACAGCTTTTGCTACAGCTTCTGCCTGTTGATCATCTGCTATTCCAAGGAATAAAGGGTAAAGAGCAGCAATATGTTCAGACGGTGTTTTTGTGTTTTTTATAATATGATAATCTTTGTACATTTCCGTATTTTCATCCCAGAAGTATTGGTTGATCATCTGTCTTCGCTTTGCTGCTCTTTCAATGAAATAATTTTCTTTTTCAGTACGATTCTGAAGGGCTGATGATTTTGCTAAAGTAGACTCCAAATGCCATAAAAGACAGTTCAAATCAACTTCAGCAAGGTTCAGCGTTTCTATCGTCTGTATATTTTCTCCGTCTGCAAACCAACGGCTGGAAAAATCCCACCCAGATTCGCAGCCACTTCTTATATTTCTGTAAAATTCTTCTCCTGAAGCATTTTCTTTATCTTCAATATCGATTAAGTAACTTTCAGGACGAGGGGCATTTTCTGCATCATAGTAACGATTCAGAATATCACCTTGAATTGTTCTCACCACTCTCTTTATGCCAGAACCTTTTTCAACATCCTCTTCTCCATTCATCCAAAATGCATATTCCTTTTCTAAAGTATCATGATATTGAATATACAGGTTTTCATTCTGAGTCGTTTCAACAAGCAGATCCAACATCAAAGAAAAATAAGGAGGCTGTGAACGGCTCAAAAAATGAGTTCTGCTCGCATTGGGAACAAAGCCAACATTTTGGATCAGGTAAGAGCAGTTTTCAACAATATTCTCCATCATTTCTACTCTACCGGAAACCTTAAGACCCAGCATTATAAAATAGCTGTCCCAGTAAAAAAACTCATTGAAACGTCCTCCCGGAACGATATAAGGTTTTGGTAATTTCAAAAGAGTTCCTTTTTCTTCATATGCTGTACGGGTAAGTTCGTCCCACAGTTTTTCAATATGTTTTTCAATGGGAAGATGTTCTTCTCTATGAATAGAAACTCTGGCTCCAAGAAAATCAAAATGGCTCATTACAAAGCTCTTCAGGTCGAAACCTTCAGTATCTTTTAACTGCTGATAATCTTCATTAATCTTAGAAACAGGAAACAAAGGAACTGCATCCGTCATCATTTTTTGATCTTCAAAGATTTTGGATCTCTGTACTGCATCAAAAAGGTCTTTAATTTCGTTGATATAAAGCTGGTTACTCATTTTATTTTTTAGGATTTATTTTTAATTTATTCATAAAAATCGCTGATATGATCAGTAATGAAAGAGGAATCAGTGAAAGGTAAAATGCCTGCTGTCCACTAAACTCCTGAAACACAAAACCGGTAATAATAGAACCTACTGTTCCCCCGATTGCTGAGAAAACGACAATCAATCCGGACATTGCGCTGTGTAAATATTTAGGAATGGAAGCCAGAATCACAGAGTTGATACTCGGATAGATCGGAGCCAACAAACCGCCCATTAATGGAAACAGATACACTACTAAAGGAGCATTCAGCCAATTGGTTGTTTCATCAATATGAATATGGTGAGTAAGCGGTAACACTAAAAGTAAACTTACCGCAAAACCAATCACACAGAATGACACTACGTAAATCCAGCTAAACTTCTTGGAAAAGAATCCTGATAAAAATCTTCCCAACGCAAAGGCTCCCGCTAAAACAGCTCCTGCCTGAATACTCATTGAAGTTGGAACTTTTAAAATTTCTTTATAAAAAGTGGGTGTCCAGGTCTGAAAGCTTTGTTCTACGAGTACAAAAAGAAATGCACACAGTAAAAAGCATAATACTTTTTTATAACTGAACAGACTTGCACTGTTTTTTAAATCTCCTAAAAGATCTGTTTTCTCACTTTTCGCTTCTTTTTCATTCAGCTTTGAAAAGAACAGAAACAAAAAAGACAATGCCGAAATAGCTCCCAATACCCAATACACGTTAAGCCAATGAGTAGATTTCGGATTATGATCATCTATATATAAACTGAACAATACATTTCCTGCCAATACTCCAATCATGAAAAACCCTTCAAGAAATCCCATAAAGCTTGAATGTTCCTTATCCGTTTCTGTCACCAATCCGATGGAAGTAAAAACTGATATCTTAATTAATGCGAAAGAGATTCCCACAATACAGAACAAAAGTTTAAAAAACCAAAAGTCGTTGGCAAACGGCATCACGAAACACATACAGCTTACCAATAGCAAGGCTGTCAACATGGATTTTTTGATTCCGATTTTCGGAAGAAATGATGCCAAAATAAAAGAACATATGGCAATAGGAAGATCTTTGAAACCTTCCAAAACACTAGCCGAAGATTTTGAAATTCCAAAATTCTGCTGTACCTGCAGAATGACTGTTCCTACAGAATTCAGGAGAATTGCAAAGACAAAATAGTTTAAAAATAAAACGGCCTTGATGTTAAGATTTTTCATTCAGGTTATTTCTTGTCGGCTAAGATAGAAGCATTTCTGTTAACGATAATTTAACACAGTAAATGAATATTTGAACTATATTAATATAATTAGTATTTTTAATGATTAAATATGATTAATTAAATGAAAGTTACTTTTGAACGAGTGATTCCCAATGAGAAAAGTTCATTCCGGACTATTCACAACAACTCTCCTATTTCAGAATTTAAATGGGAGTATCATTATCATCCGGAAATTGAGCTCGTATGTGTCATTTCCGGGAACGGAACCCGCCACGTAGGTTATCATAAAAGTAATTATACCAACGGAGATTTGGTTCTGATCGGTTCTAATATTCCTCATTCAGGATTTGGGTTGAATTCTATTGATCCCCATGAGGAAATTGTTCTGCAATTTAAAGAAGAAATTCTGCAATTCCCCCATCAGGAAGTAGAGGCAAGATCTATTAAAAATCTTCTCGAGCTTTCAAAATATGGTATCCATTTTCATCAGAAAGTAAAAAAAGCCATGCTTCCAAGACTAAAGCTGATGCTGGAATCGGAAGGATACAAAAGATATCTGCTGCTGCTGGAAATTCTTTTTGAACTTTCAAAATGTAAAGATTATGATCTTCTCAACAAAGAAATTATGCCGTATACCATCATTTCAAAGAATAAAAACCGACTTGAGAATATTTTTACCTATGTAGAACATCATTATGATAAAGATATTGATATTGAAGAGGTTGCAAAACTAGCCAATCTGACTTTACCGGCATTCTGTAATTTTTTTAAAAAAGCAACACAAATTACTTTTACCGAATTTGTAAACCGCTACAGAATTAATAAAGCCTGTCTTCTGATGGCGCAAGACAAATCTATCTCCGAATGCAGTTATCAATGTGGTTTCAATAATGTTACCTATTTTAATAGGATGTTTAAGAAATATACGGGGAAGACTCCTTCAGAATTTATCAGGAATTATTCTCACAGCAATCTCAATGTAGATGTAAAAGCTGAAAAGGAGACTAAGACGAGAGTAAGCTTTTGATAATATTTATTTCCGAGAGTTCTCGTGGTTATACTAAACATTATTTTTGTCCATTCCATAGGAATTTTCAGAAGTTTATAATAAAAGAATGCAAGCTGTCTTAAGGTTCCTACGGAATGGCAAATTAGATGGGAAAAATTTACAATGAATTAAAAAACAGGATCATTTGTCGAATTTAAAATAGAAAGCCCAATACTTTAAACCAACAAGAAACAAAAAAGCCACTCCCAAAAGAGCAGCCTTGTATTATAATGAATAAAACCAGTAACTGAATAACTAGTAACCAGCAATTATTTCCATTTAATATTACATCCCATACTTGGTCTTTGAATTTCTTCTTGAGGTTCTCCCGCCAAAAGATTTTCAAAAGCAATAATCAGGTCTTCTCCGGTTACATCTTTATTATTCCCCGGTCTTGAATCGTCCATCTGACCTCTGTAGACAAGATCCAATTTATCATCAAAGAAATAAAAATCTGGTGTACAAGCAGCGTCGTATGCTTTAGCTACAGCTTGACTTTCATCAAATAAATAAGGGAAATCAAATCTTCTTTCAATCTGAAATTCAATCATTTTTTCTGGAGAATCGTCCGGATATTTTTCAATATTGTTTGCATTAATGGCGATAAATTCAATTCCACGCTCATTATAATCTTCGTACAATTCATTGATCTTATCGATCACGTGAAGCACAAACGGACAATGGTTGCACATGAAGATCACCAACGTTCCTTTTTCTCCTTTCAGCTCTTCCAAAGACTGAAGTTCATTCGTTTTTGACGGGTTAGGAAGTTCAAAAAACGGAGCTTTTGTTCCTAATGCCAGCATATTTGAGGGAGTATTCATATCCTTATTTCTTTACTGGCAAAGATAGATATTTCTTTTATTAATTAGAAAGATGACTTTTTCATTTTTAATAAGGTAAGAAAGTTGGAAGCTGAAGGAGGGAAAATTTTAGGAATCAAAAATAGTTATAGTCAAATTCTATTAATAGTATTTTTTTAACCTCAAACAACTTCCAGTAACCATTTTTATAGACTCCCGCCAACTGATAAACATCTTCCATAAACCATCTTTTGAGTTTAAATGTATAATATCCTTTGGAAGTTATATTAAAAAGTTTGTAGTTTTGCTAACGCTGTTAGTAAAAAATATCATGGGCTTACACGAACGTCGTCAAAGAGAAAAAGAATCCATCCGAGCAAATATTTTGCAGGCTGCTTTCACTTTGGCCAAAACTGAAGGCTGGGGATCACTATCTATGCGAAAAATAGCAGATGCTATTGAATATAGCGCACCGGTAGTGTATGATTATTTTGAAAACAAGGAAGCCATTCTATTTGAGATCTCTCTGGATGGTTTTCACAAGTTACATATAGAGTTATTAAAAGCTCAGCAAAAACATGATACTCCAGAAGAACAAATGGTAGCGATTGTAGATGCTTATTGGAATTTCGCTTTTAATAATAAAGAATATTACCAGCTTATGTTTGGTCTGGGAATGCAATGTTGTGGTAAAGGGCAGATGAAAAAAGAATTTTCGTCGTTCCAGGAACTTATTTTTGAATGTACCTACGAGATCATTGAAAAGAACGGTTCTAATCTGGATAATGCCTGTCACATGTCTCACGCATTGTTTTCTGCTGTACATGGTATGATCTCTATTATGATGATGCGTAACGCAGACATCCCTTCTACCATGAACAAAACGACTTTAGACGAGACTGTTTTGGCTTTTATTAAGTCTTTATAAATTTTTTTTGAATTAAAAATTAACACCGTTAGGAAATTTAACATTGAATAAATCAATCCAATTCGTGTTTATCCTGATTAAAAATTAAGATTATTGATGTAAGATCATGCAGAATTATAAAGTAAAGGTAACTCTTTTTATCTTATAAATTAACACCGTTAGCAAAATTAACATACATACACCTCATCTTTTATATATAAAAACCAACATTAAACAATTTTCAGTTATGGAAACTATCGACTCTATTACACATTAAAAATTCTGTAAATTTTTTTGAACTAATCATTAACACTGTTAGGAAAAAAAACAGCATTTATTTACAAGTAACATTACTTAAATCTAACACTTCATTAAAAAAATTAAACCAAAAATGAAAATACCTGGAAAAACAAGGTTTATTGTACTTATTGCAAGTATAATTCTTTTACAGAGCTGTACCAAAGCCGCAGAAGGATCTAATGCCGCAATGCCAGCACCCGAACTTCCGGTTTATACCGTTATTACATCTCCCGCTACTACATATCAGGAATTTCCAACTGCTCTTGAAGGTAAAAATAACGTAGAAATCCGATCTCAGGTTGACGGATACCTGGATAGAATTTACGTAGAAGAAGGAGCTTATGTAAGAGCCGGACAGCCTTTATTTAAAATAGATTCAAGAAGCTACGGCGAACAAATGAATATGGCTCAGGCTAATCTTCAGGTGGCTAATGCTAATATTCAAAAAGCAAAAGTAGAAGTTGACAGACTTCAGCCACTTGTTGCCGCAAAAGTAGTTTCTGACGTACAACTTAAGACTGCAAAAGCCAATTATGAAGCCGCGGTTGCCGCAGCATCTCAGGCCAGAGCATCTGTAGGAAGCGCAAGAATCAATGTAGGATTTACTACTATTACCGCTCCAGTAAGTGGATATATCGGTAGAATTCCTTATAAAAAAGGAAGCCTGATCTCAAAAGCAGATCCTAATCCGTTGACTCTTCTGTCTGATATCAGTGAAATCTATGCTTATTTCTCTCTGAGTGAGCTCGACTTTATTGCTTTCCAAAATAAATATCCCGGAGCCAATCTGGAAGAAAAATTGAAAAATATGCCAATGGTTGATTTAGTGATTGCTGACAACAGTACTTATCCTGAAAAAGGAAAGCTAAGTATTGTAGACGGGCAGTTTGATAAAACAACCGGAGCAATCAGTGTACGTGCTGTATTCCCTAATGCTAACGGAACTTTAAGAACCGGAAATACAGGAAGAGTACGTATGCCTCAACTTCTTTCCAATGCCGTGGTTATTCCTCAGGAATCTACATTTGAGATTCAGGATAAAACCTATGTTTATGTAATGGATAAAGACAAAAAAGTAACCGGAAGACCGATCAAGATATCTGGAAAAACAGACAGTTATTACTTTATTTCCGAAGGACTTACTCCTGGAGAAAAAATTGTATTCACAGGGATTGGAAGCTTGAAAGACGGTGCATCCATCAGACCGAAAAATATTTCTTCTGACAGCTTATTAAAAGCAAAACCACTTTAGTCCTTTCCGAATACAGAAGACTTAAAAAAATAAACTTCTTATGTTAAAACAATTTATAGAAAGACCGGTCCTTTCAACGGTCATCTCCATAATACTCTTATTATTGGGAGCCCTGTCTCTCTTTAATTTACCGATTGCCCTTTTCCCGGATATTGCTCCTCCAAGCGTTCAGGTAACGGCATTCTACCCTGGAGCCAATGCTGAGGTGGTAGCACGTTCGGTTGCTACTCCTATTGAAGAAGCGGTGAACGGAGTGGAAAACATGACCTACATGACTTCCAACTCCAGTAACGACGGTAGTATGACTCTTAGCGTTTTCTTCAAACAGGGAGCAGATCCTGATAATGCTGCAGTAAACGTACAGAACCGTGTATCAAAAGCAATGAGCCAGCTTCCTCAAGAGGTAGTACAAGCCGGGATTTCAACCCAAAAGGTTCAGAACAGTATGATCATGTTCATGGGATTAAGCAGTGAAAATGAAAAACAATATGATGAGCTTTTCCTTCAAAACTACCTGAAGATCAATGTAATTCCTCAGATACAACGTATTCCGGGAGTTGCGCAGGCTCAGGTATTCGGAACCAGAGATTATTCCATGAGAATCTGGCTAAAACCAGACAGATTAGCAGCGAATAACCTTTCTCCACAGGAAGTTTTAGGTGCTATCAAAGATCATAACCTTGAAGCTGCTCCTGGACGTCTTGGGCAGGGAAGTAAAGAAACGTATGAATATATCCTTAAATATAAAGGAAAACTAAACAAAGGGGAAGATTATGAAAACATTGCTATCAAAGCAAATAGTGACGGATCTTTCTTAAGATTAAAAGATGTAGCAAGAGTAGAATTCGGTTCTTATACCTACACTGCGACCAACAGAGTAGATGGAAAACCAGTTGCAGGATTTGCTATTCTACAAACAGCAGGTTCTAATGCCAATGAAATCCTAACGGAGATTGAAAAGCAGGTAAAAGTAATGGAAACTACTCTACCAAAAGGAGTAAAGCCTATTATCATGTATAATTCCAAAGACTTTTTGGATGCTTCAATTCATCAGGTAGTAGAAACATTAGTAATTGCCTTTATCCTGGTATTTATTGTAGTATATATTTTCCTTCAGGATTTCAGATCTACATTAATTCCTGCAATTGCAGTACCGGTTGCAATTATCGGAACCTTCTTCTTCCTGCAGCTGTTTGGTTTCAGTATCAATATGCTTACTTTGTTTGCCTTGGTTCTCGCCATCGGTATTGTAGTGGATGATGCGATTGTAGTAGTGGAAGCTGTTCACTCAAAAATGGAACAGACAGGAATGCCGGTAGAGCATGCAACTATGCACTCGATGAGTGAAATTTCCGGTGCAATTATCTCTATTACCCTGGTAATGTGTGCCGTGTTTATTCCGGTTGGTTTCATGCAGGGACCTGCAGGGGTATTCTACAGACAGTTTGCCTTCACACTGGCTATTGCGATCCTAATTTCAGCGGTGAATGCATTAACACTGAGCCCGGCATTATGTGCTATGTTCCTAAATGACCCTCAGGGAGAACATGGCGAACACGGTCATAAAAAAGGTTTTGGAGCGAGATTCTTCAATGCTTTCAATGCCAGCTTCAACAGCATGACCAGAAAATATATCTACAGCCTTAAGTTTTTAATTAAAAATAAATGGGTAGCTATTGGAGGTCTGGTGGTTATTACAGCAGCAAGTGTATTTTTAATCAAAAAAGCACCGTCAGGATTTATTCCTACTGAAGACCAGGGATTCGTACTATATGCTGTAAATACTCCTCCGGGAAGTTCATTAGAAAGAACTCACAGAGCAACAGCACAAATTGATAAAATCATCAATGCTGAAAAAGCAACCAACCACCTTTGGGTAGCAGATGGTATGAACTTCATCAGTAATGCGAACGCTTCTCCATATTCTGCAGGTTTCATAAAACTTAAAGATTATGACAAACGTGGCGAGATGAAAGATCCTGATCAGATTGCAGCTACATTAACAGGAAAGGTAAGCCAGGTGAAAGATGCCAATGCATTCTTCTTCAACTTCCCTACTGTACAAGGTTTTGGTAACGTTTCCGGATTTGAATTTATGCTCCAGGATAAAACGAATGGTTCTTTTGAACAGTTAGGAACAACCACTCAGCAATTCATCGGTGAACTGATGAAAAGACCTGAAATTGCTTTTGCCTTCACTACCTATTCTGCAGGAAACCCTCAGTATACGATTGATGTAAATACAGACAAAGCCAATCAGCTGGGAGTTTCTGTGACAGATTTGATGCAGACTATGCAGATTTATTTCGGAAGTAGCTTTGTTTCGGATTTCAACAGATTCGGAAAATATTACAGAGTAATGGCACAGGCAGATATTCCTTACCGTACAGATGTAAATTCTTTAGAAGGAATTTATGTTAAAAACAAATCAGGAGAAATGGTTCCTGCAAAAACACTGGTAACGTTAAAAAGATCTTTCGGTCCTGAAACCGTAACAAGAAACAACCTTTTCAACGCGGTTACCATTAACGGAACTCCTAAACCTGGATACAGTACCGGAGATGCCATCAAAGCAGTGGAAGAAGTTGCTCAGCAGTCACTTCCAAGAGGATACGGATATGAATGGACAGGGATTACCCGTGAAGAGATTAAAACAAGTGGTCAAACCGCATTTATCTTCTTCTTAAGTATCTTATTTGTATACTTCCTTCTGGCAGCACAGTACGAAAGTTATATTCTTCCGTTCGCGATTATTCTTACGATTCCTACAGGGATTTTCGGAGTATTTGCTTTCACAGGATTAGCAGGTATCGATAATAATATTTATGTACAGGTAGGATTGATCATGTTGGTAGGATTACTTGCAAAAAATGCGATCCTGATTGTAGAATTTGCTGTACAGAGAAGAAAAGCAGGAAAATCTTTAATAGAATCTGCTCTTCAGGCCTCAAGATTACGTTTAAGACCTATCTTAATGACCTCTTTCGCCTTTATCGTGGGAATGCTTCCATTAGTATGGACCCAGGGAGCTTCTTCAAAAGGAAATCACTCCATCGGGTACAGTACTGTAGGTGGAATGTTAACAGGAGTATTATTCGGGATCTTCATCATCCCGGTAATGTATGTAGTCTTCCAGTATCTGCATGAGAAAATGCCAAGCAGAAAAAAGAAAAGACTTCAAAGACAAAAACTAGAGGCTGAGCTTTTATCAAGCCCTCATTAATAAAATGAACTACAAAGCTTTGAGAAATTTTAAAACAACGAAAAATTAATTTAACCCATTAAGTTTTCCTTTAAAATAATAAGAACAAAAAGAATACCGTATGTCAGCGTCTCATCATTCAATGTTCTTAAGGTTTCAGAAACAAAGAATTTTCTCCTACTAAAGACAATCTTGTATCAACAACCACTCAAAGTTTTGTATTCTATCAAAAGTTTAAAAACTATGAAAAGAGTAAAAAATATTATTTTAACTTTTGCGATTGCTATAGGCTCTGTTTCGTGTGTTTCAAAACTGGCATACGCAGAACCTGAGCTTCCGCTTCCAGAAAAATTCCAGTATACTGCAACTGCAGATACAGCCAGCGTTGCCAACCTGGAATGGAAACAGTTTTTCAACGATCCTATTTTACAGGATCTGATTGAAAAAGGAATCAAACATAATTATGATCTTCAGATCGCTTTAAAACAAGTTGCCGCTTCTCAGGAAAAACTGAAACAGGCAAAATATATGCAATATCCTGATGTTGGTTTTGGGGTATCAGGACAGATTTCTAAGCCTTCCAAAAACAGTATGAATGGTGAAAGCTTAAATTTATTTTTAGGGCAGAGCCATGTTGAAGATTACAATGCGGCCTTCAACCTTTCATGGGAAGCCGATATCTGGGGAAAAATCAAAAACCAGCAGGAGGTTTCAAGAATGCAGTATCTGCAGACTTATGAAGGTTCAAAAGCTGTTCAGACTCAAGTGGTCGCAGCTATTGCTCAGGGATATTACAACCTGTTAATGCTTGACAAACAATTGGGAATTGCAAAATCTAACCTTGAATTGAGTAATAATACATTGTTGATAACACAGAAAATGTGGGAAAGTGGAGACACTACTTCTTTAGGAGTTCAACAGTCTACCGCTCAGAAACAGGCAACAGAGTTATTAATTTCTCAGTTGGAACAGAACATTGCCATTCAGGAAAATGCGTTAAGTATTCTTGTAGGGGAACTTCCTAATAAGGTAAGCAGAACCATTGAGATGTCTGATACTTCATTACCACAAAATATCACAGCAGGGCTTCCTGCAGCGATGGTAAGCAGAAGACCGGATGTACGTCAGCAGGAACTGGCTTTGTTACAATCTAATGCTATGGTAGGAATTGCACAAGCGAATATGTACCCTTCATTAAAAATTACAGCTAACGGAGGAGTAAATTCTTTCAAGTTTGATAATTGGTTTCAGATTCCAGCATCATTGTTCGGATCGGTTTTAGGAGGAATCACTCAACCTATTTTCCAGAAAAGACAATTGAAAACAGATCTTGAAGTGGCTAAAATTCAGAGAGAGCGAAATGTTCTGTCATTCCGTCAATCGGTACTGAATGCTGTAGGAGAAGTTTCTGACGCTTTGGTTTCTAACGAAAGCCTAAAAGTTCAGGAGCAAAAAGCTTCCGAGCAGGCAACTACATTGAAAGACGGTATTAAAAGTGCACAGCTCCTTTATAAAGGAGGTTCGGCCAATTACCTGGAAGTGATTACAGCACAGGGAAATTCCCTACAGGCAGAGCTGAACCTGGCTTCAATTAAAAGACAGAGATTAAGCAGCATTGTAGATCTTTACAGAGCGCTTGGCGGTGGTTGGAAGTAGTAAATTAAATTATATTTGTTAATTAAGGTGCGGTTCTTTTTAGGACCGCATTTTTTATGTAACGAATTCTAAAAATGAAGATTACACATCTTGTATGTCATTTTGATGAAGGAGAAATCTATAAATATCAATTCTAGACTATTGAAATGGTTATTATGAATAATTCAAAACTCCCAAATATGGTTTCCCATAAAAATCATCTTAAAAATCTTAATAGTTTTGAAATAAAAATAAATGAAAAGATTATTTCAAATTTTTATTATTTTTTCAATCTTCAGTTGTAATAAATCAAATATTGATACTAAAAAAATTGAAAAGTCAAAGAAAGATTCTCTTTTAGCGATAAAGAAAAAAGAAGATTCAATAATAATTAGTAATATTTCAACTATAAAAGAAGTCAGTGTTGGTGATAAAACTATAAAGCTAATTTCTAAGCCCAAGGTCAGCAAAGAAGTTGAATTTGAAAATGAATATTTATCTTCCACAACATTCTACAGTAGAAAAATTGCCGAAAGAAATAATGTCCTTATAAACTTTCAATTTAAACTTACATCTAAAAGCAAATCTAATACGAATAACTTTTTCCCAAATCTAAATGTTTTTATTATAGATAAAGAGAAGAGTAATATAAAACATATTAACGAAATGCATTATCAACTTTTAAATAAAACAGATAAACCAATATCATATTTAGAACAAATTTTTGACTATCAAGAGTCTGCAATATTTGTAGGTTGGGTTGAAGTTGAAGAAAAGCTTTTAAATAAAATTGTTATCTCTGTTAATAAAGGAGGTAATCGAAAATTAATGAAGGAAAATATTGTGGCTAATTTTATAAAATAATATTGCTAAAATGATAAGTTAATATAATCAATTAAATCTTCATATTCTTTTTCTGAATACCCTAAAGGTAAATAATGAATATCATCCGCCTTTCTGTACCATGTCAGTTGGCGTTTTGCGTATCTGCGGCTGTTCTTTTTAATTTCCGAAACAGCAAAATCTAGTTCCCATTCTCCATCAAAATATTTGAACAGTTCAGCATATCCTACTGTATTCAATGCTGTCAGATGCTTGAATTCCTCTAAACTTTTTACCTCATCCAATAAACCTTTCTCCATCATCATATCTACTCTGCGATTGATTCTGTCGTACAGTTCTTCTCTTGGCGCTTCAATTCCAATTCTAATAACATTAAAATCTCTGGAATCCTGAGATACAGCAATTAATTCCGAATATTTTTTCCCGGTCTGCCAAATAACATCTATAGCACGTAAAAGCCTTCTGTGATTATGAAAATCGACTACCGCAAAATATTCAGGATCTAGTTCTTTTAAAATTTCCTGAAGTTTTTCAATTCCTTCGCTTTCGAAAATATCATTCAGCTTTTTCTGATTTTCTTCGTTGGCTTCCGGCAGATCGTTCAACCCTTCAATGACTGCTTTTTCATACATCATACTTCCTCCTACCAAAATAACGGTTTCATAATTTTTGAAAAGTTCATTGAGTTTTTTTAAAGCATCTTCTTCATACTGGCCAATAGAATAATATTCTTCTACCGATAAATTTCCGATAAAATGATGAGGTGCGGCCGACAGCTCTTCATCTGAAGGTGCCGCCGTTCCGATTTTCATTTCTTTAAAAAACTGTCTGGAATCGCAGGAAATAATTTCCGTATTGAAATGCTGAGCCAAATCGATGGCCAGTTTGGTTTTACCAATTCCGGTGGGGCCTACTACAGAAATCAAATTTTTCATCACTTCACGTTCATTATTTTATGGGTAATATGTAACCTTTACAGATTTCACTGTGCTAATTTAAATGTTTATCTTTGTAGAACAATAAAAAACTATGATTTTATCAATGACTGGCTTCGGTAGAGCCGAAGGTGTTTTTGAAGGGAAAAAAATAACAATAGATATTAAATCTCTGAACAGCAAGAGCTTTGATTTGAATATTAAAATTCCTTTACGTTATAAAGAAAAAGAATTTGAGATCAGAAAAATTCTTAATGATAGAATTATCCGTGGAAAAGTAGACTGCTACGTGAATCTGGAGAATCTTGAAGAGTCCAATGATGTAAAAATCAACAAGAACCTGATTGATTCTTATATGAATGAATTGAAAAATATTGCTTCAGACGGTCCCGATTTCGAATACCTTAAAATGGCGGTTAGACTTCCTGATGCTATCACTTCCAGACCCGACGAACTTACAGAAGGCGAATGGGAAGCTTTAGCAAAGATTGTAAATGCTGCTGTAGACAGATTTGAAGAATTCAGAAAAACAGAAGGCAGTATCCTGCATGAAGAACTCAACAGAAATATCCAAAACATTGATAAATATCTTGGTGAGGTTATTCCTTTTGAAGAAGAAAGAATTGTAAGTGTAAAAGAACGCTACCAAAAAGCTTTGAAGGAATTCGAAAATGTAGACGAAACCCGTTTCTATCAGGAAATGGCCTATTTTACAGAAAAACTTGATATTTCAGAAGAAAAGGTAAGACTTAGCCAGCATTTGAAATATTATAAAGAAGTAATGGATAATGAATCTTTCAATGGTAAAAAACTGGGCTTCATCTCTCAGGAAATTGGAAGAGAGATCAATACATTAGGTTCTAAAGCCAATCATTCTGCTATTCAGAAACTGGTAGTCATGATGAAAGACGATTTGGAAAAAATTAAAGAGCAAACATTAAACGTATTATAAACAGTTGAACGTTGATTGTAGAAGTTGAAAGCAGCTTTTACAATCAATCAACAGCTTACCACTCTATGGATAAAGTAATTATATTTTCAGCTCCATCCGGAAGCGGAAAAACTACATTGGTAAAACATTCTCTGGAAACATTTCCTGAACTGGAATTCTCTATCTCCTGCACAACCAGACAGCCAAGAGGAAGTGAAATTCATGCAGTTGATTATCATTTTTTAACGCCTGATGAATTCAGACAGAAAATCTCAGAAAATGCCTTTGTAGAATATGAAGAAGTATATACTGACAAATATTACGGTACTTTAAAATCTGAAGTAGAAAAGATCTGGAATCAGGGAAAAGTTGTTATTTTTGATGTAGATGTAAAAGGAGGTATTTCTCTGAAAAAATATTTCGGAGACAAAGCCTTGTCTATCTTTATAGAACCACCTTCCATCGAGGAATTGGAACGAAGATTGATTTCAAGAAACACAGATGATGCAGAAACCATTCAAACCCGTGTAGCCAAGGCAGAAGAAGAAATGTCTTACGCTAATGAGTTTGACAAGATTGTCATTAATGCCGATCTTGATGTAGCTAAAAAAGAAATAGAAAGTTTAATAAAAAGTTTTATCAGTAATTAAGGGCAGGAAGAGAGAAGCCAGAAGATCAGGGTATCCCAAATACTCCCGGAATCTGACTTCTAATTTCTAACCTCTACTTCTGATAATAAAAAATTGAGGTTGATATGAGTACCGAAACATTAGAAAAAGCTAAATCTGCAATTCCTGTAAAAGGATTTCTGGATATAAAAGATATAGCCATTCCTAAAGGAGAAGAATTGGTAAAAGCCATTCTGAAACTTAAAGAGGAAAAGAATGCTGTTATCCTTGCACACTATTACCAACCGGGAGAAATCCAGGACATCGCTGATTTTCTTGGAGATTCTTTGCAGCTGGCAAGACAGGCCAAAGATACCAATGCTGACATGATCGTGTTCTGCGGAGTGCACTTCATGGCAGAAGCAGCGAAAATTTTAAATCCAACTAAAAAAGTAGTTTTACCGGATACCATGGCTGGATGCTCTCTGGCAGACGGTTGTTCAGGAGAAGGGCTAAGAAAAATGCGTGAACAGCATCCTGATGCTTTAATTGCTACTTACATCAACTGTAATGCAGAAACCAAAGCAGAAAGTGATATCATCGTTACCAGTTCCAATGCAGAAACGGTTATTGAAGCACTGCCAAAAGACAGACCGATCATTTTTGCACCAGATAAAAACCTGGGAAGATATCTTTCAAAAAAAACAGGACGTGATATGATTCTTTGGGACGGAAGCTGTATTGTACACGAAGCATTCTCTATGGAAAGGATTGCTAAGCAATTAGCAGACAATCCGGATGCTAAAATGATTGCCCACCCTGAAAGTGAGGAAGCTGTTCTTAAATTAGCTCACTTTATCGGTTCCACTTCTGCCCTATTGGATTATGTTGAAAAAGACGAATGTCAGAAATTCATCATTGCAACAGAAGAAGGAATTTTACATGAAATGAGAAAACGTGCGCCTCACAAAGAATTAATCCCGGCATTAGTTTTTGATGAAAGCTGCAACTGTTCAGAATGTTTCTATATGAAACGTAATACAATGGAAAAGTTATATTTATGTATGAAATATGAACTTCCTGAAATTCTGATAGACGAAGAACTAAGAGTAAAAGCATTAAAACCAATTGAAGCAATGCTCGACCTTTCAAAAAGTATAAAATAAATAAAAAGCACTGTTTTCACAGTGCTTTTTTTAGTCTTAAATATAGCTGTTTTTAGTCTGCAGTAATAAATACAAAACAATCTGCGCTCACAACCACGCACATTCTGCAATTCTGCGATAATGTCCAGTACGCCTCACATGAAGGATCCGTTGGAGAACCCGGACCAAAAACAAGATGGGTAGGACAACCATTGCAGCTGGAAAGACCCGCTCCGTTCATCTGCTCCAAATCTTTTCTGTTTAATTTCTTTAAATTTTTCATAGTAGTTTTAGTTTTGTTACAAGTTGGATTTTGAAAAAATCAGCTATTCTTAATGATTAAAATCAGAATAATCCGGGCCATAGCAATCTGCGCTTACGTCTACGCAATTTCTACAATTTGGAGATAACGCCCAGTAACTCCAACAGCTGTTTGTATATTCAGGACCATCGCCATAATTTCCTCCTGTAGGACAACCCGCACATCCCTGTATTCCTTTTCCGTTGATACTTTTCAGCTTTGTTCTTGATAATTTTTTCATGGTATTATTTATTATTATATGATTATATTAAAATTACAGCATTGGAGCATAGCAGGTTCCTCCAGGTTTTCTCCAGCATCCCCATGCTCCGCCACCACGGAAACATACAAACTGTGCTCCGCCACAGGCTTCAATTTGAATATCAGTAAAACCTCCGTTAATACTTTTCTTTTCTTCTCTTGATAATTTTTTAATTGTTTTCATAGCACTTATTTTTAAGATGGTAATAAAGAATATTGTTTTTAAATTTCTACTTTAAATTAAAACGGTTCAAAACATTCATAACTTACCAGAACCCTTTTTTTACAACATTCCGGTAACCCAAAATACTCTCCACACGATTTCTGTTCATTGGGACCGTAAGGACCATCGGGACAGTTTTCATTGCATGCCCCTATTCCTCCGTTAATTTTCTCTAGGCTTACTCTGTTTAATTTTTTTGACTTTTTCATAACAATTTGATTTAGTTTATTTTATAAATATAATAAATCATTTTATTCTACAGTAAAAAATTACTCACAATTATAAGAATTAATAAAAAAAATACTATTTAACCTATCATTTTTAATAAGTAAAATTTTATCATAACAATCCATTGGCTATTATGAATTCTAATGGCAATCTATTTTAAAAACGATTGTAGAAATTGTCGGCATTAATATCCTATCAATACAAAATGTTGATTTCTAAATATTTAATTTTCAAATAAAACTTGGCCATTTCAAAATAATTTGTACATTTGTTTTGTTACAATGAATTTTTCTAGAAACATATCTGATATTTCTATCCTGAAATCAACTATTTCGGGAGTATCTGCTGTTTCTACATTCACAACTACAACAACTACCCCTTAACGGGGGAAATTTTCACATATTATTACCTGTACCTATACTCTTTTTTCGAAGAGTCAACATTACATTTTACCTAATTTCAAATCAATAATTGATGAAAATTTTAAAATTCGGAGGAACTTCAGTTGCCCACTCTCAAAATATACTTCTGGTAGAGAATATCATAAAAAAGCAATCTTCAAAAGACAGAATTGTAGTTATTGTTTCAGCACTTCACAACGTTACAGACCAGTTGATTAAAGCCGCAGAATCTGCATCGTTGAAAGATGAAAGTTACCTTAACATCATTCAGGAGCTGGAAGAAAAACATATCAATCTGGTAAAAGAACTGATCCCGGTTCTTGCCCAAAGCTCATGGTTAAGTTTTGTAAAAAAACATTTTAATGATTTAGAAGATATCTATAACGGAATTGCTGTTTTAGGAGAACTTACCGATAGAATTAAAGACAAAATTGCTTCGTACGGTGAATTTCTTTCTTCCCAGATTATTGCTGCCAGACTTCAGGAACAAGGGCTTGATTGCCTATGGATGAACTCTGCCGATCTTATTAAAACCGACAGCAATTTCACTCATGCAAAAGTAGATTTCAACCTAACAGATCTAAATCTTAAAAATTATCTCAGTGAGCACTCAAATCGAATCATCATTGGTCCGGGCTTTATAGCCAGTGACTCTAAAAATAATAGAACAACATTGGGAAGAGGTGGCTCAGATTATACAGCTTCTATTATCGCAGCCGCTGTTCATGCTGAAGAACTACAGATATGGACAGACGTAAGCGGAATGATGACTGCTGATCCGCGATTGGCATCCAATGCTAAACCTATTTTGGAAATTTCATATCATGAAGCAATGGAACTTTCACACTTTGGAGCAAAAGTACTATATCCACCATCCATTCAACCTGTTATGGTAAAAAATATTGATCTATTCATCAAAAATACTTTCGCTCCGGACGCACAGGGAACATTGATATCCCATCATCTGAAAGCAGAAGAAAATAAAATGCAACAGATAGCAGTGGGAGTCTCCAATATGAGCCATATTGCTCTGCTCACTTTGGAAGGTAGCGGAATGGTAGGAATTCCGGGAATATCAGCCAAATTATTTCAGTGCTTAAGTCAGGAAAAAATAAATATCATTCTGATTACACAAGGTTCTTCTGAACATTCCATCACAATAGCGATTAATGAAAAAGATGCTTTCCATGCAGAAAATACGATCAATTCTGCCTTCGCAGATGATATTAATTTGGAAAGAGTCTATCCTGTAAAAATTGAAACAGGTCTTTCTATTGTTGCTTTAGTAGGTGAAAATATGAAAAGTAGAAGTGGAGTAAGTGCTAAAATGTTTGGATGTCTTGGAAACAACGGGATTAATATCAGAGCCATCGCTCAAGGATCTTCAGAAAGAAATATAAGCATTGTTATCTCAGAAAAAGACAGTAAAAAAGCGGTCAATATTCTTCACGAAGAATTTTTTGAATCAGAAATTAAACAGATTCATCTTTACATCTGCGGTATTGGGAATGTAGGTTCAAAGTTGATTCAGCAGATTTATGATCAAAATGAATATTTAAAAGAAAACTTTTTGATCAATCTGAGAATTGCAGGAATTTCCAACAGTCGTAATATGATGTTTTCAGATCAGGGGATTTCTCGTGAAACCTATCTCAACTGGGAAGAACAGAGTAAAAAAACTTCCGTCAGAGAATTTGCTGAGGAAATCATCCAAAGAAATTTAAGGAACTCGGTATTTGTTGATGTCACTGCCAGTGCCGATGTACCTGGAATTTATGAAAGCTTACTGAAAAGAAGCATCAATATCGTTGCCTGTAACAAAATTGCAGCCTCATCAGATTTTGAAAAGTATAAAAATTTAAAAAATACAGCCAGAAACCATAACTGCAATTTTTATTTTGAGACCAATGTTGGTGCAGGGCTTCCGGTAATCGGAACCATCAATGACCTGATTAAAAGTGGTGATAAAATAATCTCTATTCAGGCCGTATTGAGTGGAACTTTAAATTTTGTTTTCAATCATTATGACGGTAGTAGGACTTTTTCTGAAGTTGTGGCCCAAGCACAAAAAGAAGGATATACAGAACCCGATCCAAGACTTGATTTGTCAGGGACAGATGTTGCCAGAAAAATTTTAATATTAGCAAGAGAAGCAGGATATCCATTACAGTTTGAGCAAATTGAAAATATGGGTTTTCTTCCTGAAGAATGTATGCAGGGAAGTGTAGAAGATTTCTACGAAAAGCTTACTCAATATGAAAGTCATTTTAAAAGTCTGCTAAACGATGCTCAAAGCAACGGCAAAATACTAAAATACACCGCAAAGTTTGAAAATGGAAAAGCTGAAGTTGGTTTACAGCAGGTATCTTCCAATAGTGACCTTTTTCATCTTTACGGAAAAGATAATATTGTCATTTTTAAAACATTAAGATATTCTGAGCAGCCATTGGTGATAAAAGGCGCAGGTGCAGGTGCCGAAGTAACTGCAAGTGGCGTTTTTGCAGACATTATACGTTCCATTTAACATACATACATTATGAAAAAAGTAAAGATAAAAGTTCCTGCCACAGTGGCTAACCTTGTTTGTGGATTTGATATTCTCGGGATGGCCGTACACGAACCATATGATGAGATGGAGCTGAAAATATTGGAAACTCCGGATGTTATTATCAAACACGAAGATTCATTCGGGCTTCCTGAAAATCCTTCAGAAAATGTTGCCGGTATTGTACTGTTAAAAATTCAGGAACATCTTAAGTTAACCACAGGTTTTGAGGTTACTATCCGCAAACACATTAAACCTGGCAGCGGGCTCGGCTCCAGTGCGGCAAGTGCCGCCGGAGCCGCCTTTGGAGCTAACATTCTTTTAAAAAATATCTTATCCAAAGAGGAGATGGTTCATTTTGCCATGTTCGGAGAAGAACTTGCTTCTGGGGTACGTCATGCTGATAATATTGCTCCCTGCATTTACGGAGGCATTACACTGGTAAAATCTACCGATCCTATTGATATCATCCCACTGAATGCTCCTGAATTATTTGTCGCAGCAGTTCATCCGCAGGTAGAAGTAAAGACCTCAGATTCAAGGCAGATCCTGAAAAAGAATATTTCGCTGAAAAGTGCTGTAGAACAATGGGGAAATATTGCAGGTTTGATCGCCGGTATTCAAAAAAATGATTTACCATTAATTGGAAGAAGCCTTCACGATGTCATTATAGAACCTGTGCGAAGTATTCTGATTCCGAAGTTTGACGAAATTAAGGCGGGAAGTCTTCAGATAGGAGCACTTGGAGGAGGTATTTCCGGTTCCGGCCCTTCTATTTTTATGTTGGCTGAAAAACAAGAAACAGCTGAACACATTGCACAATTTATGAAATCGGTATATGATGCTATTGAAATTGAAAGCTTTGTTTATGTTTCCAAAATAAATCCGACAGGAATTCAAATTGAAGAAGAAACTTCATCTCTATAACTTATTAATTGAAAAAAATGATCTACTATAATTTAAAAGACCATTCTGAAACTGTTGATTTCAGAAATGCCACCATAAAAGGACAGGGACAAAGCAAAGGACTTTTCTTCCCGGAAAACATTCCTCAGTTTGACGAAGAATTCATTCAGAATCTTAGTTCTTATACTCAGGAAGAAATTGCTTATAAGTGTATGAAAGATTTTGTAGGAGATGAAATTCCCTCAGAAATTCTGTGGGAAATAGCCTCCGAAACAGTCAATTTCGAAATTCCTCTTGTCAAAATTAACAATCAGATATCGATTCTCGAGCTCTTTCACGGTCCTACTCTCGCATTCAAAGATATTGGAGCCAGGTTCATGAGCCGTTGCCTCTCCTATTTTCTGAAAGATCAACAGAAAAAAGTGACCGTTCTTGTTGCAACTTCCGGAGATACCGGAGGAGCCGTTGCTCATGGGTTTTATAAAATCCCGGGAATACATGTGGTGATTCTTTATCCTAAAAACAGAGTAAGCCCAGTTCAGGAAAAGCAGCTCACTGCGTTGGGGGAAAATATTTCTGCATTGGAAGTTGACGGTAGTTTTGATGATTGTCAGAATATGGTTAAAGCAGCCTTTGCAGATCAGGAAATTAATCATCACCTACTATTAACTTCTGCAAATTCAATCAACGTTGCCAGATGGCTCCCTCAGCAAATTTATTATCTGTTAGCTTATAAACAATGGCTTGAACAAAACCGTGAAAAACCTGTAATCTGTGTTCCCAGCGGAAATTTCGGAAATATCTGCGCCGGAATTCTTACTTATTTCAGAGGACTTCCTACTGAGCATTTTATTGCTGCCTGCAACGATAATCATGTAATTCCTGATTATCTGAAAACTCAAAAATATCAGCCACAACAAGCTGTTCCTACTCTATCTAATGCCATGGATGTAGGAGACCCCAGCAATTTTGTAAGAATTCTGGAACTGTTCAGCCATCGGTTTGATTCATTAAAAAATAAAATATCTGCTTACTCCATTAATGATCAGGAAACGATGAATACCATCACAGAAGTCTATCAAAAATACGGATATATGCTGGAACCTCACAGTGCCGTTGCATTTGCATCGATGAATCAATATTTACAAAAAAATCCTGAAAAGAAAGGCTTTATTTTAGGAACAGCACATCCTGTAAAGTTCCCGGGCGCAGTAGAAAAAGCCATTCAGAATTCCATTGAAATTCCGGAGTCTTTGAATGACCTTATGAAAAAGGAGAAAAAAACTATTGAAATAAATTCAGATTTTGAAGAATTAAGACGATTTTTGCTTAGTAAAATTGAAGACGATGAGCAAAATATATCTTGAAGATGTAAAAATATATGCCTACCACGGTGTATTGCCTGAGGAAAACATTATCGGAACCTACTATATTCTGAATGTAGAAATTCATACAGATCTGTGGAAAGCCGCAGAATCTGATGATCTGAATGACACGATAAGCTATGCAGACATCAATGATATCCTTCATCAGGAAATGAAAATAAATTCTAAGCTTCTTGAATATGTTGCAGGAAGGATTATTTCAAAGATTCACAGCAGTTTTCCACAAATTGGATACATCAAATTAAAAATTACGAAAACTGCACCACCCATGCAGGGAGAAATGAAAGGAGCCAGCATTGAACTGGAAAAAAGCTTTAAACCAGAAAATTAACATTTTTATTTTCATTCATAAAAACATAAAAAAATTGAAACTCGTTAAAATATTATTTCTAGTAGCTTTTATCAATGCTTTCGGGCAAACCGGTGTTGATAATCAATTGGCTAATTATAACTTTCCAAAGATCAAGTCCAGCATTACGATGCCGGTAACCATTCCTCTTTCGGAATTAAGCAATATGATCAATGCTTCGGTAAAGGATCTGATTTATCAGGATGATTCTTATACGGATAACAATAACGATCAGTTTAAAGTAAAAGTCTGGAAAACCCGTCCCATCCGTCTTGTTGGTGGTACCAGCCAGAATCTACTGATAGAAGTTCCTTTAAAGATCTGGGCGGAAAAAGGGATCGGAACTTTAGGAGTATACACTTATCAGAATACAACCTTTGAAACGGTCATGTCTTTTAATACAACCGTTACTTTTAATAATAATTGGACCATCACAACCAAAACTCAGCCAAACGGATTCCGATGGGTAACCAAACCTGTTCTGGACTATGGAAGAATACAGATTCCTATTACTCCTATTGTTGAAAAGAACCTTAAGGAGCAGCAGGAAAAATTCTGTAAAACCATAGATCAGCAAATGGCTACACAGCTCAATTTTCAGCAATATGCTCTTATGGCGTGGAATACTTTCCTTCAACCTTTCAATATTTCGGAGGAATACAATACATGGCTGAAGGTAAGCCCGATTGGTGTGAACATTACTCCTTTAAAGTTCTATGGTAATCAGATCAATGCGACTTTAGGGGTGGATATTTATTCGGAAACGTTTACAGGAAGTAAACCTGCGACCTCTTTACCGGTAACTGCAGTTTCTAATTTTAATATTTCTCCTACCGTTGCTGATAAATTTGTATTGCAGACAACCGCTAATATTCCTTTTACAGAAGCCAGTAACATGGCCCGAAAGACTTTTTTAAATAAAGAGTTTGACATTCGTGATTCTAAAGTAAAAGTGACAGATATAAGAGTATACGGCGTAGATAACAGAGTCGTGATTGAGGCTCAGACAGACGGTTATATAAAGGGAACTTCTATTATCTCGGGAATTCCTGTGTATGACGAGGTGAAGCGAAAAATTGTTTTATCGGAAACCAAGTTTAAGTTAAAAACAACCAATATTCTTTATAAAACAGCTTCTCTTCTATTTCAGGGAAAAATTGTAAAAATGATTGAAGAAGAATATGGTATTCCGACTCAGGAACTGGAAGATGCCTCCAGAAAAAGTATTGAAGAGACTTTTAACAAAGAATATTACAAGGGCTTAAAAATGAACGGGAAAGTTTTCAATCTTAAACCCAGTAAAATTCTCCTCAACAATACTGGTATTACCGCAGTGATTGATACCAACGCCTCATTAAAACTGCTTGTCAACGGATTTTAAAATTTATATACAAAAAACTAATAACCTACCATGAAAAGAATTCTAAATGTTGTTGAATATAACAAAGCCTCATTATGGATCAGGCTTGCTAATAATTTCATTGATCTTATAATACTATATATTATTAATTATCTTTTCTCCAGTATTTCTAATTTTCTTTATCAAGTAACTTCAATTGAGTTTTTCTACTTCTACAGTAATGGAAATATATTTTGGCAGCTCTTTATTGGAAATTTCAATTATTGTCTTTATTACTTTTTGATGGAAAACTATACGGATGGCAGAAGTATTTCAAAGTATATTACGGGAACTAAAGTCATCAGTACTGATGGTACAAAACCAACAGCGAAGCAGATTTTTTATAGAAGTCTTTCCAGACTTGTTCCTTTTGATGGGCTTTCATTCTTCGGAAACAACGGATGGCACGACAGCTGGAGCCAAACAAGAGTCGTGAACATCAAAAATTATGAGTCTGAAATTCAGGCAAAAAGAGAAATAGAAGCTATTGGAGCGAAAGAATTTGTTTAAAAACTTTTGTTCATAAAGTATTTTTACTATATTTGCACACCTCAAAAATGGTAAAACATGGTACTTTGGCCGAGCGGCTAGGCAGTGGTCTGCAACACCATCTACAGCGGTTCGAATCCGCTAGGTACCTCTGAAGAAACCTCTAATTAATTTTAGAGGTTTTTTTATGCCTTATACCAGCCAATCTTTTTTGATAGTAGAATTTGATTTCTATTTTTTGTAGAATGTTTTCTTGAACCTTTGCTGGTTATTTAATCTTTCCCAAATCTTATTCAACTTCTGAAATTTATTTTGGATCATTTTCAAAAGATCAAACTTTTTTAGAAACTCCATTTTTCATAGTAAGCTAAAAAAAATCCTCGGAAATTCCGAGGATAAAAACTAATAACCATGAAAACTCAAATTAAACATGAGTTGTGTTTGTATATTGAAAAATCGTGCCAAGAATTATATTTTTCAGAAAAAAAATCAATTTATATTTCTAATTCAAAATTACACATTTCACTATTTTACTCTACTTTAATTATATTTATGAAAAAATATTTATAATTATTTATAATTAATTCAAATAACTGCAAAGGCTAAACCATATTGTTACTAATAAAATAATTTAATTTTTATTAAAAAAAACTTCACATTAGAAAAATCAATGTTCATCGTCCATTAACAAATGATTCAAAAGTGGAAAAAGCAGACAAAAATATCATTTCCCCACACAGGTATGACAAGAAAAGTGTTGGAATAAAAGAATACAAAAAAAGCCTCCATAATGGAGGCCTCAAAAAACACAAATGATGAAAAAATTTTTTATTAGAAAATAAAAATTATTCAGTTTCTAAAATAATAATCAAATTTATGTTACAATTTGTTTCTATTTTATGATTTTACTCATATTATTTTAATATTCCATTATTTTTATTAATAGTTGATTTATAGATCACATTACTACACTCTTGAAAGTCATTGATGATCTTTATTAACACTTATACTTGTCTCAATTTTAAAATCAGACATTATAGTATAGAAAAATACGTCTTCTGATAACCACTAATCAAAAATCATCTAATCCGTCAATATGCTAACATTTTCATAAACATATAATAAACCATAATAAAAATAAACAAACATAATCTTTAAAAAATATTAAAAAAATATTAAAATCACGATGACCCATGATATATTTTTCTGATATTTTATTTTATAATTTTGTTTAAAATTAATTCAAAATATTGTGATAAAATTTTCTATACTTATAGCCAATTATAATAATGGAAAGTATTTTAAGGAGTGCTATGATTCATTAATGAATCAAACGTATGGAAATTGGGAAGTAATTATTGTAGACGATGCATCTACAGACAATTCGGTAGAAATCATCAATTCATTGATTAAAGATCATCCGCAATTCAAGCTTTATCGTATACCAGTCAACCAAGGTTGTGGCTACACGAAAAGAGAATGTATGAAATATGCAGAAGGAGAAATATGTGCCTTCTTAGATCCTGATGATGCTCTTTATCCAGAAGCACTAGAAGCCACCATCCACGAATTTATTGACAAAAAAGATATTGTTGCCACTTATTCTCAAATGATGCTTTGTTATGAGGATCTTACGCCAAAAAAAGTTTACAAAAAAACGAAAGA
Source organism: Chryseobacterium sp. Mn2064 (assembly GCF_049319685.1). Lineage (NCBI taxonomy): Bacteria > Pseudomonadati > Bacteroidota > Flavobacteriia > Flavobacteriales > Weeksellaceae > Chryseobacterium > Chryseobacterium sp. Mn2064. The sequence continues at coordinate 334,851 of NZ_JBMOUE010000003.1, forward strand.
GATCTATAACGACCGGTATTTTTTTAACTGCCCAACTCAGTTTGCTCATTTCTTCGCTTTCAAAAAGGAAATTTATGACAAAACTTCTGGCATCAACCCGAATTTAAGGAGCGCAGTAGATCAGGATCTTTATCTCAAAATATTGGAACACGGCAATATCAGGTACATCAAAGAACCTTTATATCTATACAGATTACATTCTAATGGCATTTCACAACAAAGCGCAAAGCAGAACGCCAAAGAATCATTTGCAAAAGTGATTCATGAAACCATGAAAAGAAGAGGTATCCAAAAGATCAACAATAAAATTGTTCCTGAAATCTATACCAATTCAATGGAAATTTATGAACTTCTCAATTATCAGACTCACAAATTACACCGCCTGATCAACAAAATAAAAATCTCTTTTAATATTTGATCACAAATTTCCTTCTCTTTTCTCATCATTAATAAAAAAAGACCTCCACAGGGAGGCCTAAAAAACACAAATGATGAAAAAAATCTATTTAGAAAAAATCCAAACAGAATGTTATTTAGATTGCTTTATCGTATTATCTTAACATTCGATTTCATAATAAAAGATACGGATTAAAATAAAGCAAATAATTTATTTTTCACAAGATATTCTCGTTGAGAAAATCTGTAAAGAGAGCTAAAAGAAGCTTACTCTTCCCACATAATAGGAATGTATACCGTAATATATCCTTCTGCATCTACATTGGCTTCAGAAACTGTAGCAATTACCGTTCCATAACCAACCCATCCACCTTGCCCCTGTATTCCGGAGAAAGCATATTCCCCAGCAGGAATTTCTTCAGAATACTGAGGAAGAGACTGATAACCTTCACTAAAATATAGTTCTCCTGTTGTCATATTTTTAGCAACAAAACCTCCAAGGTCATACGTTCCGGAAAGTAATTTGGTTCCGCTTTTAGAAAGAAGCCCGTAACGGATCTTAAAAGTTTGCGTCTTTGATTCATTGTGATGAACTTCCAAAGAACTTTTCATAGGAATATCAACAACATCCCTTGAAGAAAATGATGTAGCAACAGCCAGCAATCCTGCAAGAGCAGAAACTGTAAAAAATGATTTTTTCATATAATATAATTTGGTAAGTCAAATGTAACCAACTTATATGAATTGAGTAAAAATTAATAATGAACTCTATATTATCAACACGTAAATGATCTCGTGCCAATTTTCCTCAACCCGCATCAATAAAACAAATTTTATCATATTCTGTTTTTACAGCAACACTAAAACAATATATTTAACATTTATTAACTAAAATTTGGCTTCATAATTGGAAATAAAATTAAAATCAAAGCCGTTTTGGTTTAAGCTTATTAAAATTTGAATTATGAAAAAGATAGTATTAGCAGGATTTTTATCCGTTTTTTTAGTAACGGCCTGCAAGAAAGATGACAGAACAGCTGAGAAGTCTCTGGAAGAGCAGAAGCTTGAATTCCAGGCAAGACAGCTTGACATAGAAAGACAGAAACTTGCCATTGAAAAGGAAAAGCTGGTGTACGAAGCTCAAAAAAAAGCAGACAGTATATCGGAAAGTAAAAAGGCAAAAGCAATTGCTGAAAGTAATTCAAAACCAAAAGTAATACGAGAAACAAGAACTGTATACAGAGACAGAAGTTCTAATGCCAGCTCAGGAGGAAGCAATGGTACATATGCCGATAACGGAAGCGGAACCTCACAAACAGCTAACAAGAAAAAAGGCTGGAGTAAAGCAGCCAAAGGAACTGTGATTGGTACCGTAGGTGGAGCTGCGGCCGGAGCCTTGATCGCTAAGAAAAACAGAGGATTGGGAGCTGTAATTGGCGGTGTTGTAGGAGGCGCTACGGGATATACTATTGGTAGGTCTCAGGATAGAAAAGACGGAAGAGTACAACCACGTTAAGAATAATTTTTCATCATAGAATATAAAGATTGCTTATTTTTAGGCAATCTTTTTTTATGATATTTATTCTTTTATCTTCCATTTTAATGATTTCGGTCTTAGCAGGCTGGGGCAGAATTATGGAGAAAATCTCAGGATACAAGCTGTTTCCAGGTATTTCCGGAAAAGCTCTTCTTGGAATATTAGGAATAGGAATTTTATGGACGAGTATTTCTTTCTTTACTCCCATCAATATAGTATTAGAAATTCCAACGGTGACATTGGGACTTATCTATTTCTTTAAAGACAAACTGTACGAAGATTTTTATCGTTTCTCAAAAAAAGAATATTATCTGGGTGCAGTTTTGCTAATGGCTATTTTACTGTTAGGATCTTTTCATCCTTTTATATTGGATCATTTTGGTTATTATGTTCCGACCATTGAATGGATTAAAGAATATGGCCTGATCAAAGGAATTTCCAATCTGGATCTTACGTTGGGACAAATGTCGATCTGGCATATTTTTCAGGCAGGATTTTCAAATTTCTCAGATCCATTTTTAAGAATGAATGCGGTTTTACTGATCATTTATTCCTTTTATAGTATTGAAAAAAAAAGCTGGATCCATCTATGTTTTTTACCCATTTTACTACTATTCTCACAATCGCCGAGTCCGGATCTTCCAGTTATTATTTTTTCTCTTATCATTTTAGACGAAATACTTACGGGAAATAGAAATACTCTGTTTTTGTTTGCTTATTCAACTTTTGTATTGGCTATAAAACCAACAATGATCTGGCTTCCGATATTGGTTTTTCTAAACTCTATTGTTGCTTTCAAACCAAGTTTCAAAAAACTTCTTTTCGGAATAGGCATTCTTTGTTTATTCTTCCTTAAAAATATATGGACGTTTGGCTATCCTATCTTTCCTGTAGCCATAGGAGATCTGGGTGTGTTATGGAAACCTAATCCAGAAGTATTAAAAATATCTTCTCAGTTTGCCGTACAGAAAACTTATGATATGCAATATTCTTATCAAGAAATTCAACAGTTTTCAACGGGGGATTATATAAAAAAATGGTTTACGCTTGAGGGAATTAAATCTAAAATCAATAGTATTTTCATACTGAGTTTACTGGCTTTTATTGTGTTTACGTGTTTCAAAAGGAAGAAAATTATCACTTTAATCTGTATTTCGATTGTTATAAAAAGTGTGCTTATTCTATTTTTTTCTGCCCAATACCGTTTTTTTATAGATGTATTCTTTGTCATCTTTTTGGTATCCTTTCATGAGTATTTTACCAAAAGAAAATCAATCATTGTTTTTTCACTTTTCAGTATGTTGATTATTTCAGTTCTATCTTTTCCGGGGCTTATCCAAAAATATATTCCAAGTTTCAGATTGGGAAATTTTATGACAGGGTTCAAAAAAGAACAGCTTTATAAACCCTCTATCTACGAATACCATAAATTTAATAGCTTTGAAGTCGGGAATTTAAAATTCAACGTTTCCAAAGACTATCCTTATAACTTTGACACTCCCCTTCCTGCTATTTCTGAAAGCTATATTTCAGATGATATACAAGCAGGAATCTTCCCACAACTTATAGACAAAAACGACATCCGAAAAGGATTTATCTGGAAAAGAATGACTTCTGATGAGAAAAAAGAAGCTGAAAAAGCGATCTATAATATCAAAAACACCGATAAATAGAACAAATCCAGAAACTTTATTATATGGAGAAAAAAAGGTAATTTTGTACTATGTTCAACACATTAGGTAATCTTCTTAGTCTTACAACATTTGGAGAAAGTCACGGAGTGGCTTACGGCGGTATCATCAATAATTTCCCGGCAGGTTTAACGGTAGATCTCGATCAGGTTCAATATGAGCTGAACCGAAGAAAACCAGGCCAGTCAGCAATCGTTACACAAAGAAAAGAAAGCGACACAGTAAAGTTTCTTTCAGGGATCTTTGATGGCAAAACTACAGGTACTCCTATTGGTTTTATCATAGAAAACGAAAATCAGAAATCAAAAGATTATGACCATATTGCAGGTGCATATCGTCCTAGTCATGCAGATTTTACTTATGATCAGAAATTTGGTTTCAGAGACCATCGTGGCGGTGGAAAATCTTCTGCAAGAGAAACAATGAACTGGGTAGTAGCTGGAGCTTTGGCCAAACAGCTTTTGCCTAATATTGAGATCAATGCTTATGTTTCTTCCGTAGGTGATATTTTCTGTGAAAAACCTTATCAGGCCTTAGATTTTTCTAAAACTGAAAGCAATGATGTACGTTGCCCGGATGCTGAAACGGCAGAGAGAATGATCTCCAGAATCAAAGAAATTAAAAAAGAAGGAAACACCATTGGGGGAACTATTACCTGCGTGATCAAAAACGTTCCTGTAGGAATTGGTGAGCCTATATTTTCTAAGCTTCAGGCTGAACTTGCAAAAGCAATGCTTAACATCAATGCCTGCAAAGGTTTTGAATATGGAAGCGGTTTCTGCGGTGCTAAAATGACTGGAAAAGAGCATAATGATGCTTTCAATACAGATTTCACCACAAAATCTAATCTTTCCGGAGGAATTCAGGGAGGTATTTCCAATGGAATGGATATCTACTTCCGTGTTGCTTTTAAACCTGTAGCAACGATTTTAAGACCTCAGGACAGTATTGATAAAGACGGAAATGCTGTAGTGGTAGAAGGAAAAGGACGTCATGATCCTTGTGTGGTTCCAAGAGCTGTTCCTGTAGTGGAAGGTCTTGCAGCATTTGTTCTGGCTGATCTGTTTTTGATCAATAAAACAAGAAATATCAATAATTTTTAACATAAATATTTTTGGTAATGAAAAATTACTGGGATAAAGGAATTTCTTTTGAAGAATACCTTCAGATTGCAAACGAAAGATTACAGAATCCTGCCAATGCACAGGAAGCTGATTATAAACAATACTACGAACTTGGGCTTCAGAGAATGGACAGAACGGTGAAAAAATACGTTCCTAACGAAGATCAGCTGAAAGAATTAGAAGACAAAAACTTTGACGGAAAGATTTTAATCATCTCCGAAGCGTGGTGTGGTGATGCCAGCGCTACTGTACCTGCTCTTTTCAGATTTTTTGAAGGCCACAACGAGGTTCGTGTATTTTTGAGAGACAGTGATAAAAGCTTAATCAACCAGTTTTTAACCAATGGTACAGAATCTATCCCTAAAGTTTTAATTCTGGATAAAGATTTCAATGTAAAAAATTCATGGGGCCCACGTCCGAAATATGGCTACGAGCTTTTAATGAAATACAAAGCAGATCCGGAAGCATATCCAAAAGAAACGTTTTACAACGATCTTCAGATATATTATGCCAAAAACAGAGGAAAGGATGCTGTTCAGGAAATTTTAGATCTTCTATAAAAAGTGGAATATGAAAAAGAATATCATTTATCTTGCATTAGTGGTTATCATTGCAGTGGTAGCATTGGTTCCGGGAATAAGGAATAAACTTCAGGAGCTATTTTTTCCTGTTGCAACCATTGAAAATGCAGTACACATCAGCGAAAATGATTACGATATAGAATTAAAAGGAATCAATACGCCAAGTACCAACCTTAAAAATTTTAAGGATAAAGGTCTTTTCCTGAACTTTTGGGGAACCTGGTGCCCGCCATGCAGAAAAGAATGGCCTTCTATTCAGAAACTGTATGATTCCAGAAAAGATAATGTAGATTTTGTACTCATTGCGATGAATGATAAGGAAGACGATATCAGAAAATTTTTGAAAGAAAACAATTATACAGTTCCGGTATATATTGCACAAAGTCCTATTTCTGAAAAAATTCTTCCAAGAGTTTTTCCTACGACTTTTCTTTTAGACAAAAACGGAAGAATCCTCATTAAAGAAGATGCTTCCAAAGATTGGAATACAGAGACTGTGCATCAGTTCATTGACAATATTATCAAATAATTTTTTTAACTAAATTTTATAATTTATTGGTACAGGATTTGTGAAATTTATAGCGTTGAAAAATTTATTTAAAACCAAACACAAAATGAAATATTCAAAATTAAATCTTGCAAAAGAAGCTATCAATCACAAGGGCTTTGTTAAAAAAATCCCTGACATTTTCAGAATGGTCAGAATGTGGAGAAGAGGAATTTATCCTATGAAATCCATCGACATCATTCTTCCTTTACTGGGAATCATGTATGTCATCTCTCCTATTGACCTGCTTCCTGAATTCGCAATCCCTATACTTGGAGTAATGGATGACTTGGCAGTATTGTCTTTAACCATTCCTAAGCTCATCAAAGAGGTAGACAAGTTTCTACTGTGGGAAGCTGAACAAAAATACAATGGCAATCAAATAATTGAGGCCGAAATCATAAAATAATAGTTTATTATATTGAAAGAACCATCCTGGGACATCCAACGGTGGTTTTTTATATAAATAGACGATAAATTTTTAAGCCTTATTTCAAATCCTTAAATTTGCAACATCTAATAAAAAATAATGGAAAGTAAAAAAGAATTCTTCTTAGAGTGCTACAAGCTAGGCATCATCAAATTCGGGAGGTTTACCCTTAAAAGTGGTATTGAAAGCCCTTTTTATGTAGACTTAAGACCGTTGGCTTCTGATCCTAAAATCTTAAAAAATCTTGCTAATTATTTATTGGAAATGCTTCCTTTGGATAATTTCGATTTAATATGTGGAGTTCCTTATGCTGCTCTTCCTATGGCAACCGCGATGTCTTTGGAAAGCTATATTCCGTTAATTATTAAAAGAAAAGAAGCAAAAAGCTACGGAACCAAAAAATTGATTGAAGGAATCTATCAGAAAGGTCAAAACTGTCTTTTGGTAGAAGATGTGATCACATCAGGAAAATCTCTACTGGAAACCATCCCGGAAATAGAGCAGGAAGACCTGAGAGTTTCTGATATTGTAGTGGTTTTAGACAGAGAACAAGGTGGAAAACAGCTTCTGGAAAGCAAAGGCTACAGAGTACACACGCTTTTCAATATTTCGGAAGTATGCGATATTCTTCAGGAAACTGGAGAATTGTCTGATGAAGAAGTAAAAAGAATTCAGGATTTTCTACAGGGAAACCATATTCAGTTTGAAGAAGAAACCAGATCTACTTACGAACAGAAACTTCAAAATGCACAACATTCTGTTTCTAAAAAATTACTGGAAACAGCTTTAGCCAAAAAATCTAACCTTATTGCATCTGCAGATGTTACCACTACTCAGGAATTATTGGATTTTGCAGAAAAAGTAGGACCACACATCATTGCTTTAAAAACGCATATTGATGTTATTTCAGATTTTGAATACGAAAAAACAATTACCCCTTTAAAAGCCATTGCTTCTAAACATCAGTTTTTACTAATGGAAGACAGAAAATTTGCTGATATCGGAAATACACAGGAACTTCAGTTTACCAGCGGTGTTTTCAAAATTACCAATTGGGCAGATTTTGTAACCTCACAGGTAATCGGCGGATTTGACTCATTAGATTGCTTCCATAATGTAGGAGTTGTAGCGATCATCGGAATGTCTTCCAAAGGAACGTTAACGACTGCCAGCTATCGTGAAGAAGCTTTAAAAGTGGCCCAGTCTCACCCTAACGTTATTGGAGGTGTATCTCAGAATAAACTTCCGGAAGAACTTTTATTATTCACACCGGGAGTTAATCTTGCAGATTCGGGAGATGGTAAAGGTCAGCAGTATAATACACCTGAACACGTTTTCAAAACTCTTCATACCGATTTTATCATTGTAGGAAGAGGAATTTATAAGTCTGAAAATCCTGAAGCCGCAGCGATAACTTACAAAACAGAAGGCTGGAACGCTTATATTAATTCTTTAGAAAAAAAAGCAATTCAAGGGTAAAAATCTTATAAAGTATATACAAAATAAGCTATATTTGGCTTTTATCACGAATATTTGAAAAAGTTCAGCATTTGTCTTATTTTGTTTTGGGGAGTTGTACAGGTTTCTGCACAGAAAGACAGCATATATATTGAAGCTAAATTGTCTTCTGACAAAAAGAACCTTGAGGTAAATCAGGAAATTGTGTATTACAATCATTCCGAAAAAGACCTTCATACCATAAAGCTTCTAAATTGGGTTTCCGCCTACAACAAACGCGGAACCTCTTTAGTCTACAGAAAACTGGAAGACCGAAATAATGATTTGCATTTTGCAAAACCCAACCAGCTGGGGAAGATTCTCGAACTGAATATTAAAAATGCAGACAACGAGATCATTCCTATCAGCACCATTTCAGATGAAAATCTATTCATTCCTCTGAAACAGGTATTAAAACCTGGTGAAAGGGTCACTTTAAAGCTACAATACCGGATGCAGCTTCCTGATAAGAAATTTACAGGATACGGAACATCTCCTCAGAATACAGTATTAAAATATTTCTTTATTGTTCCGGATCATTTTGATCCGGACAATATTTCTAAAAGAAACTATCACGATATTGAAGAACCGGTTAGTTTCAATACTTCATGGAGCGTCAATTTTGATATCCCCATTGATACTTTTGTGGAAGGAAATCTTTCTCAGATACAGATGAATTCTTTCAAAGGTGATCTGGATACAGATCCCGAATTTTTGATCTCCACGAATGTATATCCTTCTATAAAAACCAATATAGACGGAATTGACACCGAAGTAAAGTTTGGATATAATCTTAAACCGGAAGAAAAACAAAATCTGGAATTTTATCTTCCTTTACATTTAAAATTCATTAAAGAGAAAATAGGTTCTCTTCCGAAGAGTATTTTTATTTCTGATAAATTCAGGGCTAAAGAAGATTTTTTTGGAAACAACGACATCACTTTCTGGAAATTCAGATTCCCGCTGTTCACAGATGCTGAAAAAACAGACCTTGACTATTTTGGAATCATTGCCAAAAAAGTTTTGGATGATAACATTATTGCAGATAAACAAAAAAATCACTGGTTCAAAAACGGACTCAAATCATATCTTGAAATTCAGTATCTAAAAAAGTTTTATACCAATACCAAGCTCTTAGGAACTCTTCCCGAAGCAAAAATATTCGGAATAAAGCCGTTGAAAATTTTTCATGCTTCCAAGGTAAAACTGTTGGACCGCTATGGACTAGCCTATCAATATATCATGCTTCAAAATCTTGATCAGAAGATTGATGAAGAATTTCCTGTTTTGAGTAATTTTAATGATATGGCTATCAGCAGTTTTGAAACGGGGAGCCTTTTCAGTTATTCGGCAGACAAGATGGGATATGAAACCTTTAATGACATTGTTAAAAATTATATTTCACAAAATTCCGGCAAAAAAATAAATCCTGAAGAATTTCTAACGGCACTTTCTGAAAAAAACAAATCAAACAGCTATCTATCCAACTTTTTCAAACAGAAAAACAGGGTAGATTTCAAATTGAAACACATCAGAAAAGAAAATGATTCTTTGCAGATCAGAATTGCAAAAAATACAGATGTAGCTATTCCCGTAAAACTGGAAACAGAAACCAAAGACGGTGAAAAAAAAGAATATTGGATAGATACCGAGGAGAATCAGAGTATTACCAGTTTATCTCTTCCTGCTTCGGACAATATTTACAAAATAACGTTAAATAATGGTTATATTTTCCCTGAATCTAATTACAGAGACAACTTCCTGTATGCAAAAGGTTTGTTTTCCAACGCAAAAAAAATTAAGCTAAAGCTTTTAAAAGATATTCCAGATCCGGAATACAACGAAGTGTATATCAGCCCAAGAGTACGTTTTAATAATACTTATGACAAATTTCTTTTAGGTTTTAATCTAAAGAATCAATCTTTTTTTGATCAGAAATTTTTGTATTCCGTAACTCCTACTTATAGTACAGGAACAGGAAAACTGACGGGTTCAGGAGCTGTCTCCTACTCTTTCTTACCTTCTGAAAGTATTATAAGAAGTCTGACTTTTGGGGCGTCCGGGGCTTATTTCCATTATGATTATGGGTTGGCTTACAGAAAAGGAACATTGTCTTCATCTATCAGTTTCAGAAAAAATCCGAGAAGTACAGTGAGCAGAGGTATAGGTCTTTCTTATAACTATTTTGAAAGAGATCTCAGTCCTCTCATGGTTGCAAATAACGATTACAGCAAATATAATCTATGGAGTATCGGATATGGCTACAGCGACAGTCAGATGATTCATGAAAAAAGTTTCAGTCTGAGTACACAGGGAATGGAAGATTTCAACAAAATAACGGCTGAAGGTTTTTACCGATGGGAATTTGCTCCTAAACAAAAACTGAGTGTCCGTTTATTTGCAGGATATTTTCTGAGAAATGATACCCGAACCGACCTTTTCAATTATGGAATTTCCAGAGTTTCCAACTATTCTTTTTCCTATACTCTTTTAGGGGAAAGTGCCAGCAGCGGGCTTCTTTCACAGCAGTTTATTCTTGCAGACGGTGGTTTTAAATCGTTTCTCCCCGGAACGGTCAATCAGTGGATTACCTCTGCAAATGTAGATTCAAGTATTTGGAAGATATTCCATGTTTATGCTGATGCAGGGATTTATAAAAACAAAAATCTTCCGGCTAAATTTATTTGGGACAGTGGAATTAAGGTAAGAATTATTCCCGACTTTTTAGAAATTTATTTCCCCATACAATCTTCTCTTGGTTTTGAGCCTGCTTTTAAAGATTATGCAAAGCGTATAAGATATACGTTGGTACTTAACTTGGGATCCATTATTAATGCTGCTAGAAGAGGATGGTATTAAAAGGATAAAAAATAAAATATTTGAGATGATAAATCTATTCCATTGATCAGTTTCTCATCTATTGCTAAAATAAAAGAGCGACTCACAAAATGAGCCGCTCTTTCCAAAAACTAATCTTTTATAATTTTCTGTGAAATAGGAACATTATTAATAGTCCCTGTCACAATATAAGTTCCTCTTGGAAGTTCTACAATATCAAGACTTGAGGCCAACTTTGTAGGTGACTTCTTTACGATTTGCCTGTATGAATTATAGACTTTTACATCTCTGACTTCAGTACCAAATAGAACAGTACCATCTTTAATAAAAGGATTCTGTACAAACCCAGACTTCACCGTTCCTTCAAAAAGAAGGTCTGTGATATTATCTGTTTTATCATCTTTTCGTATAATAGTGGTAATGGTAGGAGACGGTGCCGGTTCATCGCCTTTATATTGATCTGCATTTACGCCGTACCCTACAAAATCAATTACATTGGGGGCTTGGGGCCCAGTCACCTGAACTATATTTCCTGCTAAAGCCACTTTACCGGATACCCCTGAAATTTTTATTCCTGAGGACGTATTGATACTTCCATCAAAATTAGTAACCAGAGTAGCTACAAAATCGGGTGTTGGTAGATCTTCCGTACCATCTTCTATTGCAGCTTCTTGGATTAGATACGTCTGCTCTGGTCCTAAAGTAAGATCCGGGAGTGTATGATACTGTGCAAAAACTCCAACTGCCGGGGCATACTGTATACTGGCACCGGTTAAAGAAACCAGATTGGTTCCAATATTTTTGAGAACAATATAATTATACTTCGGTTTAGCTCCTAAATTTTCATTGCTTCCATACATCTCACTGATGACAACCTGAGCATTTGAAAACACACTAAAAAGGACTAAGCCAACAATAGTAAATATTTTTTTCATCGTTATTATTTTAGAAATGAATCTGCTATAAAAATAACAAAAACAATACCAGTACACTAAGAAATAATTCACAAAAAAACCGCTATCCTATTGGAATAGCGGTTTCATCTATAATATAAGTAATTATTGTTTCAAAATTTTCTTAACAATTACGTTACCTCCTTGATAAATTTGCACAAAATTTACTCCAACAGGAAGTTGCGACGCATCAAAAGTGGCAAAATCTCTTATTTTTTTAGATTCAAATATTTGTCCAGTAGCAGAAACGATCTTAACTTCTGCATTACCTGTTAAATATAAATCAAAAGAATTCTTCACAAGCGTGTTGGAAAGTTTAACGCTATTTTTAAGGATTTCCGCATTTTTAGTACTTAATGTACCTGCCTGAGCAAGAACAATATCATCAAAATAAATAGCTCCGGTAGTAACATTATTCTGAGCATATACTCTTAAACTAAGTCTTAAAAAAGCGGTTGTCGGAAGAGTTGTTGTTGTAGCTGTAACATTTACCCAACCTGCATTATCTGTAGTATATGTAGCGGGTTGAAAAGGATTTCCTGAACCAGGAGAAATATTCGCCGTGGCAGTTCTAAACTGAATCCAATGTCTAGCTCTCGCATTGGCATCATTATCCAGAACCCAATATGAAACAGTATAATCTGTATTTTCAGATACTGCAACATCTACAAAATCCAAATTACCATTTGTAGTTGCAGAAACCGGAGATAGTTTAATCGAATTACTTCCGCTATGTACTATTGAGGTTTCTTTAGTTCCTCCCGCCATACTAAACCAACCGTCTGGTTTCACAGATGCATCTGTCCAGGTTTCAAGCCCACCATTGGTAATCAGGTTTTGGGCACTAAAAAATGTAAATGCAGCGGTAGCTGTTAAAATAGTAAAAATCTTTTTCATAAATAATTTTTTTTAATACTTCATAAAACTACAAAAAAAACGTCATTCAAATCGAATGACGTTATATATTTAACTATTAGTTAATCAACTGTTTATTTTTTGATAACTTTCTCTGAAATCAATGTACCATTTACAGTTCCGGTTACAATATAAGTTCCTTCTTTAAGATCAGAAACGTTTAAAGACTGATTTTCAGAAACTGATGCAGATTTTACAACCTGGCCTGCAATATTGAAAATTTTAACATCAGACTTAGCTCCGAAAACAATATCATTGTTTACGATTGTATTTTTAACAAAAACACTTTTAGCTTTATTTACATTAGCAGTTCCTAATGTTGCAGCAGTTCCTGTTACTTTAATATCATCAATTCTCATTTGAGGAGGGTTAGTCCCTGGGAAAGCAGAAGTATCAAATTTTATATATAGGTTAGATGTAGCAGGGATAGTTCCAGTAGGGTTAATCAAAACCCATGAGTTAGCTGTACCAGTTCCTGAAGCTCTCGTATAAGTAAGAGGTGTCCAGTTTGATCCATCAGTACTTACAGCAACTACAAGTTCAGTGCTAGTAGCGTTAGAGTTTTTAAAATGTCCAAATGATAACTGAATATCTGAATAGGCAGAAGTATCAATTCCGTTAATGATAAATGTATCAGAAGAAGCATTAAATAAAATGTTACCTGATCCTGAAGCACCAGCATATCCTGAAGAAGCATTGGTATTTCTAACATCACTTGTTCCTGAATAAACGATTGGTGCATTATTCTGCCATCCTGTATAAGCAGTTATTGCAACACCATTACCACCTGCACCTAGGTTTTCAGAAAAGATGGTAGTTTGAGCAAAAGTTGAAACCGCCAATAAAGCCGTCGCCATAAACGAATAAAGTTTTTTCATGATTATAAATTTAAATTATTAATAATTTCGGGGCTAAATTACATTTAATTTTCTCCACATCACAATATTTAGGTTAATTTTCTGTTAATAATAGTTAATCTATTGCTGTTAGTATTTTTTAAGTATTTTTACCAATTATTTTTCAGGAATTGAGGAAGTTTATTATCCTATTCGTTTTGTTTTTTTTAGGCATGTTTTCGGGAAATGCTCAGGTATTTTCGTGGAAAAATCCCAATATTCCACAAGATAGCGTTAAAAGGGATAGTATTCTAGCAGCAAGACTTGAGCAGGATCTTTTTGTAAAAGACACTCTGGATTTCATCCGAACCAACAATAAAGTGATCATTGATGAAGCGGTACTCGCAAAAAATGACAAAAAAAGATTTCTGGGCGAACTCAACTCAAAAGGTTCCATTATTCGTGGAATTACCTTTGGTAACAATCAAGGGCAGTCTGTACAGAGTTCCATGGATCTTCAAATTTCCGGACGTCTTTCTAAGGATGTTACCATTTTAGCCAGTATTTCAGATCATAACTTACCTATTCAGGCAGATGGCTATACACAAACTTTAGAAGAGTTTGACAAGATCTACATGCAGCTGAACATCAAAGAGAAATCTATTCTTAGAGCAGGACATTTGGATCTCGTGGAATCCAAGAATTATTTTGCCAAATATCAGAGAAGGAGTATGGGACTTCAATTCCAGACAGAGTTTGGGAAAGAAAACAAAACATTCATTGATATTTCTGCTGGTGTTGCACGAAGCGAATTCCATAGAATCCGTTTTCAAGGGGTTGAAGGAAACCAGGGACCTTACCGTCTGACAGGTAAAAACGGAGAACAGTTTATCACGCTGATTTCCGGATCAGAACAGGTTTTTATTGACGGGATCTTGATGAAACGAGGAGAAAACCAGGATTATATCATCAATTATAATACTGGAGAAGTAACTTTTACCAGTTTCCGTCCTATCTTTCAACAGAATTTCATCACCATTTCCTATAACTATGCCAACAGAAATTATTCAAGGTATTTATTTACAGGAAAATTGGAACACCAGAGAGAAAAACTTAAAGTAGGATTCAATTGGTTCATGGAAAATGATAACAAGAACGCTCCACTTTCTTTAAGTCTTTCCAAAGAGGATGAAAAAATTCTGTCTGAAGCTGGAAATGATCCCAACCTTATGTACGCTCCATCTGGAGTGGTAACAGAGTATGATGTTAACAAGATTTTATACCGTCTCAATCCTGCCGGGAATTTCTATGAATTTTCTACCGATTCGAGTTTAACGCTTTACCAGGTTTCTTTCACCTATTTCGGAGCTAATCTTGGAGATTATAAAATAGCACAAACCACCAATAACGGTCGTGTTTTTGAGTATGTAGGGCCAAACGCCGGAGATTACAGAGCTGTAAGAAAACTTCCTTCTCCTCAAAAATCACAGGTATTCTCTGTAAACTCAGAATATTTACTGAATGAAGGAAAAATAGGAGCCGATATTTCTCTTAGTAACTATGATGTCAATTTATTCTCTTCAAAAGATTCTGACCAAAATATGGGCTACGCATGGAGAATTTTCGGGAATAAAAGTTTTAGTAAAAACAACTGGAAAGGAACTCCTAGTTTTGAATATCAATATATCGACAAGCAGTTCCATATCCTGGACCGAATCAATGATGTGGAATTCTCCAGAGATTTCAACTTAGCACAAGAATTCAGTCAAAAAACACAAAACAGATTTATTTTCAGCTTTTTGAATAAATGGAATAATAAATCTACTTTGAATTACCGTGTGAATTACCTCAATGAACAGAACTCTTACAAAGGTCTTAAGAATGACCTAGACTTCGGCTGGATAAGCGGAAAGTTCTTTACGAAAGGTAATTTATCTTTCCTTACAACTAATGCACTTCTCCAGGATACCAAATTCATACGAGGTGGAGCTTCAACAGAATTTACTGGTAAAAAAGGAAGCTGGGCCATTGGAGGAAGTATGGAACATAATGAGAAAAAGTACAACGATACTCAACTTATGGATGTCACCAGTTTCAGCTGGAAAGAACTTTTTGTACAAAAGAAAATCGGTGACAGTACCCGTACAAAGTTGTTGGCCAAAATCTATATGAGAGATAATGACTCTGTTCGTAATAATAAGCTTCAGAATATGAACAATATTCTTGGTTTTATGGCAGAAAGTCAGATTATAAAAACTGAAAAAACAACCTTAAACGCGCTTATCCATTATAGAAAATTCTTCTATCAAAATACAGATCTCAATACAACATCAAGAAACAATGACTTTGTTGTAGGAAATATTCTTTACAATCAACAGTTATTCAGAAACGGGATGCGTCTTCAGGCTTTCTACGAACTTGGAAACGGACAGGAAGCACAAAGAGAATTTCAATATCTGAAAGTAACGGATGGACAGGGTGTGTATAAATGGACAGATTACAACGGAGATGGGATTCAGCAGCTTGACGAATTCGAAATTGCAGAATATTCGGATCTTGCGCAGTATATCAGGGTTTATACCAATTCTGTGAGATATATTCCTTCCAATAAAAATAAGCTGCAATTGGCTTTATTTGTGAATCCAGCCATTATTTTCAATTCGGAAAATGCATTTTTAAAGCGTTGGAATTTCAATATTTCATTGAATTCCCAAAATTCATTCTACAAAAAAGATAAAGTTTTAGTTCTGAATCCTTTTGAAAAAAACAGTGATCAGATCCTCAAAAATCAAAATATATTAGCCTCGGTACAGTTCAATCCTACCGACAAATCGGGATGGAACGGAAACTACCGTCTCATCACCAATGATAACCTCATTAATGCCAATTACAGTAATGAGGAAAGGCAACAGACCTCTCACTTCCTGAATGTTGGATATTGGTTCAATAAAGAGTTCAGGGTAGACTGGGAAAATTCTGTTCATGATATCAAAAACTCATCACAACTTTTTGCAACAAGAGATTATCGTTTAAATAATTTTGAAACTAAGCCTAAGGCCACTTATAAGTTTACAGATGCTATTCAGGCCGAGCTTTCTTCTGCCTTCCGTCAAAAACAGAGAGTTGATGGTGAGGAATCTTTGAAAGCTTTTGATGTTACAGGAACTATTCAATGGGAACGCAGAAAAACCTCTATCCGAGGGAATTTCTCTTTCATCAGCAATAGCTTCACAGGGAATAATTTCAGTATCGTAGGAAACCAGATGCTTGATGGTCTTAAACCTGGAAAAAACCAGGTTTGGAGCGTGTTTATCCAACAGGCTGTTAACTCCTTCATTCAATTAAATTTAAATTACGAAGGAAGAAATTCGGGAGACAGAACGATTCATATTGGAAGTATGCAGGTAAAAGCAAGCTTCTAATTGTTGAGGATCCCCAATAAAATCTTGTATCAAAATAAAGATAACTTACACCAACCGCATTACTAATCACTCACTATCAGTATATTATGTTTTATTTCGAACTATTAAATGATATACGCTAATCATCATTTACACTAATAGATAATATCATATTTTCTTATGTTGAGAATTTTGTAAATTTGCACCATGATAAAAATAGGCAACATAGAACTGCCGGAATTTCCACTTTTGCTGGCTCCGATGGAAGATGTGAGTGATCCTCCGTTCAGACGTTTATGTAAAATGCACGGTGCAGACTTGATGTATTCGGAATTTATTTCTTCCGAAGGGTTAATTCGTGACGCAATCAAAAGTCGTAAAAAACTGGATATTTTCGATTATGAAAGACCGGTAGGAATACAGATTTTTGGTGGTGACGAAGAAGCTATGGCCATGTCTGCAAGAATTGTAGAGACGGTAAATCCGGATCTGGTAGATATCAATTTTGGATGTCCTGTAAAAAAAGTTGTCTGTAAGGGAGCTGGAGCGGGAGTTTTGAAAGATATTGACCTGATGGTTCGTCTTACAAAGGCTGTTGTAAGTTCTACTCATCTTCCTGTAACCGTAAAAACCCGTTTGGGATGGGACAGCACCAGTATTAATATTGATGAAGTAGCAGAGCGCCTACAGGAAACAGGAATCAAAGCACTGACAATCCACGCAAGAACCCGTGCGCAAATGTACAAAGGGGAAGCAGATTGGGAACATATTTCAAGAATTAAACAAAATCCTAATATTGAGATTCCAATCTTTGGAAACGGTGATATCGACTCTCCTGAAAAGGCTTTAGCTTATAAAGAGAAATATGCATGTGACGGGATCATGATTGGTCGTGCAGCCATTGGATATCCTTGGATTTTTAATGAAATAAAACATTTCTTTAAAACCGGTGAGCACTTACCTGCTCCTACTATTGCAGACCGATTGCTTGCAGTACGCCAGCACGCTGAATGGAGTACAGAATGGAAAGGGGAAAGATTGGGATTAGTAGAAATGAGACAGCACTACAGCAATTATTTCAGAGGAATTCCTCACTTTAAAGAATTCAGAAAGAAATTCCTTGAAGTCTTTACCATGGAAGAAATGGATAGCTTAATTAAAGAAACCCAACAATTCTACGAAGAATATCAGGAACAGATATAAAAAAACAAAAACCCATCAATTCAGTGAACTGATGGGTTTTTTATGGTTGAAGATTGAATTGTTTAATATCCTTCCGATGAAGATTCATCTTTAATAAGTGCTAATGCTGAAGAAGTTCCTATTCTTTTCACTCCCATGCTGATCATTTTTTCAGCATCCGCAGGGGTTCTTACTCCTCCAGCTGCTTTTACAGGAAGTTTCCCTGCATTGTCCAGCATAATTTTTATTCCTTCAAATGTAGCGCCATTAGGCTTACCATCTGTAGTTGCAAAGAATCCTGTAGAAGACTTTACAAAAATTTTAGAGAAATCATTTTCGGAAAAGTTCTCTTCTGCCCAGCTAGAAATACTTTTGGTAAGATCTGCAATCTGATCATCTGTTAAAGCGGCAATTTCAATAATCCACTTTGCAATCTTATGATGATCTAAAGCCAATTTTGTACACTGTACAAATTCATCTTTTACCAGTGTTGTATTTCCTTGAAGATAGGCTGTATAGTTTATAACAAAATCCAATTCATCGGCTCCGTCTTCAATAGCTTTAGAGGCTTCTGCAAACTTCTCTTCTACTGAATACGTTCCTTCGTGAAAGCCTATCACAGTTCCTACTGCAACATTTGAATTTCTTTCCTGAATATATTTCTTTATTTCTACTACATAATCAGGCCTGATCATTACAGCAAAAATGCCGTTATCAATCGCTTCCTGAGCTAATTCTTTGTCTTTTTGAAGTGTTTCTTCGTGGGAAATACCTGATTGTTCTGGTGTTTTCAGGTAGGTTGAATCCAAATATTGGGCTATTTTCATATCGTTATACTTTCAATTGTCTGTAAATACCTTGTTCCAAAGATATAAAAGTTTCTGTTCTTGTTACTCCTTTAAGCTTCTGAAGTTTGTTAAGGATTTGCATCAAATGATCGTTATCTTTACAAAGAACTTTCAGAAATATGGTATAATTTCCGGTTGTATAGTGGGCTTCCACTACTTCGTTGATATCATGTAAAGATTTTACCACATCAGGATAATGACTTGGCTGATCCAAAAACACACCAATATAAGAAATTACCTTATACCCAATTTTTTTAGGATTAAGGAATGAAATAGAGTTTTCAATAACTCCTGCGTGTTCTAATTTTTTAATTCTTTGATGTACTGCAGTAGTGGAAATTCCGACATTCTTAGAGATGTGAGCTAAAGAAGTTTTAGCATTGTCCATCAGCATATAAATAATTTCCTTGTCAATCGAATCTAAATGATAGCTTGTGTTGCTCGAATTTTTCATTTTCTACTTTTTTATTATTTATGTTTTTTTAATGTATACTTTTAAATGTAACAAAAACCGGGAAGTGATCGCTATAGCCTCCCAAATACCGGGTACCGGCATAAGTTCGGAAAGGTCTTCCTTCAAAATTTCTGGTTCTGCTCATTATTTTTTCAGAATTGAATATATGAGCATCCTGAAAGGTCAGTGTTTTATTATCAAGCAAAGATCTTGACATAATAATCTGATCGTACAGCAGGCCAGACTTATAATGAAAAGTAGAATAATTTCTTGTAGAAAACAACTTCTGAAAAGGGTTTATGAGAACCTTCTCACGATCGTTGTCATAGAGAATTTGTACTAAATTTTCATCATCCGGGTTTTCGTTAAAATCACCACACAATATGACGTGTTCTTTATCAACATCTACAATTTTCATAATCCTTTGGCGGATCTCATTCAGGATAAAGGCTCTTTTAGGTTTGTTGATATCTTTCTCGCGCTTAGAGGGAAGGTGGGCGACAAAAATATTAATAATTTCCCCTTTATATTTTATTTTTGAAAAAAGTACGTCTCTGGTTGTATCGTAACTTCCTGTTTTTTTATTTATTATTTCAAAAAAGAAAGTAATGGTTTCGGAATCTATCACCTCTACTTTAGTTTTATCATATAACATGGCCACATCTACTTTTCTTTCATCCATGGAGTTGTAATGTACAATTCCATATTCTGAATTAAAAGGTTCCATTTCCACGAGATCTTCCAGAACTTTCCTTCCGGAAACTTCAGATAAACCAATCATAAACGGCAATGTACCATTTTCTTCCTTCATCAGTTGAAAAACATGAGAAATCTTAAAAAGTTTATTTCTATATCTCTTTTCATCCCAATTTCTTAAACCTGAACGGGTAGGATCTAATTTGTGTACAGGTTTAGGATCTGGTAAAAATAAATTTTCAACATTATAAAAAGAGAATAGTTCCTTCGACATTAATTACTATACTTTTAATTTATTCAATTCTTTGTTTTTCGAATGTAAATGTATTATTATTTTCTAATTTCACTGAATATTCGCATTATTAAAAAATGAATATACAACAATGAATAGATCAAAAGTAATAAAAAAATACCAACAAAATCACTTATTGTAAATTAATTTTTCAATTTTTACTACATTTTAATAAATAATTCAAAATAGAAAAATCTTAAAATTCAGAGAAATCACTAATAAAATTTTCACCCTAAACTAAGAAAGTTAATTTTTTACTTTTTATTTCGATATAATGCAAAAATTATTCCGTTTTCAATTAAATTAACTGAAAATAATGCACAAATAGGCATTGGAACCTTATTAAAGTAAATCCGGTCGTTTTTCTTTGGTAATTCTAACGGCTTCATCATGGCGCCACTCTTCAATTTTACCAAAATTGCCACTCAAAAGGATTTTTGGCACCTCTAAACCTTTATAACTTTCGGGTCTTGTATAAATAGGTGGAGAGAGAAGATCATCCTGGAAACTGTCTGTTAAGGCGCTTTGCTCATCATTCAAAACTCCGGGAAGAAGTCTGATAATAGAATCTGCAAGAACACAGGCAGCCAGTTCTCCTCCTGTAAGAACATAGTCTCCTATTGAAATTTCTTTTGTAATGTGAAGATCGCGCACACGCTGGTCTATTCCTTTGTAATGGCCACAAAGAAAGATCAGGTTCTCTTTTATGGAAAGAGAGTTGGCAATTTTTTGATTCAGAGTAACTCCATCGGGTGTCAGATAGATCACTTCATCATAGTTTCTTTGAGATTTAAGCTCGGAAATACAATTGTCCAGAGGTTCAACCATCATCACCATTCCGGCACCTCCTCCATAAGGTTCATCGTCTATCTGCCTGTGTTTATTGATTGCCCAATCTCTCAGATGATGAAAATGTACTTCTGCCAGTCCTTTATCCATCGCTCTTTTCAAAATAGAAGTTTTAAACGGACTTTCCATCAGTTCAGGAAGTACGCTTATTATGTCAATTCTCATTGTAATGTTCCGTTTTTCTTAGTAGGTATAATAATTAATCTTAAAGAAGAATCTTTGTTGATATAGCTCCACATCCAGTTGAAGAATATAGCCAGCTTATTTCGAACGCTCAAAATTAGCATTAAATGGAGAAACATCCAGAAATACCAAGCAAGAAATCCTTGAAATTTTATAAATGGCAGATCTACAACGGCTCTGTGCTTTCCTATAGTAGCCAGTGAGCCTTTGTCGTCATACTCATATTCTTTCCATTCACTCTGATTTTTCTTTAAAAGGTTTTTACCTAAATTTTTAGCCTGATTAATGGCTACGTTTGCTACCTGTGGATGGCCTTGTGGATATTTTGGAGTTTCCATATAGGCGATATCTCCGATGGCATAAATATTATCGTATCCTTGTACTTTATTGTATCGGTCTACGATGTATCTGTTTCTTATTAATTTTTCTTCAGGGAAACCTGCAACCACATTTCCGGTGACTCCGGCTGCCCAGATCACGTTGTTGGAAGAAATTTCTTTTCCGCTTTTCAAATGAACCTTATCGCCATCATATTCTGTTACCACTTCACCACTCATAAAAGTGACTCCAAGGTCTTTGAGGTACTTTTCTGATTTTTCCTGAGCTTCCGGACTCATTACAGCCAATGGTTTTTCTGTGGAGCTTACCAGAATGATTTTCAGGTGGTCGAAGTTCATATAGGGATAATCTCTTGGGAGAATATCTTTTTTCATTTCTGCAAAAGCCCCAGCCAGTTCTACTCCGGTTGGACCGCTTCCTACAATGACGATATTCCAGTTTCCGTCATCACTGCGGCTTTTTTCAATGATCAGTTTTTCAAAGGTCATCAGTACATGATTTCTGATACTGATGGCTTCCTGAGTATTTTTCATTCCGAAGGCTTTTCCTTCTAATTCTTTGTTTCCGAAAAAATTAGTTTTACAGCCTGTTGCGATGATGAGTTTATCGTAGGTAAATTCTGCTTCATCAGTAATCACCTTATTGTGTACAGGATCTATTTCTTTCACGTCCGTCATCCTGAACTGCGTGTTTCTGGATTGCTGAAAAATCTTTCTGAAAGGGAAAGAAATATTGGATGGTTCTATCCTTCCCGAGGCTACCTGATAAAAAAGCGGCTGAAACATATGGTGGTTCATCCGATCCAGAACAATTACCTTTTTGTTCTTGTTATTCAACGTTTTTGCAAGTTGCAGCCCCGCAAATCCTCCTCCTATAATGATGATTTTTTCGCGTGTTTCCATAATACACAAATTTACTGATTTTATTTTAGCATTTAGCAGTGAAAAAAGTTAGTTTTGCAAAACTTTATGACACCAAAAAAGTACACCAAAAAAACTGCCAAACAGGTCCACAAGAACAGACGGAAGAAGTATTTTTTCCGAAGATGGGTGATATTGGCAATACTGGCAGTCGCTTTAGTGGGAACCGGTTTTTATCTGAAACAGTCTGTAAGCTATTATTATGCATTATACTTTAATAAATTCAAGCATAAAAAGCTTCATAACAGTGAAAAGGAAACCTTACGGATCCAAAGAATTCTCAGCAGCAATCTTGATAAAACCTATGGTTTTGATGTTTCTCATTATCAGAATAAAGAAGATATAAAATGGGACAGTCTGAGTATCGGAAATAAAACAATCCCGTTAGAATTTGTGGTGATGCGTGCTACCATGGGAAACCGAAGTGCAGATAAACATTTTGATGAATTCTGGGAAAGTGCTAAAAAGCATGATCTGATCCGTGGAGCTTATCACTTTTACAGAGCTGATGAAGATCCTGTGATTCAGGCTAATAATTTTCTGGCTAATGTAAAACTGGAAAGTGGTGATCTCCCGCCTATTTTGGATATTGAAAAAATTCCTAAACGGAAAACCAATAAAAAACTGGTGGAAGATCTGAAAATATGGTGCAAAATTGTGGAAGATACTTATGGGGCAAAACCCATCATTTACACCTACTATCATTATTATAAGGATTTTCTGAAAGGTGAGTTTGATGGCTATCCTTTATGGTTGGCCAATTACAACGACGTACCTTCTCCTACTCCAGATGATCAGTGGGATTTCTGGCAGTTTACGGAAAATGGAATCGTCCATGGAATTAATGCCAAAGTTGATCTGGATATCTATAATGGAAACTCGTGGTCTTTGAAAAGATTAACTCTTGATTAATTACTAAAAATTAAACAGAAACCGAAAGTTTTAAAAGATATATTGCTATTTTAATACGTTCAATTACTTACAGTTTCTGTCTTACTCTTTATTGTTTTTAATTATTTTTGTTGAGGAACTGTATGATATCTGCATTCAATTCGTCTGCTTTTTCAAAAGGAATCATATGAGTAGCATCTTTATAAATCTTAAGTTCCGCATGAGGAATTTCCTTTGCAATAAACTCAGTATGCTCTTGTTTAATGACATCTTTATCTCCTGCAATGACCAAAACAGGACTGGTGATTTTATTTAAATCTTTTGTACTAATACTTGGTTCTGTAACCATGAGATTCAAAAGTCTACGTTCATTGAACCTCGAAGGTTCGTTTAATAATTTCATCACCTGAATCTGTTGTTGAAAATGACTAAAAAGCCTATCATCTACTCCACCTGGAAAAGTATTGGCTCCAATGGCAATCAGTTTATTTAGGTTTCCGGGATATTTCAGAGCGAATTCAAGTCCAGTGATTCCTCCGTCGCTCCATCCTGCAATATTAATTTTATTCAAATTCAGTTGATCAGTAAGAGCTTTTAAATCATCTGCAAACTGCTTATAGGTGAAATTCTTTCTAGAGGTATCGATGCTTTTCCCTTGTCCTCTGGTATCTACTACAATGACTTTATATTGTTTGGAAAGAACGGGAATCTGCTGGTAATAATCTTTGATACTTCCCGAATTACCATGAAGTAGCACCAAAGGTTCACCTTCACCATACACTTCGTAGTAAAGGTTTGTATCTTTCAGTTTCAGATAATTTCCAGCCGATGTATTTTTCCCATATTCTGTCAATTCTGACTCTTCACTATATTTGGACACATCAGGTATGAGCCCCCCTGCACTATCATATGAAAATGCATTTTCTTCCTCTATATTTCCTGCGTTCTTATCCACTTTTACATCAATATTAATGGCTGGAGCGGCAATACTCATTTTCTGCCAGTCTCCATAAAATTCTCTTATGAAACCTGTCCTGAATAATGCGGCACTTATTCTTATCGTTCCTTCAAAATCTTTCAAGAATTGAATTCCTACAAAAAATTTTCCCTGAACCCAGATATTACGGTCATTCACATCCAAAGTATAAGTTCCGTCTTTAATCATATCTTCAGTAAGCTGCACGGTAATTTCTTCATCCAGAATATTCTTGTCTGGAAAACCGTTTTTTTCACTGTAAATACTATAACGCATCAGAACAGGCTGATTGGAGGTATAAGCAGCAATATTCAGGTTGATATTTTTAATTTTCGAGCGTTTCTTAGCCTTAAACTCTAAAGCTGTTTCCCCCAGAAAATTTGTTTTGTTCATTAAAGGATTGACAGAATAAATAACGTGTTTCGTTTTTGTATTCACGCCCCAGTTTTTGTCTACAAGTTTCTTAGGCTTAATAGAAATTTCCTGAATATTCTTCGTCTTCTCTTTTAAAAATATTTTGTCTTGATCGCGTTTTTTAAAGTTCTGTACCGTTTCCTGATACACTTCATATCCCGGAACTTCAATTTTTATTTTCTGCTGTGGTTCCAGACTGGAAATATCCAGAGAAAATTTCCCTTTTTCGTCGGAGATTGTCCCTAAGGCTTTCTTTTCAACTCCTACTTTCACGTAAGAAATGGGTTGATTTTCATTTTTAGAAAGAATAGTACCGGAAATAACCTGTGCATTAAAAGTAACAGTACCCAAAATAAGAAACAGGGCATTTAATTTTTTCATGTTAAAAGTTTGATGCAAACTTATTTATTTAGCCCCATCCATACTCATAAAGCAGTATTAAAATTGTTCTCTTTTTAGTTAAAGTTCTTTTAAAACTTTTTCTTATTTCTATAATCGTTCTAAAAAATTAAAAAAATTCAGTTCTCAAAGAATATTCATCACTTCTTCCCATGAATGTACCCTGTGGTAGGTATCATTTTCTATCAGTTCATTATGAGGTTGGGTGAAGATCAGTCTTTTTCCGTCAAAATGATCCAAATTTTTGGGATAATCATCAATCATAACATCTCCGGCTACTACTCTTTTGCTTCCACAAAGAACAATTTGCTCCCAACTGATGAATGGAAAATGCTCTTCCAGCCAATCGTATTTTTCTCTTAAACTGTTGGGAAACTCCATTCCTGCAGAAACAATATACAGCTCATATTTATTGTTCAGATATTCCATTGCTTCACGACTTCCTTCTATAAGAGGTAAAGTCCTGAAAAATCCAGGTTCATTCACATGTTTTTTTCCGTTGGGAAAAGATTCTATTTCTGGTTTCCCTTTCAAATTACTGATCTCGATCTCTCTTCCGGTATCTCTTTTTTCAAATTCTATCAGCTGATGATAAACATCTGCCATTACCCCGTCCATATCGACAATTACTTTTTTCATTACTTCAAATCAGGTTTTTGTATTATTTATTTACGTACTCATTATATTGAGTCCTATCAAATTTACAGAATTGTTTTCTCAGAGAATGGACACAGTCTATTAAAAAATCATAAATAAAAATGGGCGAAGTGATTTTACCAAGGCATTTGAAATTTTGCATAGAGTTTTACTTTTCCAACCCTCAACAACTTATTCTCCAAATTTCTGTATTCTTCATTGAATGAAAATAAAAAGACAGACTTCCAACTCAGATTAAATAATAATTATAACAGATCTTCCGGAAAATTTTCTGCCTACATTTTCGTATTTTTGCAGTTCAGTTCAAAATTAAAATCAAACCATTAGTTTCCAATGAATTACGTTTCTGCAGAAAATCTTACCAAATCTTACGGCATCAAAGTTTTGTTTCAAAACATTTCTTTTCACATCAATGAAGGAGACAAAATTGCCATTGTTGCCAAAAACGGAAGTGGAAAATCTACCCTTCTTAAAATTTTAATGGGTAAAGAAATTGCAGACAGCGGTACTGCGATCATTAATAAAGACATCCAGGTTGTACTTTTCGACCAGGAGATTGATTATGACCCGCAACTCAGCATTGAAGAGTTTATGATGACATTAGATTCTGAACCTATTCTTGCTTTAAAGAATTACCACAAATCTCTTCACTCTACAGATCATGATTTCATTGAAAAAGCTTTAGCAGACATGGAAGTTCACAAAGCTTGGGATCTTGAAAACGAAATGAAGCAGATTCTTTCTCAGCTTAAGATCACAGATCTGGATGCTAAAATGGGAACGCTTTCCGGAGGGCAGATTAAACGTGTGGCACTGGCAAAATTATTAACGGAAACCAGAGCCGAGCACAGACATACTCTACTGATCATGGATGAGCCTACCAACCACCTTGACGTAGATATGGTGGAATGGCTTGAAAACTACCTGAACAAAGCAAAGATAACATTACTTCTTGTTACTCACGACCGATATTTCCTGGACAGCGTTTGCGATATTATCTGGGAAATGGAAGATAAAAATCTCTATGTCCACAACGGTTCTTACGCTACCTATCTTGAGAACAAAATGATTCGTGAGGAAAATCTTAATGCAACGATTGATAAGGCCAACAACCTTTACCGAAAGGAATTGGAATGGATGCGAAGACAGCCTAAAGCGAGAACCACAAAATCTAAGAGCAGAATTGACGCTTTCTATGAAACAGAAAAAGTAGCCAAAACTGATACAAGAAAAGATGGTCTGGAGCTTGATTTCGAAATGAAAAGGTTAGGAAATAAAATTCTTGAACTTAAACATATTGATAAAAGTTTTGGTAGCAAAGTGCTTCTAAAAGATTTCAGTTACCAGTTTCAGCGTGGTGAAAAAGTAGGAATTATTGGAAAAAACGGAGCCGGAAAATCTACACTATTAAATATCATTCAAGGGTTAGAAAAAGCCGACAAAGGAGATATTGAAACTGGAGAAACTATTTCTTTCGGATATTTTGCTCAAAAAGGGCTTACCTATAAAGAAGATGAGCGCGTTATTGATTTCATTAAAGAAATTGCAGAGCATTATCCTTTAGCCAACGGAAGAAGTCTTTCCGCATCACAGTTCTTAAGACTGTTCTTATTTGACGACCAGACGCAGTATTCACCGATCTCAAAACTTTCGGGGGGTGAAAAAAGAAGACTTCACCTGATGTATATTCTGTATCAGAATCCTAACTTCCTGATCTTTGATGAACCTACGAACGATCTTGATCTTCCGACTTTAACGGTGCTTGAGAACTTCCTGCAGCAATTCCAAGGTTCTTTGATTATCGTTTCCCACGACCGTTATTTTATGGATAGAATTGTAGATCACGTTCTTGCATTTGAGGGAGAAGGTAAAATCAGAGATTTTGTTGGAAACTTCTCAGAATATCGTGAGGCCAAAAGCCGTGAAGACGCTTTAGAAAAAAATACAGCAGCTAAACCTGAGCCTGCTAAAGAAGTTGTTTCCGCAACAGAAAATGCTCCAGCGTCTAACAGTTCTAAAAGAAAACTGACCTTCAAAGAGCAAAGAGAACTGGAAACTATTGAAAAAGAAATGCCTGAACTGGAAGAGCAGCGTTCCAAAATTTTGGACCAGCTCAACAACGAGGCCGATTATGAAAAGATAGCAAAACTTTCCTCAGAACTTGAAAACGTCTCAGAAAAACTGGAAAACCACGAAATGAGATGGCTTGAACTTCAGGAAATCCTTTAATAGTAATGAATGAGTTCAAAGTGTAAAGTTCAAGGTTGATTGTCTTCGTAATTAGAAAAACCCAATTCTTTTACAATCCAAGCCTCAAACTCTTTGAACTCATTTACAACCTATCATCTATAATGTAACTACTTTTTCTTCTTTTGCACTTTCCAGAGAAGCATCAATAATTTTCATATTCTGAATCACTTCCTTTCCTGGAGATGGCAAAGCGTATCCAAACACAACGTGTTCATAGATTTGCTGGTAATAATTCATATAATTTCCGGCTTCACTTGAGGTAAGTATTCTTTCGGTTTCGGAGTCTTCGTTTAAAAAGTTCAAAATTCCGTCTGTTCCGGTAAGTGGCTGTGTCCATTCCTTACCATATTCAGGAATTGCTCCGGCAACCAATTCATTTTCCTGATTATCTGTTCTTTCCTGTAAAAAACTTCCTTTATCTCCATGAATCATGTAAGCATAGTGCGCTTCTTTACTGAATACCGATGACTTTAGTCTTACCCTCAGATTATTTTTATAGAATAAAAGAATTTCGAAATAATCATTGGCAAAGTCAGCACCTTTCATTGAAAAGACATCAGCAAAAAGTTTTTCAGGATATCCGAAATACTGCACAGCCTGATCTACAAGATGAGACCCAAGATCATGAAGAGAGCCGGAACCTACCTGATCCGGATTTTCTTTGTGCTGCTTTCCGCTTGGAGTTGTACGAAACCTGTCAAAACGGATTTCTACCTCTTTTGTATTTCCAAGTTTTCCTTCCTGCAAAATTTTCTGTACCTGTAGAAAATCACGGTCGAATCTCCTGTTTTGGTATACACTTAAAAAAAGACCTTTTTCTTCGGCAAGCTGTACGAGTTCTTCTGCTTGGGAAACATTGACTGTAAAAGGTTTTTCAACGATGATATTTTTCCCGGCTTCCAGTGCTTTTTTAGCATATTCATAATGAGTCTGAACAGGTGTGTTGATGATCACCAGCTCCACATCAGCATTCTGAAGCATTTCTTCCACGGAACGGTAAATAACAGCTTCAGGATATTTTTCCTTAGATTCTTCTTTACTTCTTTCCACCACTGCAGAAATGAAAAAACCCGGATGTTCTTTTAAAAAGGGAGCGTGAAACACTTTTCCACTCATTCCAAAGGCACAAAGTCCTGCTTTTATCAATTGCATATTCTCTTTTTTTTAACAAATATATTCATAAAAAAGTTGTGATTTTTGAAATATGGCAGGTATAGAAACAATCCATTGATGCTTCTTTTTATAATATGATAAAAGTCATTGAATTATTTTTATCTATTCTAAACAAATACTTACATTTGCGCCTTATTTAAAACTGTTCTACATAAAAATAAAATGAAAAGACAACTACTTTCTTTAGGGCTTCTATTGGCAGCTGTATCAGCAAGTTCGCAGATGAAAAATGCTGAAGCAGATACCATTAGAACCCAAACCATTGAAGACATCAACCTTCACAAAACAGGAAATCCTAACCAGGCAAGGCCATTATCAACAAAATCAAACCTTACGGTAATGGAAAATCCACAGCCAATTGCCATTGTAACGCACGAAATTATCGAGCAACAGCAGGCAAAACAGCTGAGTGATGTTATCCAAAACGTAAACGGAATGTATGTAACGTCTTCAAGAGGTAATTCTCAGGATAGTTTTGGTGGGCGTGGTTTCATCTTGGGTAACGATAATATTTTCAAGAACGGAGCAAGAATAAACAGTGGTGTTTTCCCTGAAGTAAGTGGTTTGGAAAGAGTTGAAGTTTTAAAGGGTGCCAATGCCATGCTGTTTGGTAATGCTGCTGCGGGAGGAATCATCAATATGATCACCAAGAAACCTAAATTTAATTTTGGAGGAAGTGTAGGATTAAACGGAGGAAGCTGGAATTCTTATAAGCCAACCGTGGATGTATACGGACCGTTATCAAAGAATATTGCTTTTCGAGTGAATGGAACTTATGAATATGCAGAGAGTTTCAGAGATGTTGTAAGTTCTGAAAAATATTATTTCAACCCTTCATTTTTATTCAATATCAGTCCGAAATCTCAGTTGATCATTGAAGCGGATTATCTTAAGAACAATTTTACCCCGGATTTCGGCCTTGGTTCTATCACGAAGCCTGACGGTTCATACGAACTGAATACATTGTTACCAAGAAATGCTTTTCTAGGAGCAGACTGGCAATATCAAAATGTACAGCAGGTATCTACGAATGCCACTTTCAATCACCAATTTAATGAAAAATGGTCTTTGAATGCTATAGCGTCGTATCAGAATTATACTAAAGATTATTTCTCTACTGAAAGAATACAGTGGGGATATGATAAAAACAACAACCTGTTCTGGACCAGACCTTTAAACAGAACTTATAACGAGCAAAATTATACTTCTGCTCAGGTGAACATCAATGGTGAATTTAAAACCGGAAGAATTGATCACAAAGTACTTATTGGTGCAGATACAGATTATGCAACTTCTGACTCTTATACTTATTTTGATCCTACAAGAGATCCTAAAAAGGTTTCTCTTTACGGAACATCTTATTTATATGGAGCCAATGGTAACCCAGACGGATTGGTGTATATGGACAACCCTTCTACATGGGCAGCAGGAGGAATGCCGAGCTCTCAAACGGCAGATAAAACCCGTATTAATACTAGAAGAATTGGGGTATATGCTCAGGACTTCATCAGCCTTTCAAAAGAATTTAAAGTATTGGCAGGGTTAAGATGGTCATACATTGAGAATATGCCTACCATCATCACAAGATATAAAACTTTTAATAAAGGAATTCTTGATCCTAACGCTGCAATGTCTAAAACATTGGTAAATAATAGCTCTACATCAGACCAGGCAATCTCTCCAAAAGTAGGTCTTGTTTATATGCCAAACAGCAATTTATCGGTATTTGCTACCTATACCAACTCCTTCGTTTCTAATGCAGGATATACTTCTGGTGATCTTGCCAACCTTAATACGAACGGAAGTGCAAATGATGTATTAAACAGAATCAACAATTTATCAAGAGAAGGAATTAAGCCTACCACTGTTGATCAATACGAAATAGGAGCAAAGAAAAACTTCTGGAACAATGCGCTTGCAGTAAACCTTACCTTATACCAAATTATTTATAATAACTATTATCAGAACTACTTCTATACAACGGTAGTAAGTAATGTTACCAATGTAATCACTCCTGATGCCAACCTAAAAGAACTTGCCGGAAAAATGAGAAGCCGCGGGGTAGAATTGGATATTACAGGAAATCCTAATGAAAACCTATCTATTATAGCAGGTTTCTCATATAACAATTCCGTGTATATTGATACTCCTGAAAAAGGATACGTTGAAAACCAAAGACTGGTAAGAACTCCTGCAACTACAGCTAATGCTTCAGTATTCTATAAATTCACCAATTATGTAAAAGGATTAAAAGTTGGAGCAGGAATTTACTACATCGGAGACCGAATTGCAGGATGGAATGATTCAAAATCTACCAATATTTCCAGAAACAACGTAACAAGAATGTTTGATCTTAAAGATTATACAACGGTAAGCCTATCGGTAGGATACGACTGGAAAAAATTCTCTCTTCAGGGTAAAGTGGGTAACCTATTTGATGTGGTTAACTACAACGTTCACGAGAACTATTCTGTGAACCCAATAACACCTAGAAATTATTATTTTACACTGACATACAGACTGTAGAATAATATATATAATCATTTTCTCATTAAAAGTGGAAATTGCATTTTTGCAGTTTCCACTTTTGAAATTTAAAAACAAAACAAATAATACGATATGGATAAGATTAAAGACACTAGAAGCTTCATGAGAATTACACACCGTTATCTGGGGTATTTCCTGGCTGGAA
Source organism: Chryseobacterium sp. Mn2064 (assembly GCF_049319685.1). Classification (NCBI taxonomy): domain Bacteria; kingdom Pseudomonadati; phylum Bacteroidota; class Flavobacteriia; order Flavobacteriales; family Weeksellaceae; genus Chryseobacterium; species Chryseobacterium sp. Mn2064. The sequence goes on from NZ_JBMOUE010000003.1 coordinate 366,812, forward strand.
TTATGGCAGTGTATGCTTTAAGTGGAATTCTTTTGGTTTACAGAGATACCGACTTTCTGAAAAACGAAAAAAAGTACGACAAAACCATAGCCAAAGACCTTACTGAAAAACAATTGAAAAAAGAATTGAAAATGAAAGGTCTTGAAGTGGAAAAAACAGAAGGAACCGTACTTTACTTCAAACAGGGAACCTATGACTCTGCTACTGGAAAAGCTTTATACTCAAAAAAGGAATTACCTTTTGTACTGGATAAGATGGTTTCTCTTCACAAATCACAGTCTAAAGATGCGATTTCTCCTCTCAGCGTATTTTTCGGGGTTTCTCTTTTCTTCTTTGTTATTTCCAGTTTCTGGATGTTTAATCCAAAAACAAAAGCTTTTAAGCGAGGAATTAAGTTTACAATAGCAGGTCTTATTATCTCTATTATTCTTCTGTTTATTTAACAAAAATTTAAAAGAAAATAAACCATATATCAGATAATTTCATATTCCGTTCATTGTCATTTTGATAAAAAAATCAAATAATAAATAAAAAGAATTATTTATTCAGGCTTAAAAACCCTATTATTTCTTTGCATTATCATTATAAGATCATCAGTGAATATGTTAAAAAGTTAAATTGTATACCGTTTATATTCTTAACATTAATTTAGAAAAATTACCTAAAATTAAGACTCTGGCACATTTATTGTTTTTTCTATAATTCGTGAATAATAAAACATTTAATTATTAAAATAATAAATTATGAAAAGACTTATTTTAACAGGGATATTAGCCGTAGCAGGTCTAACAGCCACAGCAAACGCTCAGATTCAAAAAGGTAATTGGATGGTAGGAAGTAGCATTGTTGCGAGTAACTTTGGCCTGAATACTGGTGGAGGATACAACATTTCACTACAGCCAAAAGCTGCTTATTTTCTTCAAGATAATGTAGCTGTTGGGGGATATGTTGATTTAGGCTTCAATAAAGTAGCTAAAGGATCACCTACAAACTTTGTATATAAAGTTGGAGCGCTAGGCCGTTACTTTGTATCTCCAGGTGAAAAAGGGATCGACAATCTATTACATCACGGACGTTGGTTCTTCGAAGGTAACGTAGGTATTGGAGGAACTTCTACAGAAGGAGGAAACTCTACTACTGGTTTAGATTTCGGAGCTGGCCCAGGATACTCTTACTTCATCACTCCAAATATTGGTGTTGAAGGTTTAGTAAAATATAACGGTGTTGCAGGTTTTGGTAGCGAAGGTTTAACTTCTACTCTAACTTTCAATGTTGGATTTAGTATTTATTTACCTACTTCTAAAGGTAAGCAAATCATTAATGACGTTAAGTAATTATTGAAATACTTATAAAAAATGAAAGCGCCCCGGAAAATTTATTTTCGGGGCGCTTTTCGTACAAATTAAAACTAAACTATAAAAAATCAAATAAATCATGTATTCGGTTGAGGCGTATATCTTAAATACGGCTTTATTTCTGTAACTCCTTTTGGGAATATTTTTTTTGCTTCTTCTGTAGAAACTGAAGGAGGTATAATAACATCTTCACCATCTTTCCAGTTAACAGGAGTGGCTACCTGATAAGAATCTACCAACTGTAAAGAATCCAGCACTCTAAGGATCTCATCAAAATTCCTTCCCGTAGAGGCCGGATAGGTAATAATCAGTCTAACTTTTTTTGCAGGATCAATGATCAATAAAGAACGTACGGTAGCTGTTGCCGAAGCATTAGGATGAATAAAATCATACAGTTCCGAAATTTTTCTGTCTTTATCAGCAATAATGGGAAACAGCACATGGGTATTCTGGGTTTCATTAATATCTTTCACCCAATTCTGGTGATCTTCTACCCCATCCACGCTCAAGGCGATCACTTTTGTTCCTCTGGCATCAAATTCCGACTGCAATTTTGCAGTATATCCCAGCTCTGTAGTGCAAACCGGCGTATAATCTGCAGGATGGGAAAACAAAATTCCCCATGAATCTCCTAAATAATTATAAAATTGGATGTCACCTAAAGATGACTCTGCCTGAAAGTTGGGTGCTGTATCTCCTAGTTTGATTGACATAATGTTCTTTCTTTATAGTCTACAAATTTAGTAGACTTTTTGGAACTGGCAAATTTTTTGATGAAAATTTATATCTTTAATTAAAATTTTTATCCATGGAGAAAACGGGGCTCAGGTATATAGATGTTGTTTATAAAGTTTTGGAAAGTTGGTATGTAACATTTGCAGCGCTTACTCCTAAACTGATTGTCGGAATTTTAGTATTTACATTTTTTCTGATCACCAGTAAATATTTAAGTAAAGGAGCTGTAAAACTATTTCATAAATTCTTCCCTAAAAGTCAGAAAGAAAGTTCACTAGTTACTTTAATCAGTATTTTCAGATTTTTGATTATGCTGATGGGTACATTTATTGCCCTTGAAATAATGGGTTTCAGCGGTTTTCTCTGGAAGTTTATCGGAAGTTTAGGAGTTGCCGGGGTTATTGCCGGGGTAGCGCTGAAAGATCTTGTTTCAAGTATTTTTTCGGGAATGCTTATTGGAATTGACAAAGCCTATAAAGTCGGGGATTATATTACCATCGGCGCTCATTCGGGAACGGTACAGGAAATTGGTTTTCTAACGACAAAGCTTCTTACGGATGATGGAAAGAAAGCTTATATTCCCAATCAGGTTGTTTTTAATGCACCATTTTATAATATTACGGCTTCACCACAACGCAGGATTATTTTAAACTTTGAAATTCCGGCTGATGAAGATATCAGCAAAGCACAAAAAGGAATTCTTGAAGTTGTCAAAAATCTTGACAATGTGGATAAACTAGATACGGTAGAAGTTATTTTCACAGATTTAAAACAGGGAGCCTTCAACCTTCAGGTTAAGTTCTGGATAAAAGTAGGTGCCAATCTGGCTCAGGTAAGAAGTAAGGCTTATTTAGGCATTAAAGAACGCTTTGATACCGATAAAATCCAGTTGGTAACTCCTACGAGTATAAGTATTACAAGCGGTGAAAGTAATTTACCGGAACTCCCTCAGGACAAGTAAAAACATATAAAAATACAAAGACCATTTCAAGATTTGAAATGGTCTTTTTTATGATGACTAGTTGATGATATTGAAATCTTCTTGTAGGTTCAATATCAAAATTAATGTAAAGCTTTTCCTTTTTATGATAGAATAAAAACTACTTTTTCTGTTGTTTTACCTCACACTCTTTTTTACTCTTTTTTTTGGAAATTTTTGCAATACTGTCATTTTCAGCAATCTGCGGTTCACCCATTGTATACTGATCTCTGGCTGATAAAGAATCCTCTTCTACAAAGGTTACCAGTCTTGTTGTTGCAAAATTTTCTTCTTTAGGTTTCGAACATCCTATTACAAATAAAATCATAGAAAGTAAACTTAAACCGATCCTGTTATTTTGCAGGAAGGAGGGAATATATCTCTGAAAAGCAGTTCTTAGTGCTTGAGGCTTGTCAATATTTTCTCCAATCTGATGATTATAGAATCTTCCACAGATCTGGATATCATTATTTTTCTCTAGGATTTGTACAATTTCCTGAGGTTGTTTTTGAGTAAAATCAATGACACATTTATTGCATACAGCACAGAATTTTCCTTTTTCCTGAGGAGACATCAGTTCCCAGTTTTCGGAGCATGGATTCGGAATTTTTATATTTTTCATGAATATAGTTTTTCATACATGCATTAAAAAACCGTTCCAAAAATGAAACGGTTTTTTATTTTATCTGAAAATTTTAGATTATGCTAAAACTTCTTTTACTTTGTTTGCAGCTTCTTCTAAAGTAATTGCAGAGTGTACCGGAAGACCAGACTCGTCAATTAGTTTTTTAGCTTCCACAGCGTTAGTTCCCTGTAATCTTACGATCAATGGAACCGGAAGGCTACCCATTGCTTTGTAAGCATCTACAACTCCCTGAGCAACTCTATCACATCTTACGATACCTCCGAAAATGTTGATCAAGATAGCTTTTACGTTTGGATCTCTTAAGATGATTCCGAAAGCAGTTTGTACTCTCTGAGCATCAGCAGTACCTCCTACGTCTAGGAAGTTAGCAGGGTTACCACCAGATAATTTGATAATATCCATAGTTGCCATTGCAAGACCAGCTCCGTTTACCATACAAGCAACGTTACCGTCTAGTTTTACGAAGTTAAGACCCGCTTCACCAGCTTCTACATCCATTGGATCTTCTTCTCTTGTATCTCTAAGCTCAGCTAAGTCTTTGTGACGGAACAATGAGTTGTCATCTAAAGTTACTTTAGCATCTACAGCGATAATTTTGTTATCAGAAGTTTTTAATACAGGGTTAATTTCGAAAAGAGAAGCATCAATTCCTGTGTAAGCATTGTAAAGAGAAGAAATAAATTTCACAAATTCTTTGAATGCATTTCCTTCAAGACCTAGGTTGAAAGCAATTTTTCTAGCCTGGAAACCTTGAAGACCAATAGCTGGGTCAATTAATTCGTTGTGGATCAAATGAGGAGTTACTTCCGCAACGTGCTCAATATCCATACCACCTTCAGTAGAATATACGATTGTATTTTTACCTTCAGCTCTGTCTAAAAGAATAGAAACATAAAATTCTTTAGTTTCAGATTCTCCAGGATAATAAACATCTTCTGCAATCAAAACAGAGTGTACTTTTTTACCTTCAGCAGAAGTTTGTGGCGTTACCAACTGCATTCCGATGATGTTTTGAGCGTTTTCTTTAAGTTTATCCATATTTGGAGAAAACTTAACACCTCCACCTTTACCACGACCACCTGCGTGAATCTGTGCTTTTACAACCCAAGCCTGTGCTCCGGTTTCAGCAGTCAATTTTTCAGCAGCTGCTACAGCTTCGTCTACGTTGTTTGCAACAAAACCACGTTGGATAGCTACTCCATACTTTGATAAAATCTCTTTTGATTGATACTCGTGAAGATTCATATTATTTTTATTATTTTATTTTAATATTTAAAGGTTGACAAATTTACTAAAAATGAACAAGGTTAAAAAGAAATTTATCGAACTTTTAACTCATTCTCTAAGTTTATCATCGATCTTTTCAGATTCAAAGCGGTGAATCTATGAATAATATGATAATGATCATAAAAAACACCAGCACACGCTTCATATTCTAATGACATTTTAATCTCATTCTAATGTAGATAAGAACATTAACAAATTTCATACTTTATCTTTGAAGCCCCGAAATAATAGAGATATATTACATAGATTTTCAGAGGAAATTTACTATCGGAAAAGACCTTCTTTATAACACCCAGAAAGAATACTGATCATTTTAACCATCATTTCTTTTTCAAAAAACAAAACCTCATCATCTTATCGTACAAACTCTAAAAGGGAGAAACATTCAGTCTATCTTTTCCAATAACCATTGCGGTATTGAGAAGAAAATCTGAAACGGATAAACAGGAAACTTCAGTAAATAAGAAAAATGGAAATAACAGCAAATGAACAGGGCAAAAGACTGATCCGATACATTACAAAAGAAAAAAAAGACGTCACTAATATTTATTTTTATGCCGTTCTGAACGGATTGGTTCTGTTAAGTGTCCCTTTGGGAATACAGTCTATCGTCAGTTTTGTGATGGGAGCTACCATGACGACCTCTATTTATCTTCTGATCTTCTTTGTGGTTATCGTAACATGGCTTGCAGGATATTTCAGATTGAAGGTCATCCAGATTATTGAAAAAATTCAACAGAAAATATTTGTAGAGTTTTCCATTGCTATTGCAGACAAAATTCCCAAGGTAGATCTCTCCTACACTAGAAAATATTACCTCCCGGAACTGGTTAACCGTTTTTTTGATATTCAGAATTTACAAAAAGGAATTTCAAAGATTTTACTGGAAATTCCCACGGCTCTTATTCAGATTTTTTTTGGAATTCTTTTACTCTCTTTTTATCACCCCTGGTTTCTCGCATTTGGAGCCCTGGTCGTTATTTCTGTCGTTATTATTTTCAGATATACCATGGAAAGCGGAATCAAATCCAGTATTGAAGAAAGTAATAAAAAATATGATACAGCCGCATGGATTGAAGATATCGCAGGATCGGTAAAAACATTTAAAATGCATTCCGAAAACAATGCTCATTTAAGAGGAACCGATGAACGTGTTGTAGAATATCTTAAACATAGAACATCACACTTCAAGGTGCTCGTTTTTCAATATAAAACAATTATTGCCTTTAAAGTCATCATTACACTTGCCATGCTTGCCATTGGAACCTATCTTCTGATCAATCAAAAGCTGAATATCGGCGCTTTTATTGCCACAGAAATTGTTGTCCTGAGCATTATGTCTGCGGTAGAAAAATTGATTGTAAGCCTTGAAAGCTATTATGACCTTATTGCATCTTTTGCAAAACTTTCAAAAATCACAGAACTTAAAGAAGAACAAAACGGAGAAATTATTGTATCCCAAAAAGAAAAAGGAACAGAGATCGAATTTAAAAATGTAAGTTTCTCATTCAATGATCACAATCCCATCCTTTCTGATCTGAATTTTAAAATTCAGGAAAATTCACTCAATGTATTAACAGGTAAGCTGGGAGCAGGAAAAACACTTCTCCTCAACATGATCACAGGATTTTTTGAACCCAGCTCGGGAACCATTTTATTTGATAAAATTCCATTAAAAAATATTAAAAAACAACAGCTGAGAAACCATGTGGGTCTTTATCTTGAAAATATGAAGATCATTCAGGGAACGGTAAAAGAAAATATTGTACTGGGAAACAGCCAATGCCACACGGAAGATATTCTTGAACTTTCTGAGAATATTGGAATAGAAAATATTTCCAGCACATTCAGCAGTGGATTCTTTACCGAAGTCAGTGAAACCGATCCGGAAATCACTTTCAGTTCAAAAAAGAAAATATTGCTTCTCCGTGCACTTTTAGGAGAGAAAAGACTCATTATTCTGGAAAATCCTTTTGCAGGAATCCGGGAAGAATATCAGGATAAAATGATGCAGTACCTTCTGAAGATCAAAGAAAAAACAACCCTCATTATCGTATCACAGGATGCAGAACTGCTGCAATATGCAGATCAGCACATTCATCTGGAAGGCGGTACCTTAAGAACATCTCATAAAAATCAGTAACATGGAATTACAGTCATTTGACAAAATATATCATATTCATAAAAAATCAAGGGTGAAAAGATGGTTTCTCTTTATTTTCATTGGAGGAATGATCACCTTATTTCTTCCCTGGACCCAGAACATCAAGGTAAAAGGTAATGTAACCTCTCTTTATCAGGAACAGCGTCCACAACAGCTCCACTCTCCTATTCCGGGGAAAATCATCAAATGGTATGTAAAAAACGGCGATTATGTAAAGAAAGGTGACACCCTTTTACAACTTTCCGAAATCAAAGAAGATTATCTGGATCCACTTTTGGTACAGAGAACCCAAGAGCAGGTGAATGCAAAAAAAGGGGTCCGTGATTTTTATGAAGCCAAAGTAGGAACCGTGAAAAGCCAACTTCAGGCATTACAGTCGGCCAGAGACCTGAAACTTAATCAACTGAAAATAAAAATAAGCCAGCTCAATAATAAACTAACCGGTGAAGAAGCTGAACTGGAAGCGGTTTCCAATGAGCTCAAACTTTCTGAAGACCAATTTACCCGTCAGAAAAAAATGTATGATGAAGGATTGGTTTCTCTTACTCAGTTTCAGCAGAGAAGTATTTCCTTCCAAAATGCCATTGCGAAAAAAACGGCTTCCGAAAATAAAGCAGCCCAAACCCGTCAAGAAATTATCAATACTGGTATTGAGCAAAATTCTGTCATTCAGGATTATACTGAAAAGCTCAGTAAGATAGAAGGAGAAAGATTTCAGAATTTGGGGCAGATTGAAGGCAGTGAAGGTGATATTGCCAAATTAGAAAATCAGGTGGCTAATTATAAAGCAAGACAGGGTTTATATTTCATCCTTGCTTCTCAGGACGGACAGGTTGTACAGCTCAACAAAACAGGAATTGGAGAAGTGTTGAAAGATGGAGAAAATATCGGAACAATTGTTCCCACCGCTGTAGATTATGCCGTGGAAATTTATGTAAAGCCTGTAGATCTTCCCCTTATTAAGGAAAAACAACGTGTGATGTGTATTTTCGATGGTTTTCCTGCGATTGTATTCTCTGGTTGGCCCAACTCCAGCTACGGAACATTTGCTGGGAAAGTAGTCGCTGTGGAAAGCAACATCAGTGCAAACGGACTTTTCAAGGCTCTCGTTATTGAAGATAAAGATGAAAAAAGATGGCCTCCAAAAATTAAGATGGGAACAGGAGTACAGGGAATAGCCATTCTGAATGATGTGCCGATCTGGTATGAACTATGGAGAAATATCAATGGATTTCCACCAGATTATTATGAAGTAAAAAATGATCAAGCCGGTAAATATGAGAAAACAAAATAAGTTTTTTTTGATATTGATCCTTCTTTCTTTCCAATATAGTAAAGCTCAGGATTCTCTCACCCTTTCAGCACAGGAATTTATAGCCGTGGTAAAGAATTATCATCCGCTTGCCCTGAAATACCAGTTGCAGAATAAAATGGCACAAACTGAAGTCACCAAAGCCAGAGGTGGTTTTGATCCTGTCCTGGGAGGAAAGCTTGGTGAAAAAAATATTGACGGAACCCAATATTACAGACAGAAAAATCTGGAACTTGGTATTCCTACCTGGTATGGAATAGATCTTACTGCGGGATATCAACATCTGGAAGGTGAAAAATTAAATTCCAGTGATACCAAAGGCGGGCTGTATAGTATGGGAATTACAGTGCCTTTAGCTAAAAACCTTTTGTATGATAAACGAAGAGCTATATTAGATCAGGCAAAATTTGCTATAAAAATGACTGAAGCGGAGCAAACTGTTTTGACGAATGAACTCCTTCTTGAAGCAGAAAACACCTACTGGGAATGGGTGCAAAGCTTTGAGATTTATCTTCTGCAATCTAAAGCAGTAAACATTAACAAAAAAAGATTTTCTCTTACTCAAAAAACCTTTGAATATGGAGAAAGACCTGCTATAGACACTGTAGAAGCCGGATCACAGTTACAAAGTTTTGAAATCCAACAGAAAGAAGCTTATCTCAATTTTATCAGAAATACACAGAAACTTCAGCTATTTTTATGGAAAGACAACCAGGAAATTTATGAAATGGCAAAGCTTATTTATCCTGCGAATCAACTTTCGGATCATACAGCTTATTCAGATTTTGAATTTCTCCTTCAGGAAATGGATACCAAAAAAATAGACACCCATTGGTCGGTTCTTTACTATGATCAGAAACATCATATATTGGAAAGTGAACGGAGGCTCAAATGGCAGAGCTTTCTTCCCAAACTTGATTTTACCTATAATTTTTTCAATAAAGAAAATTATAAGGCTGATTATCTTCCGCTTTTTGATAGTAATTTCCAATATGGTTTAAAGCTTGAAATCCCTGTATTTCAGAGAGAAGCCAGAGCAAATTATCAAATGGCCAAAATCAAAATAGAGCAGAATCAGCTTGATACTCAGGTTAAAAAAAGAGAACTTCATACCAAGATTGAAACCTATAAAAATGAGCTTGTGAATTATCATGCTCAAATCAATCTTTCCAAAAATAATCTTGTGAATTATCAGAAATTACTCACTGCGGAAGAAATTCGATATACCAATGGTGAAAGTTCTCTTTTCCTCATCAATTCGAGAGAAAATAAAATGATTGATGCCCAGGAAAAGTTTATTTCTCTTCAGACAAAATTTCTGAAAAGCTTTAATAAACTTAAGTGGATGAAAGAAAGCTTCTCCCTATAAAATGAAAAAGTTCAGGAATTCCCTGAACTTTTTTATGTATTCTGAGTGTTTTAATTTCTCTGAATTTATTGTATTAAAGATTATTCTTCTTCCAATTTTTCTGACTGAGATCCGATGAACGGAATTTTCGGAGCCAGGAAATATCCTGTTAAACTCGCAAAAAGTATAGGAACGAAATAGGTAAATCCTGTAAGGGTTCCCAAAATAATTGTTGTGCTCATAGGCGTTCTTGTCACACAGGCATTAATGGCCGCCATGCAGCTCACAATAGCCAAAGTAGTATCTACATTTGGGAAAATATTATGAATAATTAATCCCAGTGTTGTCCCCACAAAAAACAACGGAATGATAAATCCTCCTCTCCATCCGGAAGTTACGGTAACCGCAATGGCCAGAATTTTAAAAATCAGAACAAGAATCAGAAAATTCAATCCAAAGTTTCCACCGATCAGCTGATTGATTTCGTTGTGTCCGAAATATCTTGTAATAGGAAAATTATAGGCAATTATTCCCAGAATAATTCCACCTGCCAATGTTTTGATGTAGATTGGAAAATTTCTGTATTCAAAAACTTTTTTAAAAAACTTAACAACGAAAATAAAGATCCATCCAAATAAGGTTCCCACTATTCCAAAAGCGGTTGCGTAAGCAAAATCATAAACTCCTGTATAATGATAGGCTTTCAGATCCCAGGTTGCTCCAATCCCCAAATGAATGATCAAAGCAAACATAAGGTAACTGAAACAACTGGCTACCAAAGCGGGTATAATAGCCTTGTAATATTCCACAGCGTGTTTATGATGAAGAATTTCCAAAGAAAAAAGACTTCCTCCCAACGGAGCTCCAAATAGTGCTGTGAAACCGGATGCCATCCCCGCAATACTCAAAGACCTCAGCTCTTCTCCTTTCAGTCTGAAAATTTTCCCCAACCAGGTTCCTGTAGAGCCTGTGACCTGTACCAAAGGTGCCTCTGGTCCAAGACTTCCACCCGAAGCTACACAAAATAAAGAAGACAATATCATGGAAGGATTATTCTTCGGATCAAGTTTTCCTTTATTGAATCTGATATTATTAACAATCAAGTGAATTTCTCCCGGATCTCCGATAAAGTGAATCACTAATCCTGCCAGCAAACCACATATGGCCATAGTAGGAATCACCTGCCAACCCTGAAAACGAGTTAAAAATTCAGTAAAATGTTCCAAAACGATCCAATATCCACCCGCAATGCTACCCCCTATCAAACCGGTAATGGCCCACATAAAAAAAGTACGGCTGAATACAAAAGGATTGAATCTTATCGGTTGATCCAAAAGATTGAATGTACGTATTAAACGTCTTCTTCTGTTGATTTTCATTCTAATTTAATTTTAAAATTACGATCATCATTTGTCATTGATGTAATAAGATGGCACTCAATAGATTGATTTATCTGTTTCTGAGTGCAATAGCCTTTGCGAACGAAAAAATGAATATTCCCGAATAACTTACGGACTTCTCGTGTCAGAAATATAAGGCAAAGGGCTTTTTACCTTGCCTGAATTCTGCTCAGCAGTTCATAAACTCAATTTGATGAATTATACTGAGCAGAATTGAAGGCTTTGTATTGTTAGATTTTATTTTTAGCAAAATAAAAAATAAGCATTCCCCAGCTTAGAATCATCATCAGACCTCCAAGCGGAGTAATGGGACCTAAAAATTTAAGATTCATTCCCATATAATCCTGCATACTCAACAAGTAAATGCTTACTGAGAATAAAAATGTTCCTGCAATCATTAAAATGGAAGTCCATTTTTCTGCAGAAGTTTCAAATTTTAAGATATACCCGATGATCAGCAGGAAAAAAGCTGCATACATCTGATATCTTACGCCTGTTTCAAAACTTTCCAGTCTTTCCACCGCTAATATTTTCTTTAAAGCATGAGCTCCGAATGCACCAAGAATAACTGATATCATTCCGTAAACCGCTCCAAAAACTAAAGTAATTGTTTTCATGTTATAACACTTCTAATTCTAGGGTTAAATATTTTTTTGTTTTATAATCCTGCCACTTTCCGATAATTTTATTTCCTTTCAAGTCTGCTTCTATTAAAGCTCTTGGCACCCATTCTTTAAGCTCTTCACTGTGATAATCATCTTCTGTAATCGAAAAATGATCATGAACAAATTCGCCTCTCCAGTTGATCATTTTCTTATTCTTATCATACCAATATGTGGCAGAAAAGGAATCGTCCTCATGGATTTCGTTAAACAAAACCGTGATAGGATATTTCCCGTCAATCTTTCCTTTGAACAGTTTATTTCCAGGGCCAGTTCTATCAACTTTCTCAGAACCGGAAATCAGATTTTTTGCATAAGAGCTCCAATATTTCCCCAACTCTTTATAGGTAAATTCAAGCTCATGACTTCCCAAATCGTCCAACGCTCGCATTGCATGATTAGAGCATCTGCCAGCTACAAAAGTGAGTTTATCTTTTCCAAAAAAATATCTGATTCCGTTCAAGGTATGATCCAAAAAGCAATCTTCATAGAGCGCAATCTGATCCTGAACTTCTTCTGATGGATTTTTTTCAGACTTTAATTTTACAAGAAAATCGTTGATTCTTTTTTTAACTCTATTTTGAATTAAAGTATTAACCGTTTTGATACTCTCTGGCTGAAATAAATCGACAGCATTGATGTAATTTCCTGTTCTCAGATCGAAATTTTTCCAGTCTGCAAACTCTTCCGGGTATGCTCCTGAAGCTTCTCCATTGATGCTTATGCTTACAATATTTTTAGGAGTCTCTAATTTCTCCCAATCATAGAAATACACATAGTTGGAATAAGAATTGGTAGCGGTAGAAGCCAGTTTAAAAGGATTTCCACCTGAATTCGGAATATATTCCAGTTCGTTTACCTGAAGAAATGTATTGATCTTATTGGCCACGGAAGGATTTGCAACATAAGAAATCACAGGAAACACGAAGTTTTCAGATTTTGGCTGCAAATCTTGTATTTTTAAATCTTTCTGCTGCGAAAAACTTAATCCGGAAATCAATAAGAAAAATACAATACTCTTTTTCACTATTTTGACTTTAGGTACATCAGGATAAATTTGGCTACCAATGTAGAAATACCAAGTATGATAAACATATTGGCAAATCTCTTGGAGCTTCTGAATCCTTCATGATTCGTTTTCTTTAAAAAGAATCCGAAAAGAAGAAATATGATAGGCAAAATGATCTGTAACATTAGTTTTCTCGCATTCTGTTAAATTCATTGATCACCTCGTGATGGCTTACCGTCTTATCTTTGAAGTACGTCACAAAATGTTGCTTTTCTTCTTCTGTAGCTCCCAATTGGTTCAGAATATTCAGTAAGTGCATTTTCATATGTCCTTTCTGAATTCCTGTTGTTACCAACGAGCGCAATGCTCCAAAATTTTGTGCAAGACCAGAAACAGCAAGAATACTCATCAATTCCTGAGCGGAAGGTTTTCCTAGAAGAGCCAGTGAGAATTTTACCAGCGGGTGAAGGTTGGTTAAACCTCCTACAACTCCCACAGAAATAGGAAGATCAATCCAGAATCTGAAAACGCCATTATCTGTTGTACAATGGGTCAGAGATCGGTATTGTCCGTCTCTCGCTGCATAGGCATGAGCGCATGCTTCTGTTGCTCTGAAGTCATTTCCTGTAGCAATCACTACCGCATCTACTCCGTTCATCACTCCTTTATTGTGAGTTGTAGCACGGTAAGGCTCAATTTCAGCAATGGTAACGGCCTGTTTGAATTTAGAAGCAAATTCTTCAGGAGAAATTCCGCTGTCATCTTTTAAATCTTCCATTTTACAGGAAACCTCAGCTCTTACGATACAATCCGGTGTAAAGTTGGAAAGAATATTCATCACAATCTGTAGTGAATTCTTTTCTTCCTGCGTGAAATCTTCGCTGATAGCCACTTCCTGCTTCAAGGTTTTTCCAAACTGTTCAAGACATGAATTGATAAAATTGGCTCCCATTGAGTCTACAGTATCAAAGCTTGCTTTCAACTGGTAATAGTTCGGCATTTCTGCAGTTTTATCTACCAGGCTGATATTGAGAATACCACCGCCGCGCTTTCTCATGTTGGATGTGATATCTTCTGTAGCTTCAAATAATTTTTTCTTCAAACTGAAATTAAAGAAATGTAATAATTTGTGAGGTTCTACATTAAAAATAAAGTGAGTGTGTCCCAATTTTTCGGTGTTGATAATTGTGGTTTTGAAACCGCCTTTGTCGATCCAGAATTTAGCAGCTTTGGAAGCCGCAGCCACTACTGAACTTTCTTCCACTGCCATAGGAAGCGCCAACAGTTTTCCGTCAATCAAAAAGTTGGGTGCAATTCCGTAAGGCATATAAAAATTGGAGATCGTGTTCTCGGAAAACTCATCATGAAGTTTCTGAAGATCAGCATCTTCATTCCAATATTGTTTTAATATATTTTGATATTCCTGGTTTCCCTCAAGGTATTCGTTTACGAGCCATTCGATTTTCCCCTGCTTTGGCAGCTTGGAAAAACCTTCGATTGGTTTATGATTCATGATATAAACTTTAATGAGCCGTAAATATAATGATTTTGAGACTCTTTTTTGTTGATAACTTCTATGAAAAAAGGTTGACATTTATCAATTTTGGAACTAAATTTGAACATTATAAAAATATAATCCGATACAAAAAGTATCAAATATTCTATCCATATGAATTTTGAACGCCTGAAAGAAAAACTCGAAATCCTTGCGGATGCAGCAAAATATGATGTTTCCTGCTCTTCCAGCGGAGGAACAAGAAAGAATAAAAAAGGGGCTTTAGGAGACAGTTCTGCAAGTGGGATTTGCCATACCTATACAGAAGATGGAAGGTGTGTATCTCTTCTTAAAATTCTCCTGACCAATCATTGTATCTATGATTGCGCTTACTGTGTTTCCAGAAGTTCAAATGATATTAAAAGGGCAGCTTTTACGGTAGAAGAAGTGGTGGATCTTACCATCAGCTTTTATCGGAGAAATTATATTGAAGGTTTATTTCTCAGCTCAGGAATTTTCAAAAATGCGGATACTACGATGGAGCGCCTTGTAAGAGTGGCCAAAAAACTTCGTCTTGAGGAAAATTTTAATGGATATATTCATCTTAAATCAATTCCTGGCGCCAGCGATGACCTGATGCAGGAAGCGGCCTTATATGCAGACCGATTATCGGTAAATCTGGAAATTCCTACAGAAAGTGGACTGAAATTATTAGCTCCGGAAAAGAACAGACAGGATATGATCAGCCCGATGCGATATATTCAGAAAGGAATTATCCAGTATAAAGATGAAAAAAAAATTCTGAAGAAAGTTCCCAAGTTTGCTCCTGCGGGACAATCTACACAAATGATTGTGGGAGCAACCAATGAAAATGATTTACAGATCATCAAAGTGGCGGATCATTTTTATAAAAATTTCAACCTGAAAAGGGTGTATTATTCCGGTTATGTTCCTGTATTGGAAGACAAAAGGCTTCCTTCTTTAACAACAGAGGTTCCTATGCTGCGTGAGAATCGTCTGTATCAATCAGATTGGCTGATGAGATTTTATGGTTTTAAAGCAGAAGAAATTTTAGATCCTAATGTTCCTTTTCTTGACCTGGAAATTGATCCGAAATTAAGCTGGGCACTTCGAAACCTGCATGAATTTCCTGTAAACCTTCAAACTGCGGATTATCAGACTATTTTAAGAATTCCGGGAATTGGAGTAAAAACCGCACAGAAAATTGTAAGTGCAAGACGTTTTCAGATGTTAACAATGGATCATTTGAAAAAACTCGGTGCCGCAGTCAACCGGGCAAAATATTTTATAGATTTCAATGCAGGAAATGCTTATCTGAAATATCTGACGGATAAAAACTTCAGAAAATTGCTCGTGGGAGGAAGTTCTTCCAAGTTTCACAATCAGTTTTCCCAGCAACTAACATTGTTTTAAACACAAATCACACGAACGACAAGCAGCACAACTAAATTTTCAAACTTATTATGACAACCCTACTCTATGATGGAAGTTTTGACGGTCTTTTTACTGCAATATTTGAAGTTTTCGAATATCGTTATCTGGATGTGGAAATTTCCAGCCGGGAACACTTTCATCAGGAGAATATTTTCGCCGAGATTCATGAAACCATTACACAGTCTGAGAAATCGGACCGAGTTTTAAATAAACTTGAGCAAACTATAGGAAAACAGGGCGTTCATCAGTTATTGAAAGTTTTTCTCTCTGAAGATTCCGATATGGAAAATTTACTACTTTCTGCTGTTCGCCAATCTATTAAGTATCCTGGAGAAAATATTCTCCAAAATTTTGCTGATTCTGATATTTTAAAAATTTCAAAAATCTGCAAATCGGTAGATAGAGAAAGACACAGAATGACTGCTTTTGTCCGCTTTGAAAAGATGCAGGATGACGTTTTCTTCGCCAAAATAGATCCGGATTTCAATGTTCTTCCCTTGATAAGGAAACATTTCAAAGACCGATACCAAGATCAGAAATGGATGATTTATGACCTTCGCAGAAACTATGGAATTTTTTACGATCTGGAAACCTGTGATTTCTTTTACCCTGAAGAAAAACTCAACCTCAACCAATATCAGCAGAAATTTCATGATGAAGAAAAAAATTACCAGACCCTTTGGCAGCGGTATTTTACAAAAACCAATATTGTAGAACGAAAGAATATGAAACTACATCTTCAGCATGTTCCGAAAAGATATTGGAAATATCTGACAGAAAAACATTAGAGGCTGACAATGAACACCTTAAAAGATTATTTTATCCAAACATGACTTTGTGGATAACTTTTATGATCAAATCAATCTACTCATTTCTCTGAAACCTTTTTTAATCAGATATTCATAAACAACTAATAAGATGGTAGATACAATCAAAAATAATATACAATTCCATATTGTGGATAACTTTTTCGAGTTAACAAATAGTTAACATTAGAAATGATGGTTTTATACTTTTCCGAAGAAGCAGAAAATGAATATTCAAAAATTGAAGAAAAAAGAAACTGGTATTTTCTTTGAGATGAGAATTGAATTATCAAACGTTTTTGAGTTCAGAAAATTATAAAAATATGACTTTGTGGATAACTTTTTCAACATCATCAAGTTGATTACTCTTTGTATATCCTTTTATCAAAGACTTTTCATAACTTATTAAATGGATGACAGATAGAAAGAGAATTAATTTACATTTCCATATTGTGGATAACTTTTTCATGAATACAGTAAGATAAAAATCTTCTACTTCTGCCCTATCAAAGGAACTGATACAACTATTTTATTATCAAAAGAATACCATAATAAAAATCATTAAAAAACTCATATTGTGGATAACTTTTATTTACGAAGGGTTCGTAAAGCTTTTTTAACGATATACTGCGTTTCTTTTGTAGGACTATCTTTTAACCATTCGTCGCAGATTTCTACAACAAATTCCGGTTGTGATTTACTGGCGTCATTTAACCAGTTTCCTACACTGTCTTGCACATATCTTGATGAATCTGATTGTAGTGGTTCTAAAATTTCAAGCCCTAATCCGGGATTTTGTTTCAATTCATTAATATGTTCGCACCAAACTCCTCTTGGTCGGGTAGATTCACTGGCAAAACGTCTTATATATTCATTTTCATGACTGGTCCATTGTGATAAAAAAGTGATACTTTCGGTAAGATTTTTTGAAATATCGGGACGTACTGCCATCCAACAGATTTCTCTTACTCCAAAGTGAGAATCGGAAGCGAAATGTTGTATTTTATTTAATTTTTCTCGGAAATCAAAATTATTATTTCTTCCCACAGTGTAGGCTGCCCAGCACCGTACAAGATCTGCCTGATGTGAAGAAATTTGAGACAAAAACTCTTCATCCCGATTATAAGTGGCTAATTTCAGTAATCCTAAACCAATAGCCTCGTTGATGGTATTCACAGTTTGCTTTTTCAACAGATTTACATGGTTTAAAATTTCTTGTAAATATTCCATGCGGTTATTTTGTTGAAGCAAATTTTCCAACAAAAGCTTTTGATCTACAGCCAACCATTCTGTAAGATTGGCAGTTTCTATTTCTCCTCTGTTCAGCTGTTCAAGAATATCTGATGGAATATCTTTGATAGAGCGGGCTCCTTTTCGCTTTTCGGTCATAGTATTTTAATGATTATCTTTACAAAAGTCTGAAAGTGGGCGGACAAAAACAATACCGCATATTGTTCACCCATAGGGATAAAAAAGTCAATTTTATGGAAACAAAGGAAAAAGCTGAAGAAAATAAAATTTGCCCGCTAGAAGTTGCAGTCAATACCATTAGTGGAAAGTGGAAAATTCCTATTGTATGGCAGATCAATGAAGGAAAAAAGCGTCCAAGTGAATTTTTGCGCGGTATTGCAAAAGTAGACCGAAGAGTGCTTAATCAACAGCTTACTGAAATGGTACAAGATGGAATTCTGACCAAACAATCTTTTCATGAACTTCCTCCCCGTGTTGAGTATACTCTTACAGAACTTGGCAAAGAATTGGTTAAAATTCTCTGGCAACTTAATGACTGGGGAAAACTGTTGATTCCTGATGAAAAAATATAAACACATTATTATAGGTAATACGCTCAATACTTTTTACAAAAATTCTCATATTTGTCATTGAATCAAATGCAATATGAAAAAAATTATTTCAGGATTGGCAGCCGCCACTTTTCTAGTGGGATGTACTCATGATAAAATGCGTCCCCATCTTAACGCCAAAGACACGAATGAATTAAGTTCAGAAAGTTCTGTACACATCATTAAAGATAAAAACACCATCAAAGGACGGTTTTCTCCTCCCCAAAACTATCAATGGATAGAAGAAAAAACAGGTTCTTTTGGGTATTTTATCGAAAATTTCACACTGAAGCCTTACGGAAGTCAGATCTTAAAATATGATGGAAATCCTATCTCCACACAGCATCTTCATGAAGCGGTGTTTGATATTGATACCGGCAGTAAAGATTTACAACAATGTGCTGATGCTGTCATTCGGTTAAGAGCTGAATATCTATATAAGGCAAAAAAATATGATGAGATTAAATTCCATTTTACAAGCGGCGATCTTCTTACCTGGAATGACTATAAAAATGGAACACGAGCTTTTGTCAATGGAAATTCTGTAAACTTTAGAAAAGCAGCAGAGCTTGATAATTCTTATAAAAATTTCAGGAATTATCTTGACCTGATCTTCAACTATGCAGGAACCATTTCTTTGAATAAAGAAACCAAGCCAGTCACCAGAAATTCAAATCTAAAAACAGGTGACATTCTCATTACTCCGGGGAGTCCTGGGCATGTGGTTTTCATTGCCGGTGTCTGCCAGAATAAGGAAGGGAAAAAATTATTTTTATTGGGTGAAGGGTTTACTCCTGCTCAATCGATCCATTTGTTATCCAATCCTTTTGATAAAAATATTTCGCCGTGGTATGATCTTGACGTAGCTTCTCCTGAGACGAAAACTGCGCGGTACATTTTTAAACTTACAAACTTCAGAAGCTTTTGATCATTTATATTCAAAACTATTGGAAAGTTACTACGATAATCTGAACTTGTTTTTGTAAGTTTGTGTTCGAAATTTTTTACTTGATGAAAGAGAGTGCTGTAAAAAAAATTGCAGTTCTTACTTCAGGAGGTGACTCTCCGGGTATGAATGCGGCATTAAGAGCGGTAGTAAGAACCGCCAATTACTATGATATCGAATGTTACGGAGTGAGAGAAGGTTACAATGGCCTTATCAACAATGATTTCCTGAAAATGGGAGCACGTTCCGTAAAAAATATAATCAACCAAGGTGGAACGATTCTAAAATCTGCCAGATCCGCTGAGTTCAGAACCAAAGAAGGCCGTCAGAAAGCTTACGATAATTGCGTAAAGCTTGGAATAGATGGTTTGGTATGTATTGGTGGAGATGGAACTTTCACGGGTGCCAAAATTTTCAGCGAAGAATTTGGAATTAGAGTAATCGGTATCCCTGGAACGATCGATAATGATATTTTCGGAACAGATAATACGATAGGTTATGACACGGCCCTAAATACGGCAATGGATGCTATTGATAAAATTCGTGACACGGCAACTTCTCACAACAGAGTTTTCTTTGTGGAGGTAATGGGTCGTGATGCAGGTTTTATTGCTTTAAACAGCGGATTGGCTGCCGGAGCTTTGGATATTTTGATTCCTGAAAAGAAGGACAGTGTTGATGAGCTTTTCGTAAAATTCAGAAATGCTGAAAAAACAGGAAAGTCATCCAGTATTGTAGTCGTAGCCGAAGGTGAAAAATTAGCCAACGTTTATGACCTTGCAGAAAAAACAAAACAGACATTCCCGGATTATGACATTCGTGTAGCTATTTTGGGACACATGCAGAGAGGAGGTTCTCCAAGCTGTGCAGACCGAGTTTTGGCAAGCAGACTAGGCTATGGTGCTGTAACCGGATTAATGGAAGGACAAACCAATGTAATGGCAGGTATGCGTTCCAACGATCTGACATACACCCCTATTGAAGAAGCCATTAAAAAACATAACGAAATCAATAAAGATCTTTTACTGATTTCAGAAATTTTAGCAATCTAATTATTTTTATAATCTAATAAAAACAAACTATTATGTCAACAATTAAAGTAGGTATCAACGGTTTTGGTAGAATTGGACGTCTTGTTTTCAGAGCAATGACTGAAAGAGACAACATTGAAGTTGTAGGAATCAATGACCTAATCAATGCAGAATACATGGCTTACATGTTAAAATATGACTCTGTACACGGTATTTTCCCAGGCGAAGTTTCTGTAGAAGGAAATGATCTTGTTGTAAATGGGAAAAAAATCAGAGTAACTGCTGAAAAAGACCCGAGCAACCTAAAGTGGAATGAAATTGGTGCAGATTACGTAGTAGAATCTACTGGGTTATTCTTAGATAAAGAAAGTGCTGCAAAACACATTACTGCAGGTGCTAAGAAAGTAATCCTTTCTGCTCCTTCTAAAGATGATACTCCAATGTTCGTAATGGGTGTAAACCACAAAGAACTTACTGATGATATCAAAATCTTATCAAACGCTTCTTGTACTACAAACTGTTTAGCTCCTTTAGCTAAAGTAATCCACGATAACTTCGGAATCGTAGAAGGTTTAATGACAACTGTACACGCTACAACAGCTACTCAGAAAACTGTTGACGGTCCTTCAATGAAAGACTGGAGAGGTGGTAGAGCTGCTCTAAACAACATCATCCCTTCTTCTACAGGTGCTGCTAAAGCAGTAGGAAAAGTAATCCCTTCATTAAACGGAAAATTAACAGGTATGTCTTTCAGAGTACCAACTGTTGACGTTTCTGTAGTAGATTTAACAGTAAGAATTGAAAAGGCTGCTTCTTATGAAGAAATCTGTTCAGTAATCAAAGCTGCTTCTGAAGGTGAGTTGAAAGGTATTTTAGGATACACTGAAGAGGCTGTAGTATCTCAGGACTTCGTAGGAGATAAGAGAACTTCTATCTTCGACAAAGATGCTGGTATTATGCTTTCTCCTAACTTCGTGAAACTTGTTTCTTGGTATGACAACGAAATGGGCTATTCTAACAAGTTAGTTGATATGCTTGTACACGCTGCTTCTTTATAATAAGAAATTAGCAAAACATAAAAAAACCTTCCCGATGGGAAGGTTTTTTGTTTTACAAATATTGATTCTGATGCAACCAATTTAGTTTTTTTTATTAACATCTATTGTTATTCCCGCTTGAATACCATGGATAACATCATCATATCTAATATTAAGGTAATCTCTACCATAGTAATGTTTGATAATAAAACCAATATCTGCTTTTTCCCAAGGGTACCATATAATATAGTTATGCGCCGCAAATCTATATTTTTTATTTGTGGGAGCTAAAGGTCTTAAATCACCATCTATAATATAGGACATCTCGGATCTAAAAGCAAATTTTTGTCTTTTATTAATCGTAGTGAACTTAGGTTTTATATCAGAATTTTCGGTGATCACAAAAGTAGATCTTCTTAATAGTTGAAGGTTTAACAGCAATCTATTCTGCCCGTAACTGCCATGTTTCATCTCTTCAGTAATTGTCAGTGGATTAAAAAATGTCATATCCCTTTGATATCCTAATCCTGCTGAAGCTATTCCATACGTCCATATTGGCTTGGCAAAATAGACTATTCCTCTTAAATAATTTGTACTGAAATCTCCATTTTTATAATTATTACGCAGATTAGACGCATCTCGAAAAGGATTGTCTGATTGCCCATTTGAATAATGATGAGCCTGAAAAGTGAACCAAGAATGCCACTTTTGTCCTGAAAAATCAAATTTACTCAAAAAGTAATCAGCCCCTATTCCAAATTCATTATTAGTAGGTAACAAAGGACTGGACGAGTCTTGTGTCATGCGTACTATAAATCCTGCATCAAATGTAACCCGTAACCTCTGAATCCATTTTGGACTATAATAAGCTCCTTTATAAAATGCAAATCGGAAATTCATATTCCCTTCCAGCCAATATCCATTCTTACCTTCTTTATCTTCTAAAGGTGACAGCCTCTCTTTCGTATTAGCAAAATAAGGAGCAACTCCTAAGTATAAAATAGGATCATGCATTGAGAGTAACTGATGATATTTCTTAATCGGATAGTTCAAAGTATCAAAAGTAGAATTAACAATTCGTTCAGAATTATAAATCGTATCTGTTTTCGATTCCTGTCCAAAAACAACAGATATCCAAAACAGAAGCAACCCTGGTATTATTGCTTTCATGATTATTGTTTTTATGGTTATTAGAAATACAAAAGCATTCAGTTAAGAATGACGTTTTCTTGGTTGATAGCTTTATATAAATTTATAACATTTTCTTATTGTTTTAAAATACCACAAAAGGATAATTTTTAAAACTAAAAAATCAATTATCTCAAAAAAAACATAGCTATACAGACTGACAAATCTCATCCATGGATTTCGGCGCAAAACTTGTACTTTTATAGGTAAAGGAATGAAAAATGATACAGCCCCGGTTTAAAGACGCTCCCCACTTTAAAGATTTTTGGGAAAAAGGTAATGGAAAACAACTTATTGAGTTTTCCGGTGCTGAAGTCAGTTTCAAAGACTTTGAAAAATTTGCACCTTTCTTTTATCATGTGGATGAAATCGGCGATCAGGTTGTAAGAGAGGTTTATTTTACTAAAAAATTTCATGAAGCCTCCAGAGAAATTGAACAATACATCAAAAATGGAATTTCGGAAACAGATACAGTTCCTGAAAGTGTAAGAAAACTGTTCAATCAAACTCAAAAAGTTCCTGAATGGCTGGATTATAATTTACTGACGAGCGGCGCTGAGCTTTGCATGAGAAGCAATCTCGATTCTTTAATCTCACTGAGAGACTATTGCCTGATTGGCGGATATGATTATGCCTACCTCAACAAACCCCTTATCGTTACAGAAGCATTGAAAAAAGGGGCGGTAAAACGTCTTTCAGAAACATTGGATTTTTGGGTGAATGCAACACGATACAATGCTTTGGAGCTTCACGCAAAAGGCTATGAATTTGCCATAAAAACCAGAATGATTCATTCTTACGCCAGGCTCTCCATAAAAAAACACTATACAAACTGGGATACAGAAAACTGGGGTGAGCCTATCAATTCTTGGGATATGATGGCCACTTATATTGGATTCAGTCTTGTTTTTCTTCACAGTCTGAAAAAATTAGGAAATACATTCTCAATAGAAGAAGAAAAGGGAATTTTTCATCTTTGGAAATACGTAGGCTATCTTCTGGGAATTCCGGAACAACTTCTTCCTGACGATAAAAAACAGGCCACAGAGTATTTCTATTTATGGACTTCCATGCAACCTCCTTCAGATAAAGATTCTATTCTTCTTGCACATTCTCTGTTGGATGAATCTCTTGAGAATCCTATCCTCAAATTTGAATTTCAAAGAAAAAACTTAAGGTATCTTCACATCTGCTGCACCTGGTTTTTGCTGGATGATGATGTTTGTAAAAGATTACAGATTCCTGAAGTTCCCAACAAAAAACTTTTTCCCCATTCAAAAATTATTTTCAATAAAATTTACGACACACTTGTAAGTCGCAAAACAAGAATAAAAAGAGGAAATAAAGATCAGATGAAGGTTCTGGAAGACTATCTGAATATTACAAAAAATTCAAATTTCCATTAAATGCCGCTTTTCAAGTAAACAGAAAACTACACGGGTTGATTTCCA
Source organism: Chryseobacterium sp. Mn2064 (assembly GCF_049319685.1). NCBI lineage: Bacteria > Pseudomonadati > Bacteroidota > Flavobacteriia > Flavobacteriales > Weeksellaceae > Chryseobacterium > Chryseobacterium sp. Mn2064. The sequence goes on from NZ_JBMOUE010000003.1 coordinate 390,959, forward strand.
TCAAAATGATCTGCAGAAGGCTTTCTCTTTCTGAAATTCCAGATCAGATATAATAAAAATAGACCCAACCAGACCCCAATAACAACACCGAAGAAAATTTCTCTGATGGAAGGATGTAGATAATTGGGTTTGTAGAACAGGCGGTCAAGAGTTTCAAACTTATCTTTGAGATCGTCTCTTTCGTAAGTATTACGAATTTCATTGAGAGGTTCCCTTGAATGGTCCCTGTAATAGAAGACATCTTTAGTTAAATCTTTGGGAACAATCTGTGTTTCTATATTATATTTTTTGAGAAGAGCATTCAGATTCTTAAACGAATTAAGGAGTGAATCCTGGCTATATTTGTAAAGCAAATCATATCTTTTAACTGCATTTTGATATTGCTGTTTAGGCTCAGGAACTTTATGCAACGGTGAAAACAAAAGTTTATTTTCAAGAAAAATACACATCTTGTCATCGTATTCAGGTTGCACTTCCATCCCTTTAAATATAATTTCAGTACTATCCCCTACCTCCTTTTTAGAAATAATTCTTTTTTCCAGCTCTTTGAAATCAAAACCAAGAAAATCAAGTACAAGTTTCGCTTTGCCATTCAATTTTTCATGATTGGCACTCAGCATTTTTAACGTATCAATACTGTAATAAGTATAATCTATTGAATAATATTCTTTATTGGTAGGATCATAAAATAATGTATCTCTTTGTTCAATTACAGGATAAGGTTTGGGATATAAAACATTTTCGGGATTAAACAATTTCTCCGAACTGTAGGAAGTATAATTATATAAAAAAGGCTGTAAGACATTAAGTAGTGTCTTATCTTTATTAAGATCTTTTTCAGGTAGTAGAGTTCTCAACTTTGCATTAAACCCAAAACTATAACTGATAAAAAACGTCAAAGAAAAAAAAGATACCAGTAAAAGAGCAACCCCTATCCCCAAAGTTTTTGATCGTTCATTTCTTTTTTGAACATGATTTCTAAGGAAAAAAATAAGAAAGAAAAACAAAAAAAGACCGGTTATAAAAAAATGAGAAATGGAAACATCATCATAAAATTTGAACCTGTAGAATTCTGTATAAATATCAATTTCGTGAAGGCTTTTCAACTTAATATATCCGTAAATAAAATAAGCAAGGTGAATAATCGCCAATATAGCGAAAGATTTAATCAGGAATAATTTTAATTTTCTGTTCATATGGTGATCTTAAAAAAAGAATGTTTTAAGATAAGCATTTTTTTATATTGGATGGTGCAAAAACGAGGGTTGGGCTTATCAATAGCTTACAAATACTAGAAAATTTTTCTCCAAAACCAGCTTTTAACCTTCTGTTTAAAAGGTATACTACTTCTTTCTTCTCTTAAATTTATTTTTTAGATATTTCATGCTACCACATTCTGCATCTTCTTCGTTATGAATAACATCACTCTTATAATTTTATTATTTTTTAACTCTAAAAACCTGTTTCCCGGATAAATAATATTAGCTTTTGATATTTAAATTATGTATTTTTGAGAAATTATTTTAATAGAGATGAGTAACATTGATGATAAGAAAAAAGCACTCGCATTAGTGCTTGACAAATTAGATAAAACCTACGGAAAAGGAACTGTAATGACTTTGGGAGATGATGCCGTAGACAATACAATAGAAGTAATTCCTTCCGGATCTTTAGGATTGGATATTGCCTTAGGAGTAGGCGGATATCCAAAAGGAAGAATCATTGAAATATATGGCCCTGAATCTTCAGGTAAAACGACATTAACACTTCACGCTATTGCGGAAGCTCAAAAAGCGGGTGGTATTGCTGCATTCATTGATGCAGAGCACGCTTTCGACAGAACTTATGCTGCAAAATTAGGAATCGATCTTGAAAACCTTATTATTTCTCAGCCTGATAACGGTGAGCAAGCTTTAGAAATCGCTGATAACCTTATCCGTTCAGGAGCTATCGATATCGTAGTCATTGACTCTGTGGCTGCATTGACGCCAAAAGCAGAGATTGAAGGTGAAATGGGAGATTCTAAAATGGGTCTTCATGCGAGATTAATGTCTCAGGCGTTAAGAAAACTTACAGCTACGATTTCAAGAACAAAATGTACGGTGATCTTCATCAACCAGTTGAGAGAAAAAATCGGTGTAATGTTCGGAAACCCTGAAACAACTACCGGAGGTAACGCTCTTAAATTTTATGCTTCTGTAAGAATTGATATCAGAAAAGCAAGTGCACCTATTAAACAGGGTGACGAAGCTATTGGTAGCCGTGTGAAAGTGAAGATTGTGAAAAACAAAGTAGCTCCTCCTTTCAAACAGGCAGAATTCGATATCATGTATGGGGAAGGCGTTTCCAAAGTTGGAGAAATTCTTGACACAGCAGTAGATATGGGAATTGTGAAGAAAAGCGGTTCTTGGTTCAGCTACGAAGAGACTAAACTTGGTCAGGGACGTGACGCTGTAAAAGATGTTTTAAAAGATAATCCAGATCTTTCTGAAGAGTTAGAAGGTAAGATCAAAGAAGAAATGAAAAACAAATAATTTTTCAAAAAATATAAAAAAGGTAGTCTCAGGATTGCCTTTTTTGTTTTAAAAACACCGATATTTCTTAAGGCAAATAAAAAATTAGAATTCATTATTTCTTTGTGTTTACCTAATTCTCTTACTTATTATCATCAGAAAATAAAAAAGAGGTCATTCCTTAGAACAACCTCTTGAGTTTTTATATTTTTTAAAAATTATTCAGCCATTTTGCCCTGAAGCTGTAATGCTCCGGCAACCTTCATCCCCTTTGTAAGGGTTTCAAATCTTATGTTTTCTTTATTCACAAAAGCATCAACGGTGAAGTAATCTTCTCTTTCTTCATGAGTGATCAGTTTCAATTTCAGGATATACCCCTTAACGCTTCCATCTTCCAGCAATTCGGTTTCTTTAAAATCAACAAGCTGAGCGATAAAATCAAAACAAGCATAGTTCGGAACCTCATTACTTGGTGCATAAGTGGTAAAATCTTCGCTTATTTTAGTTCCGTCTGGTAAATCAAAACTTTCATGAACATCAAGAATGAAGACAATTCCACTGATATTGATATTAAAATGAGTCTGCGTTAAATATTTATTTCTATTTTCTGCATAATCTGTAGCAAAGAACCAAACACCAAAAGTATCTCTGGCCGGACCGGCAACAATTGCCTGTAAATTCAATGCATTTTCCCATTCTCTGATTGATCTTGTTTCGAAATCTAACGTATAGTCAGTTTTCACTTCCGGAATGATGGTACTTAGCTCATCGGTGATGATGGTTTTAAATCTTACATCTTCAAATTCAGTTTTACTTTTGCTTTCTCCTAAAGGATCAGAAACCGTAGACTGCATTAAAACATTGGTAAGATACTGACCGTAATCTTTAGTCTGAAAATTCTGATGACCAAAAATTCCGCTCCAGGTATTCACAAGATTATGAATGTTTGATTTTCTTATGATAATTCCCGCCTCGTTAGTCATTTCTGGAGCTGCAATCCCCTCTGTATTAGTAAAATAATTTTTACCATCAATCAGTTGATGATTCATGATTTCGTTATTTTCTTCATGAGAGAATTCTGCAAAACCTTTATAAGTTATATTTTGGTTTTCGAAAATATAAGACAATGCTGTTTTTGCTTTATCTTCTCCTCTAAAATGGTAAACAAGAGAAATTGCTTTGAACTCGCCTTCCTGAGCAGCAGGAGTATGGTTTCCATTATTATCAAATTGAGAGTGATACAGAATCATATAAGATTTGATCTTTCCTTCCTGAAGCTCGCTTTCAAATTTTTCTTCCATTTTTCCTACGGCTTCCTGTGGCGAAAGTGCATATGCATCTTCTGTTACCATATAAACAAAACCTTCTACTTCCCCGTTTTCTTTTTCAAAAGCGGAAAGAGGAGTATATTCACCTCTTAGCTGAAGCGCAATAGAGTACACAATATAATCATTATAAGTCTTTATTTTTTCGAACTCCTCGTTGATCTTTGGTTCTTCAACAGACTGTGATGGCACCTCTGGCGTTTCATCTACAAACTCTTCTACTATTTCTTCTACAATTGTCTCCTCCGGTCTTGTATATTCCTGAACCGGAACAGCTGCATTTTCTGGTGTGTTATTTTTCTTCTTAAAAAAATCAAAGATTCCCATACTGTTATTTATAATTGGCGGTAAATATAATAAAAGTGATCAATAGCCTCATCATAAAAAAATGCCATTGTGTCAGTTTTACTTGGGTATGTTGCTCGGTATATTAAAAAACTCGGCGGAGCCTTTGGCTCCGCCGAGTTTTTTAATTAGGTTTATCATCTGTCAGCTCAAATCCCCAATCTTTTCCTTTTTGGGTGGCAGGAACTCCTTTAGTCATCCAAACCGGAGCTTTGGCCCCTTTAAGGTAATAATCGAAGAATTGCTGTTCACGAATTTGAATATCCTTTCGGTTCTGGCGTTTCATAAGGTTATGATCGTCACCGTTATAATTTAGAAGCCATACTGGTTTTCCAAGACGGCGTAATGCAGTAAACATTTCGATTCCCTGATACCATGGAACTGCTCCATCTTTATCATTACTCATAATAACTACCGGGGTTTTCACCTGATTAATGGCAAAAAGCGGTGAATTTTTAATATAAAGATCAGGCGCTTCCCATAATGTTTTCCCCAATCTACTTTGTGATTTTTCATATTGGAACTGTCTGTTCATCCCTGAAGTCCATCGTATTCCTCCATATGCAGAAGTCATGTTTACTACGGGAGCACCACTCCATGCTGCTGCGTACATATTGGTATGAGCAATAAGATAGGCCACCTGATAACCACCCCAGCTCTGACCCTGAATTCCAATTTTAGCACCATCTACCCATTGGTTTTCTTTTAATTTCTCAACTCCGGAATTGATATATTCTATTGCAGATTCTCCAGGAAGACCATCTACGTAAGAAATATCAGGAGTGAAAACCAGATATCCGTTACTTACAAAATAAGAAATATTTAATCTTGAAGGCGTTGGAGCCGGTGCTACATAACGGTTCAGATTATCCGAAAGCTTTTCATAGAAATAGACAATCATAGGATATTTTTTATTCGGATCGAAATTTTCCGGCTTATATAAAATTCCTGTAGATGTGTTTCCTTTTGGTGTCGTCCAATGCACCAATTCATCGGTACCCCAATTATAAAGGCTCTGTTGCTGATTGGTGTTACTCAGTTTTTTCTGCTCTGTGAAATCTGATGTTATAAAAATATTAGGAGAATCTGTATATGATTCTTTTATTAAAGTATATTCCTCAGCATTTTTTGCTTTTTGAAGGCTGCGATATCCCCAAACATTTTCCATTTGAATTTTCACAGGGTCAGTATTCGACTGAATAGAAGTTTTGAAAATTCCATTTGCTTTGGATGTATTGTCAAATGCAGATAAATAGATGGTCGATTTTCTGTTTAAACTTTTGATATCCTTATCTAAATCGTAAGTATCAAATGTTATTTTATTTTTACGTCCAAATCCATTCGTAATATTTCTTGGCTTTTTCGAACCATTGAGGAAAAACTCCCAAAGGTCATAACGGTCTTTGATAATCACAGATTCATCATTATCTGTCCATGATGCAATACCATAAGGGGTTGGGTAATCCGGCATATCAAACTCTTCATCTACGAAAGAAACCGGGAGTCCACTAGTTAGAGAAAGGGTTTGCTTTGTTTTAACATTATAGCTGGACCATTTTCCTTTTTCTCTGTCAAAGATCACCACAAAATTTCCAAGAGGCGATACAGCAACGGCCCCATCCAGATCTTTAATAATTTCTGTTCTTTCACCGGTTTTATTATCAATAAGGAAATACGTTTTCTTTGTGGAGCCTTCCCATTGTGAAGCAATGCGGTTATTTAAACTTGTAATACCAAGAGCAAAATCGGCATTCCCTTGATTCACTAAACGTAGAGTATCCAAATCTATACCGTCAATATTTCTAAAGGTATCAGGTTTTTCTGTTTGCATTACTGCAGCATAGGATTTCTTCAAGTCATTTTTTAAATCCTTTAACTGTACGGTCTGTAGATAATCATCTCTATAATTCCAGATATCTACGACAGCATGATCATTTGCAATCATCGCTGTATCTTTTGCAACAGGTCTTGGAGCCACTCCAAAATATAACTGTTTTCCATTTTTACTGAAGATTGGTAATCGATTTTCAGAAATCACCCAGCCTTTTTTCATCTGAGGATTTTCATTGGCAATGATTTCTTTTTTATTCAGTTTAAAATTAGAATAATACAGTTGATATAGCTTCACCAAATCATTCTGCGCAGAAGAAGTTCCTAAAAAAGCCAGTTGACTTCCTTCTTCATCAAATGCAAGCTGAGAATAGTCTCCTTCCATTTCGGAAATTTTGGTCACTGTTCCTTTTTGAAGATCCACAACCTGTACCGTCTGAAGTTCGTATTTCTTTGGCTTCGATTTATCTGTATCTTTCTTTTCTGCAGGTTTATGGTCAAGAGAATCTTTCTTTTCTTTTTTATCCTTAGCGGGTTTCTCTTCAGGTTTCTTGGTTACAAAAACAAGCTGCTTTCCGTTTTTGCTGAACTCATAACGGATGACATTATCGTAGGTTGTACTTTTTCCATTCACAAGGTTTCGTACGACTAACTGTAATGGTTTTGCATTTTTATCTTCATCCTTATCATCTCCATCTTCTTTATCTGAAGCTCCATCCGAAGATTTATCTGTCAAATTTTCAAGAAGATAAGCAACGTAAGAACCTGCTTTTTCAGGTACTTTGAACCCTTTTACATTAGGAATTTTCTCAGTGGTATCACTCAAAAAATCGACTATCGCAAGACTGTCTTTCGTTAATTTATTCTTTTTAAGCTTTTTATCCTTTACCGCTTTTATATCTTTATACAACGGACGAATCTGAAAAACAGCAAATCTGGAATCATTTGTAAAATCCACTTTTGTTGCCCTTGCAAACTGCTTTGAGGTTTTATTTTTTACTGAATACAAAAAAAGGTTAGAATTTCCTTCCTGAGGGTCTACAGAATAAGCAACCCATTTTCCGTCATTTGATATCTTTCTGGCTCCTATATTTTGCCAGTTGTCATAGACAGAGTGATCCAAAGGCTTTTTCTGTCCATACATGAAACAGGTCATGATGAGCAGAAAAAATACTGAACATTTCAACTTCATTTTCAAAAAATTTTAAGGATTAAAAGTAGTTTATTTCTCTGACAAATCCGCAGATTACATGAGCTTCTTCATTATCCGAAAAAATGTCATTCTGTCACATTCCTGTTCGTGGTATTTTTTTTGAGAAATATCTGAAAATTAAAAAATCTAAAATATGATGACTAAAGGAAATATTAATGTATCTGTGGAAAACATTTTCCCGCTTATCAAAAAATTTCTTTACAGTGACCACGAAATATTCCTGAGAGAATTGATCTCCAATGCAACGGATGCCACTTTAAAATTGAAGCATCTTACAAGCATCGGAGAAGCAAAAGTTGAATATGGCAACCCAAAACTTGAAGTAAAAATTGATAAAGACCAGAAAACCTTACGCATCATCGATCAGGGGATCGGGATGACAGGTGAAGAAGTTGAAAAATACATCAACCAGGTCGCTTTTTCAGGCGCTGAAGAGTTTTTGGAAAAATATAAAGATTCTGCAAAAGATTCAGGAATCATCGGACATTTTGGTTTAGGGTTCTATTCTGCATTTATGGTAGCAGAAAAGGTAGAAATCCTTACTAAATCTTATAAAGATGAGCCAGCTGTACGTTGGATTTGTGATGGCAGCCCAGAATTCACTCTTGAAGAAACTTCAGATAAAACCGACAGAGGTACAGAAATTATCCTTCATATTGCTGAAGATTCTGTAGAGTTTTTAGAGGAAGGAAAAATCCGTGAGTTGTTATTAAAATATAACAAATTCATGCCTGTTCCAATCAAATTCGGAACTAAAACCCATACTCTTCCTTTACCGGAGGATGCTCCTGAAGATGCGGTTGCAGAAACTGAGGAAGTAGATAATATTATCAACAATCCGGTACCGGCATGGACTATTTCTCCAAGTGAGCTGAATAACGAAGATTATATGAAGTTCTACCATGAGCTGTATCCAATGCAGTTTGAGGAACCTTTATTTAATATTCACCTGAATGTTGATTATCCTTTCAACCTTACAGGAATTCTTTTCTTCCCAAAACTGAGCAACAATCTGAATATTGATAAAGATAAGATTCAGTTATATCAAAACCAGGTATTCGTAACGGATGAAGTAAAAGGAATTGTTCCAGATTTCCTAATGCTTCTTAGAGGGGTGATTGATTCTCCGGATATTCCGTTGAATGTTTCCCGTTCTTACCTTCAGGCAGATGGTGCGGTGAAAAAGATTTCTTCTTATATCACCAAAAAAGTAGCGGATAAAATGGCTTCTTTAATCAACGAAAACCGTGAAGATTACGAAACGAAATGGAATGATATTAAAGTAGTCATTGAGTACGGAATTGTGACTGAAGAAAAATTTGCTGAAAAATCGGATAAGTTTACACTATATCCTACAACAGACGGAAAATATTTCCTTTGGGATGAATTGGCAGAAAAAATTAAACCGATACAAACCGATAAGGATAATAAGCTGGTTGTATTGTACGCCACCAATGCTGATGAGCAGCACAGCTATATTCAGGCTGCCAAAGATAAAGGATATGAAGTTCTTTTATTAGACACTCCTATTACGCCACATGTGATCCAGAAGCTGGAAACTTCCAAAGAAAATATTTCCTTTGCAAGAGTAGATGCTGATCATATCAACAATCTTATCAAAAAAGATGAGCCAATTATTTCAAAACTGAACGAAACTGAAAAAGAAGCTTTGAAAAAGAATGTGGAAGAAGCTATTCAGGATACTAAGTTCACCGTTCAACTTGAAGATCTTGACAGCAGCGATGCTCCATTTACCATTACTCAGCCTGAGTTTATGAGAAGAATGAAGGAGATGCAAGCTACTGGCGGAGGTGGTATGTTTGGAATGGGCGGATTCCCGGAAATGTACAATCTGGTCGTGAATTCCAACAGTGAGCTTTCTAATCAGATTTTAAAAACGGAGAATACAGAAGAAAAAGAAGGCCTGATTAAACATGCTCTTGATCTGGCAAAGCTTTCACAAAATTTACTGAAAGGAAAAGACCTGACAGATTTTATACAGAGAAGCTATAAGCAACTTGAAAAATAATATACAAGAGACTGTTTCGTTTGAAGCAGTCTTTTTTTATTTAAAAAGGTTTGGAAAAACGCAAAGACGCTAATTTTTTTTACATGGCTCTTCATTTAAGACGCAAGTATTTCATCTCCGATAAAATTGTCTACCGCTGACTTATTATATATTATTCTTAATGAAAATCTCACATTGAGCGAAGTTGAAATGTTCTTGCGCATTGAAATTTCCGCGACATATTAATCACTTAACGCCTTTGTGTTTTCAACAGAAAAATAGTTTAACATTACTACTAGCAATTCCAACCTTATAGGTTTACATCTCGCCTCTTACTAAAGAAAATTTTCAACAATTAAATTAGATAACATTTCTGTTTTTAAATTTAGTTTCATTTTTTCTTTAATCTTATTCTTTAAGACCCATTTTTTTGTACTTTTTATTGTACAGCTTATGCTTTTTTACCATTTTTGTGTAAAATGTCGGATATGCAAAAAGAAAAATTACGTGTCATAAGAAAACAAAAAGGTTATACTCAACAGCAGGTAGCTGATTTTATTGCAACGGATGTATCCAACTACAGCAGAAAAGAAAGTGGTGATGTAAAAATCATAAGAGATGAGTGGGATAAAATTGCCCGTTTCTTAAATGTTCCAGTTGAAGATATTTATGAAGAAGAGGAAGCAGCAGTGATTGTTAATAATGATCATCCAGTATTTAATGACCGATCTACTTCTGCAGGAACCATCACTAATCAAAACAATTATGATAACATTCCTGGAGCTATCATTGAAAATCTTCAGGCCTATATTGCGCTCTTAAAAGAAGAGAATGACAGGTTAAAAGAGGAATTAAAGAATACCACAGTACCTTCAAGAGCTAAAAAATAACTATCTTAAGATATTCTTTCAATAGAAAAGACTCCAGCGGCTTCGCCGCTGGAGTTTGTTATTATAGCGTATTCATTGCTTTCAGAATATCTTCTTTGTTGTTTTTCATTCCCTCTAAGTGATCTCCTTTCGTTTCAATGAAAGCTTTTGTGCCGGATGGAGCATTGTCATAAACGAGTTTTCCTTGTTCGTAAGGAACCGTATGATCGTCCTTAGCCTGAATGACAAGTACAGGAAGCTTTCCTAAAGTTTTCACATCTTCTTTAGCAGAATAAGGAGAGACCAATGTTTGTAAAATAAAATCTCTGTATTGAGGTGCAAAATGTGCAGCAATATCAGTAAAAGAAGCCATTGGACAATCTAGGATAAGACCGGATATTTTAGATGAATTCTCTTTAGCAAGGTGAGATGCGATCTGACTTCCTAAAGAAGCTCCGTAAAAATAGATCTTTGTATTTTTAATATCATTTCTTTTGCTTAGCTCCTCAAAAAATTTCTGTCCGTCTTCTGCAACATTTTTGTGTGTTGGTTTCCCTGTGGATAAACCATATCCTCTGAAGTCAATCATTACCACTTGATATCCTGCGTCTACTAATGGTTTTGTAATCAATTGGTAGGTCGTTACATTTCCTGCTGCGCCATGAAAAAAGAAAATAGTCTTTTTAATTTCCTTCTGTTTCGGTTTTGCAATAAAAGCTGTGATCACGTTATCTTCTACCGGAAACTTAACAGAGTCGGAAATTTTCATTTCAAAGGGCTTCATCGTTTTACTAGGCTGATAGAATTTATCATCCATCTGTGCTTTTGAAAATACAGCAAGAAAAAGAAATACAAGGGTAAGAATTGAGTTTGGTTTCATGATATTTGTTTTTAATTATGAACCAAAGGTATTATGATGGGCAAAAATTTGAAAAAATATATACCCGAGCTGTATAATTCTATACCTGAATCGTAGAAAATTAGATCCTAAATTTCATTCAATGGATCCCAAAACAGTTTTTTGAAGTTTTTTATTCTAAAATTTTCAATGATAATTCCTTCTGCTTCTAGCTTTGGTTGAAATTCAGGGACGGATAACACTCCGGAACTTGAAATCACCCGGTGAGCAGGAACATCTTTTGGACAACCTCCCATCGCTTTTCCTACATGGCGTGAATGATTGGGGTATCCTACCGCTTTTGCTATGGCTCCGTACGTTGATACTCTTCCTTTAGGAATGAGCTTTGCGACTTCATATACCTGTTGTTTGAAAATTTCGTCCATTATACTTATTATTTTGTATGGTTCTGTATGCGTTGAATTTTAAAACAGATCGTTTTTGCATCATTTTTGAATTATTATGTATTCAATGATGTTTCATTAAAAGATAAAGGTATGAAAAAATCATTCTTCAGACTGTTGAATGCAGTTAATAAAAAGTTTCTTCCGAAGCTGAGTAAGAAAGATCCTAATCATTTAACCAAAATTGAGAAAGGAATTCTGGCATATCGATATTTTGTGTTGGTGAATTCTTTGGAATAGTTCTTTATTTTTAACCACAGATTACACGGATTTTCACAGATGTTTGTAGATATCTTTTGGAAAACGCAAAGACGAAAATTATTTTAAATTTTACAAACTGTAAGACGCAAGGATTTTATCTGTGATAAAATTGTATACTGCTGATTAATTTATATATCATGTTCGCTGAAAATTCCCAGCCAAGATACAAGTAAATAGCAATAAAAAAGCGCTCCAAGTGAATTTGAAGCGCTCGTATTATTTATCTCTTTTGAGAAATTTATTCTTAAGAATTTTCTAAGATATAAGAGAACATCAATGGAGCACAGATCGTTGCATCACTTTCAACGATGAATTTCGGTGTAGTAATATCAAGTTTACCCCAAGTAATTTTCTCATTTGGAACTGCTCCTGAGTAAGAACCATAAGATGTTGTAGAGTCAGAAATCTGGCAGAAATAAGACCAGAAAGGAATGTCATGCATTTCCATATCCTGATACAACATTGGTACTACACAGATAGGGAAATCTCCTGCGATACCTCCACCAATCTGGAAGAATCCTACTCCTTTTCCTCCTGAGTTTTTAGTATACCAGTCCGCAAGATAAGTCATATATTCGATTCCTGATTTCATTGTTGTAGCGGTAAGCTCTCCTTTGATACAGTAAGAAGCGAAGATGTTCCCCATTGTAGAATCTTCCCATCCCGGTACTACGATTGGTAAGTTGGCTTCTGCAGCAGCAATCATCCAAGAATTTTCTCTTGGGATTTCATAGTATTGTTCTAATACTCCTGAAAGGATCATTTTGTACATGAACTCATGCGGGAAATATCTTTCTCCTTTAGCTTCTGCATCTTTCCAGATTTCTACAATATGTTTCTGTAATCTTCTGAAAGCTTCTTCTTCCGGAATACAAGTATCTGTAACTCTGTTCAAACCTCTTTCTAAAAGATCCCATTCGTCCTGAGCTGTTAAATCTCTATAGTGAGGAACTCTTTCGTAGTGAGAGTGAGCTACAAGGTTCATTAAGTCTTCTTCAAGGTTAGCTCCTGTACAAGAAATAAAGTCTACTTTTCCCTGACGGATCATTTCAGCAAGAATTTTACCCAACTCTGCAGTAGACATTGCTCCTGCTAAAGTAATCATCATTTTCCCGCCATCTTTAAGATGTGCAACATACCCTTTAGATGCATCTACCAATGCAGCTGCATTGAAGTGCAGGTAATATTTCTCTATAAATTCAGAAATTGGTTTGCTCATTTTTTTAATTTTTGCAAAGATAAAACTTAAAAACGGAATGCAATCAAAGCGCTTGAAGAAAGTATCAAAGCAAAGTCTTTTTTTATCATTTGTTAAATTGGAAAAGTTGAAATAGTTGGAAAACGCAAACGCGCAAAAGTTTTTTATGTCTTGTAAATATTTTAAGGCGCAAAAAAAATCTAAGACTTCAGGAAAGATGAGATTATTAATATTAAACTTTCTCACAGATTGCGCAGATTTCTATACTGTGTACAAAATTAACGGGAGATAAAAGATACCATACAAAATTTTATTGAAGATATATTCCTTACTCAATCTATAAAAAAGCGCAGCCCATCTGAGCTACGCTTCTATAATAATTCAACTTAATCGCATTCTGTGAAAACTTATCCTTCCCAGGTTTCTACTTTCAGGATTTCAATTTTTCTTTCCCCCTCTTTAAAAGGCCAGTGAATAATATCCCCCACTCTATATCCTACAACTGCGAGAGCGATATCGGAAAGAATAGAATGTTTATTCTTTTTCAGTTTTTCTTTATTAGATGCCACAAAAATATATTCATGCTCAACATCCAGTGTATGATCTTTTAAGGTCACTTTTCTTTCTACTGTCACAATATCTGCCGGAAGATCTCTTCTCAGTACCTGCTTGGCTTTTCTAAGCTCTTCAGCGAGTCTTTTTTCTTCTTCCATGCTTACTTTTTTTCTTCTGATCGTATCTTTTATAGCATCATAAATTCCTGTGGTTACAATAATATGATTGGACATTTTTTTAATTTTTAAAATATGAAATGCAGGTATTCCAACGATCCAATGTAGAATACGGACGAAAAGTCTTCTTCCATAGAAAACCGCAAAAACTAATCAATAAAAATCTGTAGTAGTCCCCTGTCTTGGATCCTGACAGGGCTTAATTAATAAAGTCCTTAGAACTTTTCAGAAACGAATCTGTGTGAAGATAAAGTAATGACAGCAACAATCCCGATCCTCTGCGCTCTGCCGATAAAAAGATTGTTGCTGTCATTGTATAAATTATTTTAATTCTTACAAATATAAGACTTAAAAACGGAATGCGGCAGCGGCGCTTAAGGAAATTCTTGTAAGTCCTTCTTTCTGATCATCAGGAAGTTCATAAGATCTTCCATCTATTTTTACTTTGCCTAATGTACCTGCAGTAATTCCGAATTTAGGACCGATCAGAAAGTTCTTGGAAACAGCGTACTGATAGCCAATTCCTGCTTCCAGACCAAGGTTGGAACCTGTTCCTTTTATAGCTCCTGTTTTGGTTGTATAAGTGATCACACCCAGAGAAACATCGGCTGCAAACTTATGCCTTGACGCTGCTTCGTTATAATTGGAAAACATTACAGAAGGACCAAAGAAAGTAATATTATCTTTAGTGCTTACATGAGCAGAAACTCTCTGAACATTAACATCGTAACCTTTTAATGTTCCACTGCTGGACGAGCTGAAATTGGAAAATTTAGCCCCGATTCCCATATTTTTTATGTTGTAATAGGCTGCAATCTCGAAATTCACACCGTTTTTCAGTCCCTCCAGATATTTTTTTTCATCTCTTGAAAGTCCCGACGGTGTCTGAGCTATTCTCCATGCATATCCTACTGCTGGTGAGATTGTTATTTTTTCCTGTGCAAAAGAAATGAAAGAATACGAAATAGCTCCCAGAAGCATTAATTTTTTTATCATGGTTTTATTTTTTTGCAAAAATAAAATTTTCCAGGAAAGAATCAAGTTAAAACTTGAAACGTCTGTTTTCTTTTTTATCAGAAAGCTTCTTTTTACTATCTAATCTTTTCTGTTTTTGCGTCCGTGAAGGTTTCGTGGCTGTTCTTTTTTTAGGAACAATTAAAGCTTTATTGACAATTTCGATAATTTTTTCAACGGCTTTGTTTTTATTCATCAGTTGGGTTCTGCTCTCTGAAACTGTTAAAAAAAGAAAGCCATCCGCATTGATTCTGTTTTTCAGTTTATTCTGAATCATTTCTTTTTCTTCATCACTGAAAAATTCTGATCCATCTACTTTCCAAAGTACAGTGACAGCCGTCTCCACTTTATTAACGTTCTGCCCTCCTGCTCCACTGCTTCTGGAGGTTTTAAAGCTGAGTTCTTTTGAAAAATTTTTCATCGTTTTCAGGGTTATAAGTTTTCCGTTATCTTTTTATACAGTTCCATCCTGCTTACTTTTCCATTGGGCGTTCTCGGAATTTCAGAGATAAAAATAATTTCTTTAGGCTTATGAAAGCTTTTTTCAAACGGAATATCTGAGATTTTCTTTTTTACTTCTTCTGTTTCTTTTCCTTCGATAGCCAATATTAGCTTTTGCCCCAAAGTTTCATCTGGCAACCCCATCAATACAGCTTCATTGGAAATTTCTTTTTTAATAAGTGTTTCAAGTGTTTCTGGAAAGATTTTCGCTCCTCCGGAATTGATGACGTTATCTATTCTTCCGAGAAATTTAAACTGTTTATCATTCTTAATTTCTACCAAGTCAGTAGTCTGTAATACTTCTGCATTAACGTTGGGTGCAAAAATTTTCAGGCAACCTCGGTCATCTAAAGAAATAGATACATTTTCAAAAACTGTAAAATAGTCTTCCGAGATTGGCATCAATTGCTTTAAACCAATATGAGAAAGGGTTTCAGACATTCCGTATGTTTCAAAAATACGATTTGATTCTCCTAGATCCATTTCCCGAATTTTATTTTTCAGGCTTTCTGAAACAGCGGCTCCTCCGATGATCAGGTTTTTAATCCAATGAAGCTTATCCAATGAATTTTCTACCTGAAGTGGGGTCATCGCACAAAAGTCTATTTCTTCATTTAAATTTTCAACAGGTTTCAGGTTGGGTTCTGCTATGATTAATTGTAATTTTCTTTCCCAGGAACGCACCACCATCATTTTACCCGATATGTATTCTACCGGCAGGCACAGAAGGGCTTTATCACCTTTTTTCAATTCCAAAAAGTTACAGGTCATAATGGCAGAATTGATCATTTTCTTTTTCTCAATTCCAAAAATTTTAGGAGTTCCTGTAGAACCGGAAGTCTGAACATTTACCGTTTCTTTGTCAAAAAGCCATTCCTGTAAAAAAAAATCAACTTTTTTTTCAAATTCCGTATGGGATGATAATTGATTCGTATTGAGATTATTGAAGTCTATCAGCATATTTTCCGTGAATAAAATCTACAGTAAATTTAAAAAAAAAATTAAAAAGTTCTTGTATATAAAGAAAAAAGCTGTAAATTTGCACCACTAAAACAAACAGACTCATGGTGTAGCGGTAACACTACTGATTTTGGTTCAGTCATCTGGGGTTCGAATCCCTGTGAGTCTACAAACCATCCTTTTTTAAGGATGGTTTTTGTTTATTATTTATATTAGGAAAATTTCAAGAATATATCATCTAAATACAAAAACAGTCATCATATTTTTTTTACAATGACTTCTTAATAAATAAA
Source organism: Chryseobacterium sp. Mn2064 (assembly GCF_049319685.1). Lineage (NCBI taxonomy): Bacteria > Pseudomonadati > Bacteroidota > Flavobacteriia > Flavobacteriales > Weeksellaceae > Chryseobacterium > Chryseobacterium sp. Mn2064. The sequence continues at coordinate 407,322 of NZ_JBMOUE010000003.1, forward strand.
GATTATTATTTTGAAATAAAGCGATCATAGTATTTTCCGGTCTTTTTAGCATCCAGCCTTCCGACTATTACTTCGGTAGAACTTTTAGAAAGCTCCAATCCTGGCCTTAATTTTATATGTTGTCTCTCTCCAATTGGTAATTCCTTATCATCTATTATATCCTGATTAAAGTTTGCAATGTCAATTAATAAATTTGCAAAAGACTTCAATCCAGTCGGATCACCGTGTATCAGAACTTCATTCCATTCAGATATTTCACCTTCGAATTCATCCGTATTATGTATCACGAAAATATCTAGATTTCCTTTTACTTTAATATTCATTTTTGATTTATATTTTTGGTTTATATTTTTATTTTATCGTAAAATCAATAAATTTGTTTTGTATCAAACATTGGTTTCGGATTAACTGTTTCCATCATAAGAGATACTACCATACATAAAGGAGTCAATCTAGAAGTAGCTACATCTAAAACTTAAAGAAGCGATTGCTAATGCTTTGTTTCTTTAAAAGCAAATCCCGCCTTTTGGTTGTGTAAACTTCCCAAGCCATGTACATATGAAAAATAATGTGAAATTAAAAACTTATAAAAAGCAAAATCAGAATAGGAAAATTCCTACCCTGATTTAACTATATTTGATTTATTAAACTAGCCAACCTTTTTCAGGACTAGTCATTTACTTATTTAAATTACTGTTTTAAATAAGATGAAAGTTCAATAGGAATAGTAGGTAATTTATCTTTTTTATTACTATAAACAACCTGTCCACCCTCTTTATAAAGAACACTTACAACTTGATAATCAGAATTATAAAACCATATCTTATCTTCTTTATCAATATACAATGTCCATTTACTTGAACCGCTAAATGATTCTGAAAGATTTTGTTGAAATAAAGGTTTATTTCTTTCATCAAAAATACCATAAATTAACGTTCCATCATCAAACTGCTTAATTTTAATAATATAATCTTTAAAAAAGAAAATCCCCTTCTTGTTTATAAATTCATCGTTCTTAACTATATGATTTTCTAAATCCCCAGAACAAGAGAATAAGGACAAAATTATTATAAAAATTATTTTTTTTACATTATTCATATTATTTATCTTTTTACCAATTTCTGCTAGAATATTTCTTCTGTTAGAATAGTACTTTCTACCTCTTACTCTAACATCTTTATAATCATCTACTGGTCCATTTTCAATATTATCGATATGGCTCTCTACAATATTAAACTTAAAAAAACACTTTCCAATGCGCTGGCTTTGTAAATAAAACTTCCTGCCTTTCGGCGGCAAGTTTTATTGTAAATCATTTATTTTTTTGGAACTCGAATCATAAAATTTCCAAACATTTTCATCGACTAATATGTATTCAAGAGAGTCTACTTTAATTCCTTTATATGCTGAATTTTTATATTCAAACACTTTATTATAATAAATATTACTCTTCAGATCGTAATTAATTTGATCAACAATTTTATTTTTTACAATTCCATTTTCTTTGACAATCTTTGAAATATAATTTTCTTTCTTGGAAAAATATGGAACATACTCTTTTATCTGGGTATTTTGAGATTCATAATATGATTCTTTTGATTTGTATAGAATATTGAGCTTTACTTTAATTTTATCTTTAATTGGAGCAAGATTCATATAATATATTACAGAACAACCTGTTCCGCATCTTCCATTATAATAATAATCCCATTGGTTGTTGTTTTGTTTAACAATACTGTCTTTTCCATAATAGTTTCCAATATTCTGGATACTATCAATAATGATATCATCTTTGGTTAGGAATAATGTAGAACTTCTATTTACTTCATCAAATTTTGTAAGAAAATCATACTTGTTTTTAATCATACAGCTATTGAAGAAAACATAAGCTGAAAAAATTAGGATTATCTTTTTAATGGCCATTTCTTGTTGGGGCTTGTATATTTAAAAAATGTTGTTTATCCAATCTCAGCAGTAATTACATATGCACCACGATTGTCATCTTTTTTCGCATTTGCAAATATAAATTTCTTTTTAGGGTCAGGACCTTGATAATCCTCTATTTTCTTTCATAGAAAAATTGCAAACACTTTAGAGAATCGCAGGTATTGTAAATTCTGATAATATATTTTCGGATATGGATTCTCTTAATCAATCTGTTGTAGAAAAAGTGCAGATTATAGAACAGTTGGACGCAAAACAAAAAGAGTCCATTTTTAGTATTAAATGGATCTCTACAATATTAAACTCAAGAAAAGGATTTCTAAAGCACACGCTTTAGAAACAAAATCCCACACAAAGGTGGGAGTTGGTTTATTTTGTCATGTCTATTTCTTTTTCTAAAGATTTCTTTTATCACTTCCATCTACTTTAAAAGATTTCCGGCAGGCTGCTGCTGAGTAACACAGTGCACCATTCCGCCATTTTCATAAAGATTTCTTACGTCTATTCCTACTACTTTTCTGTCAGGATATTGCTGTTGAATAATCTTATTGGCAATAGTATCGTTAGGATCTCCGTAATTCGGAACCAAAACTACGGTGTTAGCCACATAATAGTTGATGTAAGAGCCTTTTTCATCAAGTTGTTTCCCGTATGCTGTTTTCACCTTGTTTTGGGTAGCCGGAAGGTATATTTTCTTGTATTCTTTTCCTTCAGTATTGGAAGCTTTGTACAGCGTATTAATATCTTTATCAGACAACCCAAGTTCCAGAAGATCGTCCTCCTTCATGGTAATCATTGTCTGAGGATTGATAAACTTCATAAAGCCATCAATATGCATATCGGTAACATCCAGTCCGGTAACTCCGTCCAGCCATATAACTTTGGATACTCCGTAATAGGTTTCAAACATTTCTTCTGCTTCTTTCTGGGTAATTCCCTTGTTTCTTGTTGAACCATTTTTCTGGCTGATCACAGAGCTTTTGCAAGCCATCAACACTCCGTTTCCATCGGTTTCTACTGAACCGCCTTCATTCACCATTTCGTCATTCAGATCAATAACTTTCACCCCAAGATCTTTACCAATACGTGTTGGAATTTCGTCACAGTTCTCAGAATCAAATTTCTCTCCCCAACCATTGAATCCCCAATCTTCAATCAACACATTTCCTTTATTATCTTTAACGAAAATAGGTCCGTTATCTCTGATCCAAACATCATCTGTAGGATAAATTCTGAAATCCACATTCTTTAAAGGCACTTTATTTTCTTCCAAAAGACGGATAATTCTATTTTTCTCTTCTGTATTATAAGCAACGATATGTACTTTTTCTCCTGTCTGTAAAGATTTTGTCATATCGATCCAGGTTTGCTCAACTCTTTTACGATAGGTAGTACCATGCTGATAATGATGAGGCCATTGGAGCCATGTTCCCTCATGGCGTGAAGATTCTTCGGGAAAGTGATACGTTTGTGCCATAATTCCTAGATAACTAAGGATGAATGTAAGGGTGAATAATTTATTCATATCGTTAAAATTTTTTTCCTATAAATACACCGAAATTAATTTCGGTTTCAAAGTGGGTTCCGGTTTGAGAAATATTGCTTCCTATTCCGAACTGCATTTTATTTTGATTTTCAATGCCTAAACGAATAACCTGACTGCTGGATTGATGTTCTTTGAAACTGAAGTCTGATTCTACAATCAACATTGTGTAAAGATTCAGCCGTTCGTTAATTTTTGGGGTATATTCTAATAAAGTATACAGTCCCAATCCAAATTCCTTAGCATCTGCAGAGTAAGTAAAAGCCGGAAAAACACTGATTCCGAAAACATCATTTTCTTTTCCATACGCCAAACCTACCGAAGGCATTATATCCTGATCTGAAATGTGAACTCCCGCTGAAACGCCCAGGTTTTTTCCAATCCCATAATTAAGGTTTTGGTAAATTTCCGGATTTACTTTTCCGGAATGGTAATCGTATGCTACGGTACCTGATGCAAAATAATTCCATTTGGTTTTAAAGTCTTTAGAATAGATTCCCAAGAGTTCGGTTTCTTTATTGCCGCCATAAGTCTGAACTGAAATCTGAGACTTCGCACAAAAAGAAAATAGTATCAAACTCAAGGAAAGTACATTTTTTTTCATTGTCTTGTTTTCTTACATTTTACTCTGTAAACAATAATCTCTGATTATTTACTGATGCAAAATTAGACCTTGAGAAAAACAAAACTTGTCCTAAAAAGACATTCTACTCATACAGCGGAAAATAAATATGAGTAACTTTTTCACCGCTTTCTGTTTCCGTATATTCTTCAATAACGTCAGAATTATCAAGTAAAAGACTCTGCTCGGAAAGCCAAAAACGATAAAACGAACGATAAGTTCCTAAAATATGTTCATACAATCCGTAATGGGTAAATTTTACATATTTCCTGCCAAATATCTCTTTTTTCAAGAATCCTTTTAGATCATTATCATACGTTACTGCAGCGCCATATCTGCAATGGAAACGATTGGTAATAAGAGGCTGATCGTGAATAATTCCGTAAGCGGATTCAAATATTTCATCTTCCGGTTCTATTTCTTTCCACAATGCATCAATCTCTGCATTATGATAGTCCTTGGTTTTAATAAATTTACAATACACAATTACCTCATCCTTGTATTTGATCTCAAACTTCAGGTTAGGGCTTCCGTTTTCTATAAATTGTCTGAAAACGTCCTGCTTTTGTTTTCTTGCCTCTACCGGAGAAACAGAAAATTGTTTTTTAAAGGCTTTTGAAAATGACTGGATGTTATCATATCCTACCTGCCATGCAATTTCAGATATTTTATCTTCGGTATAGATCAGTTTTTTATACGAATTTTCAAGTTTCAGCCGTTTTTGAAATCCAGAAACCGTCTCATTGAAAATTTTGAAAAAGACACGCTGAAAGTTTCTATAAGAATAGTGAGACAGCAATTCTATTTCATGAGCTGTGATCTCCCTATCAAAATTGGTTTCAATATGGTCAACGATTTTTTGGATCTCACCGAAGCTTGCCTGCATTTTCTGCTATTTTAAAGATATGTTATCTGTAATATCTTATGCAATAATCGGGCGATTTTTTTTCTGACATGAAAAATATAGGTTGGAGCAATTTATAAAAACAGAGACAAAAAAAAGATGAAAATCATAGTGATCTTCATCTTTACAAAAACATAATAGTTCTTTTTATATAATTTAGTTTGGTTTGTAGAGTTTATACATGATAAATAAGAATGCAATCCAGACCGGGATCAGGATAACCTGTATCTCCATCCCTGTAATGCTCATCAGCACCAGAATAAGCAGCAAAAATACAATACAGATATAATTGGATATCGGATAAAATATGGATGGGAATTTTGACTGAGTTCCTGATTTATCAATGGATTTTTTGAATTTCAGATGGGTGTAGCAAATCATCAGCCAGTTGATAATTAAAGTAGAAACTACAAGAGCCATAAGGTATTCGAATGCTTTTTCCGGCACCAATTTGTTAATGATTATACAGATCCCGGCAAAACATGATGATACAAGAATAGCATTGATAGGCACTGAATTTTTATTTAGTTTCTTTAAAAACTTAGGGGCATTTCCCTGCTGAGACAATCCAAAAAGCATACGGCTATTACTGTAAACACTACTATTGTAGACTGACAGAGCAGCAGTAAGAACAATTAAATTAAGAACATTCGCAATCAATGTATTGAACTGAATTACTTTCCCAAAAACACTGAATTCAAGGCCATTTAAATTTTGAAAAACCATTACAAACGGACTTGATCCTTCTGTAATATCTCTCCATGGGCTTAGCGAAAATAAAATCACCAAAGCGCCTACATAGAAAATTAAAATCCTGTAGATCACCTGATTGGTAGCCTGCGGAATGGTTTTTTCAGGGTTTTTGGCTTCTGCAGCCGTAATTCCGATCAGTTCCAATCCTCCGAAAGAGAACATGATCATTGCCATTGCAGCAAATAATCCTGAATAACCGCCTTCTGTTTTATTGAATAATCCTTTTGGGAAGAAACCTCCATCATTCCACAAATTGGTAATGGTTGCTTTTTCTCCTCCTGACCCACTTATTAGTAGATACACTCCGAAGATGATCATAGCAATAATGGCTACTACTTTGATGATGGAAAACCAGAATTCAGTTTCACCATATACTTTCACTGAAGCAAGATTAAGGGCATTGATTACCACAAAGAAGAATAAACTGGAAACCCAGAGTGGTATTTCCGGCCACCAGAAGTGAATATAATGTCCGATGGCTGTAAGTTCAGCCATACTCACAAGAATATATAGAATCCAATAGTTCCAACCGGAAGCAAAACCGGGAAAATTTCCCCAATATTTGTAGGCAAAGTAGCTAAAGCTTCCCGAAACCGGCTCCTGAACTACCATTTCACCGAGCTGACGCATAATAAAAAAGGCAATGATACCTGCTAAAGCATAGCCTAAAATAACGGATGGTCCTGCCAATACTGCTGCAGGTCCAATTCCCAGGAATAACCCGGTTCCGATGGCACCTCCAAGGGCAATTAACTGTATATGTCGATTTGTTAATCCTCTAACTAAAGTCTCGTTTTTTTCTGTTTTATTTTCGTTGCTCATTGAGTGAATTATTCGGTCGCTAAATATATAAAAACTTTTCAGAGAAATTCACATTCCATGGGGTAAATTGATAACCCGAACAGCAACAACAGGAATAGGATCATTACATCCTATAAAAACTCTTTTGGGATCGAAATATTATTCTTTTTCAGGTGGTCCAGAAGACTTTGGTATTTATCTTCATATTCATCATTTCCACACTTATGCGAAATACTGCAGATATCGGAAGGTTTGATGTCTAAAATATCTGATATTTTAGTAAGGATTTCCAGATTGATCTTCACCTTAGAATTCTCAATGTCGGAATAGGCTTTTTGGGAGATACCCATTTCAAACGCCATATACTCCTGCGTAAGATCTCTGCTCCTACGTATTTTTCTGATATTTTGTCCACACACTTTCATCGTTTTTGTTTTAGTAGTTTTCGGTATATTTTAGAAGATTATCTATTAGCCTCTAACAAAGTTAATAAATACCTTTGGCAAAACATTATACACGTTACATGATATTTATTTTCAACATAGAAAAAGCTACAAAATAGGGCTTTTTCAGAGAAAATATCACTTCGGTAAACACTATTGGAATTTATGGAGACGCAAAAATTTAATTATGACAATAATATTGTCAGAGCATTCCTCTATGCTACTATCGCATTTGGACTTGTCGGATTTCTGCTGGGGCTTACAGCCGCATTGATGCTTTTTTATCCTGAACTGCCTGAATTTTTATTCGGTACTGATGATACTACTATTAAGAGTTTAGCCTCGGGGAATATTCAGGGACTGATCAATACACAGGGAGCGATGGGCTTTGGAAGGATCAGAATGCTTCATACCAGCGCCGTTATTTTTGCCTTTGTCTGTAATTCCTTTTTCTGCGGTGCGTATTACAGCATGCAGAGGCTGCTAAAAACAAGAATGTACAGTGATACCCTTTCATGGATTCATTTCTGGTCTTGGCAGATTATGATTATCAGTGTAGTAATCACCTTCCTGATGGGAATCAATACATCTAAAGAATATGCTGAACACGAATGGCCTATTGATATTTTGATTGCCTTCTCATGGATCATATTCGGAATCAATATGTTTGGAACTATTGCCAAAAGAAGAGTAAGACACCTGTATGTAGCCATCTGGTTTTACCTAGCAACATGGATTGCCGTTGCAATGCTTCACATCTTCAATAATCTGGAAGTTCCTTTATCTTTCACAAGCTGGAAATCTTATTCTGTATATGCAGGTGTAAAAGATGCATTAGTACAATGGTGGTATGGTCACAATGCAGTGGCATTCGTATTAACCACTCCTGTATTAGGTCTTATGTATTACTTTATGCCAAAAGCGGCACAACGTCCGGTATTTTCATACAAATTATCTATTATTCACTTCTGGTCGTTGATCTTCGTATATCTTTGGGCCGGGCCTCACCACCTGCAGTATACAGCTTTACCAGCCTGGGCTCAGGCTGTGGGAACAGGTTTTTCCATCATGCTTATTGCCCCGTCTTGGGGAGGGATGCTGAACGGTCTGCTTACCTTAAGAGGAGCATGGGACAAGGTAAGAGAAAATCCTATTCTTAAATTCTTTGTGGTTGCTGTTACCTGCTATGGTATGGCTACTTTCGAAGGACCTTTATTAGCAACAAAATCATTAAATAAAATTGGTCACTATACCGACTGGGTAATTGGCCACGTACATTTAGGAGCTCTTGGATGGAATGGTTTCATGGCATTCGGAGTGGTATATTACCTGGTTCCAATTATGTGGAGAACAACACTTTGGTCTAAAAAACTGGCCAACTGGCACTTCTGGCTGGGAACATTAGGAATCATCTTCTATGCCGTTCCTATGTATATTTCAGGATTTACCCAGGGATTGATGTGGAAACAGTTCAACCCAGACGGAACCTTATTATGGAAAAACTGGTTAGATACTGTTACAGCTATTATTCCTTACTTTAAGATGAGGTTCCTTGGAGGAGTTCTGTATCTGTCCGGAGCGATCTTAATGGTGATCAATGTCATCAAAACAATTAAAGCCGGTTCATTCCAGAAAGAAGTTCCTGCTGAAGCTCCTGCATTGGCCAATATCGGCAGTACAAGAAAAGAGGGCGAAGGCGTACACTTATGGTTAGAAAGAACACCTACTCTTTTATCCATATTAGCTTTTATTACCATTGCCATTGGTGGACTGGTAGAAATTGTACCTACATTATCTCTCAAACAAAGTGTGCCTACCATTACTGCAGTGAAGCCCTATACTCCATTGGAACTTGAAGGAAGAGATCTGTATATCCGCGAAGGATGTAACTCATGCCATTCTCAGATGATAAGACCATTCAGAGATGAGGTGGTAAGATTTGAAGGAAAAAACGGACAGTATTCCAAAGCGGGAGAATTTGTATATGACAGACCCTTCTTATGGGGATCTAAAAGAACGGGACCTGATCTTCACAGAGAAGGAGGAAGAAACCCTGATTCATGGCACTTTAAACATATGTATAACCCAAGAATTACTTCTGCAGGTTCCATTATGCCTCGTTTCCCATGGTTAATTACCAATAAACTAGACAAAACACAAATGGTGGACAAAATGAAACTAATGAAAAACGCCTTTGATGTGCCTTATACAAAAGCTCAGATCGATTCTGCCAACCAATGGGCAGATAACCAGTCCAAAGCAATTGTACAGAGAATCTACTCAGAAGCTACGGATGTAAAAGATCAGATGATCAAAGAAAAAGCGGCAAAAGGATCAGCGTATGTTCCGCTTGAGCAAAGAGAAATTGTAGCAATGATCGCTTACCTTCAAAGATTAGGTACAGACATCAAAACAACTCAGATACAAACAGCCAGCGTAGAGTAATCATTTAAATTGTATTGTAATGAAAACGAGAACCCCAATTTCAATATATATAGCGGCAACAATAGGTTTAACAATTATGGCCTTTGAAATGTTCGCAAGCGATTCAGATTATTTTTCTTCCCCATTTTTCTGGGCGTTGATCCTGATTGCGATTATTCTTCTTTTCATCATGAATTCAATTGGTGATCTGATAGAGAATGAAAATTTTAGCAGATTGCCGGAAGAAGAAAAACAAAAATATCTTGAAGAAAAAAAAGTTCCCTATTATCAGAAACTTTGGAATTCAGCTTTCAAAAAACAGTCTGTAACTGAAGAAAAAGATATTCTTATTGATCATGGTTTCGACGGAATTACAGAGCTGGACAACTCTCTTCCAAAATGGTGGATCGGTCTGTTCTGGTTTGGATGTATCTTCTGTGCGGTATACCTAACGGCTTATGCTTTCACAGATTATGCTCATCCGGAAGTAGAATATACCAAAGAAGCCAAAACAATGCTTGCCTCTATTGAGGAATATGAGAAAACAGCTCCTCAGATCAATCTTGAATCTGCAAAATACAGTGCAGACAATATCGCAGAAGGCCAGGAACTCTTCAAAACCAATTGCGTAACCTGCCACGGAGATTCCGGGAAAGGAGGTATTGGTCCTAATCTTACCGATACACACTGGATCAACATCAAAGAAAAAAGTTTATTCAAAAATGTTTTCTGGATGCTTGAAAACGGTTCTCCCAACAACCCAACGATGAGACCTTTCATCAAAGAAGGAACCATTACCGGAAGAGATGCTGAAAAAATAGCAGCATATATTTATCATATCAACCAGGAAACCTCCCCTATTACAGTAGCACAAGGCGGTGCCACTCCACAGGGAGAAGAGGTGAAATGGGAAAACGGAAACGATTAAAAACTAATAACCTTTTCATAAAGAACCATGCCACGCCCCCTTTACACATACTAACATTTGAATTTTCATTTTTGCTAACTAACCTTTTCAACATTAAAAAATGATATAAAGGGGGCTTTCTAAAAAATAACAATCCTTACCTTGGCTCGTCTTACTCAACTATTCACTTGACAACTACACACTAAAATTCCATAAAAAGGCAGCCAAGGCAGGATTTTTGCATTTGCAAAAAGGTACCATAACAAAGGCTAAATAAAATAGTATTATTATCTTTGTTACAAACCATATCGCATTTGAAACTGAAAATCAACACCACAAAACTTCTAAGGCGTATTGTAATAACCTTTATTTCAATATTGGTTTTTCTTACCCTGTTGATCCTAAGCCTAAGACTTCCAGCTGTTCAAAACTTTATCAAAGACAAACTTATTGTCTATCTTGAGAAAAAAATCAAAACCAAAGTAAGCCTCGAAAGAGTCTACATCGGATTTCCCAATAGCCTTGTTATGGAAAATCTTTACCTTAAAGGGCAGGATGTAGATACCCTTCTGGCAGTCAAAAAACTTGATGTAGGTCTTCATATGCTCAAGCTCCTCAATTCTACGGCAGATATTACCTCGGTAGAAATGGAAGGAACCCGTGCCCATGTCATCAGAAAACCGGACGGTAAGTTCAATTTTGATTATATTATGGATGCTTTTGCCAGCAACGATAAGGAAGAAAGTCCATCCAAACCCTTTATTATTTCTCTTGACAAAATCAATCTAAAAGATGTTGGAGTCATCTTCAACGATCAGCAGTCTAAGAATGATATCAACATCTATTTTAAATCATTCGATACCAGAGTCAAAACTTTTGATCTTAACAAAAACAGCTATGCTGTCAACGATATTAATCTCGACGGATTACGATTAAATTTAAAACAGGGGCTTCTGGAAGAAGTTTCCAAAAAAGTAGAAAAAAAGGTAGATTCTCTAAATAAAAAGAAACCGATGAATATCGGTCTAAGAGGAATCAAGCTTACCAATTTTGACATCAACTACGGAGATGATAATACTAAAACATTTGCAAAAGTTCTCTTCAAAGAGCTCAGTACAAAAGTGAACAAGCTTGATCTCGAAAACAATGCGTACGATATTGCTAATGTATTCCTTTCCGGTGCAAATATCAATGCCAATCTTTACCTTCCTGCTCAGAATGCCAATCCAAAAAAATCCAATGAACCGGAAGTTTCAAAAGCGTCTGATAAAGATAAGGCGATGAAAGTGCTTTTAGGAAAACTGGTTCTTAACGATGTAAAAGCAACTTACAACAACACAGCCATTGTCCCAACTCAAAAAGGGATGGATTTCAACCACCTGAATTTTTCAAAAATGAATGTGGAAGTCAGAAGTTTCAAAATGGAGAACAATACTTTCGCAGGAACTGTGAATTCCGCTGAAATTCAGGAATCAAGAGGTCTGGATATTCAGAAATTCAATACCGATTTTGTGTATGCAGAAAAAGAAGCTTATCTGAAGAGTCTATATCTTCAGACACCAAAAACATTGCTGCGTGATGAGGTTATTTTAAATTATAACTCAATCAACGAACTTACTTCCAACCCAGGTGCGGTAAAAATTTCGGCCAATATAAAAGATTCTAAAATTGGATTTTCTGATATTTTAAACCTTGTCCCTACTTTAAGAAATACGGTTCCGTTCAATAAATATCCGAATGCGATCCTCAATGTAAATGCTAACGTAAAAGGAAGTGTCAATGATCTTTTCATTCAGGATCTTAAAGTTTCCGGACTGGATCAACTGAGAGTTTCAGCATCCGGAAAAATCAAAAATGCGATGAATCCTTCTCAGCTTTATTACGATCTGAGAATTGGGGAATTTTCGTCCAATGCCAAAACAGTTTTTAACCTTGTTCCTAAAAATACCATCCCGTCCAATATTGCTCTTCCTTCTCATTTCAGTATAAAAGGAAATGCAAAAGGAACTTCCAAAGTAGTAAATGCAGACCTGAACCTTTACTCTACTCTCGGAAATGCCGCTGTTGTAGCACAGGTTGACATGCGGAGAAAAAATCACGAATTATATGATGTAAAAGCAAATCTACAGGGCATACAGGTAGGAAAAATGATTCAAAATAAAGATATTGGCCCTATTACTGCCCAAATAGCCGTAAAAGGAGAAAGTTTTGATTTCAAAAATGCCAATGCTGACTTAAAAGGACATGTAGCTTCTGCGGTTTACAAAGGATACCGCTATCAAAATATGAATCTGACCGGTAAGATCAATAAAGGGGCTTATCATGTGATTCTCAATTCAAAAGATCCGAATGCGGATTTACAACTGACTGCTTCCGGAGTATATGATGAGAAAAATCCTACGGTAAAAATTAATGGTGAAGTGATCAAACTGGATGTCAACAAACTTGGCTTCTATGAGAAACCAATGATCATTGCAGGAAAAATTGATGGTGATTTCGCCAGTCTTGATCCTAATAACCTGAATGGATATTTAAATCTAAAAGATTTCGCATTTTCGGATACCAAAGAAGTGTATCCGGTACAGGAAGTTAATCTTAAAGCGTCTTCCACAGCAGATTCTACGCAAATTATTTTCAATTCACAAATTGCGGATGTTGAACTGAAAGGGAAATATAAACTTACTCAGATTTTCGGAGCTTTAACGAAAACGATCAATCAGTATTATCAATTCCAAAAGCCCGATAAAACGCAAAAAATTGATCCTGGACAGCATTTCACCTTTGTTGCAAAAATTAAGAATGATGATCTGATCAGAAAATTTGTTCCCGATCTGAAAAGTTTTGAAACCATCAATGTAACCGGAAACTATGATGCGGATTCTCAAAAAATTGAAATCGACGGACAGATTCCGCAATTGCTGTATGGAGAAAATACCATTGAAAAAGGAGCTTTAAAAGTTACCAATGAAAACCAGGCTCTGCAGTATAGCCTGAATGTAGCCGCCTTAAAAAGCTCCAGCCTTTCACTAAATAAAATAAGTATTGATGGGGATGTAGCGGATAATACAATCAATTATAATATCATCACTAAGGACGAAAAAGATGCGACCCAATTCCTTATTGCAGGGAATGCAAAGTCTTTGAATGATATTACAGAAATATCTCTGAAACCTAATGGCTTAAAACTGAACTACTCAGATTGGAATGTTGCTGAAAACAATAAAATACAAATCAGTAATAAAGGAATTCTGGCAGAAAATTTCATCCTGTCTAATGCAGGAAGTGAAATTGCCATCCAGTCTGAAAGCAGCAGCCCAACAAGTCCTTTGAATATTTCGTTGAAAGATTTTAAAATAGAAACTATTACAGAGCTTATCAAAAAGGATACTGTTCTGGCAAGAGGAACCATCAACGGAACAGCACAGCTAAGGGATGTTATGAAAAAAATGACATTTACCTCAGATTTAAATATTTCTAACCTGATTGTCTACGGAAGTCCTGTTGGAAATCTGGCCGTAAAAGTGAACAATTCTTCACCGAACGTTTTAAACGCTGATATTGCTCTTTCAGGAAATAATAATGATGTAAAAATTCTGGGAGATTACAATACTTCTTCCAGCAGTTTCGACATGAATATGGCGATTAACCAACTTCAAATGAAGAGCATTCAAGGTTTCTCTATGAATGCTATCACCAATACAGAAGGTTACCTTTCCGGAAATCTGAAAATCACAGGAACCACAACTCAGCCGAATATTGCCGGAAAAGTAAAATTCAATGATGCAGGGTTGGAAATTGCCAAAACAGGAAGTGATTTCAGAAAACTGAATGATGAAATAGATTTTACAAACCGAGGTATTGAATTCAATAAATTTAAGATCAACGATAAAGACGGAAATGCTCTTATTATTGATGGGCAGGTGCTTACACAAACGTACAGAGATTTCGCTTTCAATCTTAATGTAAATGCTAAAGATTTTAAAGTCGTTAATTCTGAGAAATCAAATGATGCCATGATGTACGGTGTTCTGGCTATTGATGCCGGTCTGCACATCCGTGGAAATCTTGATCTGCCAAAAGTAGACGGCAGGTTAAGCGTTGCCGATAATACAGATTTCACTTTTGTACTGCCACAATCTAATCCTTCACTACAGGAAAGAGATGGTATTGTGGAATTTGTTGATCAGGATCAGGTTGTTTTGAATAAAACCATTAAAGCAGACTCACTGAACGCACAAAGCCGCATCAAAGGAATGGATGTAAGTGTAAACATTGAAGTGAGTAAGGAAGCTAAACTTTCTATTATTATCGATAAAGTGAATGGTGATTTCGTAAAACTTCAGGGTGAAGCTGAACTTACGGGAGGTATTGATCCTTCCGGAAAAACAACTCTTGTAGGAGTATACGAAGTAGAAAAAGGAAGCTATGATCTTTCGGTAAGTTTACTGAAACGTAAATTCGACATTCAGAAAGGAAGTACCATTACCTGGACCGGGGAACCTACCATGGCTCAGATGGATATTACCGCTGTTTATAAAACGGAAGCTCCGCCTATTGATCTTTTAGAACAGCAGATGAGTGGAAAAACATCTTCTCAGATGAACCAATACAAACAAAAAATTCCTTTCAATACCTTATTAAAGATGAAAGGTGAGCTTTTGAAACCACAGCTTACCTTTGATATCACTACCGATGAAAAAAACAATTCTGTTTCATCTACCATTACAGATGATGTGAATGCAAAGCTTGCCCAGCTTAGAAATCAGGAATCTGAATTGAACAAACAGGTGTTTGCATTACTGCTTCTTAATCGTTTTATCGGAGAAAATCCTTTTGAAAGTGCTGTCGGAATGTCTGCTGAAACCATGGCGAGACAAAGTGTGAGTAAAATTCTTTCTCAGCAGTTGAATAATCTTGCTTCCGATCTCATAAAAGGAGTTGACCTGAACTTCGGTCTGGATTCTACAGAAGATTATTCCACAGGGCAGAAAAATACAAGAACCGATCTGAATGTGGATATCAGTAAAAAATTATTGAATGACAGGCTGAAAGTAACGGTAGGAAGTAATTTCGGTCTAGAAGGAGAAGCCCGCCAAAATGAAAACATGACCAATATTGCAGGTAATGTTTCTGTAGACTATAGCCTTTCTAAGGATGGAAGATATATGCTTCGAGCTTATCGTAAAGATGAATATCAGGTGGCTCTCCAAGGGCAGATCATAGAAACCGGAGTTGGGTTTATCATTACATTGGACTATGATAAATTCCGGGAAATCTTCCAAAAATCTAAAGAAAAGAAAACCAAAAAGAATCAAAACAATCAAGTGGTAGAATTTAAATAATGAGTAAAATATTCCCTACATATTGTAAATATCTATTGGCCTTCGGGTTGGCCTCTGCTGTGGTTTCCTGTAGCAATACAAGATTCCTGAAAGAAGGCCAGATGCTTTACACCGGTGCTGAAGTGAAGATTGAAAACGATACAATTTCCAAAAAAGAGAAAAAAGATCTTCAGTCTGCTCTGGAAGCCAATCTCACCCCAAAACCCAATTCTACATTTTTAGGAATGCGTCCCAAGCTGTATTTTTATAATATTGCCAAAGAGCCTAAAAAAGATAAAGGATTCAATTACTGGCTGAAATATAAAGTAGGTGAAAAACCGGTATTACTAGGAGATGTAGATCGTGAATTCAATAAAGATATTATTGAGAATTATTCTGAAAACAAAGGATACTTTAATGCCAGAGCAACTTATGATACAGTTTCAAAGAACAAGAAAGCGAAAGTTGTTTACACGTTAAGGCCCGGTTCCAGATATCTTATTGATGGAGTAAAATTCCAGAAAGATTCTACATTGATCAATAAGGAAATTCAAAATCTGACAGCAAGAACACTGCTTAAAAACGGACAGCCTTTTGATCTGGATGTCATTAAAGCTGAACGTGAAAGAATAGACAGTCGTTTAAAAGAAAGAGGTTTCTATTACTTCCACTCTGATAATATTATTGTACAGGCAGACAGTACGGTGAGCAAAAATCATAAAGTTGAACTCAACGTAAAACTGAAGGATGATACTCCTGATCTTTCTACCCAGCAATTCAGTATTGACAAGGTGGTTGTATTTCCCAACTACAATATTCAAGATGTAAGAGACGGAAAGTACACAATCCCTATGGATAAAGATTCTCTTTCCAAATATACTTTTGATGATATTTATGTCATAGATCCACAACATAAATTCAAACCGAAAATTTTTGACCGGGCACTTTATTTCAAAAAAGGGGATCTTTACAACCGATCCAATCACAATCTTACTTTAAACAGATTGATCAGCCTTGGCGTTTTCAAATTTGTAAAAAATGAATTTATCACGTCTGATTCTCTAAACCATAAATTTGATGCCTACTATTTATTAACACCAAGACAGATTCAGTCACTTCGTCTGGAAGCGTTGGGGAGAACAAACTCTGCCAATTACGCAGGAAGTGAACTTAACCTCAACTGGACTCACCGAAATTTCTTCCGGGGGGCAGAGCAGTTTAAAGCCGCAATTTTTGGTGCTTTTGATTTTCAGATGGGTGGCCCAGAAAATGCCAATAATATGTTCCGTGCAGGGGCCAATGTACAACTTTCAATCCCGAGAATTGTAGCACCATTCCGTTTTAATTCTTCCAGTGCGTTTGTACCAAGAACGAATATCAATTTGGGATATGAATTCCAGAACAGAACACAATATTATACCCTTAATAATTTCACCGGCTCCTTTGGATATATATGGAAAGAAAACATAAGGAAAGAACATGAACTGAAAGTGATTGATATCACCTTAGTTTCTCCGGCAAAGGTTACTGATGAATACAAGAGAATATCTGAAAATAATCCTGCCATGCAGAGAATTGTAGCCAAACAGCTTATTTTCGGTCCTACTTACTCCTACACGTATACCAATACAATGCAGCCGAAAACGAATACTTTTTATTATAAAGGAACCCTCGATCTGGCGGGAAATCTTACAGGCCTGCTTACAGGAGCTAATGTAAAACAAGGTAAAGAAAAAGATATTTTTGGAATCGCTTTCAGTCAGTATGCTAAGATTGAAAATGATGTCAGATTCTATCATAAATTTACAGAGAAATCATCGCTTGCAACGAGATTTATCGGAGGTATTGCCTATCCGTATGGAAACTCAGAATTCATTCCTTTCTCCAAGCAGTTTTTCTCTGGAGGAAGTAACAGTATCAGAGCTTTCCGAGCAAGAACACTGGGACCTGGAAGTTTTGATCCTAGAACAATTGAACAAGGCGCTTATTTTGATCAATCCGGAGATATAAAACTGGAATTAAATGCCGAATACCGTGCTAATCTTTATAAGTTTTTAAACGCAGCAGTTTTTGTAGATGCTGGAAATATATGGCTCCTTCATGATGATCCTCAGAGGCCGGGCGCTAAATTTTCAAAAGACTTTTTAAATGAAATTGCAGTAGGAGCCGGAGTAGGTCTGAGACTGGATTTTTCTATCCTGATTTTACGACTGGATCTGGCCATGCCATTACGTGTTCCTTATTATGAAAAAGGGAGCAGATGGGCCTTTGATAAAATTAATTTCGGAGACTCGAGCTGGAGAAAAGATAATCTTGTATTAAATATTGCCATCGGATATCCTTTTTAATATGATTAAAAATGCTAAATTTTTCTGGGAAGTTCTAAAAGATACCTTTACGGAATGGAACAATTCTTCTGCGTCAAAAGACTCAGCAAGTCTTGCCTATTATGCTATATTTTCTATCCCGGGATTGTTGATCATTATTATCTGGGTATTGGGAAATTTCTTTGGAGAAGAAGCCATCAGAGGGCAAATCAGTTCTCAAATCAGTGGAATTATGGGTGCAGATGTTGCCAAAAGTATTGAAGGAATGCTGGCTGGTGCTCTCATCGACAAAAAGAATGTTTTTATGAAGGCAGTGGGAGTAGGCTCGCTTGTTTACGGTTCTACTACTCTATTCTTTCAGCTTCAACATTCTTTGAATGCACTTTGGGATGTGGAAGCAGCTCCTAAAAAGGCACTTCTCAAATTTTTACTGGATAGAGCCAACTCTCTGGGAATGATTCTCATCCTCGGATTTTTATTGATGATCACCATGATTTTATCATCGCTTATCAGCCTTTTTAATCAGATTATCACTCAGTATTTTGGGTTTGAAACCTATATGTTGGTTGAGCTTGTCAACTTTGCCATAGGTTTTGGGCTTGTCATGCTTTTGTTTGCCTTGATGTTTAAAGTTCTTCCGGATGTATTGATCAGCTGGAAATCGGTATGGAGAGGAGCTTTCCTGACAACCGCGTTATTTACCCTCGGAAAATTTTTATTAAGTCTTTATTTTAATCAAGTAAAACCTACTTCAGCTTTTGGAGCTGCCGGAACGGTAATTTTAATCATGATGTGGATTAATTACTCCTGTATGCTGATCTTCTTTGGAGCGAAGTTCACTAAAGTATATACTTACAAAAAAGGATATCCAGTAACTCTTTCCAAGCATGCACGATGGAGTGCGGCTAAATTATATGCAGATAGCCTGAAGCAGATAAGTGCAACGAACCAAGATAAAGATTCACCTTCTACAAATAATTAAAATATTTATACAAAAAAACCTCTTGAAAATTCAAGAGGTTTTATATTTTACATTCTGTTTACGATTCCTATTCCCAGAAGTTCCAACGATTTTTTGATCGTCTTTGCGGTAAGGTCTGAAATAGTTAAACGGAATTGTTTTACGCTTTCATCTTCATGATTCAGAATCGGGTTATTCTGATAGAATGAGTTGTATGCTTTTACAAGGTCATATACATAATTTGCGACTAAAGCAGGGCTTAGTGTTTCAGCAGATTTTGCCACTACTGTCTTAAAATTCGTCAACTGCATCGTCAGTTCTTTTTCAGACGGGTTTAGGGTAATATCAGCCGTTTCTGTCTGTACAGCTCCTGCTTTTGACAATAGAGACTGGATACGGGCATAAGTATACTGGATAAACGGTCCTGTATTTCCGTTGAAGTCGATACTTTCAGCAGGGTTGAAAAGCATTTTTTTCTTTGGATCTACTTTCAGCATGAAATATTTCAAAGCCCCTAATCCTACTGTTTCGTAAGAAGCTTCTTTTTCTTCATCAGAAAGTGTTTCCAGTTTACCTAATTCCTGAGCTTTAGATTTTGCTGTTTCATACATCTCCTTCATCAAATCATCAGCATCCACAACGGTTCCTTCACGGGACTTCATTTTTCCTTCAGGAAGTTCTACCATTCCGTAAGAAAGGTGATACAATTGATCCGCCCATTCATAACCTAATTTCTTCATGATTTTAAATAAAACTTGGAAATGGTAATCCTGTTCGTTTCCAACAGTATAAATCAGCTTTTGAATATCATTCTGCTTAAAACGCTCAACTGCTGTTCCCAAATCCTGAGTCATATATACGGAAGTACCGTCTGAACGTAGTAGCAATTTCTGATCAAGCCCTTCATCGGTAAGATCGCACCATACGGATCCGTCTTCTTTCTGATATAGAACTCCTTTTTCCAAACCTGCCTGAATAAGGTCTTTTCCTAAAATGTAGGTATTACTTTCGTATTGAACCTGATCAAAATCAACCCCCAATTTTTTGTATGTCTCATTGAAACCTTTGTATACCCACGAGTTCATTTCTGCCCAAAGATTTCTTACTTTTTCATCTCCATTTTCCCAATCCAAAAGCATTTTCTGAGCCTCCTTCATTATTTCAGTGGAAGGTTTGCAGATCTCTTTAAGGTTAGATTTTTCAGCTTCAAGCTTACCTTCAATCTCTAAAACATCTTTAAAAATCGTATTAAATATAAGGGTCTGCTTTTTGATCAGCTCCAAATCTTCTTCTTTTGCAGACTTTAGTGCTAAACCTGGCACAGAAGATATAAGTAAATCATTATCTGAGACCGTCTCTAATTGAACTTCAAATTGATAATGAAGATCTGAAATCTCACTATAATCTACATTCTCAAGAGATTCTTTCTTTTTTGTTTCAAGAAGGTTAATTTTCTCATTTAGGCTAGCAACCTCTTCCTTCTTATTGGTATCGAAAGTGGTAAAGTTATTATTTCTAAAATCCTGATAAATAATATTAACCTGTCTCTTTAGTTCTTTATCAAACTCAACATAGTAATTTCCTACAAACTTATCTCCTTTCGTATGAGTGGTTTCAGGAGTTTCTCCTTTCCCGAATTTCTCCCATGCCAACATCGACTTACAGATGTGAATTCCTCTATCGTTGATAATCTGTGTTTTGATCACATCATACCCCGCTTCTTTTAAAATCTGCGCAACAGAGAATCCTAATAAGTTATTTCTGATATGTCCTAAATGCAAAGGTTTATTGGTATTCGGTGAAGAATATTCTACCATTACCGTCTGACCTTTCTTTTCTATCACTTCAAAGTTTCTTTGTACAGATCTGAAGTTATCCACAAAAAACTGATTCTTAACTTTAACATTAAGAAATCCTTTAACCACATTAAAGCTTTCCAGCAACTCTGTCTGTGCAGTGAATGCTTCCCCTAATTCTACCCCGATACTTTCCGGGTTTTTCTTTAACTGTTTCACCAACGGAAAGGTAACAATGGTAAAGTCGCCTTCAAATTCCGTTTTATTTTCCTGAACTTCCAGTTTGATGTCTTTTAACTGATATACATTTAAAATAACCTCTGAAAGTTTTTCTTCTATAATATCTTTAATATTCATTTTCTTACGTTCAATTTTACTATTCAGAGACAAAACACTACGGTGAAGGATCTTATCTCAGAATTTTGAAGTTACAAATATACGGAAATAAAAAAACCGCCCGAAGGCGGTGTAATATGAATGTTAAATAAGTTTTGATTAAAATTTGTCCCAGAAAAGTTTTGTAGTGGCCTTATCTCCACCGATATTATTAGCTGCTGCTGTAACATTAGTTTTGTTAACATCATATTCTCGGTCAGAATATGGCATTCTTACAGGTACTCCACCTACTAATGATCCCGCAGGAGTTGGCAATACAGGAGTGTCTAATCTTCTTACAAAATTCCAGGCACCAAAAGGATTATTCCATAGAGCAACCCAAGCTTCGTTTCCTATTGATTGCTTCCAATTAGCTGTGTTTAATGGATTAGCTGCAACATACGTTGTAATATCAGTTTCTGCCACGCCATTTTCTCTCATAGAGGCTTTAATTGCGTCGCTAAATAATCCTGTTGCTGTACCACCGGCATTATACCCTCTTGATGCTGCTTCAGCTTGTAAGAATAATACTTCAGAATAGCTTAAAAGGTTTGCAGGCGCATTGGCCTTTGTGTAAGTAGGATTTACATGTGAATATTTACTAAAAGAGTTTTTAACTCCATAAATTCCTCCTTTATAAGTACCATCATCTAAAGGAGTAAAATAAAATGCTCTTCTTGGGTCAGAAGTTGTATTCATTCTATTCACTAAAATATCGGATGGCACAAAATCGTTTCTTCCTGATGCTACCAGATCATCAAATAAAGGGTTTGTAAATGTTCCTCCATCAAAAACAAGGATGTATGAATCTGTATTAGATGTGAATACTCCTGATGCGATTGCACTTTCTGCAGCTGCTTTTGAAGTGGCTGCATCGGCATCAGCCAAATTAATCGCTAATCTTAATTTTAGAGAATTAGCTAATTTTAACCATTTTGACATATCTCCTTTATATACCAAATCGTAAGTTCCGTAGCTACTTTTTCCAACTTTGATTTTTGCAATAGCCACATCAATTCTTTTTAATAGATCAAGATATATCGTTTTAGCATCGTCATATTTTGGCGACTTATTGGTTTCTACCTGTAATGCTTCAGAATAAGGTACATCACCATAAGTATCTACAATATTTTCCCAAACAAATATTGATGAAAGCTCTAAAATAGCCCATTTATTATTATAAACATCTATATCAGAATTCTCTTCATCCACAGTTTGTTCAGCGGGTAAATTTTTCTGAGCCTGATGAAAGCTATTCAGTACTCTCACATACATTGCGGTAAAATACGTTCTAGGCTGATTTCTTGTTACCAGGTTGTAATTTGTCTCATCGGTATAAATTGTTTCTGTCCATTGTTGGATAAAAAATCTAAAGTTATTAGAGTTTACACTTCCCGTATATATATTATAAAAGTTCTCATACTGCCCACTCGCTAATAAATTTCCAGACTTTAAAATGTTGGGGTGTTTAGGGTCTTCATTCAAACTGGTCATATCTCTTTCGCACGATGTGATCGAGAATACCAGAGTCAGTAAACTTACACTTAAAAAAAGCTTTTTTATGATGTTTTCCATGTTTTACAATTCTTGTAATTAATATTAAAATTTAAATGTTAAGTTCACCCCAACTTCTCTGGTTGTCGGAAGAGATCCGATAGATGAACCATACGAGAAAAGACCTCCCATCTGGGTAGATTCAGGATCTGCATAAGGTAAGTTTTTATGAATAATCCAAAGGTTTCTTCCAATAATTGAAACTCTAGCTTCGTTGATAAAGGTATTTTGCAATAGAGATTTAGGTAACATATATCCTATACTTGCTTCTCTTAGTTTTACAAATGATCCGTCATATACAAATCTCTTTCCTGGGGCAAGTGAGTAACTGTCATATGGATTATTTCTATACCCGTCTGCCGGAAATGCAGTTTGGTTGACTGGAGTTGTATTAACTTGTCCATTTGGATTAACCCCCTGTAACGTTACCACATTACTTCTATATCCATCTACAGCTGTTTCCGGATAAAGACCGCTGGATAATCCATAATATAAATCACTTGAATAAACGTCTCCTCCTTTTCTGATATCAATTAGGAAACTTAAAGAAAATCCTTTGTAAGAAAAAGAGTTTCGAATTCCTCCTGTCCATTCAGGTAGTACGTTCCCTATTACCTGATTACGGTTCAGAACATAAGTTCCAGTAGTAGGATCTATCACTTTCTGTCCGTTGATATATGTATAATCTGTCCCATAGATATCTCCCCATGCATTCCCAACATTTGCAACAATACTAGCACCTCCTACCAGGTTAGCCAACAGGTATGAATTAACACCCGGGCTAAGATCAACAACTTTACTTCTATTACGAGACCAGTTGACATCCATAGTCCAATTAAAGTTGGTTGTTTTTATTGGAGTGATTCCTAAATGAGCTTCAAGACCATTGTTATTGATCTGTCCTGCATTAATAGTAGCTGCTGATTGTCCAGAACCTGGAGAAATGAATGGAGAAATTAGCTGATCAAAAGTTCTTGTATTGTAGTATGCAGCATCAAATACGATTCTTCCTTTAAGGAAATTTATCTCTGTACCTACTTCAAATTCTTTAGATCTTTGAGGTTTTAGATTATTGTTTGGATAGGTTAGAACAGGGGTATACAAATTCACGCTTCCACCAAAGATTCCTGCTGTTCTATAAGAGTACTGAAGTTTATAAGGATCTGCTGTTCCTCCTACTTCGGCATAATTTCCTCTTACTTTCCAGAAGTTAACAACACTATTATTTAATTTCAATAGTTCTGACAAAATCAAAGATCCGGAAATTGATGCATATCCATATTTATTGTTTCCACTTGGAAGCGTAGAACTCTGATCGTATCTGTATGTACCATCTAAATAAAAGTATTTGTAGAAATCAATAGACGCTGTAGCATACACACTACCTGTTTGTGTAGAATAGGTATTTTCATAAGGAGGTAATACATTGGCCTTGGAGTTTTCCAATGAATAAATACCACGGTTGATAAGCCCTCCTTCCGTAGAAGCTTCTAAATAATCATAATGATTTCTTCTAACATTTCCACCCACAACACCGCTGATGTTGATTCCATCAATGATGTCATACTTATAGTTAGCCATTAAGTCATAATTAATTTCTCTTTGTGTAAAATTCACTCGCCAATATCCTGATGGTGTATTTTTTAATGATAAACCAAAGTTCTGCGGGTAAGAGCCTTGTGCCAGTCTTCTCTCATACAAAACGGAAGTATTATCATATGATAATTTACCTATAATATTGATATGTTCATTTACATCATACACCAATTGAGCATAGCTAAATGTTCTGGTTCTGTTATCTGATTGATAATTCTGGTATCTTACAAAATATGGATTATTCCAAAATGCGGGTTTTCCATTAGCATCGTCTATTCTATTCCATGTTACGTTACCATAGTTATTAGCAGCTGTAGGATTAGCAACATTATTGAAATAGGATTGTTTTAAAGCTTCCACGTCGACGTTTGTCTGCCACCATTGTCTGAACCCACCAATAATATTGTCATTATAACCGGTTTCATTTCTTCCTTTTGTATCTTGTAATGTTAAAGTAGAATAAACTGTAGCATGTAATTTAGGAGTAAGGTCATAATTTATTTTAGCAGATAGTGTATTCTTTCTCAGATCTGAATTAGGCATTAAACCATTGGAAAGATTATTATCATAAGTAAGGCTAAAATTATTCCCTTTTGTTCCTTTATTCAAAGTAATGGAATTGATATAAGAAACCGGAGTTTCAAAGAACGAAAGAGGGCCATTTTTGGCTGCTACCCAAGGAGTAGCTTTTCCGTAATTAGGTGACGTAGGATCAAATGAATCCCATTGACGAACGAGTAGGTTAGGATTATAAGCAGGTCCCCAAGAGGCATCTTCACCGAAATTTACAAAAGGATTTCCGTTAGCATCATCACCGTAATAAAATGAAGGGTCATATCCTCCACCGTACTTATTTTGATATGTTGGAAACGTAGATTTATCGATAAATCCTGCCTGTATTGAACTTGATAAAGTAACGCCCCAACTTCCATCTTCTTTACCTTTTCCATTTTTTGTTGTAATTACAATTACCCCATTCAGACCTCTTTCTCCATACAAAGCAGAAGCAGCAGCTCCTTTTAAAACGTTAATAGATTCAATGTCTTCCTGATTGATATCAGATAATGCATTACCCAAGTCAAACCCTCCATTTCTGTCTCCTGAGTTTGTGGATACGTTATTAACAGGTGAACCATCAATAACAATCAAAGGATTAGCTCCATCTAGGGATTTGATACCTCTTATGACAAGGTTAGTAGATCCTCCGAAGTTACTGTTTGCATTTACATTTAAACCTGCTACTTTACCTGAAAGTTGAGAAGCAACATTCCCAGTATTGGTTGTACCGCCGAAAAGCTCGCTCGATTTAACCTCCTGAGAAGCATATCCTAATGATTTTTTCTCTCTTTTTATTCCCAGCGCAGTTACTACTACACCTTCAATTTCTTTTGCTTTTAGTGTATCATTCTTTTGCTGAGCTTTCGTAACAGCAATAGAAGAAGACAACACTAAAACAAGAAGACCTGTTGTTAGTTTCTTCATATCAAATTAATTTTTGTGACTGTACAAATTTGTAAAACTTTCTTAATATCACAAAGAAAAATTCAATAAAAATATCGTTTGTTCAATATTTTAGAACAAAACATAATTAATAAATAATAAAATATGTTAAAATCATTACATTTAACAAAAATGAAATATTTATATAGTATATTTTTTTAGGAAATAATAACATTTATTCACATTGATATTATCTATATCATCACAATAAAAAATCATATATAAAACACTGATTCTCAATTAAGTGAAAAATAAATAATAAAAATACACAACGTATACAGAACAAAAGCTATGCAACCCATATGTTTTGAATAAGTATAAAAACTAACTTGGGAAGACCTATTTAAACAAAAAAACCGCCCGAAGGCGGTAGTAAAATATATTAAAAATTTGTAAAATTAATTTTGGTTCCAGAAAGGAGTTTTATTGTTCTTAGTAAACACCTCAGTACTTGAAATATTTGGAACATTTGCTGAATTGCCTACATATTCAGATGTAGGATAGATTAATCTCCAAGGTTTATTTGCTCTTACTGAAGTAGTAGCCATAGGAGAGTAAGGATACTGCTGCTGCATTCTATTGTACTCAATATACATTTCTGTTGGATTATAATGAGTTAATAGAATCCACTTCTGTGTCATGATTGCTTCGTACTTCTGATCGGTAGAACCTGTCCAACCTAATCCCGGTCTCGTAGCAATACTTGTTTTATAAGCATCTATTGTTGTAAGAGGAGCATTAGCATTCATTAATGTGGAAGAAGATGTGATGGCATCGTTAAACAACTGTTGAGAATTCCAAGAAGTGAATATCCCTGGATATCTTAATGCTGCTTCTGCTTGTAGTAATTTAACTTCTGCCAAAGACATTAACACCCCTCCTCTATTATTTCCACTTGTAATAAGTGTTGCTTTACTCAATGTTGTTGACCCTACATAAAAGGAAGATAAACTTGAAACTTCATTGTTATCATTTGGAGCTCCTGGCTGCCCTGGAGTAGCACCCTGTCTAACACCTTTTACAACGTTACTACCATTGTAGTTAACCAATGTAAATATTCTATTTCTTCTAGGATCTACAATACCATTAAATTTTTGATAAAATGCGTTAGTCATCCCTGTATTATTACCATTTAAAACCGTTGCCATATGCTCAGAAGCAGTCATTAAAGCCCTATTCTGAACTTCAGCCTGAGCAGAATTATAAAATAAGCTCAAAACCAAAGGATTCATAGCATCATCACTACTTGCAGAATATCCTGGTATTTCGAATACATTTTCTTCAATTATATTTTTTGTTGCAACTACGGCTAATTGCTGGTTTCTATAGGTAGCCAAATCACCAGTAACATTAGACATTCTTAAAAGCAATCTCAACTTTATAGTATTTGCCAATCTAGCCCATTTATCCATTGTCCCACCAAAAACAATATCAGTTGTTCCTAATGCAATAGGAGTATAGGCTGTAGTTGCCTTAGCATTATCAATAAGAATAATTGCGTCATCCATATCTTTAATTAAAGATTTATAGATAGCAACATCATCGTCATACTTTGGAGTCAGATTTACCTGTCCTTTAAATGCGTCAGAATAAGGAGCATCCCCATAAAGGTCAACTATATATTGCATGTAATACGCTTTCATCACTTTGGATGCTGCAACATAATAATCTTGGGCATGATTTGTATTTGCATATTTCTCTATGTAAGAAAAGTTAGCTAAATTAGAATATATACCATCCCAGATATTATCATAGAAACTACTATTTACTGATGACAGGGTATATTCAGCCGAAAATGGCCCCCCATAAGCATAAGTATTCCCCGCCCAGCTATTCATCATAATGTTACCAAACTGCATCATATCCCTCGCTTGAGTTCTATATAACTGAGTAACTGCACCAGGAAATATAAGCTGAGGTGTTAAATTTTCTTGATGAATATTATTAGGATTCTCATTAATATCTAAATAAGTATCACAAGAACTCAATGTAAGTCCTACCGCAAATAAAGCGATTAAGATTTTTATTTTTTTCATTTTCTTTAATTAACAATTAACATAAAATAATTTAAAAGGACGCATTTAAGCTAAAACCAAAAATTCTGGTTGTAGGATACTGGCTTGTAGCAGCAATACCACCTACACCTATTGAAGAAGTTTCTGGATCTGCAAAGTTCCTATTGGATTTAGCATACCACACAAATGCATTTCTAGCATATACTCCTACAGATAACGATCTTACGAATGTACTTGCTAATACTGATTTAGGAATCTGATAAGACAATGCAATTTCTCTAATTTTTAGAGCCGTACCATCAACAACAAATTCTTCTCCCACTGCTGTCTGATAGCTACTAGTAAAGTAATCCGCTACCCCTTGATAACTTCCGTCTCCTAAAACCGGAGTCGTATTTGGAACATATTGTCCATTCACTAGCTGAACAGAGTTAGGAATAACATATCCATATCTTCTTTCCTGATCGGCTGATTTCTCCAAAGCTCCAGAAAAACCTAATAAACTTTTAGTATCCGAGATAAAGCTATTTCCAGTTCTATAATCCCCGGTAACAGAAAGCGTTAAGTTTTTATAGCGAATATTTGTTGAAAACCCAATAATGTAATCTGGAGTTACTTTACCTAAGATTTCGTATTTAGAATTCGTAACTGGTAAACCATTTTCGTCAACAATAATGTTTCCATTATTATCTCTTTCATATCTAACCCCCTTGATAACAGGCATCTGCTCACCTTTAACTGCAAATATTCCAGCAGGAATACCATAAGTATCAGCACCTAAACTCACTTCATTAACTCCATCTCCTAAATCTTCAACCAAAGATTTGTACTTAGAATATGAACCTTTCAAATTCCATTCAAAATCTTTCGATTTAAAAGGAGTTATTCCTAAATCAATTTCAAAACCTGTGTTTTTAATTTTCCCAACATTCTTTGTCAGAGAAACAATACCGGATGCTGTAGAAACAGTACTTCCTGTAATCATATCATTAGTTCTTGTTAGGAAAGCAGAACCTTCTAATGTAATTCTATCTTTCAAGAAACCTAAACTGATATTACCTTCTAAAGTTTTATTAGCTTCAGGTCTTAAGAATTGATCGGTAGGATTTTTATTTAATAAGTAGGAAGAGTTAGTCATTGGATATCCAGTTGGGAATGCTCCAATTTCATCTAATGCATAAGCTCCTACTACAGCATTACCTGTAACGGTGTAACTTCCACTAACTTTTAAATAATTTAAAATGTTATTTTTTGTTAAAGCTTCAAATGCCTTTGTTGGTATAAAGGAAACCCCAGCAGAATAATATGGGAAAATTTTATTCTTTAAATCAAGAGTATAAGTTGGTCTAACACTAAGGCGAGAAGTCTCTTCTCCTCTTCCTGTTAAATTCAAAAATAAATAGTCCTTATAAGCTAAGTCAACGTTAGCAAATAGAGCAACCTGTCTCGTCCTTGTATAAGAATTATCTAAAGCATACCATGGCGTATTATTCTGAACGTTCTGAACATTATACCATCCTGGAATTTTTAAATTAGTACCCCCTACATTTGATGTTGTGGTATAATTATCCGTAATGTTATTACCAATATTAGCTACAATGTTTAAATTATCTGTCAAATCATATTTAAAATTCAACATTAAATCCCCATAATAATTTCTTGTTCTCGAAACAGTTTTATTATAAGCTGAAGTTATACTTCTAAACCCAAATCTAGTTAGTGGATAATTTATTAAGCTAGTTCCTGGAATATTATATACAATACCAGAAGCATCAAATCCATCTGTATGGTTTTCAACTTCTTGTCCCATCATATACAAGGTTCCATTATAAGTTACACTAATATTTTTATTGAACTCATACCCCATTGATATAATACCTGTTGCAGAAGTAAGAGCACTTGCTCCTCTTAAATTATCTCTGTATCTATATGGATTATAAACAAATGGAGAATAATTGCTTGCAAATCCTGAGTTGCTAAAATCACGAACATCTATATTCGTTGGAGTCTGCAACATTTGAGCATATAAATTAGCATTAGTCTGCTGTAGGGATTGATCAATTATGTTTAACGTACCATCAACTCTAAAGTTTCCTAATTTTTTTCCTGCCTTGAAGAAAAAAGTATTTCTTTTTAATTTATCTCCCGGAATAATAAATTCATTTTCTAATCTGTCATATGACAAAAACGTATATGAGTCTTGTCCACCCATACTTACATTGAATCCATTTTTATACATAATCCCAGTATTGAAAAACTTACTAATATTGTTTCCGCCGTTTTTAGCAGAGTATGTTGTTTTCAAAAACTGTCCATTAGCCTGAGGTAAGCCTACTTCAACTAATTGTCCTCCAATATTCGGGTCTGAAAATGCTGGTCCCCATGCCGTATTTTCATAAGGAACCCAATTAGTTCCATTATAATCTTCTTCTGAGAAATCCGACTCCCCCGGATATCCTTGGCCATATAATTTTTGCCTGATCGGCAATTTATATGCACTTGTAAACTCTAAGGAAGAACTTAGATTTACTGTAATTTTCTCCGATTTCGTTCCTCTTTTTGTAGTAACAACAATTACCCCGTTACTACCTTGAGATCCATATAATGATGATCCTTGCTGACCTTTAATTACATTGACATTCTCAACAATATCTGGAGGAAGTTGGTTAAACACCGTAAGTGTAGATACAACTCCATCAATAACTACTAGCGGGTTAGTATCCCCAGTGATAGATCTGAATCCTCTTAAAAGAATCTTGGTGCTTGGATTAACACCACTAGTTGTTGTATTAATCTGCAAACCTGAAACTTTACTTACCAAAGCCTGCGCTAAGTTTGGACTCGCAGCCTGATTCAACTCAGCAGTTCCAACAACTTTGTTACTTGTAACAACAGCATCTTGTCTTTTCTTGATTCCAAGAGCTCCTGTTACTACAATCTCACGTATATTCTGAGTCTTTGCTGTATCACTTTGTGTATTTTGCGCATTCACAACTACAAAGGACGAAGTCAGAACTATAGCTATAACACTCGTAGTTAATTTCTTCATGTTTAAAATGATTATTTTTTTAATTGCCTACAAATATGTGAAACTTTCTTAAAATCGACAAGTAAAACTGTTAATTTTTCATAAATAGCATTAAACACATTAAACAAATAAAGCAAAAAACTACCACAAAACAATAAAAAACACACTAAACACAATTCATGAAAAACGATATAATTCACTATTATTAACATAAAAAAATATACAAAAAATACATTTTATAGTATATTTTACAAAACACCAAACACCTAAAAATCACTGTTATTGGAAAATTCTATATTTTTGCAGAACATAGAAAAGAGCTTAATGGATTTAATAAAAAACTGGTCAAATCTTTACATCGAAGCAGGGTGTGATGAAGTAGGAAGAGGATGTCTAAGCGGGCCGGTTGTTGCAGCAGCCGTCATTTTAGATGATGATTTTAAACAGAATCTTGTTAATGATTCAAAAAAACTGACATTCAAAACACGAATGGAACTTGACAGCTACATAAAAGACAATGTTAAAAACTATGCTATTGCAGAACTACCTCCTTCATTTATTGACGAACACAATATACTGAATGCCAGCATCCATGCGATGCATCGCGCATTGGATAATTTAACCATTACCCCGGAATTGATTTTGGTAGATGGCAACAAATTTCATCCTTACAATTACATTCCTCATCAATGTATCATCAAAGGAGATTCGAAGGTATTATCTATTGCTGCGGCCTCTATTCTTGCTAAAAACTATCGAGATAAATTGATGATTGAACTTCACGAAGAATATCCTGAATATGGCTGGGATACCAACTTTGGTTATGCCACAAAAAAACATCAGGAAGCTCTCATAAAACATGGCCCAACAAAACATCACAGACAATCATTCAGACTTAAATATGACTAAAAAGTCATTTTGTGAATTATTACATATTTCAATATTATAAGTGGAATTAAAACCTTCTTATAAAGAAAAAAGAGAAACAATAAATTATTGTTTCTCTTTTTTATGGTAATAATTAAAATATTACTTACTTCTTTTTATTTCTTTGTTGTTCCTGAGCTTGCTGCTGCTGTTGAGCACTCTCCATCATTTCTCTCATCTTTTTCTGGAACTTGCCTTCTGTTTTCGGCTTTTCCTTATTAGACTGAATCTGAGCATGAATTTTCTTCTCATCCAAAATCACATATTTAATCACAAGGATAATCAGAATATTAATCGCATTCGATACGAAATAATACCATGAAAGACCAGATGCAGAAGTATTCAGGAAGAATAGGAATGTAACCGGGAAAATATACATTAATACCTTCATGTTCGGCATTCCTTCTTGTTGTGGCTGTTGCATATTTCCGGACGTCATTACTGTATAGATCAAGATAACCACAGTACACGCTAATGCAAAAATACTCAAGTGATCTCCCAAGAAAGGAACCTTGAATGGCAGTTTAATCAAATCATCATAAGCTGTTAAATCTTTTGCAAACCAGAATCCCTGTCCTCTCAAATCAATAAAGTTCGGGAAGAAACGGAACAATGCATAGAAGATCGGAATCTGAACCAATGCCGGTAAACATCCCGCCATCTGATTTACGCCTGCTTTCCTGTAAACCTCCATCGTTGCTTGTTGCTTTTTCATCGGATCAGCATCCTTAAACTTAGCATTTACCTCATCAATTTCCGGACGAATCACCTTCATCATAGCACTCAATTTATGTTGCTTATACATAATTGGTGATAAGATCAACTTAACAATGATGGTCATTACAAAAATCACCCAACCTGCAGATAATCCCCAACTTGCAATGATACCATATAACCACATAAAGAAGTAACGGTTCATTGCTCCAATGAATGACCACCCTAATGGTAGGATCTCATCAAAATTCTTATCATAAGATTTTAACAAAGGTAAATCCAATGGCATAAAATACCATGTAAAGTCCTGGTTCAATTCACTTCCAGTCATCTGAACAAAACCTTCATAGTTGAATTTCTTTAGATATTCTCCTTCTTCAACATTTTCCTGGTTTCCTTTACTTTGAATGAATCCGTTTTTAGCTTCAATTACAGAAGAGAAAAACTGTTGCTTTACTCCAATCCAGTTAAGGGTTTCTTTTTCTTCCTCCATAGTAGTTCTTCCGTCATAATCATAGTCTTTATAATTATTGAAAGCATAAGAGAATTCTGAGTGAGACTGTTCCTGAGCTCTTCCTTTTTCAAGGTTTCTTACATTATAATCCCAGATGAAATCTGCTTTATTGTCTGAAGTAATTTTAGAAAGCCCTTGAGTTCTCACTTTGAAATCAAGAGTGTATTTAGGAAGTAACGTATAGATAAACTGAATGACAGCTCCGTTATAGTCAGCCGTTAAGGTAACAGCATTCCCATTAACCGTTGGAGAGAAAACTAAATCTTTAGTATTAACAACTTTCCCTGTTTTGTCTTTAAACTGAAAACCGTAGTTCGAGTTATTTTTGTTAATCAGGTAAAGTGGCTGGTCAGCATGATCTGTTTTGTGATCATAGGCTTTATACTTTAAAAGTTCCACTTTAGAAACCTGTCCTCCAAGACTTGAAAATTCAAGTTTCAGTTCATTGTTTCCAAGACTTGCCGTTTGAATTGCATTAGGAGTTACACTTGGATTGATATTGGTGGCCTGAGTTGGTTTTACAGCATTTTTTGCCTGTTCCGTTTTCTGCTGCTGAGCTTTCAACTCTGCTTCTTTTGTTTGTTTGTTCTGGAAGTAGAACATAAAACCAAAGAGAACCAGGCATAAAACCGCGAAACTAATCATTTGCTTCTTATCGATTCCGTTGTTTTGTTGCATTTTATTTTATATTAAAATTTTAAATTTAAAATGTACATACTGATGTACGTAATTTGAGCTGACAAAAATACTGTTTTTTTATCAAAACTCTATGCTTTACCCTGTTACTATATAACAAACTCAAGCTGAGAATAATCAGCCTGAGTTTATTTGTAGACGTTTATGATAAAATTTTACCTTATTTCTTTTCGCAAGCTTTAATGAAAGCTCTAAATAAAGGATGCGGTGTAGCAACCGTACTCTTATATTCCGGGTGATACTGAACCCCAACATAGAATGGGTGATCAGGAAGTTCAAGAGCCTCTACCAATCCGGTTTCAGGGTTGGTACCTGTTGCAAGGAAACCATGTTTTTCAAATTCCTGAAGATACTCACTGTTGAATTCATAACGGTGACGGTGTCTTTCTGAAATATTTTTACTTCCATAAATTTCTGATAACTTAGAACCATTCTTCAATGAACACTTCCAAGCACCAAGACGCATTGTACCTCCTTTATCTACTACGTTTTTCTGTTCTTCCATTAAAGAAATCACAGGGTCCGGAGTAGCGGTATCAAATTCCATTGAGTTGGCTTTGGTATGTCCAAGAACATTTCTTGCAAATTCAACAGTCATGATCTGCATTCCTAAACAGATTCCCAACATAGGAATTTTGTTTTCTCTTGCATATTTTGCGGTAAGCACTTTTCCTTCAATTCCTCTGTCTCCAAAACCTGGTGCTACAAGAATACCATTCACTCCTTTCAAAGTATCTTTAATATTCTCTTCTGTAATATCACCACTGTATACCCATCTTACTTTTACTTCAGTTTCAAGGTCAGCACCTGCATGTTTGAATGCTTCAGCAATAGAAATATAAGAATCCTGTAGGGAAACGTATTTTCCAACCAATGCAATTTCAACAGTTTTCTTAGGATTCTGGAATTTTTTAAGGAAACTTTTCCAGTCTTTAAGATCAGCTACTTTATCACTTTTCAGATCCAGTTCTTTCAATACTACATCATCGAAGTTCTGCTTCTGAAGATACATTGGAACTTCATAAATGGTTTCAAGATCTTTACATTCGATCACATTATCCAAAGGAACATTACAGAACTGAGCCAGTTTTGCTCTCTGATCTTTAGGAATTTTGTGTTCTGTTCTGCACACTAAAACATCTGCCATGATTCCGCTTTCCATTAACTGACGAACGGAATGCTGAGATGGTTTTGTTTTTAATTCTCCACTTGAAGCCAGATAAGGCAGCAGCGTTAAGTGAATCACCATAGAATTGCTTTCTCCCAACTCCCATTTCAACTGGCGAACCGTTTCAATGTAAGGTAAAGATTCGATATCCCCTACCGTTCCTCCGATCTCAGTAATGATGATATCGTAGTTTTGTTTTGAAAGGATTTTAATTCTACGTTTGATTTCGTTCGTAATATGAGGAATTACCTGAACTGTTTTTCCAAGGAAGTCTCCTTTTCTTTCTTTTTCGATGACAGTTTGGTAGATTTTTCCTGTAGTAACGTTGTTGTTTTGGGATGTAGGAGCATCAAGATAACGCTCATAGTGGCCTAAATCCAGATCCGTCTCCGCACCATCTTCAGTCACATAACACTCTCCGTGTTCATAAGGATTCAATGTTCCCGGGTCAATATTGATATATGGATCAAGTTTTTGGATCGTAACGTTAAAACCACGTGATTTTAACAATAGTCCCAGAGAAGCAGACACGATTCCTTTTCCCAAAGATGAAGTTACACCTCCTGTCACAAAGATGTACTTTGTATTCTTTTTACTCATTAGATTAGGTTTGTGCAAAGTTATGGGAAAAAGAGATACAAAGCAATCTTTTAGATTTTGAAAATGCTAAAACATCCCTCAAACAGTCATAAAACCTGATAAAAAAAATTATCTATATTTGATCTAAACAAATGAAACAAAGCTATAACCACTATGATTTCAGTCTATAAACTAAAACCTAAATTCCAGCAGCTCCTCACTCCTGTTTTATTATTTTTACACAAGAATAAGATCACAGCTAACCAGATTACCATAAGTTCGATTCTCTTATCTGTTGTAATTGGCCTATTATTCTGGAATGCCGATGTTTCAAAGTGGTTCTTTTTAAGCCTTCCGATAGGACTTCTACTTAGAATGGCGTTGAATGCCCTGGACGGAATGATGGCCAGAAAGTTTAACCAAACCAGCAAACTGGGAGAAGTTTTGAACGAAGTAGGTGATATTGTTTCTGATGTGATTATATTTTTCCCTCTTCTGAAGTTTCAACCGGAAAGTCTATATCTTATTATTATTTTCATCCTTTTGAGCATTATCAACGAATTTTCAGGGTTGATGGGAAAAGCTGTAGGAAAAGAGCGTCGCTACGATGGTCCGATGGGTAAAAGTGATCGCGCATTCATAATAGGATTATATGGTTTATTGATATTTTTCGGAGTCAGTATTACAGGAATTTCTCATTACATTTTTGGAATTCTCATCTTTCTTTTACTGATAAGCACTTACACACGCCTTAAGAAATCTTTGCATGAAAACTGAAGAAAATAAATTTGCAGATGTTCCCCTAAGAGTAAAAACATGGATCTACATTATTATTGTTTTTGCTGCAGGCATTTCATATCCGTTTGCGATGGCACTTTTTGTTTCATGGATCGGATTACAGTCATTCTTTGAGTTTTCAAAAATGTTTAAAACGCCTTTCAATCCTGTCATTTCATCTATTTTCATTGGAATCTCCCAGTTTTATCTGGTATTTTATCTCAATATTGAAGAGTACTTATTATACAGCATTATTATAGGCATTGCAGTTCTCATCTATTTATTATTGCTAAAACTTAACGCTAAACAGATATATGGGACTCTCGTCGGGTTATCTATCTGCTTATTTTCTTTTCCACATTTATTCTGGATAAGAAATATGACCAATGGCTTGAATGCGATTATTTTTCTTGTCGTAGTAACAGAACTGAACGACGTGTTTCAGTATTTGATGGGTAAATTCTTCGGAAAACGTAAAATTGTTCCTCAGATAAGTCCTAATAAGACAATGGAAGGTTTTATAGGCGGTGTTTTTCTTACTGTTATTGTAAGCAATGTTTTAGGTTTCTTTCTACTCAAAACCGACATACTTACCAATTGTATTTTAGGAATAACTCTTGGTATTTTCGGTTTCTTCGGAGATCTTTTCATGTCTTATATAAAGAGAAAAACGAATGTAAAAGACACCGGTAATCTTCTTCCCGGCCACGGCGGACTGCTGGACAGAATGGATAGCCTTATCTTCAATGCGCCTTTATTTTTCTGGACCCTTTCACTTCTGATTAAAAGCTAAACTCATGAATCAAACATTTAAAAGAGCAGTAATTTTCTCAGGGGGCGGAACAAGGCTGATGATCTATTTAGGCATTTTCGCAGCATTGGAAAAATTGAATATAAAGCCTGACCTTCTGATTGCTTCCTGCGGTGGATCATTTGCAGCAACAGTGATCAATGCATTTCCTGATCATTTTTCAAGGAAAGAATATTTAAAGTCGGAGGAATATTACCGATTTGTCACTCAAACTACTTTAACAAGACACAGAAAGCTTTCTGAAATAGGTATTTTCTCATTAAAAAAAGTATTTACCACAGCAAAAGCACCTTTCATTGAAGATATTTTCGGCCGGTATATTGTTGAGATGCCTCAAAATCTGTCAGAATGTTTTCCATCTTTACAAAATGTACAATTCTCGCAAGAGATTCCAACCCTTATCATAGGTTCTGAACTTTTATTCAATCCCAGCGAAACAGGGCAAAAAAGAAAGGATAAAAAACTATTCAGAAAAGTCATCTTTACCAATCCTGAAACGGCTCTGAGTCTAAAACCTGAACAAATAGCATCCAATTCTGATTGTTTTAAAGACAGCGCTGTGGATAAAGTTTCAAAAATACGATTCGACATTTCCATGCTTGAAAGTACCAGAGCTTCTATCTCTGATATGTTTTATGTGCAGCCTGCTTATATTCAGGATCAGTATTTTATGGGTGGAGTCATCGACCTGGTTCCAATGGAACTGGCAAAACATATCGCAAAGGAAGTGATTACAGAAAAAAAACAGATCTATACAACCGTTGAGGAATCGCTTATTCGCGCTGTTTTTGGTTTCAGCGCCAATGAGAGGCTGTCAGAAACCGAGAAATTGATCTCCGATCTTCAAATTGATACAACGGGTATAAAAGTTGACTTGAAAGGACATTATCTGGAAAAAAGTATCAATTGGAAAAAACTGGAGCTCGATTTCTCCTTTCCAAAAACTTATCTACAATTTAGAGAAGATATGGAGATGCAGTGGCAGTATGGTTTTGATCAAACCGTTAAAGCCTATCATCAAAATTCATGAAATATTTAACAAAATCTGCTTTCATTGAATAAACCTCTGTCATTGTCATACTTTCAGTTTTAAAATCTATTTTTACATACAATTGAAAATCACGAAACACGTATGAACATTTTTATTGCGGGCGGAACCTCAGGTATTGGCTACTCTCTGGCCACACATTATCTTGCGAAAGGAGATCATGTCGGAATCTGTGGAAGAAATCCTGATAAAGCACCTCAGAATAATTTTAAAAACCTTCAAGTTTTTCAAGCAAATGTGGGTGATATCAACTCAATTTCATCCGCATTACAGACGTTTCTTGCGGATAAAAAAACACTTGACCTATTCATCAATTGTACAGGCAGTTATGCCGAAGATGTAGCTGGAGAAATTTCATACGAAGAAGCTGAGGAAATGCTCCAAACCAATATTTTAGGGACAGCGAACTGCTTCGAAGCCGCTCGAAAGGTAATGAAAGGCCAACAAGAGGGAAAAATAGCTGTGATTGCTTCCGTTTCCGGCATTTTAGAATATGAAAATTCCAGTCTTTACACCAAAACAAAACGTTCTGTCATACAAATTGCTGATGCTTACCGAAGAGCATTGAAACCTTTTGGAATTTCTGTGACTACCATTGCTCCGGGTTATGTAAATACTGAAAAGCTGAGACAGCTCAATCAAAATGACCTAAGCAAAAAACCTTTTCTTATCGATATAGAAACAGCAACTGCCATCATTACTGAAGCTATTGAAAAAAGAGAAAAACTTATTATTTTTCCTGTAAAAATGAAGTGGATGATGAAATCACTGTCTCTTCTTCCCTCTTCATTATTAAATATAATCATGTTCAAAAAAGCCAAATGGATGAAAAAAGATTAACCATACAACAGAAATTCTTTGCTCTGCTACTCTGCTCCATTATATTTATGATGGTTTATAACTTTGCTGCCTGGTATACTTCCACGTTGGCAACAGTTCCATCATTGGTTTTTGATTTTGAAAAATATATTCCATTCATCCCGTGGAGTATCATTCCTTATATGACAAGTGGATTGTTTTTCTGTACCGTATTTTTCTTTTGTAAAGAGAAAGAACAGCTCGTTGTCTTAACCCGGAGAATGCTTTTTGTAACCTTTGCAGCCGGACTTTGTTTTGTATTATTTCCTTTACGGTTTTCGTTCTCTAAACCTGAAATTGATAATCATTTTTTACAATATTCTTTTCAGTTTCTAAAAACCTTCGATTCACCTTTTAACCAAGCGCCTTCACTTCATATTACTTATGCTTTTATTTTTTGGTCGGTGTTCAGAGAGTTGAAAAAATTCCGGATATTTCTCATGATTGCGCTTCTTCTTTTGGGAATTTCTACTTTAACGACTTATCAACATCATGTTATAGATATTGTCACGGGAAGCATTCTTGCTCATTTAAGTTTTATCGTTTTTCCTTTTAGAAAAAATAATATTCTTTATAGAAATTTTCATGTAGCCAACGTCTATTTTTTTTCAGGATGGATTTTGATTTTGATGACATTATCGGTGAAGCAACTGATCGGTCCTTCAGCATTGATCATCTTATGGCCGGCATTCATTATTTTTCTGGTAGGATTCCATTATCAGAAAAACAATATTTACTTCTTAAAAAACAGAGCAGGAAATATTTCATGGATCAAAAAAATATTATACTTCCCTTACATTATAATCTATAGAATATTCTGGACTTTCTTTCGTAAGAATAAAGCTCCTGTACAGATTTTCCATGGACTTTATATTTCATCCAGACCTAATGCTGAGGATTTGAAAAATTTTACGGCTTTTGCGATCTATGATTTGTCTGCAGAGATGGAAGAAGTGGCTATTTTAAAGGAAAACCCTCGTTATCATTTCATTCCCTTTCTGGACGTAGGAACTTTTGATCTTTATGAAACTCAAAAACTGATCTCTGACATTACAAATCAATATAAAATACTTCCCAAAGACGGAAAAATTCTGATCCACTGTACTATGGGATTCACAAGAAGTTCAGTGATTGCCATTCTGGTGATGAAAAATATTCTATCTTTATCTCTGGAAGAAACAATAAACACCATGAAAACCATCAATAAGAATGCGGTCATCCCTTCTTATCTGCAGGATTTTCTGAAAAAATTTTAAGGTATGAAAAACGGACATTTTAAGAGTTTTGACAATAGTGAGATTTTCTATCGTGAATGGAATTATCAGCCTCATCAGAAAACCATCATCATGATTCACCGGGGGCATGAGCATTCTGAAAGATTGCATGACATTGCGCAATCACCTCAGTTTTCAAAGTATAATATTTTTGCGTTTGATCTTCGGGGACATGGTCATACAAAGACTAAAACCTCATCCGTTTTTATGGATTATGTAAGAGATCTGGATGCATTTTCCAAGTTTATTATCACCCAGTATAATGTAAAGATTTCAGATATTTTTGTGGTTGCCAACAGTATTGGCGGTGTGGTTGCCTCTGCCTGGGCGCATGATTTTGCACCTCGTATTGCCGGAATGGCATTGCTTGCGCCTGCTTTTAAAATCAACCTCATCGTTCCACTGGCTAATGAAATGATCACTTTGGGAACCAAGCTTAAAAAAGGACTGATCATCAAAAGCTATGTAAAATCCAAAATGCTGACACATGATCCTGAGCAGCAAAAAGCCTATGACACCGATCCTCTTATCTCAAGATCTATAGATGCCGAGTTGCTTATTGATCTGGCCAAAGCCGGAAAACGTCTTGTAGAAGATGCAGAAGCTATAGATACTCCTACTTTAATTTTAGCCGCTGAAAAAGATCATGTGGTTTTCAATAAAGAACAGAAACTTTTTTATGAAAAGCTGGATACAGATCTAAAGAAATACGAAATACTCCCCAATTTCTTTCATGGAATTCTATTTGATTCCGGAAGAGAAAAAGTGTATGATAAAATTGTAGCTTTTGCTGACCAATGTTTCAATAGAACTCCAAAACAAGCTAGCCTTTCTCCCGATCGTTTCTCTGTAAAAGAATATGAAGATCTTCAGAATAATGTAGGAAATAATCTGAATTTTAAAATGCAGAAATTCTCTTTGGGAAAAATCGGAAAAATAAGCGACGGAATGGCAATAGGCTTACGATATGGCTTTGATTCCGGGGCTTCGCTGGATTATGTCTATCAAAACAAACCTAAAGGCAAACTTGGTTTCGGGAAAATGATGGATAAGAATTATCTGAATGCTATTGGCTGGAAAGGAATCCGTATCAGAAAACAGCATCTGCTTCAGCTATTGGAACAACATATTCAGACGCTGAAACAACAAGGCAGAAAAGTAAAAATCCTTGATATTGCAGGTGGTACAGGAAATTATTTATTTGACATTAAAGAAAAACATCCTTACGTTGAAATTGTCATCAATGAATTCGTAACATCCAATATAGAGATTGGAGAAAAAGTAATCAAAGAAAAAAAGTACCAGGATATCCGCTTTACCAACTACGATTGTTTTGATCCTGCCACCTATCAAAAACTGAACTTTGAACCTAATATCACCATCGTATCCGGAATTCTGGAATTGTTTGGAGATAATGAAATGGCCAGCAAAGCTATTCAGGGAATTATATCGGTTTCAGAAAAAAATTCTTTCATTGTTTATACAGGGCAGCCATGGCATCCACAGCTGAAAATGATTGCCTATGTCTTGAATAACCACCAAAATAAAGATTGGATCATGAGAAGACGCTCCCAAAAAGAACTGGACAGTATAATGACCTACAACTCCATACAGAAAGAGAATATGCTGATTGATGATTTTGGAATTTTTACCGTTTCTTCCGGAAAAGTGAATTCGGAGAAGTAATTTTTTGATAACAGTTTTTTTTAACAAACTTATATACATTTAAATAAAAAGGCTTCCAAGAAACTTGGAAGCCTTTTTATATATGATATCAAATTATTGTTTAACTAATTCGAAATAACCTGTGATTTCAACATCTTTTGCTACACCGGCACCCGTTGGGTCGTATTTAATTCCGTAGTCTAGACGGTTGATGGAAAATTTGGTCTGAA
The DNA here is from genome assembly GCF_049319685.1 of Chryseobacterium sp. Mn2064. Lineage (NCBI taxonomy): Bacteria > Pseudomonadati > Bacteroidota > Flavobacteriia > Flavobacteriales > Weeksellaceae > Chryseobacterium > Chryseobacterium sp. Mn2064. The sequence goes on from NZ_JBMOUE010000003.1 coordinate 449,397, forward strand.
TACCCATTATTTCTTTTCCGTCTTTATTTTTGGTAATTCCTCCGAATGTTACAGGTACGCTGATTTCTTTTTCAACATTTTTAATCGTCAGTTTTCCTTTTAAAACATAATTATTACTCTTATCTTTGGTAATAGAAGTACTTTTAAATTCTATCGCCGGAAACTTTTCTGCATCGAAAAAATCAGGGCTCACAAGATGTCTATCTCTCATTTCAACTCCTGTGTTGATAGAACGGACGCTTAGCTCAAAATTAAAATCGGCATTATCCAGATTGGCTGCGCTATTAGTAACTCTTCCCGAAAACTTATCGAATCTCCCCTGCACAAAATTGATTCCCATATGTTTAATATTGAAATTAATAGAAGAATGCATCGGATCTACTTCCCAGGTTCCCTGAGCGAATGCTACCACACTAAAAAGGGCAAATACAAAAGATAAAAATACTTTTTTCATTGGATTTCTATTTTACGTTACTATTTTATTTGAATAAAGCTAATATATGAAAGATATTGCTAGTATAAACATCAGTTAGTTTTTAATATTGTATCATTTATAAGAATTGCTTTTTTTATAACTTCGCAGTATGGCAAAACTGAAAACAGCATATTTCTGTCAAAACTGCGGAACTCAATACCCTCAATGGCTAGGGCAATGTAAAAATTGTGGAGAATGGAACACTTTGGTGGAAGAAGTCGTTGAAAAACCTTCCCATAAAACCCCTCCTTTTTCAAAATCCAAGCAACACGTCATCAATATTGTTGAAGTAGAAACGAGTGAAGAGCCCAGAATAAAAACCCCTTCTGAAGAGCTGAACCGCGTATTGGGAGGAGGAATTGTCTTAGGATCAGTCACTCTTATCGGTGGAGAACCCGGTATTGGAAAATCTACCCTTCTCTTACAGCTGGCATTGAAAATGAAGAAAAAAATCTTCTATGTTTCCGGGGAAGAAAGTGCCTCTCAGATTAAAATGAGAGCAGACCGTTTGACTGATATTCAAAATCCGAATTGCTTCCTTTATACAGAAACTTCATTGGAGAAAATTCTTCATGAGGCTAAAAAGTTGGAACCGGATTTCGTCATTATTGATTCCATCCAGACTCTCCAGTCTCAACTTATTGAAAGTTCACCAGGTACTGTTTCTCAGATCAGAGAATGCTCCAATGAAATTATAAAATATGCCAAAGAAAACAGTACTCCGGTATTTCTGGTTGGGCATATTACCAAAGATGGGCAAATTGCGGGTCCTAAAGTCTTGGAACATATGGTAGACGTTGTTTTGAATTTTGATGGAGACAGAAATCACCTTTTCAGATTGCTGAGAGCGAATAAAAACCGTTTCGGTTCAACTTCCGAAATTGGAATTTACGAAATGGTTTCCCAAGGGTTAAAGGAAATTAAAAATCCTTCTGAAATTCTGATCACCAAAAAGTTTGAAGAGCTTTCCGGAAACTCTGTGGCAGTTACACTGGAAGGAAACCGCCCTATGCTTCTGGAAATACAGGCTCTGGTAAGTACTGCCGTATATGGTACTCCCCAAAGGAGCTGTACAGGTTTTGATTCTAAAAGATTGAATATGCTATTGGCTGTATTGGAAAAAAGAGCAGGCTTTCAGTTAGGAGCAAAAGATGTCTTCCTTAATATTACGGGAGGGATAAAAACAGACGATCCAGCGCTGGATTTGGCTGTAATTGCTTCTGTACTTTCCTCCAATGAAGATATTGCCATTTCGGAACATTATTGTTTTGCCGGAGAGATAGGATTAAGCGGAGAAATTCGTCCTGTTGCCCAAGTTGAACAGAGAATCACCGAAGCAGAAAAGCTTGGATATGAAAAAATATTTGTTTCCAATCTGAATAAAATCCCGAAAAGAAAATTTGGAATTAAAATTGAGGAAGTGAGCAAGATCGAAGATTTCCACGAGAGACTTTTTTAATGGTGAATGCTCAGTTTTGGTGTGCAGGTTAATGGTCAATTTAAATGTGTATAAAAAATTCATAAGCAAAGCAAATTCACGATCTACCTTTCATTATCGTATCCAACATTGATATTTAATTCATACCTTTAAATTATGAATTATCTGGCTCATTCCTTTTTATCGTTCACCGACGGGCAAATTGTAGGACAGTTTCTCGAAGACTTTATCCGCAACAAAGAGCGTTTTTCTTTTCCGAAAGATATTCAGGAAGGTATTACAATGCATAGAGCTATAGATACTTTTACAGACTCACACCCTGCTATTCATGAAGCCAAAAAAGCATTTGCTCCATTGGTAAGACTGTATTCCGGGGCGTTTGTAGATGTTGCTATGGATTATTTCGTAGCCCATGATCTTTCTCTGAATACTCCTGCCCAATGGAAGGAACATTCTCTTCATGTTTACAGTGTTCTGAACGCCAATAAAGAATGGCTTCCTGAAAATTTTAAAACAATGCTTATTAAAATGGAACAGGATGACTGGCTTTATAATTACCGTGAAGATTGGGGAATTAAGTTCAGTATTCAAAATGTGTTGAATAAGGCGAAGTATTTGGATAAAGATATTCCTGTTTTTGAAGCTTTTTTAGAAAACAAAAATTTTCTTCAACAATGTTATAATGATTTTTTTCCTGATCTGATGACTCATGTGAAGAGTATAAATACCTCAATTCAACTAAAAGATTAATTCGTTTTCCTTTAAAATTGTTTGTAGAGATAGCGGTTGGGATAAGTTAATTTCTCACTGTTTCTCTGCCCGTTTACAATAATATGTACAATATTGATCTGATCATCAAAAAGATTATATAAAAAGCTGACAGCGGCTTCTACCTTTTTTGGATTGGCTACCGATTCAGATTCCAGAAAAACATTGACAGATTCCTGATCTTCTTCATATCCAACGTAATTTACCTTTAAAAATTTGTTATCCACTTTCAGCTTCAGGTATTCTGAACAATATTTCTGTAAGGCATCGTTAAGTCGTGCTTTGTATTTTTCATCGTTAAAATGAAAAGAGCCTCCATATTTTTTGCTCAAACCATCCTCAAGATCATCCAGAAAGAATCTTCCTGTCACTTCAAAGGTTTTTGATTTTGAGTTATAGTTGATCTCTACAGAGCCTACATGATAAGGATGAAAGTTTTCTACACTCGAAAAACTCTGGAATACAAAAGTCAGTAAGAAAAGAAATCCAAAAAAAAGTTTACGCAACATTCATTCTATTTTAGAACAAATATAAAAAAAGCAGCAGTTATATACCTGCTGCTTTCTATTATAAATTAATACTTGAAAATTTATTGCTTAACCACTTTCTTAGTAATTTTCGTGTTATCGTTCAATGTAATTGTAAACAGATAAGTTCCTTTTACAAGTTCTGAAACCTCAATTCTATTCGAATTGGTATTTACATCAACTGTTTTAATAAGCTTTCCTGAAGCGTCATAAATGGTCACGGAAGCTTTAGAATGATTACCCAGAATAACATTTACAAAATCTTTAGCTGGATTTGGAGTGATGTTCACTTCAGAGTTCAGTTTAACATCTTTAGTTCCAAGTGTTGAGCTTGTTTTCACAAAATATCCACCAAAACCTACAGCCTGGAAGCTTACTTCCCAATATTTGTAAGTATCATTCCATACAATATCATTAATATCCGGTGTAATGTAAGTTGGAGTGCCTCCAAAAGAAGCTACCGTTCCGGAATTGCCCGCACTTGTTCCATTATATTTCTCAATGATAAGATTAGCTTTGTTGGCAACATCTGTAGGAGAAGTTGGAAGTTTAATACCATTTGTCAAGTTGTAACCATCAAAGTCAGACTGACTAAAATATAAAGTTACACGGCCTGTTGCTGTGTTTGCATTTGTAGCAGGATTTACTTCATATCTTCTGGATACATAATTAGGTTGTACATTGTCTACCCATACTTTTGAAGTTACATTACCCGTTACTGTACTTGCTGCTTCTTTTTCCACTCTGGCAATAAGCTGACACGAATTGGTAAAGTAATTATATCCTGCAGCAACCGAATTGACTTTCGTCTGATTAGAATTAGCGATATTCTTCACCTCGGCAATATTCTCATAAACAGTAGCTCTCATTTTAAGATCAAATGTTCTTGAAAGCCAATTTGTACCGTCTGTTGAAGTTTTACTCTTCCCGTTTACAGCAATAGCTTCGTTCTTTATAGATACTCTTCCACTAAGACCGTTGATAACAATATAAAAATCTTTTCCTGTAGTTGTCTGAACATTTAAACTTGATAAATCTACATAGTTCCAGGTAAATCTCTGAACATCATTCACCCATGAAGAAACAGTTTTTGTGGCAATAATATCTCCAGGATCTCCATTAGCATTTACTTTTCTGATCTGAATATCTACCGCCATATCACTAGGAATTGCAGTTGTTCCCGTTGAAAATGAAAAACCGCCCAATTTTCCTGTTAAAGTAGGAGTATAACGAACTGCTAAGGCTGTATTATCAAAATAAGTATTACTTTCAGTATTAGCAATGATAAAAGGTTCATCATAAGTTACGATTTCAAAATTAGATTTTACACATCCCAATTCATCAGTAACAGCTTTATAAATATCTAATTTTCCAGAACCCCATCTTGTATTAGGTACTGTTCCTGTAGCCCCATCCATTCTTGCGTTAGAAGTAAGACGTGATTTAACCTGTGCTACCGTTAAAGAAGGATTCGCTTGAAGCAATAAGCCAACCGCTCCCGCAACGCCCGGTGAGGACATACTTGTTCCCTGATTTTTCACATAATAGTTGGTTCCTCCAATAATATCCGTTGCTCCCGGAGCAGAATCGCTGGATCTTGAAGAAATAACATTTTGCCCAGAAGCGGTAATATCCGGTTTTTGGAAACCATCTGCTCTTGGCCCTTGTGAACTGAAAGAAGATATAGATTCCTGAGGAGTAAGTGTATAATACCCACCAGCACCCGTGTACCAGCTTGCTCTTCCCATGTAGGAAGCAACTGTAATGGCACTTGTTGCATTACCTGGAGTACCCACAATATATTCGTTGTCACCATTTTGCAGAGTGGTAGCCACCCCTTGGCTGTAAAGCCATCCATGCGCTGTTATCTGTTGGGTGCCATTATTCGTAATTTCTAAGGTATAATTTCCCTGACAGTTCACTGTAAATCCGGAATTTCTACTAACTACCAACTGAACATAACGTTTATTATTATCATTTCCCCAATAGTTATACATAGCAGCAGTAAGGCCACCTCCTAAAATACTATGAGATGTATTCGTACTTATATTTTGTATATACTGTTGTCCGTCAGGAGTAGTAAGCTTTGCGGTAACTGGTGTATTGTCATTGGCATACATTATAAAAGAGAATACACTAGCAGTAGAAGTATTACTTGCCACCGTAAAGTTATATGTTTGTGAGCCACTAGGCTCAATGTCAACTTTTCTGTGAATCCCATTAGTTGCATAATCATTTCCGGCAGAAATAACGACTACTCTTCCCGGTCCTGAAGATGTAAAACTGTCTACAGCCACTTCATGACTAGCCGTTCCGTCATGAGCACTTCCCTGTCCTCCAATACTCATATTGACAACGATAGGCTTATTCAGGGCAGTTGCAACATTTTTGAAGTAGGTTAATGCATTAATAGTATTGGTAGTAGGAAAAGATCCATTTCCACCTTTTACAAAAACAATATCAGCATCAGATGAGAAACCTTTATGTCTTTTATCTGCAAAAGCGGCTCCATTTCCAGCTGCCGTACCAGAAACGTGAGTTCCATGGCCGTTGGTATCACTTTCACGAACAAAACCTGCTGGAGTTCCGTCTAATTCATCTTCAATCTGAGCTCTTGTATATTCTACTCCTGTTGAAAATCCTGTAGGAGTTGTTTCACCACCCTGCGCTGTTAAGGTTTGGTCCCAAATGGAAACAATTCGGCTTTTTGTCTGATCATCAGCCTTTCTGAAGTCGGGATGTTTCCAGTCTATCCCTGTATCATATACTCCTACCAGCACTCCCGTTCCGTTGTACGCTGTATTATTGAAAACTCCAGCCTGCAGAAGACTTGCTCCTGATTGTGCTCTACTCACATCATTATGAAGTTCATCAAATGTAGGTGCCATTACAGAAGTCACATAAGGAAGTTTCGTAAGCTTTTCGATATCATCAACTGTAACCAAAGCAGTAGAGAGAGTTGGTAGCTGAGTTTGAACTAAAAATCCGTCAGCTTTCAATTTTTCAGGCTCTTTAGTATAAATGATACATGAGTACATTGTCTGTGCTCCTTTAGAAGTCACAACTAAATGCTGATCTAATTTCATATCAGCACTTTCAAGTTCTTTTACAGCACTCCCTTTAGCAAGATTTTCTTTATTTCTCAGTAAGACATCGAAACGGGAGTCCAGTTTCTGAACCTGAGCGTTCAAAGTATACGAGTATAAACCTAAAAACGCAGCTGTTGCATTTCTGAGAAACTTCGTTCCTCCATGTGAAATGTTTACTTTTGTAAAAAATAATTTTTTAATATCCATTTTCATCTTTTTTAGCGATTACAATTATACAATTTTTATCCAATATTACAATTATCAAAAACATCGATAAACATTACAAATCATAAGTGTAAAAACTACAATAATTCACTTATTTTAACTAAAAAATAAAAATCTTATAACCTAATATAAAAATGCAGGATTTTCTACTTTATCTAAACCTTGGATGGGAACATATTATATCACTGGATGCTTTAGACCATCAGTTATTTGTACTTGCTCTGATTGCGGTCTATTCTTATAATGACTGGAAAAAAATTCTGATCCTCGTTACTGCCTTTACAATTGGACATTCTATTACATTGGCCTTAAGTATTCTGGATGTATTCAGAGTGCCATCAGACTGGGTGGAATTTCTGATTCCACTGACTATTGTACTCACTTCTTTGGATAATATCATCATGAAAAACCAAAAACAGACTCTCATGCGGGCCAATTATTATCTTGCCCTAATTTTTGGTCTTGTACACGGGATGGGATTCGCCAATACAGCCAGAGTAATGATTGCCAAAAGCCAGAGTATTGCATTTCCACTTTTGGGCTTCAATATTGGATTGGAATTGGGACAGATAGCCATTGTTTTTGCCATTTTAGTCGTTTTATTTATTCTTCTTAATCTTTTTAAGGTGAACAAAAAAGACTGGATTCTATTTGTCTCTTCAGGTGTCTTTGCTTTATCCCTGAAAATGACTTTGGAAAGAATTCCTTTTTAAGGGTGAAATATTTTCATTATTTCAACAGCTTATTATTATCTTTGATCATTAATAAATCATTTCGGTTATGAAACTAAAAGTTGTTATACTTTCACTTTCTGTATTTGCATATACAGGTTTCACCGCACAAAATATTCAGAATAACCCCGGCAGCAACCACGGAAATAAGTTTGAGCAACTGGGAACTATTCTACCAACACCCAACATTTATAGAACAGCTTCGGGAGCACCCGGACACGGCTACTGGCAAAACAGGGCCGATTACAACATTACCGCTTACCTGGATGAAGACAAAAGAAATCTGAAAGGTTCAGAAACGGTTACTTATTACAATAATTCTCCTGATGAGCTGGATTATATCTGGCTTCAGCTTGATGAAAACGAACATTCAAGTATTCGAAATGCAGGGTATGACAAGTCATCTGTCCTTCAACCTTCAACAACGGATCAACAGCTAAAAGTTACAGAGCTTCCAGCTAAAGACAATGGTTATGGAGTAAGTCTTGAAAAAGTAACGGATGCTTCAGGTAATACTCTGAAGTATACTGTTAATAAAACAATGATGCGTATTGATCTTCCGAAAGTTTTGAAGAAGGGAGAAAAGTTTGTTTTCAAAGTAGACTGGAATTATAATATTTCCAACAGGATAAAAATGGGCGGCCGCGGAGGTTATGAAAACTTCCCTGAGGATGGCAATGATCTCTACACGATGACTCAATGGTATCCAAGAATGTGCGTTTATAGCGACTTTCAGGGATGGCAGAATCATCAGTTCACCGGAAGAGGTGAATTTGCTTTAGTCTTTGGAGATTTTAAAGTTTCAATGAATGTTCCTGCCGATCATATTGTAGGAGGAACCGGAGAATGTAAAAACTATGATCAGGTATTAACTTCTGATCAGCTTTCAAGGTATAAAAAAGCCGAAAGTGCTTCTGAACCTATTGAAATTGTAACATTGGACGAAGCTAAAAAAGCTGAGAAAAATCATTCAAAACAAAGAAAAACTTGGGTTTTTGAAGCGAAAGACGTACGTGATTTTGCATGGACTTCTTCCAGAAAATTTGTCTGGGACGGAATGCGTGTAACGATCCCTGAAAACAATAATAAAGTAATGGCAATGAGTTTCTATCCCAAAGAATCTTATGGTCTTTACAGAAAGTTTTCCACAAAAGCTGTGGCCCACACCATCAAAACCTATTCAGAATTCACAATTCCGTATCCGTATCCTGTAGCTCAGTCTGTAGAAGCAGCCAACGGAATGGAATATCCAATGATCTGTTTCAACTTCGGAAGAACTGAAAAAGACGGAACCTATTCTGAAGGAACCAAAAATGGAATGATCGGCGTAATTATTCACGAGGTTGGGCACAACTTCTTTCCAATGATCATTAATTCTGATGAAAGACAATGGGCATGGATGGATGAAGGGCTTAATACCTTTACAGAATATCTTACAGAAGAAAAATGGGATAATAAATTCCCTTCCAAAAGAGGTCCGGCATGGACGATTGTGGATTATATGAAGCTTCCGAAAGATCAGTTGGAACCTATTATGAGTAATTCTGAAAATATTGTTCAGTATGGGCCGAACGCTTATTCAAAACCTGCTACAGGATTGAATATTCTTCGTGAAACGATCATGGGAAGAGAACTTTTCGATAAAGCATTTAAAACATATGCTAAAAGATGGGCTTTCAAACATCCTGAACCTGCAGATTTATTCCGTACAATGGAAGATGCAAGTGGTGAAGATCTAGACTGGTTCTGGAGAGGATGGTTCTACGGAACAGATCCCGTGGATATCGCCATTGATAAAGTAACAGTAGCTGTCCCTGACTTGAATACAAACCCTAAAGCTGCTGCTGAAGTAAAATATCAGGTAGAAAAGCCTTTGGTGAACAGCTTTGAAGATCTTTCAAAAATCAGAAACAGAGAGGATAAGAATATTAAATTCTATGTAGATGGAGATAAGGAATTGCAGGATTTCTATTATAAATATGACAGAGGACAGGAAAAGGTTGACAATTCAAAAGAGTTTGTAACCAAAACCGAAGCAGGCATTCCTTTAGATGCTAAGGACAAAGAAAAGTTTAAAAATATTACAGCCTATCAGATCGATTTTGCCAATAAAGGCGGTTTGGTAATGCCAATCATTCTTGAGTTCACCTTTGAAGATGGTTCAAAATTATATGATAAATCATCTGCACAGATCTGGAGACTGAATGAGCAAAAAGTTTCCAAGACCTATTATTTTGAAAAGAAACTCAAATCTATTCAGCTGGATCCAATGAGAGAAACGGCTGATATTGATACTACCAATAATTTCTGGAGCAGCACAGGAGCAACTGGCGAGACTTCGAAATTCCAACTCTTTAAGCAAAAACAGGAAGCTGGTTCTGTACGAGGAGGTTCTAATGGAAAAGTAAATCCGATGCAGGCAGCAGGAAAAAGTTAATAATCAAAAGGTTGTAACTTTAACCAACAAGGCACTACTTATTAGTAAAAAGATCATGAGAACATTTTTTCTGCTTTTACTACTAAGTAGTGCCCATTTTTTTTCACAGAATCTGCTGACTCCTAAAAATTCAGGGATGGATTCCAAATTAATCCAAGATGAGACTTCTGAGGCTGTATGGTATGCTGAAAATGTCGGAACAAAAATAGAAATCGGAAGCATCATTACAGAATTCAAAAAACTGAACAAAACGGATCTTCTCATTAAGACCACCGTAAAAATGAAACAGGCTCCGGATTCCAAATGGACGGATTCTACACTTGTAAAAATCAAAAATTTTGATCCCATCTATCACTCTTCTTACAATACAATGAGAGATATGGCACTCACATCTGGTAAAAACAAAGTCACTGGATATTATCTTGACAAGAAGTCTCAGAAAAAAGATATTATTGATCTTCCTGCCAATCAATATTTCGACAGCAGCAGCTATGCAATGCTGATACGATTTCTTCCTTTAAAAGAAAACTATACGGGTGAGATTTCCATCTTTGACTATAATCCTAAATCTGAGAAAAAGGGAATGATGAAAGCTTATATTCTGGATACTCAAAAGTCAGAATATAAAGGGAAAGCGGTCTGGATAGTAAAAACGACTGATGACATCAGTAATAAAACTACCACCACAACCTACTATATTGATACTGCAACACGAAAGATTGTTAAGCAGGACATGGACTTGAACGGAAGAAAAATGTCGTTAGATATGATCAAATAAGAAAAAATATTAGCAATTGATAATCATAGTTTTATATCGAATATAAATAATTTAAAATATATCACACATAAAGGAAAAATTATTATATTTGAAATACAAATCAACACCAAATGTCAAAAAACCTGATTGACTTTAAATATTCAGGAATTGTACAAACAAAAATGATTACCTATGAAAAATGCTAAATTGCTAAGCAGAGATGCTCAGAAATCAATTCAAGGCGGAGCTCCAGGACGTTTCTGCTGCGAATACAATTACAAAGGCCAGTGCAGTCTTTGGATTGGACCGGGAGAATCTTGTCCATAATAGAACTCATTGAATAAAAATCTAAAAAGGCTGTCTTACAGGTCATATTATTTGACTTTTGAGGCAGCTTTTTAATTTAAATGGGCTTTTACATTCTTTTTATACGTTCGCCCCAAAGGAAGTTCTTCTCCGTTCTTCAAGAAAACATGACTGGAATTATAAGAATTGATATGTTCTGATAATACAATATAAGACTTGTGAATTCTGATAAACCCGAAATGCTGAAATTTCTCTTCAAAATTGGACATTCTTTCCAAGATCATATATTTTTTCAGAGGGGTCATCAGCACAATATATTCCCCGAATCCCTGTATCCAAAGGATATCTTTAAGAAAAACTTTATTCATCACATAATTGGATTTGAACATAATATAATCTTCCTGATGCTGGCTGGCCGCAGAGTTTTTAAACTGAACAAAATCTCTTGCTTTATTGACTGCTTTTTTAAAAGTATCAAAATCCACAGGTTTGATAAGATAATGAACCACATCCAGTTCAAATGCTTTCACCGCATATTTTGTTTCCAAAGTAAGGAAAATACATAGTGGCGGATCGGGAAGCTGCTGCAAAAGCTCTACCCCATTCATTCCGGGCATATTGATGTCGAAAACAACCAGATCTACTTTATTTGCTTTCAAAAACGCAAGCGCTTCTTCCGGTTTCTGAAATGAAGCCAGCAGTTCAACTTCTTCAAGCTGATCACAATATTGTTTTACAAGCTGCAATGCAGGATATTCATCATCTACATTTACGATAGTCAGATTAGCCATGGATAATAATTGTTAAAGCAATTTTATATTGATCATTTTCTTTCGGTCCGGAATAAAATTCATATTGATCAGGATAAAATTTTTCCAATATATGAATAATTGCTTCATTACCCAATCCGTGATAATTAGATTCTATCTCACCAGTTTTATCTTTTCCGACTGAATTTATAATTTCAAAATACAGTTCAGAACGCTCAATGTTACAGAATAATTGTATAAAACTGTGAGCATCTTCCCCTATCGCGGAATGTTTTAAAGCATTTTCAAATAAAGTAAGAAGTATCGCAGATGGAATTTCAGCAATGTCAAATTCTTCCTGATCTTCGATATCCATCACAATATCAAGCTGATTATTATATTTAAGCTGATACAGAGCTGCAAGCGCTTTCAATGAAGAAAATTCCTGGGAAACCGTTACTTTTTCTTTTCCACTGTCATAAATAAGATATTTTAAAAGCCTGCTCAACTGCAGAATAGAGTCGGACGTTTTTTCAGAATGGGTAAAACTGTTGGCATATATATTATTAAGAGTATTCAACAAAAAATGAGGATTCAGCTTAGACTTCAGCAAGTCAAGGTAAAGCTGATCCTTCTCTTCTCCAAGGCTTATCACATCCTGTTCTATTAAAAATTTGTCTTTCGTAATCCCCAAAAAAGAAGCCACCAGAATAATAACTCCCTGTGAGATGTACACATTATAGAGAAAACCAACGTGATATCCTTTCTCACTGAAATCGATCTGAAAGACCGCCGGCTCCCATAAAATTCTGAAAAGACTGGATACCAGAAAACAGATTAAAGCATACAAAATAAACTCCGGATACTTGTTGGATAAATAGAAACGGGGAACCAAATAATAGTACACCAGATAGTAAATTCCCACATTGAAAATGGTGTTCAAAATAATGCTTATTACCAACTGAGTGGAATCTAGGAAGTAGTTTTCGGTGAAATAAGTCATCAAAATGAAGATAAAAAGGAAAAATATATGCTGAAACCTCAACAAAAATTTCCAACGGTACTTCATAAGGCTTTCCAGAATCTTACCACTAAATAAAATCCTGATAATCAATAATATAATAATAAAATTAATGATTAAAAACATACTCCATACCTAATTTTGACACACGTCAAATATAATATCTTTTTGCCGCAAAATGCAGTTCGTTGAGAAAAACTGTCATTGATTGAAAAAATCCGAGCCCCCTCTTTTGAATAAATATATTTGAGAAATCGCAATATTAATCAAATATTACATGAAACTTAATATACAATTAACCCTTATTTTATCATTTTGCTTGCTAAGTAGTTTTTTTCACAGTCAGAGTAAAGACAATTACAATATGTGGTTTCAGTACCTCATGTCGGCAAAACTTACGGATAAAAGTACGTTAACAGCACTTACCCAGTACCGCTCTTTTGATCTGGCTTACGACACAAGACTTTTCCTTGTGAATGCTTATGTAGATTATGAAGTGGCGGAAAATATAAGACCTGCTGCAGGAGCCATGTTTTTGATCCTCGAATCTTATAATACCGATGGTTCTAAAAAGATAAGATATGAGAAAAGACCTTTCCAGCAGGTAACCGCTGAGTATTTTATTGGAAGAACTTCCATTTCCAACCGTCTTAGAGTGGAAGAACGTTTCCTCAGCAATCCTGATGAACTGGAGGTAAGAATCCGATATCTGATCTCTGTCAGAATTCCTTTCAACAAAAAGGGTGAAAAAGAAAAACTCTATGGGATTCTTAAAAACGAAATAAGAATGAATGTAGACAGAGAAGAGCCTTTCGATAGCAACCGTATTACGGCAGGACTAGGAATAAAAATAGGAAAAAACTCCGCTTTGGAGCTTGCCTTTATCAATCAGATGGAAACCAAAAAAACAAGTAACTACGGGTTTATAGGTTTCAGAAACAGTTTCGACTGGAGAAAAAAGAAACAATAATAACCTCATTAACATTATACTATATTATGCTTACATTTCTTGGTTTTTTAATGATTTTCATCTTCATGATTCTCATCATGAACAAAAAGATGACTCCGCTTACGGCTTTGGTCCTTGTCCCGGTTCTCATCGCTGTAGTAGCGGGATTCGGGCCAGACCTTGGGAAAATGATGAAAGATGGAGTAAAAGAAATAGCACTCACAGGGGTTATGCTGATCTTTGCTATTCTATATTTCAGTCTGATGATCGACACCGGGCTTTTCGAGCCACTTGTGAACGCGATATTAAAGGCTGTAGGAGATAATCCTGTAAAAACGACCATCGGAACCGCCCTTCTTACCACTTTGGTTTCTTTAGACGGTGATGGCTCTTCCACTTACATTATTGTAGTGGCAGCATTACTCCCGCTTTATAAAAAACAGGGTATGAATCCTTTAGTTTTAACCTGTATTATCATGCTTGCAGGTGGTATTATGAATATTCTACCATGGGGAGGGCCTACAGCCAGAGTGATGAGTTCTCTTAAATTGGGGCATACAGAAATATTTGTTCCTATGATTCCGGTTATGCTGATCGGGTTGGTATGGGTATTTTTTGTTGCCTATATTTTGGGAGTACGGGAGAAAAAAAGAATTGCCAAACATGGAAAATACGCTAAATACAGCGGACAGGATATCGCTGGTGAAAACGATCCGGCATTAAGGCGTCCAAAACTTATCATTATCAATCTGATCCTGACCATTGTTCTGCTTTGCGTTATGATTCTTGATATTATTCCTTTGGGAATCGCCTTTATGATTGCGTTCTGTATTGCTTCCCTAATCAATTATCCTAAACTGAAAGACCAGCAGAAAATCATTTCAAAACATGCAGGAAATGCTTTATCGGTAGCAGGAATGATCTTCGGAGCCGGAATTTTCACAGGAATCCTGAATGGAACCGGAATTATGAATGCGATGGGAAACAGTATTATCAGTATTGTTCCTAAAACCTGGGGTGGATATCTGAATGTAATTACTGCTATATTCAGTGTACCGTTGACCTTTTTCCTTACCAATGATGCTTATTATTTTGGAATATTACCTGTCATTACAGCGACAGGCAGCCAGCTGAATATCCCTCCTGATCTTTTGGGACGTGCCAGTCTTGTAGGACAGGCTTCCCATTTACTAAGTCCTTTGGTTCCTTCCACTTATCTATTGGTTTCACTGGCGGGTGTTGAATTTTCCGATCATTTGAAATTCACCTTAAAATGGGCCATAGGATCATCAATTGTGATGTTGCTGGGTGCTTTAGTTCTTGGTATTATATAAGGTTATATCTTTGAATATTGTAATCTTACTATAAAAAAGTGACTGATGAAAACGGCTAAGCAAAAAACATTTACAGACTCTTATTTAAGAAACCTTACTCTTTATGTATTCACAGCAATTATCTGTGGAGCATTAACCGGTTATTATTTTCCGGAAGTCAGTAAACAACTGGAAACGGTGAGCAGTTATTTCTTCACGCTTCTTGAAGTTCTGATTATTCCTGTCATTTTCATTGCCGTCACCTATGGAGTAAGCTATATTTTCAGCACTAAAAATGCTTTTAAAATTGTCACCCAGATGGTTGTTTATTTTTTAATCATCACTTCTGTAAGTATTTTTCTGGGAATCGGTTCCGGATTACTTTTAAAGCCAGGTGCCAATACAGGAATTATTATTTCTTCACACAAAGCGCTTCCTGAAAGGTTTTTGGCCAAAACATCAAATCCATTACATATCAGCAATTATGTACTCTTTCTTTTATTATCTATCTCTGCAGGTATTGCGATTGGTCTTTCAAAGAAAAAGAACAACATTCTTAAAACCATAGACGTAGGAAGGAATTTGTTTTTCAAACTTATCAAGTATGTTTACTTATTTCTTCCGATCGTCATTTTTTCCAATATTGCTTATGGAATTTCTGTATACGGAATTAATACCCTTTTGCCTTTAAGTAAAATTGTCGCTACGGTATATCTTACCAGTGTATTTTTTATTTTCGGTGTGTTAGGAGTGATTACCGCTTACTTTAAAATTAATCTTTGGGATTTTCTGATCAGTATTAAAGAAGAAATCATTCTTGTTGTGGCTACTTCTTCATCGAAGACCGCCTTCCCTATGATTTTCGACAAAATGGAATCACAGGGCTACGACCGGAAAATACTTCGCCTTATTATTCCTCTCGGATACAATTTTAATCTGGCGGGAGCTTGCATTTATCTTTCCATTTCATGCATTTTCCTGATCCAGTTTTATAATATTCCTCTTACGATAACAGATTATTTCTGGCTTTTCATTACCATATCCATTGCTTCAAAAACAGCTTCGGGAGTTCCTGGATCAGGTTTTCTTGCGTTGATGTTTACTTTAAGCAGGTTTGGAAAAATTCCTACTACAGATCTTGCTCTTTTATACAGCATAGACCGCTTTATGAATGAGGCCCGATCGGTCACCAATTTCATTGGCATTTCAGTTTCTGCCGCCATTATTTCAAAACTTAACCAAAATACTATTTCTTTAAAAAATGATGTTTCCTGATTTTACCCATCTCTTCAATGACATATTAGAAAACCCTGCAAAATCGATCGCCATTATCGGTAATCTTATCCTTATAGAAAGTCTTCTCTCTGTAGACAATGCGGCAGTATTGGCCACCATTGTGATGGATCTGCCCGAGCATCAACGAAAAAAAGCCTTGAAATACGGAATCCTCGGAGCTTATATCTTCCGTGGACTGGCTCTTATTTTTGCTTCCGTACTGATTTCCGTTTGGTGGCTAAAACCATTGGGAGGATTTTATCTGATTTATATCTCCTTCGACTGGTTCATCAAGAAGATGAAAAATAAAGACAGCGAAAAAGATGCAGAAGAAAATCTGGATAAAAAATCCAGTTGGCTGTATAAAAATTCAATTGGCTTGTTAGGACAATTCTGGGCAACGGTTGCCATTGTAGAAGTCATGGACCTTGCTTTCTCAATAGACAATGTTTTTGCAGCAGTAGCTTTTTCCGATAATTTACTTTTGATAACCATTGGCGTTTTTATAGGTATTCTGGCCATGAGGTTTATTGCGCAGTGGTTCGTTCGTTTGATGCAGGTATTTCCTTTCCTGGAAACTGCGGCTTTTATTGTGATTGCTATTTTAGGAATTAAACTAAGTTTGTCTTTATATGAGCACTTCTACCCTGCTACGGCATTCGCTCAATTTTTAGCCAGCCATACTATGGAAATTTTAGTTTCCACCATCACTGTTCTTTTGTTTGTTGTTCCTGTAGCAACAAGCTATCTCTTTGGATTTCCAGCACGCAAAAAATAATTTTTCTGCCAAAATTTCACATTCCTCAATAAAAGTCTGCCATTTCAGCCATCCCCGTCTCATGGCATACATTTAGAGAATTACAACACAGAAATAATTAAAAAATAAATATATTATGTCAGTAAACTTTAAACCATTGGCAGACAGAGTTCTGGTAGAGCCAATCGCAGCAGAAACTAAAACAGCTTCAGGAATCATCATCCCGGACACTGCAAAGGAAAAGCCGCAAGAAGGTACTGTAGTAGCAGTAGGTCCTGGTAAAAAAGATGAGCCTACAACAGTTCAGGTAGGTGACAAAGTTCTTTATGGAAAATATTCAGGTGCTGAATTGAAGTTGGAAGGTAAAGATTACTTAATTGTAAGAGAAGCTGACTTATTAGGAATTATTGGGTAAAAGCAGTAAGCATTAAGCTATAAGCAGTAGGCAATGAGAGACTACAAAAAATATGATACCTGGAAAATTTCTCATGAATTGGTAAAAGAAATTTATGTCATTTCTGAAAACTTTCCAAAATCAGAACTTTTTGGCCTTACTTCTCAAATAAGAAGATCAGCAGTTTCTATTCCTACCAATATCGCAGAAGGTTGTGGAAGATCCACAGACAAAGAATTTGCAAGATTTTTAGAAATAAGTATAGGTTCCACAAATGAAACCGAATATCTTCTCTTATTATCTTGTGATTTGGGATTTACTTCTGAAGATAAAATAGCAACAATTAATGTGACCCTAAATTTAATCCGACAAAAACTTATACAACTCAGAAAAAAATTATTAAATAATAATTAATTGCTAAAGGTAAAAAAGCTTATTGCTTAAAGCCTATAGCCTAAAGCTAAAAAATTATGGCAAAAGAAATAAAATTCGATATTGAATCAAGAGACGCTCTAAAGAGAGGAGTTGATGCATTGGCTAATGCAGTAAAAGTAACTTTAGGTCCTAAAGGGAGAAATGTAGTAATCGAAAAATCTTTCGGTGCTCCACACGTAACTAAGGACGGTGTTTCTGTTGCAAAAGAAATCGAACTTGAAGACAGAGTAGAAAATATGGGAGCGCAAATGGTAAAAGAAGTGGCTTCCAAAACTAATGATATCGCAGGAGACGGTACTACTACCGCTACTGTATTGGCACAGGCTATCGTAAGAGAAGGTCTTAAGAACGTAGCTGCTGGTGCTAACCCAATGGATCTTAAAAGAGGTATTGACAAAGCGGTAACTGCTGTTGTTGAAAACCTTAAAACTCAGTCTCAGGCTGTTGGAGATTCTACAGATAAAGTAAAGCAAGTTGCTTCTGTATCTGCTAACAACGACGAAACGATCGGTGCTTTAATCGCTGAAGCTTTCGGAAAAGTAGGAAAAGAAGGTGTAATCACTGTAGAAGAAGCTAAAGGTATCGATACAACTGTAGATGTTGTAGAAGGTATGCAGTTCGACAGAGGATACCAGTCACCTTACTTCGTGACTAACCCTGAGAAAATGTTAGCTGAACTAGAAAACCCATATATCCTTTTAGTAGAGAAGAAAATCTCTTCAATGAAAGAATTACTTCCTGTTCTTGAGCCAATTGCACAAGGTGGTAAGTCTCTATTAATTATCTCTGAAGAAGTTGAAGGGGAAGCTTTGGCTACTTTAGTAGTAAACAAATTAAGAGGTTCTCTTAAAATTGCTGCTGTAAAAGCTCCAGGATTCGGAGACAGAAGAAAAGCAATGTTAGAAGATATCGCAATCCTTACAGGAGGTCAGGTGATTTCCGAAGAGCAAGGTTTCACTATGGAAAACATCTCTTTAGATATGCTTGGAACTGCTGAGAAAGTAACGATTGACAAAGACAACACAACTGTTGTAAACGGTGGTGGTGATGAAGCGAAAATCAAAGGAAGAGTAGCTCAGATCAAAGCTCAGATGGAAACTACAACTTCTGACTACGACAGAGAAAAACTTCAAGAAAGATTAGCTAAGTTAGCTGGTGGTGTTGCTGTACTTTACGTAGGTGCTGCTTCTGAAGTAGAAATGAAAGAGAAAAAAGACAGAGTAGATGATGCACTTCACGCTACAAGAGCAGCTGTTGAAGAAGGTATCGTTGCAGGTGGTGGTGTTGCTTTAGTAAGAGCCATCAAATCTCTAGACAACCTTTCTGGTGCTAACGCTGACGAAAACACAGGGATCAAAATCGTTAAGAGAGCAATCGAAGAGCCATTAAGACAAATCGTTGCCAACGCAGGTGGTGAAGGTTCCGTAATCGTTGCTAAAGTAGCAGAAGGAACAGGAGACTTCGGATACAATGCTAAAACTGACGAGTATGTTCAAATGCTTGAAGCAGGAATCATTGACCCAACTAAAGTAACAAGAGTTGCCCTTGAAAACGCAGCTTCTGTATCTGGAATGCTTCTTACAACTGAATGTGTTATCACTGAAGTAAAGAGCGCTGAACCAGCTATGCCAATGGGTGGTGGAATGCCAGGAATGATGTAGTAGCGAGTCGCTAAGACAAATTTAATATACTAACCGTTCTGCTTTTGTGGAGCGGTTTTTTTGTATCATTATAATAATTAAACACATATAATATTTCTGTAATTCGTAGATTTGGATCATCTACAACATCATGAAAAAAATATTCTTAGTAAGCACTCTCTTATTTTTAGTACAATTAAATGTATTTGCGCAAAATAAATTACCCCAAAATTTAAAGCAAGTTGTAATGTATTTAGATAAGGACTGTCCAGATAGTATTAAAATACAAATTAAAAATACTCATCAAGATAGTTTAATTTATACTGTTTATCCCTTTGCAAAGACAAAACCATACAAAGAGTATAGAACAATTTTTAACTGGACAAGTGAAAACGGCAATCCAAAAATCAATAAATATTTAGATAAAAAAGGAATTTTTGATAATCATTCCAATATCTTGTTATATAGCTTTAAACAATATCTTGTAAATGGTAAAATCAAAGAAAAAGATATCCTTAACAGGTATATTAAACTTCAAAAACAACTAGATGATAAAAACAAGATAAAATATATAGCAGACACTATTAACAAAGTATACATTCCCAAAGACTTGGAGGATTGCTTTGCTCAGATCAATACATTCTGGAATGATAGTATAAAAGCAAAAGTTAAAACCTTAGAAGAAAACGAATTTACTGGAAGGGTTCACTTAGGGTTTGGAATGTGGATGAGAAATAACTGGCAACTTTGGGGAGGCTCAAGACTATCAAAATACTTTAATGATTTAAATATTTTTCATCCGGATGATATGTCGGGAATTATTCTGGTAGGTTATCACAGATATTTAAACAATAAAGAGATTAGACTTGAAGAACAAGTCAAATACTATCAGGATTATTGGGAGAATTCTAAAAAAAATGAACTAAAAGCAAAGACAGAAAGCTTTTCAAAATATAAAGTTGGAGATACACTGGAATTTAGATACCAAAAAGGATTTGTAAGTAAAGAACAAGAAGATAAATATGATAATGGTATTTGTACTGCAAAAGGAATAATTACAGAACGTAACGAAAAAGATTTTCTCATTAAAGTGAAAATTATTGAAACTTGCGACAAAAAAGGAATTGTCTATTATGACAATGATGGAGATATAATATATGATCCGAAAACTAAAAGGTCAAGCAAACCTCCAAAAAGAATCATAAAAAAAATAAAACGTAATAAAGAACAATGGTTTGATTATAAAAGCTGGGAACCTATTGAATGATAAAAGTAACGTAAATAATAAGTCTTTACCTTCATTTCCTCTCTACTAATATTAATGTTCAAATGCTTGAAGCAGGCATCATTGATCCAACTAAAGTAACAAGAGTTGCCCTTGAAAACGCAGCTTCTGTATCTGGAATACTTTTTAACAACTGAGAGTGTAATCACTGAAGTAAAGAGCGCTGAACCAGCTATGCCAATGGGTGATGGAATGCCACAGCGTGTCGCTGAGACAATTTAATATACTAACCGTTCTGCTTTTGTAGAGTAGTTTTTTTTATATTCGTAAAAAAACATGAAAACCTTATTATCCATAATTTTTATAACTGTTTTACATATTTTTGTTTCAGGTCAAAATAAAAATATCATAAGTTGTAAAATCACCTACTTACCCACTATCCAATATGAGGATACATCAACCGAAATATCAAAAGAACAAGCAAAGAAAATAGACAGTTTAATTCATTTAAAATCCTATACAATTGATCTTAATGACAATGATTTAAAAATGATAAAGGAACTGTATGAGCACAAAATTTCTGAATCAACATTTTTAAAATTACGTAAGGAAAAAGAAATTATTATAGATTTTAATAGTATAAAATTGGTTTCAGAAAAAAGTATTACAGATTTACTAAGCTCAGTAATTGATGGTTCTCCTTTCACTCTAACAGCAAATACAAAAAATAGCCATTTAATCTATAACGATAATTTTTCCGGAATGCCAAGATTAAAAGAATTACAAAAATATCTTATTTTTTACGCTATTTATAATGAGTTGCCTTTTTGTAGAAATGATAATGAGCTTGTCAAGGCCTATTTTGAAAGGAAGAACTTAATAAAAAACATAATGTATTTCATAATGAGGCAGGAATCATCGATCCAACTAAAGTAACAAGAATTGCCCTTGAAAATGCAATTCCTGCTTCTGAAAAAAAATTATAAATTTGTGAGCCATTTAAATTTCTTAAAATTGGTTAATAAAAACGAAATCCTAATAAAAGCATTAAAAATAAATACAGGGAAATAAGCTGAACGGACACCCTACAACAATAGTAAGCATTAAATAAAAAAAACTATGACCAAACAATTAAAACTGGCAATTGTTCTACTCGTAACAGTTGCAAGCATGGGAGTAAATGCTCAAAAGAAGACAACTGCAAAACCAACCAAATCAGCCACTGAAAGCAAAACAGCAAAACCAACCAAACAGGAAACAATGGATTGGATTGGTGGAAAAATGAAAGAAAATTTAGCCGGAAAACTAGGCGATTTCAGACATTTTGTTTCTTATAGCAATGGTATTTTTGTCTATAAAAAAGAGATGAAAATGAATGAATGGTATTTTACAACAATCGATTTAAACACAGTTAAAGGAATGAATGATGAGTATTCAAAAGACTTTTATGTAACTGGGAGAAAATTGGTCAAAACTGTATTAGAAGGAAAAGAATATGGTACCGAAAAAGATTTTTTATCCATTAGTGGGCCAAATTATGATGACTACCCTTCTCCATTTAATTTTACAGCTGACCAATCGTTAGTAGAAAGATTGAAAAAAGCCTTCGCTACACTCATTGAATATAATGAAACGAAAAAAGGAGCTGACGAAAAATTTTAATTCCAAAGCTATATTTAAAACCACCCTTCGAATATATTATCACTGAAGTAAATAGCGCTGAACCAGCTATCCAATAGATGATGGAATGCCACAGCGTGTCGCTGAGACAATTTAATATATAAACCGTTCTGCTTTTGTAGAGCGGTTTTTGGTATTTTTACCGCAAAACTATCCATGATAAGCAGAGTAAAAAAGGAAACGGAATTACTACAAAATCAGAAGCCCAGATATTTAATAAAATAATAAAAACTACATACCATTCAAATGAAAAATAAAATCTACATTAAAAATGTAATCATCTTTTCCATCATTTTATTTATTTCCAATAGAATCCTCTCTTTTTATTACAGCTATTTCAATTTAGGAAGCTTTTCAACAGGAAATACTTTGTTATTTTCTATTTACTGGTATGGATTAATGCTCTCTTATATCTTAATCATCTACTTTGCGCTGAAAAAGACAATTACAGAAAGTAAAGAACTGAAACTGCCCAAATTAATAGTAACATCCCTAACCATCATTTTTGTGTCTTACAATCTTAGCTTTTTAGCAGGATACATCCAATATTACTACATTGATGAAACAGATAAAATCGTGACTAAAAATAATATGGATAAGTTAGTATATCTTCTCAATGGTGAAGACCACTCTGCGCCAAGCTATGAGCCTTTTAATAATTTTATCAAATACCCTTATTTGGTACTGATCGATATACTTTCAGAGTTCAACATCCTTAGATTATTCTTTTTCTTAATTACAGATAGAATCATTATGCCCCTACTGGTAAGCTTAGCTTTATACAAATGGTATAAAAAACATCCCGAAAAAATAAAATAATGCAGATTCTTACTTCCATGCAAGTAGATTTACGAAAAGTCAAAGGCAGCAAACCCAGGAATAAACAGGCCTTATTTTGACAACCGTTTTTAATGTAAAAATAAATACCTAAGTTTACAGGTTCTTCAAACCTCAAAATATTCCCGCCATGGAAAATAAAAATGACGAACAAATTCTGGATAACGGCCCATTCTATCATGGGACAAAAGCCGATTTACAAATTAATGATCTGCTTAATGCCGGATTTACGTCGAATTACTATCCCGAGATTATCATGAACCACATCTATTTTACGGCTTTGCCCAACGGAGCCGGATTGGCTGCTGCATTAGCTAAAGGAGATGGCCGTGAGCGTGTTTACATTGTAGAGCCAACAGGAAAATTTGAAAACGACCCTAATGTAACCGATAAAAAATTTCCGGGAAACCCTACCCGATCTTATCGCAGCAAAGAACCGTTGAGAATTGTCGGCGAGCTTACAGACTGGATTCAACTTACAGATGAAGAACTCCAAAACTGGAAAGAAAGAATTGCAAAAATCCGGGAAAATCCTGATGCGGAGATTATCAATTAAGGCAGCTCTTAAGTAACAAGACTTGCTCTTGAAAACACAGCGTCTGCATCTGGAATGCTTCTTACCACTGAGTGTGTCATCACTGAAGTAAAGAGCGCTGAACCAGCTATCCCAATGGATGATGGAATGCCACAGCCTGTCGCTGAGACAATTTAATATACTGACCGTTCTGCTTTTTGTAGAGCGGTTTTTGGTTGAATTATGATTTCCCTTAAGAAAATGGCATATTTTAATTTAATGATTGACAAATAGATACCTAAAATCAAAACGTCATAACCCAATGACATATAATATATAATGGCGCAATGCGTAAATTTGCATGTTAACAGCCATTATAGAAAACTATAACCAAAGATAAACGCAGAATTGATGACAGAGAAATTTCCCACAATAAACAGCACGCTTTCACCGAACGCACTTGGAAAACTTATTCAACAACAATATGGATTAAGTGACAGAACCGAATGTAGCATATTTCGACTTGGCATGAACCATTTATACATCGTTCACGATAACGAAGACAAATATGTTTTTAGGGTTTATACTTGTGATTGGCGGACAAAATCACAAATTAAAGAAGAGCTGAGACTTTTACTTCACTTAAAAGAAAATAACCGGCAAGTTGCTTATCCCATAAAAGGCAAATCAAACGAGTACATTCAGGAAATTGAAGCACCGGAAGGAAAAAGATTTGGAGTTTTGTTCTCCTATGCCAAAGGAGCAAAGACCGCAAAATTTTCATCGCAGGCAAGTTTTCTCATCGGGGAGGCTTTGGCCAAAGTACATCAATCAACGGAAGGTTTTGAGCTGGAAAGGATGTCTTACCATAGTGAGAACCTGCTTATACAACCTGTTTCCAGGATAAAAGAATTCTTTCATAAAAACACCAGCGAAATTGAATTTTTAGAAAAGCTCTCTGCTTTTTTAACACTGAAAATCCATAATACTGACCTATCGAAAATGAGACATGGAAGTGTTCATCTTGATGTTTGGTTTGATAATTTACACATTGATGAAGAAAAGGAAATAACATTTTTCGACTTTGATTTTTGTGGTAACGGGTATTTATGTTTTGACATTTCTTATTTTATGTTCCAGCTACTTACCACCCATTTAAACGAAGAAGAATATCAGGAAAAAGTAGAAAGCTTTTTGAAAGGTTACCAAACCGTAACTAAAATCAGCAACGAAGAAAAGCAGTTTTTACCCTTCGCCTGTTTAGCCATTATGACCTACTACATCAGTGTTCAATGCGACAGATTTAACCATTGGACGAATATTTTCCTGAATGAAGATCATTTAAAAAGAATGGTTGGAAATTTGAAACGCTGGATGGCATACAACAACATTGAAATTGAATAACGGTCAGCGACCGAGACAAATTAATATACTAACCGTTCTACTTTTGTGGAGCGGTTTTTTATTATATTTGATGAGTAACTATGATACATGAAAAATAATCAAATGAAAAGAATTATACTTTTATTATTGACCTTCTTTAATTTAACATTAAGCTATGCCCAACATCTTTATCCCGAAAAATATAAAAATTGCAATTTAGGCTCCTTTTGTCTTGACTGTGGTGAAACTAAAGCTAAACCTCAGAATTCAATAATAAATGAATTGTTGAATAAATTTGATAAAAAGAGTTTGAGTAAAATAGCAGGAAAAATTGAAGTACAAATACTAATTGACAAAGATGGCAAACCCTGCCTTCTTAGTTCATTAAACCAAACTAATATCTCCTCAAAAAAATTAGGCTTACAGGATGCTATAAACTCAACATCAAATTGGGAACCTGCGATTTCAGAAAATAAAAAAACAAATAGCTCAGTTTCATTAATTTTTGAATTTGAAAATGGCACCGTTTCTGCAAAGCGTAAAGTCTTCGATTTTAAAAATCAATCCAATGCCAAATCTGTTGGAAGCCCTGATATAAAAGGAACCGATAAAGAAAAACTTTCAAAAGGCTGGACTGTATTCACTCAACAAAACTCAGAGTTACCTTGGGATATGACAAGAGCTGTTGCCAATGATTTGGACAATAATATCTGGATTGGGACAGATAATGGAATTGTAAAAATTAATAATGGAAAATGGGAACATTTTAACTCAAAAAACACATTAATCTCCTCTCCTGCTTATAATAAAACACAATCAGTACGAGATTTAGAAGTTGACAAAAATAACAATAAATGGTTTGTTGCTGGTTGGGATGTATATAAATACGACAACAAAAACTGGATAAAATACGACTCAATAAATTCTCCAATCAATTGGGCAAGAAAAATATTTGTTGACCACTCTAATAATGTATGGTTTACTTCTTGGAATGGTGTAGCAAAGTTTGACGGAAAGAATTGGTCGACAATTAACAAGCAAAATTCCAATCTGCCAACTGACAAAGTCCTTGGTGTTTATGTAGACAAAAAAGATAGAATTTGGATTGGAACATTTGAAGGAAACGTAATGATTGAAAACGGTGTAACAAAATTGTTAAACGATAAAAATTCACCTTTATCAAAAGCCTACATCTCAAAAATCTATGAAGATAAAAAGGGAAATTTATGGTTTGACTTATACAAAGATAAATCAGATGATGCTGGGATTTATGTATTAGATTTACAAAAAAAATGGACAAGAATAAATCATCCAAATCCTAAAATGTTCAGTAAAAATTCAATCAATGATTTTTATTTAGATGAAGAAAGCAATTTGTTATGGATCACATTAAATGGAGTTGGTGTTTTAAGTTATGACACGAACTCAAAAAAATGGGAAACTTACACCAATGAAAATTCAAATGTTCCAAGTATTCATAGCGAGAGAATAACAAAAGATAAAGATGGTTCGATTTGGATTGCAACTTATGCTGGAGTAATCAAACTTAATAAATAAACATCTGCGAACAAAAAATCATTGACCCAAAGAGTTGCCCTTGAAAATGCAGCTTCTGTATCTGGAATGCTTCTTACTACTGAATGTGTAATCACTGAAGTGAAAAAAGACGAACCAGCTATGCCAATGGGTGGTGGAATGCCAGAAATGATGTAACGGTCAGCGACCGAGGCAATTTAATATATTAACCGTTCTATTTTATAGGGCGGTTTTATGTTTAAATTGTGGTTTTCCATAATGAAATAGTATATTTATATTTTAATTTAATGATTAACAAATAAATAGCCATAATAAAAATAACATTAGCGTAATTGTATATATTATAATATTGGCGCAATGCGTAAAACCAAATTAAAATGTCCATGAATTTGAATAGCATAAACAAAGAATTGCTAATTGATACAATTAATGATGAACATGAAGCAGGTACAAAATACCTAAAATATGCAAAAGAAATAGAATCACTTTGCGATGATCCATTAAAATTATACTCTAACTTAGAATTTCCTGATGAAGAAAAAGATTATAATTCTTTTACTCAAAAAGTCTATTTATCTAGTATAATGTCTGATATTTCTAAAATAACACCTTCATCAAAATTTGCAGTTTATTATGGTGATAATCGCTATAACAAATACGAAGTTGAAGAATTGCTAAAGCATCATAAATTAATAAACAATTCAAATGATATTCAATCAGTTACAGAAGGTTATTTTACATTTAGTGATTATGAAGCAGAATTTTTACAATCTAATTTTGAGCCTCTATTCGAGATGGGACAATTAACATTATCACCAAAACCAAATCTTATGGCTATAGTTGG
This sequence comes from Chryseobacterium sp. Mn2064, assembly GCF_049319685.1. Taxonomy (NCBI): domain Bacteria; kingdom Pseudomonadati; phylum Bacteroidota; class Flavobacteriia; order Flavobacteriales; family Weeksellaceae; genus Chryseobacterium; species Chryseobacterium sp. Mn2064. The sequence goes on from NZ_JBMOUE010000003.1 coordinate 476,702, forward strand.
AGAAAAGGAAAATCCAAACTTCTATACAATACCTGCTGAATTTGATATAGAAGAACAAAAATGGAGAGCCCCACTATACAATGGAAACCAACGAGATATTCCGATAAGAAATCAAGATACTTCAAATGATACTCAGTCTACAATAATCGAAGAAATTATGATACCTTTTATTTCTGGTATTTCTGCGAAAGATTTTTCACTTATTCTTCGAGATGAAGCAGATTTAATTAGTTCTTTTAGAAGTGATCTTTTAAAAATAACAAACAGCAATACTCACCAAGAAGGCCGTGAGATTTATCAAGATTTAATTAGACCAAGAATTGACAAAATAAATCAAAAATTCAAATCAATTTCCGAATTACATTCATTCAAAATGAAAGGCGTTACAGTTTTCACAGCAGCCTTATCTTTATTATCTTTATCAGCTGGAGATTATATGGGAGCCACATCAATAATGGTGGGAGTAGGAACAGGAACAGCAGGCTTAATAAAATTTGAGGCTGACTATCACAGCGAAATCAACAATTTAAAAAATGACTCCATGTATTTATTGTGGAAGTTAAATAATTTATCAAAAAAATAGGCTACAGCTAACATATTATTAGCAAAATATGAAGTTAAAACACCTGTTGCACAAAGTCTCTCGAATTTGAGTAATAAAAAAATGTCACGAAATCTGTAGACTTCGGAAAAAAGAAAAATCCTATACTCATTTAGGATTTTTTCTTTACTTCTATTTCTTTTACAAATTCGTATTTCTCTTCCAAAATCGGCTCCTCTGGCCAAAAATCCTTTGGAGAGCATCCCAGAGCTTTTGATATTAAGTTTAAGCTTTTAATATTATATTTCGCTGTTTTGGAATGTGCTTCAATATCTGAAATATAACTCGTACTCTTACCAATAGCCAAAGAAAGAGAAGTTTGGCTAATACCTCGTTGTTCTCTTATTTCTTTCACTTTTGAAATTATAAATCGCTCTATTTCGTCTAAAGAATCATGCATAATGACAAAGTGAGCCAAAAACAAAATAAAAAACTAAGGACTATAGTCCTGTATATTGAAAATATTATTATATTTGGCAAAGATTACTCATTAAAGTAATTTTGCGATACTTCAAAGAAATATAGAAGCTATTGCTTAGAATCTCGACTTGAAAACTGGTAATTTAAAAGCAACGAGAAGATAAGCAAGAAGCTCACGACCTAGGCGTGAGCTCTCTTATCTGTTGCACGGTATACCAGTACCTCAAGTCGGATATTGTAGAGTCTCATGCCGTTTTTATTTTCATGCTGTTCTGCTTTTCTACAATCATCTTTTTCTAAGCCTGCTTTACCATATAAAGTATCATGATACGGTACAATGGGGTGTACAATCCATTGCGGCTTTCGGGCTTTTAGAAAAACACAAATTCTATCATATTCATTCGGCTTGTATGGGCAGGAAGTTCAGACGGACTTTCTCCTTTACGGCCAGTAAAATCGTACAACAAAAAAAACACACTCATGAAAAAAATCAGAACAAACCTTCATCTCCGGCTTGGTAAAGACCGGAAGAAATATTGCGGCTTACAGCTCATGGAAACCTACTTTAAGCTCAATGACTTGACAGCATCCAAAGAACTGCTAAACGACATTACAAGTTATGCCGTAAAAAGAAATAGCTGGATAAAAGAACATCCGTCCGTTATTCTTCATTTTCAGCAGGCGATGCGGTCATTCATCCGTGCAGGTTACTTCATAACGTTGCAGGAAAAGAAAAAGACCGCAACTAATCAGTTGGAAAATGTTTCTCCGTTAGTTCTTGGCTTGCTTTCGGAAAAAGAATACCACAATCCCCTGTTGGTCTTTAAAAAAGCATTCAAAGAATACAGCATCAAGGAATTTGATTATTTTATTTCCGGAATGGTTCATTTCTCATTGGGAATCTATGATCATCTACCAGAAAGGAACATCATAGCACCATACATTCACCTTACCAAAATGCTGGATGCAGCCTACATTATTATTGACAGAAAAGGAAAAAGATAAGATATCTGTAAAGTCTCCCGAATTTGAGTAATAGAAACATCAATGATAGAAAATAGCGAAAAAGGGTAATTTCAACGGGTCTATATATTGGCTAGCTTTGATTTAATCATTAAAGAAACAGACAGACTAGCCGAACACTGTCTCAAAAAGTAGGCACATAAAAAACTTAAACCATGGATTGCTCAACCAAACAAAATGATTTTCAAAATTCAATTTCACTTATTCAGGAACAGTTAAAACAGGAAATAAATGAAATTGTGGCATCAACCCAAGGCAAAACAGAAAAACTCTCTGAAAAAGCCGAGGGAAACAATGACGTTACTACAGGCGTAATAACTGCTGCAGGCACTGCCGTCGGAACTTTTTTGGGCGGCCCCGTAGGAGGTGCTGCCGGTGCGTATGTTGCAGATTTTTTAACGAAATTCTTCGTTGTGGAAACCCATATGAATACGGTTAAAATTAGCTTGGATCTTCCCGAAGTGACCATTAAAGATCAGGATTGGATTTTTGATCTACCTTCTGTAACGGTTAAAGATTCTGATATTATATTTCATCTCCCTTCCATCAGGATGAAAAGAGTTAAAACAGGAGAATACCCAGAATTTACCTGTCATGGTTTTCCTCCTCAATGTACCGTAAAATGGTCCCCGATATGGATAGATCTACCTGAACCATTTATGGAAGAACACAGAATCGTCATCGGAATTCCGGAATTTTATATGAATGAACAACGATTTGTAGTAGGCGTTCCTGAAATTACAATGAAACAGCAGGAAATAAGCTTTGACCTGCCATCTATCACCATCAAAACAAGAGAAGACATTGGTAAAGAGGTTTCAGAGGAAGCATCATTATTAGCCAATGAAACAAGAATATTGGTGAATCAGAAAAAGGAATCGTTAAAGGAAAGAATGAAAATTGAAATTCTGCCAAAAGCAATTGCTATGATGAATTGTTTTAGAGACAGTCTTACAGAACGAAAACAGGAAATCTACAATTCTTTCGATCCCGCGATTAATCAGATTACAGAAACGCTAAAAAACCTGAAAGGCCAATCTGTTCCCGAAGATGATGATGATTACATTAAAGTAAAAACCAACCTGGATCAGTTATTTGAAAAGCGAAAAGAAACATTGGCAAAAATCGACAAGTCTCTGGAAGAACTTGAGGCGAGTGCAAAATTGACCATTGATTCACTTGCAAATTCTTAAAATACAACTAGAGTACATAATGCCGGAATAGTCATCGACCGGGGCAAATTACTATACTAACCGCTCTGCTTTTGTAGGGCGGTTTTTTACACAGAAAATCCAAGGAACTTTCCACTTGAAATTTGAGCTGCAATTGTATATAAGCGTAATATGTCAATTGGGATGATATTACCTCATTTTAAAAAGACAGATCAAAATGGAAAGAATTGAAATATATTCAAGTAAAAAAATCATTAATGCTATTGTTGATTAGTGTAATGTGTAAATTTGAACATTAGGAAATATTGTAATAAGCATATGGGATTTCAATCAATTGTACACGGAAGAATAGTTATAGAAAGTAATCTTGACAAGGTAAGAGAAATTATTCAAAATCTAGGAAATGATGAATGGATGTTTAGAACTGAAATGTTTGGAACCGGTATATCAGATCAGACTTATTACGAAAATCCTGTAATTTCATTTGGAGCAACCTACAAGCAGATTGAGTATTATTGGGCAGAGTTTATTCAAGAATTTGAAAACATCTTACGGCAAATTGACTTCGATACGGCAAAAATTCAATTGGAAACTGAAATATTGGGGACTTATAATTTCTTTTGGAAGTCAAAAAAACAAGATAAAACAAGTTACGAAAAAGAGGCTCGAATGATTGAAACTGAAAAATGGTTTTTTGGATTTGGAAACCGGGACAGATGGGGACTTCTGGAAACGGATTTACTTGATGAAGAAATTTTCGCAATAGATGGTTTTAAATACCCAGTCATAGATGCTGGTTCCCAATAGGTATCTATTAAAATAGCTCAACAGTGAAAGTATTCGGAGATTAAAAAATGATAAATATATGTATTGATTGAATCATTTTACCATTGCTCAGCATACCATTTTAAAACCGACCGCAAGTGAACAATATATATAAAGATCAACTTGAAATATTACAAAAACGAATTCCCATTGGACTTCGCCATGGATTGACATTGCTTGAAAAAACAAATGGCAATGTTGAGAAAGCGGAAGAATATTTTCGTAACGAAATGGTTGCCCTTACAGTTAATAAAACAAATGTCACAAGTGAGATCGCTTCAAGACATCTTGTAAAAAACAACTTCGACATTGGCTTGACTATTAAAAGCATCGACGAAGAACGCTATACTTTGACAGAGCTAATTGTCAGAAAATATGGAAACAGAAAAGAAGAAGCTCTAGAGAAAGTAATGTACGCCATTGAGGAAACACATTCTATTGAGCGTCAATTTTGGTTGAACTTCCAGGATTTAAAAGAACTATCAGGCGAAGCATTTTGTCTGTTAACTATCATGGAATGGATAAATTATGAAGATTACGAAAGTTTTGAAATCGCTTTAACATTTGAACTTGAAACAGTCACTCAACAACTTGAAGATAAATTGGCACTTCCAGAATTAGCTGATTCCTTACGACGAGCAGGCGAAATTCAGAAAGTACTCTATGAAAAAAACAAAATTGATAAGGGGATTGAAAATTATATAAAAGCAACAAATCAATTGCGTGAAAACAAGGAATACCAAAAATATGAGACCACCTATCAGGAACAACGATCGTTACTAATAGACAGTCTTTATGAATGTGTAACTGCAAATATTGATAAGTTTCCGTAATAGTAAACACCATATAATATGGCATGGAATCTATTCCCTCATCTGAATTCTTTTAAAATTATTTCCCCATTTTTTCTTAGTTTAGCTCACGAAAAATAGCGTCATTGTTTGGTAAGAAACCGAAGTAAAATTTAGCCTTTACGATCATTCAGTCCAATACTTTTCGTTATATGATAGTGTATAAAAACTTAATTCATGAAACAATTTCTATTGCTGCTATCGGTGCTGTTATGCCTGATCAATATTTCAGCACAACAAAATCAGACAGACTATTTTTTAGGAAACAGAACCTATTGTAAAAAGCCGGATAATGAAAGAGTGAACAAAATATATCCTCTGGGAATAAGGGCTGTTCAGCAGAATAAATATCTCGGAGCCGCTTTTAAAATTTTTGCAGAGGTAATAGAAGCAGACAATTCTTTTTGTGATGCCTATTTCTGGGCCGCCTATACTTTAAGACTAAGCAATAGCAATTTGGATGACGCTGTGATTTTCTATCACGCCGCCGACAGTCTTGCCCAAAACAGATCTATAGAATTTAAGCAAAATCTTGCCACTCTTGCCATGAAAACAGGGAGGATAAGTTTCTCAAGAAATAAATTCAAAGAAATGGCTCAATATTTTCCTGCAAGTCCCGAAGGATATTATGGAATAGCACTTACCTCATTATTTATCGAAGATTATAAAAACGGGCTTGAAAATATAGATATTGCAGAAAAAAAATATAATACTCCAAGCAAAGACTGCCAATCCATCAAAGCAATATTATTAACGTTCAATGAAAAATATGAAGAAGCCCTTCCCTATTTTGAAAAGGTAGAATCAGATTTTAAAAAGGATGATATTTTTAATGGATGCTATGCATTAAGTCTGCAGCAGGTCGGTATGAAAAATTCTGATGAAAAGCTGATGAAAAAATATAAAAAATATTACGAAAAGGTACAAAACAAAGCAGCATTACCCGAGGCCATAAAAAATGCTTTCAAAGAATCATAAAAAGATATATTCAAGCTTTACAAAATTTCCGATCTCGCGTCAATAAAAACAAAATCCAAAGTCAAAAGACTTCGGATAGCAAAGAAGGAAGAAATAAAAATGGCTCAAACAATATTATCATCACAGTATATACTTTATCTGGTTACAATATGTAAATTTGGGTATTACTAAACACTCCGTTATCAAAATGAAATTAAACATTAAACTTTTCTCCATCTTTATTCTTCTTTTGGTTTCCACCTCTTATTTTGCGCAAAAGAAGACTCCTTTTCAAATTAATGGAGAGTTATTTGAGCTTCCTGGGAAATGGGAATATAAAAATCAACTGAAACAATCCGGACAATTCCATCTAAGCAATAAGGATGAAAAAATAAGTATGATGGTTTCAGTAAGAAAACCAGAAAAATTTGAGTTTTATAAAGAAGGGTTAACAGAAAAAGAATTGCTGAATGCCTTTTATAAGTGGGAATATGATTACTGGGCATCTTCAGCCGGAATGAAAGCGGAAGTTTCTGAAGTAAAACGAAACGAAGAAAAAAATTATATCATCTGGAAAATTATTGTAAAAAACATGTCTCAGAATGACCATAAGGATCAGACGTCCTATTTGCTATATGCCGTTAGAGACAATAATCTGATCTCATTTAATATAACAAATAATATTGATAAAAAGGTGCCATTAACTGAAACAGAATCAGTGGAACTTCTTGAAAAAAGCTACTTGAAATAAAATATAAACATTCTCAGAAAGGCCTCCGCCTGTATGTAGAAAATAAAATCCGAAGCTTTCAGCTTCGGATTTCTTATGACAGTACATCACCTCAACCCATCAGATTTCGGCAGTAACCTCGCTCCACCCTCTTTCGGAAACCCTCCAGCTTATCTTATAACCCTCTCCAGGCACTTCCGAACATCTGATAGATACTTCATAAAGCCTCTTTCCCTAATTATATAAGTCCCTAAAGTCACTTGGGAAAGTCGCTCTACCCTTTTCGGAACAGCCTGAAGCCCGTTGAACAAATAGGTACCCCCACTTATATAAGCCCCTGAAGCTTGTTAGATAAGTCGTTCTACCCTTTTCTGAATAGCCTGAATCCGGTTGAAGAAATAGGTATACCCCCTTACGCAACCCCCTCCCCCCTCTTACATAAGGGGTAACCGTACCTTATAATACCATAAAGAACGGGAATGAAACGGTCATATTTTTAGAAAAAACAACTTGAGGTTTATCTGATTAAAAGCAATTTTAAAACATTCTCTTCAACTTTTTCCTATCTTTAAAGCTCCATTAATCTGTAAATTCCAGTAAAAGAACAGACACTAAAACTCATCGCATTGAAAACAAAATTATTATTCCTTTCATTTTTAGGGTCGATACTGGCCCACGCCCAAACCCTTCAATTTAGAGATCTCGCCAGTATTTCTGCGGGCAGAGGGGGGATAAGCAGTGTAATAGTGAATGATAATATCTATGTAAGCAATGGATATCAGGAAAAAGCAAGTGATGCAAAGTTTGTTGAAAAATATAATATAGCCAATAACACCTGGAGTGTTTTCAACGCAACGCTGCTTCCCAAAAAATTTGCTAATTCGGAGACTTACAATGATAAAATTTATATTTTTAACGGTTGGGGGAATAGCCATCTTGAAATTCTAGACCTGGCAACCAATACCATAACGAAAGGAGCTGTTAATCGTTCCTATACAGGAAATGCAGGTTCTGCCATCCATAATGGCAAAATATACGTGTTTGGCGGAAGCGGCCTCAATGGAGCGGCAACCACTGTATTTTCCAATAGATTCCAATATTATGATATTGCTTCCAATACATGGAACCCATTACCCAATATGCCCACAGCCAGAGAAACAAAGGGCAAAATTGTAAATGATAAACTTTATGTCATTGGGGGTTTTAACGGTACTACATCCCGTCTGATTAATGTATACGACCTCAACACGAATGCTTGGATCAAGCAATATACAATGCCTGCCGGAATAGCTGGGCACTCGTTAGCAGTATCCGATAATAAGATTTTTATTGTAGGAGGTCTTAATAATCAAAGTTTTCTGGCCTATTTTGATACGACAACCAATAAGTTTCATCAGTTATCCTCCAATATGATTCCCAGAAGACATGCTACAGCGGAAGTATATCACAATAAACTATACATCATCGGTGGAAGTACTACTTCTTCAACGAAATCATCTATTAAAAGTATACAAGTGGCAGATATCAGTGAGAGTGTACTGACCGCAAACGAAAAGTAAAAAGAGTACATTTCCTAAAATACCGATAAAAAGAATCTATTCACTGAAATGAAATCCATTGAGCTTCTTGAAAAGATATATTTGAAATAAAAAGTTTCTGTATCAATAATAAAATGATCTCGCTGATGAAACCTTTAATTACTGCCATTTTTTTCACCATAACTGTAACTTCATGTTCTGAGAAGTTTCAAAAATTGCCTTCAAAAGAATCTGATGTAGAGCATCTGCTCAAAAAGATAAAGCCAAATAATAACGTTTCGTATTGGCAGGTTGAGCACTTTCCCAACTATGAGGATGAAACCCAAGAATCAAGAATAGTATTTTCAAAAGGTCAGTATTCCAACAAACAAGTATCTTCACCTCCTAACCATAATGACTGGAATGGATTTTTTGAAGGATGCCAACCTATATTCTGTGCTTATCGAATCGTATATCTGGAAAATAATATCTGGAAAACGGCAAAATCAGAAGAGGATCTTAAAAACTTTATCAGCACCATCGACAATGAATATGAAGCTTTTTTAATTGGAAAAATAAACGGCTACGAAATAGATTATTATTCTGAAAAAGGCAACGGTTTTATAAAAGACAAAAGCGGTTACAATCTAAACATGATGAAATATAATAGTTGTCCGGAATCCAAAGAAAGTTTTACTCTTTTTATCAATGACTCCGGCAAAATAACAGCTACTAAAAACAATGGCTTCTATTTAAAAACTAAAAACTGTATTGTATACTAAAAGCTGACTTCACAAAAGCTTCCTCAAGCCCGCTCTTTTCAGAGCGGGAGTTTGGCTTCAAAATTGAAATTGAGGTATTTTATTACTTTTTCACTTCGTTAATAGCTTTCAGATAGGCCTGCATTTCTTTATAATAAAAGCTAGACCACGTTTTTCTATTGTACTCTTTGTTGGTTTTTCTGTCGAGAATAAAATATCTTTTTCCCGGAACTGTTTGGGATTTGGAAGAGCCAACAACCATAACGCTTCCCGTTGCTCTTTCATAATCCATAATATAACGGTACTTATCTACATCACTGTATTTTTCTTTGATTTCGTTTTCCGTAGCCAATACATATTTGCCTGTATAATCTGCAAATGCCTTTTCTACATATTTATCATAGCTCCCTCTCTCTTTCAACACACCAATTAATGTAAAATCTTCAGATTTCATGTCGGGAGGAATTTCACCAGACTCAACAGTAATTTTAGTGGCTACAGAGCCTGTACTTGCACAAGATTGCATAGAAGTAGAAAGAATAGCAATAGTCGCCAAACTCATAATGAATGTTTTCATGTTTATTATTTTTCACAAATATATATTCTTTCATTTAAAATTGTAAAATACTTTTTTGAAAAGCGAATCCTGCCGGGCGCTGTAACTCATAAAATAAACAATCTGAAGTCTGGAAATTGTAAGCAGTAAAAAGCCACCACCCTCTTCCATACCCCATCTACCCACTATCATAAGTGCCTCCAGCTACTTGATGAAGAGGCTGGAGACACTTCCGTACTCCCTATAACCACTTCATGAACTCCCTCTGCTCCCTTGTATAAAGCCCTATAGCCTGTTAGGAAATAGGTGTACCCCGTTATAGAAGTGGCTATAGCCTCTTAGGCAACCCACTATCCCCCCTTAGGTAAGGGGGGTATCAAACCTGAAAACTCTAGTCAGAATTAAGAAAATAGTGAAGAAAACCTTTTGAACTTTTTCCTATCTTTAAAGATGGTTTTGCTGTTGAAGTTCCTTACGGGAAAAGTTAGGGTCAACATGACTAAATCCATTAAAAACCAAACTTTAAAACAGACCACCATTGAAAACAAAATTAGTATTTCTTTCATTCCTAGGCTCATTATTAGCCCATGCTCAAACACTTAGTTTCCGAAAACTGACCGATATGCCTACAGGCAGAGGGGCCGTAGCAAGTGTAATAGTGGATGATAATATTTACGTATCCAACGGCTATACTTCCAATGGAGATAGCAATTATATTGAGAAATATAACATAAGCGATAACAAATGGAGCGTTCTCAACTCAAAACTAACTCCTAAACGATTTGCTAATTCAGAGACTTATAATAATAAAATTTATATTTTTAATGGGGTAAAGAATAAGCGTCTTGAAATTCTGGATCTTGCAACCAATATTCTCACAGAAGGAGCCAATAATCCTTTTTATGCAGGAGCTTCGGGTTCGGCAATACATGATGGCAAGATATATGTGTTTGGCGGTAGTGGACTAAACGGAGCGCCCAATACTGCTTTCTCTAATAAATTTCAGTATTATGACATTGCTTCCAATACCTGGAACTCTTTACCGGATATGCCCATCGCCAAAGAAACTAAAGGCAAAATCGTTAATAATAAGCTTTATGTAATTGGTGGTTTTAACGGAACGTCATCGGATCTTATCGACGTATACGACCTGGATTCCAACCGTTGGATCCAACAATATACAATGCCTGCTGGTGTATCGGGACATTCTTTAGCGGTATCCGGCAATAAGATTTTTATTATTGGTGGTTATAATAATCAGACTTTCTTAGCCTATTTTGATACGACAACCAACGAATTGCATGAGCTATCATCCAATATGATCCCTAGAAGACACTCCACTGCGGAAGTATATAACAACAAATTATACATTACCGGCGGTAGCAGCACTTCTATTGTTACTTCGGCTATTGGAAGTACACAAGTCTCAGATATTAATGATAATGTACTTTCTGCAAATGTACCTCATGAAGATCAGCCACAGAAAACAAAGGTTCATACAAATGCACAAAAAGACGGTTTTGTCATTAGTAATAAGAATAGCAGTAATCAATTTGAATACACTGTTTACTCCATAGATGGAAAGCAAATCATCAAAGGGATTGCTTATTACAATAGGAATATAGATTTATCAAGAGTACAAAAAGGAACTTATATTTTTAGTTTTAAAAATGAGAAAGGAGTTTTACAACAGGTTAGAATTATAAGATAACACTATAAGAAAGATATTTCAGGGTAAAACACTCTTTTGTACTTCGTCATTGTTTCTACTTTGTTTAGCCATAAAACCTGAAAAGAATAAGTAACATTTATGTAAATTAGCGCACTCTAAATAAAAACTAATTTCTTTAATTTATGAAATACTTATTTTTCACATTCTTCTGCGTCTCTATGGGCTTTGCACAATCTTCTCAATATGGTTTGGATAAACTTGGAAAAGATCCCGTAACGTTTATCGATAGTGTTAAGGTTAGCAGATCTGAAGTTTTATCCTTTGATTCAAAACGTGTCACTTTAATGACTGTTTACGATCCTACTGAAGCGAAATCTTTAATTGGAGAAGATGGGAAAGACGGAGCGATCTATGTAGAAACAAGAGACTTTGGAAGAAAAAGATTTTTAAGATATTTCAAATCTAAATCAGCCGAATTTTCCAAACTATTAGATTCTAAAGGGAATGACAGTACTTTTCAGTACATTCATAACGGAAAAGTACTTACCAATAATTTTGAAGGAGGACTGGCTCTTGTTGATGACAGGGTTTTCAAAGCAATCCAGATTATAAATAAAAAAGAATTATCATCAGAGTATAATATTACGGATAAAGAGTATGGGATTATCATCACTTCCAATGTTCCGGAAAATGCTCCTAAGAAAGAGTAAAAGGAGAACATTATCACCATAATTCAACTTCTTTATGGTGATAATTACCTTTTATTTGATAGGCTATTATTCAAAAAACAAAACCATGAATTTCATAAAAAACGGAGCCGGATTAAAAAGAAAAATAAACGTTATTTTAACTTTACAGGTTTCTGAATCAGATATAAACACTTCTGAATATAAAGGTTTCAGGATTTTAAGCTGCTATGACATGCTTGAAAAATATGACTATCGCTCGTCCACAGATTCTAACCAAAAGAAACTTGAATACATGTTGGAAGAAATCATTCATTCAGAATATCATATTTTAATTTGTAATACCCATTTGGATGTTGTTGATTTTGATACCCTCTCTGAAATGCTTATGCCACACGAATTAATCATAGATGAGATTTTAGTTCCCAACGAATCCAAAAGAAACAAAAAATTGGCTGACGGACAGGAAGCCTATAGAAATCATAGCCGTTGGCTTCATTTTTACCCGGGAGAAATTGAGGATATCTATGAAAGATTTGAAGCAGAAATAAAAAGCTTAAAAACAAGGTATAAAAATACCGAAACAAAAATACAGGAAGTATAACCCAAGACACAAGGTAATGAAAACTAAAAATCAAAAACTGACCAAATAACACGATGCTTTTTAACTCAATAGGCTTTGTTATTTTTCTACAGATTGTATTTCTGCTTTATTGGTTGGTAACAAATAAAAGTTTACGTCTTCAGAATATACTTTTACTGGTAGCCAGCTACTTCTTTTATGCTTGCTGGGATTGGCGTTTTTTGTTTTTGCTCATGTTTTCCACTCTTCTGGATTATTTTACAGGCTTAAAAATGCAGGATGCCGAAAATCAAAAAAGAAAACGTTTTTGGTTTTGGCTGAGCATAACCATCAATCTCGGGTTTCTTGGGGTATTCAAATATTATAATTTCTTTGCAGAATCTTTCGCCGAAGCCATTTCTCATGTAGGTTTACAGGTAAATCCCTGGACTTTAAAAGTAATTCTTCCGGTGGGTATTTCATTCTATACATTTCATGGGCTTTCCTATGTGATCGATATTTATAAAGATAGAATTAAGGCAGAAAAAAACTTTGTAGATTATGCTGTTTTTGTAAGTTTCTTTCCTTTACTGGTGGCCGGTCCTATTGAAAGAGCAACCCATTTATTACCCCAAATAAAAAAAAGACGGACTTTCGATTACACAAAAGCCGTTGACGGTTTAAGACAAATACTTTGGGGGCTGTTCAAAAAAATAGTGATTGCTGATAATTGTGCTGAATTTGCCAATCAGATTTTCAACAATTCCGGAGATCAATCCGGAAGTACTTTAGTAATGGGAGCTGTATTTTTTGCAATCCAGATTTATGGAGATTTTTCAGGATATTCTGATATTGCGATAGGAACAGCCAGACTTTTCGGAATAGATTTATTAAGAAATTTTGCCTTTCCTTATTTTTCAAGAGACATTGCAGAGTTTTGGAGACGTTGGCACATTTCACTTTCTTCCTGGTTCAAAGATTATTTATACATACCTTTAGGAGGCAGCCAAGGAGGAAACTGGATGCGCATCCGTAATACATTTATTATTTTTATCGTAAGCGGTTTCTGGCACGGAGCCAACTGGACTTTTATTGTTTGGGGAGCTTTGAATGCGCTTTTCATTATGCCATCCATCGTCATGAAAACCAATCGTAACCATTTGGAAACCGTGGCCCAAAATAATCTACTGCCTACGGTAAAAGAATTTTTTCAAATAGTACTCACTTTTATATTAGCAGTGTTCGCATGGATATTCTTCAGGGCAGAAAATATAACACACGCCTTTTCATACATTTCAGGTATATTTTCTAAGTCTCTTTTTTCCATCCCAACCATTAAACCACTTTTTCTGGTTCTCCTTATTATTATTTTTATGATCGTTGAATGGTTAGGAAGAGAAGAGCAATACGCTATTGCAAAGTTGGGAACGAAGTGGAAAAGTCCAATAAGATATGCCCTGTATTATGCAATCATTATTGCAATATTTTGGTTCGCAGGTAAAGATCAGCAGTTTATTTATTTTCAGTTTTAACTTATGAAAAGATTTATTTTAAAAACCGCATTCTTCGTTGCTCCGTTCCTGATTTTATACATCATTACGTATTCGTTTTCCATAGCCGATGCAGGAGATTTATTGCGTTTAGGATATCTTCCTTCTACAGATAAGAACTACCGGCAGAAATTCACTTCGTTCAATCATGCCATCAAGTTTACAGAGTTATCAAAATTGAAAGAAAAAGGGAAAAATTATAAAATCCTGACTATAGGAGATTCATTTTCAGAGCAAGGGCCATCTGGTTATCAGAATATTTTAGCTAACGATTTCAGTGTTTTGCATGTAGACCGCTTTATTTCAAATAATCAAATCCAGAAACTGATTGAATTATGCAACGGTAATTTTTTTGATACGTATAAAGTTCAATATGTGGTTCTACAATGCGTAGAACGTAATTTATCCAATAACCTACAAAATATAGACAACAAGACCAGAATAACCACTCAGCAAATTGACTCGATCATTATCCATCACAAACCTCAAAAAGAGCAGGACGGGTATGATTTCTTTTCGCGTACAACCCTTAGATTTCCTTATTCGGCTTTGAAATACTTCACAGACAAAAATTATCTGGCTAACGGGCAGGTTTACAATTTTGATTTGAATACAACTTCACTATTCAGCAATCACTCCAATAAGTTGCTTTTTTATTATGACGATTTGATGTATACTCCGAAAAATAATTTACCTGAAAGCACTATAAAGCTTAACCAGATTTTAAACAATCTTTCAGAAAAACTTAAAGAAAAAAATATAACCCTTATATTTTTACCTTCTCCAGACAAATATGATCTATATTATAATTATATCGTTGACAAGCAAAACCTGATACAACCTAAATTTTTTGATCATTTTGAAAAGCTTCATAAAGAATTTATCTACATCAACTCCAAAGAAATACTGACCCAAGAATTGAGTCGTAAAAAAGACATTTACTATTTTGATGACACTCACTGGTCGCCTATAGCAGCATCACTCATCGCACAGCAAATAAAGGAAGCGATAGTATCACATGAACAAAGTATGAATGCTCAACAGCATCCACATCTCTCTACAAAATAAATCAATATTCTACTCCAAAGCCTTTCATTTTTACTCTCATTTATATTCTCCATAAAGCAATATTCATGATGTAAACGTTTTCTGGTTGAAATTTTAACCTAATTATAGCTACGGTATTATTCTAATTTGTAGATTTGGTTTCTATAAAAACTAACAACCTCTTACCATGAAATATTCAGTATTCCTCATCACTCTACTGTTTTCTGTATTTTTGAGTGCACAAAATCAATCTGATAAAGCCGACAAAATAATTGATGAAATGTGTGCAGATTTTAAACAAAACGAGAAATTGGGTGATTCTTTAAGAATTGAAAGACTCAACGAAAAATTTATCATTCCCTATGTCAATCAATTTTCCGGTTCAGAGCGTCAAAGTAAAATTGATTATTTAAATTTCAGGTTTCAAAACCGTTGTGAGTATTTTAGAGAGTTCCTGCAAAAAATAGATCCTCCAAAGAATGATAATTGGGTAAGGTTAAATACCCGTCCCGACATTACCGTTTCTGAAAATGAAATGAGTCAGTTTAAAAAAATCACAGAATTTCATTATTTTGAATATTTCGGAGAAAAAACAACGGTAAAAACAGATAAAAGCTTTTGGATAGAAACATTTGCCGACGGAACCCATTCAAAATTATATTATAAATGGCTGGATAAGAATAAATTTGAGTTGGAATTTATTGAAAGTAATAATATTGGAAGAAAGAATTTCAGTAAAAAAGGTGACCGATATAAGTATGAAATCATCAGTAAAGAAAATAATTTCTATTGGATTCTTGTTCAAATTCCCAACCAGTCGGAGCTTCTTAAATTCAAATTATTTGTAGAAAAATAATCTCAGCTTGAAATAATTTATGCTCCGGCTATTAACAATCGACACAACAAGATGGAAAGGATATCAAATAGTACAGAGGCCTTGATGAAGGAGGCGGAAATTGAAATAGAAAGTTTCACAATAAATTCCGGACAGAAAATCGTCGCTTACTTCTCTGAAATTCCTGCACTTAGAGGATTTCCCTATAAAATAATTCTAGTAGAAAACGCTGATGGAACCATTTATTCTGCATTCAGACAATGGGATACGGCATATAATTTCGAACAATGGACCTTTGGAATTTACAATCTGGATAGGCTGAGAATGATCACCGATGAAAAAATTCTTCCCGATACAGATCTTGTATCATTAAAAATAGAATTAGCAAGATTAGAACAAATAGCACTCCCGGAAAGCATATGGAATAAAAAAGCTATTGTTCTGGATTCCTCTAAATGGAAATTTGGCTTCAGACTAGCCAATAAAAATGTTGATTATACATGGGTTGCATCCACAGATGATATTGACCTCTTTATTCCCATCATTGAACTGATAAGAAAACAGTATCTGGATAAAATATGAATGGAAGACAAGATCCATTTACAGAAGACAAAAAGCAATGATACAGAATTTAAAAACAGGTTGGAACAGTAGTTCTTATAAACTTTACTATTCAAAAAATGGGAAACATATATCATGTATATCAGCTTAAACCTAAAGTCGTTTATACCGGGGCCTTTTTACGTGTTCGGAAAGACAAAGAAATTATTTTTTCAGAAAAATATCCTCTTATCAATCAGGTTCATCAGAAGACCAGTGTTTTAGGTATTTTTGAAAACACCTTTATCATGAATTCTCACGATGGGAAAGTCAGAAAAGATGAATATGTTGGCAAAGACACCATAATAGATTTTGAAAAACCTGGCATTTATGTTTCTATTCACAGTGGTAGTAAATATGGATTTGGCCGGGATTTCAATGAATTTCTCAGTATAATGTCTCTTTATTTAGAAGACGCCTTATTTTATGTGACTCAAGATGCTACCATTAGTCGGTATGAAATTATTAATGGAGAATTACATTATAACAGCAATAATGATTTTGGCCGCTGGAACTATTTTATTGAAGAATATGTAGCAGATACCTACTCTTCCTCCAAACAGCTCGTTGCGGAGTTGTATGTTGAAGAAACATATGAAATGATTAGGAGATATGACAGACACATTGAAGATGGAGAAGATCCTGAGGACTTCTTTTACGAAGCAGAAGACTATAAAGATTTACTCAACAAGATTACTAATTATAAAAGCCACATTGAAACTGAGGAATTTAAAAAATTGGAAGACTGGCTGAAAACTCAGATGAACGAATAATAATCATCAAAACCTAAAAATAAAACAAATATGAACGATACTTTCACGATCGATGATCTGCAGAATATATGGCAGAAAGTAAGCATCCTCCATAGCGGACAAACATACGGAGGACAACATAAAGATGAAAAAATTGAATACATCAACCATATCGGAAGTGTGGTATTTGAAATCATGAACGCTTCCAGAAACACTCCTGATTTTAACACAGAGCTTGCGGTAAAATGTGCATTTCTACATGATACTATAGAAGATACCAGCTTCAGTATAGAAGAACTGGAAAAGGAATATGGTACACAGGTAAAAGAAGGTGTTCTTGCATTGACTAAAAATACAAAGCTTGAAAAAGAACATCAGATGACCGATAGTTTAAACCGCATAAAAGCACAGCCAAAAGAAGTTTGGGCTGTTAAAATGGCAGACAGAATCTGTAATTTATATGCCCCACCCTATTACTGGAAACAGGTGAAAAAAGAAAAATATATTGAAGAAGCCAAAATAATCTATGAGCATTTAAAAGCTGGCAACGACTATTTGGCTAAAAGATTAGCAGAAAAAATTGAGTTGTATCCATACAAATAAAGCAAAAGATATGACAGAAATAGAAAACGGCCTTTTTGAAAATTCGGAAGAAATAATAAACTGGACGTATCCCGGAGCAACGTTATACTATAAAGATTGTGATATACATCCTTCTGTAGTAGAAAAATTTACAAAAGACAGACTCATTAGAAACGGCTTTTTCCTTGATGTAAGCTCTAGAGGTGGAGGAATGAAATTTGACACAAGATTCCTGATTGCCTCTGCAAAAGCGGCAGAATTATATAAAGTAAATCCTGACAATGAAAGATTTGGTCATTGCTGCTTAAACCTTGACAGTTATTTCAAAGTTCTTGACATTTATAAGCTTGAAGGTAAAACTCAGATCTTTTTACTGCACATCCCGGCAAAAAGCTTGAGATATTTTGAAAGAGTCTCCTCAAATTGGGATGAAGATTTCATAAAAAAAGCAAGAAAAAGCCTGGATGATAAAATACACATGGAACCCATAAGTGATTTGCTGGAACCATTTTGGCTGAAACGTACTAACTTCCCAGTTGGAATGAATGCTCGCAACAATTTTTTCCCTCTAAGCTCTGTATCAACCATTACAAAAGAGGAACAGCCTTTGTATAACGGCATCAAAAGTCTGTCCAATGATAAAAGTGACATTAATATCCCGACACCATTTTTCAGTAAGCAGGATAATCAGTCCAATGGAGGTGGCTTTTGGAGCAAAATATTTGGAAGATAAAACTACAATCTAAAAAACAAAAACAAAATATCCATGGGATTTTTCAGCAGAAACAAAACATTTAAAATCAGAGATATAGAATTCTATTCAGAAGAAAACTATCACTATTCAAAAGGATTACAGTCATCCATTACAAAAGAAATAAAAATTGCAAAAAATAACCTTTCATTAGAGCAATTAAAACCAATTCTACAATACCTCGTCGAGTTTATTCAGGATGAGAAGCCGCACATTAAAAGCGGAGAAAAAACGACCTGTTTTTCCTGGTGCATTTTGTTCCATGAAGAATCTGACGCTTTCGAAATTCTTGAAGTCATACCAGAACAAGGAGGCTTTGGAGAAGGTCTTAGCCGTACCCTTCATATAGTAGATCAGCAGCTCTCCGTCTGTAATCAGCTAAAAGTAGAACCGGATTTTCCTGATTTTGATCATATTGTTGCTATAGATCCTCTCATACAAAAAGGATTACGACCCAATTTGTTCCGCTGGAAGGGAGAAGATCCGGATTCAGGATGGGTGGTTATGAGCAATAGCTTTAATGAAGAAACTATGTCCTTCGAAGAAATGACAATCGGGCAGCTGATGACGATGAGACCGGAAATTGTTCAATTTATGGCTCTTCCTGCCGGATTTAAAGTAATTTCGCAAGGCAATGATGTGCATATAGCATTTGACAAACATCTGACGGAAAATTAAACTGCAGATAAAATAAAAATGCTATTCCAATGGAAAAACGAAAGTGACAGTATAATTCATTTGGCACAAGCTGTCAACAAAGAACAGGAAGTATATCGCTTAAAAAAACTCATTGAGATAAAAATAAAACTTATAGACTCAGGAAGTATTTCTGATACAGCAACCAAATATGACAATACTTACAACAAGAAACGAAATCGTTACATCAAAGAAAATTATTGGCTCGGAAATAGCCAGTATACAGAAAGCATGTTACGATGAAGATATACTGCAATATTACAAAGACGATCATGAAGAAGATTTATATTGGGAACAATTTGACTGCTGGAACAATGAAATCATTCCGATGATTACTTTCAATAAAATTATTGGGTTAAATCATTCTGACCTTACCACTTTTGCCAGCAAACTGTCGGAAAAGCTGGTAGAATTATTTCACACCATTCACGCAAACGGGTTCATCATTATTTCACATCTTAAACTCGACTTTTTCGGAAACAGAAAGAATAATTTCAAACCCTTAAAAGAAGCATATAGAAAGCTTGAGGAAATTACCGGCAATACAACCTACAAAGAAGCATTTGAAATTGAAACTGACGATATCTCTGTATTTATAGACATTCTGTTCTGGATTACCCGCTGCGATCCCAGTATTGCGGAATACATTTTCTTATTCGACAAAGACGAGCAAATTCAAATTAATATTTGTAAATACGGAAATATCCATTTAACAGAATATCACAAAGAACAATTAACAGCAAGCAAACTTAAAGAATTGGGCTGGAAAATTATTGAAGGACAGGAATTCGATCAGTTTACAACTGATTAAAAAATACAGGAAAAATAATCCAAAAACACGACCATGATTACAATGAATTTAAATTTTAATGATACTCAAATTAAGAATCAAAGCATAAAATTTTACAGTAATTTTCTATTTTTAAAACTGAAACATGAAATTCACGAATTTTTCTAAGGTATAAGAACAATTCAGAACAACAAACTTACATTATGAAAATAGCCATTTTTTCAGACATCCATGGTAAAATACTATTACCGTTCAAATTGGTTGATCTCTACCAGAAAGAGACCGGTAATACCATTGATTTTATTTTGCAATGTGGAGACATGGGTGCTTACCCAACCATTGAAAATCTGGATAAAGCCACCATAAAACACGCCCAATACGATAGAGATGAATTGGGATTTCATGACGATTTCACAAAAAAAGATCCAAGTATACAGTCATTTTTAGATCAACTCAAGATCAATATGATTTGCGTGCGTGGAAATCATGAAGATCACGATTTTCTGGATCAGCTGGAAAATGAAAATCCACAAAGCAGTATGTTTCCCATTGACGTTTATGGAAAAGTATTTGTCTGCAAATCCGGATTCAAACAAAAATTAGAAACAGAAAATGAAACGTTAACGTTTGTGGGTATTGGCAGAATTGGAGACAGAAAAGGAAGATCGGAAAAAAGATTCATTCAGGATTATGAAAGAAAAGCCGTCAAAAAACTACTTACAACAAAGGATATTTTTGATGTTTTAATCACTCACGATAAAGATGACAGCAGCCAAAGAGGATATGGAATGTCTGAAATAAGGGATGTTCTGGACAATATTATCTTTCATTATCACTTTTATGGTCATACAGGAGAGCCTTTCAAGCAGGAAACAGATGTTAATGGTATAACACAATCCATAAAAGTAAAAGAACTGGAATTTAATGATACCGGAATTCTGGAAAAAGGCTGTATGGTGATATTAACAAAAGAAAACGGGGAAATAGATATTGAAATTGTTGATCAGAAACTGACCAATAGAATGACAAAATACAATTGGAAAATTCAATAAAAACAGTCACGAACAACGATATATGTTGACAACACGAAACCAAAACAAAATATGGCAACAAAAGAAGAATTCTGGGAAAGGAAAAAGAAATTAAATGACGATTTTTTCGTGATGGGTTCCGTAGCAAATCCGGCCACCGAAAAACAGATTACGGAGTATGAAGAGCATAAAGGGTTTACCTTTAGTGAAGATATGAAAGATTTTCTGACTACTTTTGGATCTTTAGTTTTTGAAGTGAAAGAAGAAGTATGGAAAAGACCGAATGAATTTGATGTTCTTCCGAGCTGGAAATTTGGATATGGCTTTTTTGTGTACGGTCTTTCTCAGGACGAAGAAATGCCTTCATGGATGAATTTTGAAGAAAAATATCATGAATCTCTGGAATATAAAGAAAAACCATTAGGACAAATGTTTTTCAAACGCAGCGGAAATCTCTACAGAGCCTATACCGACAACGGCGTTATAAAAATTGAGTATGATAAATATGATGATAAAGATTACGAAGTTTTTGAGGGAAATATGTACGACTTTTTAATTCAGGAGATTAATAATTTAGAAGAAGATTATAAAGAATATATCAACGAGGGGAAATCGTGAGGTAAAAATACGCGGACTTCAATAATATATCCTTTCATCAAACTTTTACCTATATTTGTTTTTACACCCAACACCCATATGAAAAAACTGAGTAGAATTCCCCAGCCTTCTTGTGAGATAGTAAGTGCATAAAATACATTTTACACTTTTAGCTTCAGATTTCCATAAGATTAACGATAAAAATATAAAAAACAAAACACGATCCATGAAAAACATCCAGCGGGAAGATCTCCACATCGTAAGCCGCCATTCTAACCTGACAGAACAGAGCATAGAAAGAGTCCTTAAAGAAAATATTTACCCTGATAAAGAAATGTGGAAGAAGTTTCTTCGCCTGTTTCTTCTTACTTTGGGAATCGGTTTTACCACCGCAGGAATTATTTTCTTTTTCGCGTATAACTGGGCTGATCTTAATAAATTTGTAAAGCTTGGGCTAACCGAAATTCTTGTTATTGCAACCACTATTATTGCTTTGCTGCCCAAAATAAATAATACAACCAGAAATATCATTCTTACCGGTTGCTCTTTTTTGGTTGGAGTTTTATTTTCTGTCTTTGGGCAGATTTATCAGACAGGGGCCAATGCCTATGATTTTTTCCTGGCCTGGACACTCTTTATCACCTTATGGGTAGCCATTTCCAACTTTGCACCATTATGGTTACTGTATATTGTTTTGCTCAATACGACCTTCTTTTTATATACCGAACAGGTTGCAAAAGACTGGCCATGGTTATTGATTGTTACCTTACTCTTTCTGTTCAATACGATCATACTTCTTACTTTTATCTTCCTGGAAAAGGATAAGAAAATTGAAAAAGTCCCGCAATGGTTTATTTATATTTTAGCTTTAGGTTCTGCTGCATTTGCCACTTCCGGAATGGTTTCAGGAATTTTTGAAAGCTACAATCCCAGTCCTGTGTTCCCTGTTTTAATACCAATCGTTATTGTGGTTTTTGCCTTTGGAATCTGGCATGGTATTCAGTCGAAAAGCGGTTTTTATCTTTCTGTGATTCCGTTAAGTATCATTATCATCATTTCAGCATTACTTCTCAAAATATCAGAAGATATGGGTATGCTGCTATTAATAAGCATGTTTATCGTTGTAAGTGTTACGTTGGTAATCATGAATCTGATCAACCTTCAAAAAAAATGGAATCATGAGAAATAAAGAAGAAGCACAGGAATTACTGGAGCATTTCAGAACTTCAGAAAATAAAAATTTCACATGTAATGAAGAAGCCATCTTTTCGGCTTATGACAATAACCATGGGCATCAATCTTTAGCCATTAAAATCCTTTCTATTTTTGGAGGTGTTTTAGCAAGCTTCTCCTTTTTAGGATTTCTTCTTGTTGCGGGGCTATACAACTCTCCGGTAGGCCTTTTGGTATTGGGGATAATAGGTATTGCTGCAGGAATATTTATCAATAAAGCCTATGATAAAATTATTATTGATACAATAAGTGTTTCATCATTTATCATCGGCTTTGCCCTTTTAAATTTTGGATTATCTACGATGGAAGTGGATGACAACATCAATTACCTCATCTGTATTTTGATAGCAACCGCTTCCCTAATAATTACCCGAAGTTATATTCTCGTATTTATTTCGGTTCTCATTATCAATGGAGGAATCTTGATGATCATTCCATCCAATAAAGAGTTTGACTTTATTCATCTTTATACTTCTCTTCTCGCCATTATTGTTACCGCTTTTTATCTGAAAGAGGCCAAAATAATTGCTCAACATACCGCTTTTTCGAGATTATACAACCCGATTCGTATTGCTCTTCTTCTTTCATTTCTTACCGGATTAGCCAGTATAGGAGATGATTTCATTACAGTTTCTGATGATTATATTTGGGTTTCATCTGTGGTTATTATACTCGCCATCCTATATGTCCTTTCCAGAATTTTTGAAGTACTGAATATTTCTCAGATGCCACAAAAGGCAGGAATTTATATTATAACCGTAGCCTTACTTCTACCAACAGTATTGTCTCCGGCAATTTCCGGAGCTATTCTTATTATTCTTTTAAGCTTTTTGGTGAATTACAAAACCAGTCTGGTGATTGGTATCCTAGCTTTTGTGTATTTTGTTTCACGATATTATTACGACCTTCATTTTACTTTGCTTACAAAGTCTATCCTTTTATTTTCGTCAGGTATTTTATTCCTGGGACTTTATCTATTAACTCATAAAAAACTGACCTCCCATGAAGAAATATAAATGGTTCATTATTCTGACAAACCTTATTATTGTATTGGTGTATTTCAACTATTCTATCTCTCAGAAAGAAGAGCTTCTACAAGACGGAAAACTGGTTCTTCTGCCACTGGCTCCTGTTGATCCCCGTTCACTAATGCAAGGTGATTATATGAATTTAAGATACAGCATTTCTCAGGACGTTGATTATGAAAAACTTGCTAAAAGAGGATATTGTGTAGTACGTCTGGACAGTGGCGACATTGCAGAAAAAGTAAGGTTTCAGCAGAATACAACTCCGTTAAACAAAGGTGAATATCTAATTAAATACTCTTCTTCCGATCAATGGAATATCAATATTGGAGCAGAATCTTTCTTTTTTCAGGAGGGACATTCCAAAAAATATGAAGTAGCAAAATATGGAGGCATAAAAATCGACAAAGACGGAAACAGCTTGTTGGTTGGTCTTTATGATAAAAATCTTAAAAACATAAAATAAATCCTCTTCCCTGATCTATTCAGAAAAATTATTTCTAACATTCATACAGAACTATGAAAAAAGCATTTGAATTCCTTACTCATTTAAAACATAATAACAACCGGGAATGGTTTGCCCAGAACAAGACCGAATATGATTTGATCGTAAAGCAAAATAAAATTTTGTTCAATCAAATCTATGCTGAACTTCAGGAATATGACAATCTAAAAGGCAATCATATTTTCAGAATTTACAGAGATGTGCGCTTCTCGAAGGATCAAACACCTTATAAAACCAATTTTGGAGTTGGGTATTCACGCTCCAAACCTATGCTAAGAGGCGGATATTATATCCAGCTGGAACCTGGCAACAGTTTCGTGGGCGGTGGATTTTGGGGGCCCGATGCCAAAGATTTACTTCGTATCCGTAAAGAATTTGAGATCAGCACCACAGAAATTGAAAAGATTACTTCTGACAAAAATTTTATCCGCTACTTTGGAGAGCTTCAGGGCGACTCGGTAAAAACAGCTCCCCGTGGTTTTGATAAAAATCATCCAGCGATAGATTTGATCAGAAAAAAGCAGTTTCTAGTCATGAGAAAATTTACAGACCAAGAGGTTCTTTCAGACAATTTTCAGAAAGAAGCCGTTCTTACGTTGTTGGCCATGCGTCCTTTCTTTGATTATATGAGCGAGGTGCTGACAACGGATATGAATGGAGAACCATTATTTTAACATGAAACTGAGTTCAAAATTTTTTAATATATAAATAACCTTATCTCATAAAAATAATATGAAGTATTTATTATTATTCTTTTTATGGATACTGAGCTCAAATTGCTCTATAGACAAGTTGAATAGCAACGATTTAGATACAGACCTTATTATTGAAAAAATAATTGATTTCAACAATATGAATCAAAATTAGCAAATAGTCAGCAAAATAAATTTATGGTTCTCATAAAAACGAAGAATCGTCTTATCATATAAAAAGCCACGATACAACCAGCTTTAAATAAACGTTAATCTTTACACACTTCTTCCTCTTTACCTTTCTTTTTTTGTATTTTAGGTGTTTAAAACTAATTAAACCAAGATCATGAAACTGTACATTGTACCGCTATTCTTCTTCATTTTCAGTACTACTTTCGGGCAGAAAAAAGAATATCCTTTCATAAAAAAAGGAGATTTTCCTGAAGGAATTTATATGACCTTAGAGGATGTTCTGAATAAAAAGCCATCTTCTACTGAAGAAGTTTACTTCAAGTCTTCTCAAAAAACAGACTCTCTCAGTTTGCCGGAAAAAGTATTGTTTTACGAAAAACAAAAAGATAAAAGGGTAAGGCTTCCGTTAGCGGTATCTTATAAAGGAGAAATGTATTTCCAAACCTACCGGAAGTATACCAACCGAGACGACAGAGGTTATGATCCCGACCAATATTCGAGATTTTGCAAGGTTTTGAACTACGGCCGTTTTTTATACTTTGAAGAAAATATGAAAGGATTGTGGTCAAAAGCATTTTTGGGAGCCTTAACTCCTTTAGCATCTTCTATCAATGGAAGAACTAAAGGTATCGTCCTGGATCTGGAAAATAAAGAATTCAATATTTTACAGGACTGTGATGATTTAAATGACTTTTTATTCGCCCATGAATTTTCCTCTATCCCTTGTGAATCCGACAAATTTACCATTAAAGACCTGAGAGCAAAAATTGACGAAATTAATACCCCTTATCACTAAAAATTTTAATTATGCCAGAATATATTCTACCCCATTTCGGAACCTTATCAACAGACAATTTAGAAGAATATTACAATATTAACATCGAGTGTAATGGAAAGGAAATTCAGATCGATCTGAACTTTGAAGATAATAATATAACGACTACACAATTGGATAAAGTAAAGAGCTATCTGGAAAATCTCGAAAAATTTGATAAACTTAACAAAGCCTATATTGTGGAAGATTATCATGATGAAGATGGTGATACGGTGAGATTCTATTTGGAACATCACCTTGAAGAAGTTGAGAAAGAAGAACTTTCCACATTAATTAATTTTGAAGATAAAAATACTCAGCCAGACCAACAGCTTTTGACAAAACTGGAATTGGTAAGAGTGGGAATTTATCCTGACAGTGAAGATCATTTTGCCATTTCAGACTATTCCATCGGGAAAGATGTAACGGATTATTTGGTTGTTATTAATACTGATGAAAACGGTCAATTGGATTATATGGCCATGGAAAGCTAAATAATTACATTCCATAAAAACACAAAAGAGAAAAAAATTATACA
This sequence comes from Chryseobacterium sp. Mn2064, assembly GCF_049319685.1. Classification (NCBI taxonomy): domain Bacteria; kingdom Pseudomonadati; phylum Bacteroidota; class Flavobacteriia; order Flavobacteriales; family Weeksellaceae; genus Chryseobacterium; species Chryseobacterium sp. Mn2064. Next base: position 503,265 of record NZ_JBMOUE010000003.1, read on the forward strand.
TGCAATATTATAGACAAATCCCATTATTTTTCACTCTCCTCATATTTTTGACTCAGAATGCATTGGCTCAGGGGAAAAAGGTCTATCAAATTGATTCTTTAATAAAAAAGTTGAGTCAGGCCGGAGATTTCAATGGAAATATTTTGGTAGCAAAAAATAATAAAATCATTTATAACTCTTCTTTAGGGTATACCGATGTTACAAAAACTAAGAAGCTTACATCAGATGACAGGTTCAACATCGGCTCTATCACCAAAGAATTCAGTGGTGTGGCATTATTACAATTGCAGGAACAGGGTAAGTTACAATTAAAAGACCCAGTTTCCCGGTATATTTCCGAATTACCTCAATGGGCCAATGAAGTTACCCTAAAAGATTTATTACAATATACAAGTGGCATTCCCGATGTAAACTGGAAAAAAGTAAAAAATGATCAAGATATTTTTGATGGTTTGAAACTCGTTGATTCTTTAGAATTCAAACCAGGCACGAACTACGGATACAACAATAATAATCTGTTTTTGCGGCAGTTCATTATAGAGCGATTAACCGGAATGACCTTTAAAATGTACACGGAGCAATTGATCTTCAAGCCTTGTAAAATGACCTCTTCCGTTATGACTCCTTTTGAAAATGAAAAAAACATCGCCAAAGGATTCAACAGTAAATCAGTAGCGGACAAGCCAGATTTACCCATAATCGGAGGAACATATCTTACTACAAGTGATTTGCTGAAATGGTCAAAATGTCTTCACTCCAATAAGCTGATTCATGCCAACTCTTTGTTTGAATTGGGGCAGCAATTTAATCTTCCAGAAACTCAATCTGCACTGGGACAGGCAAAATTCAAGAATGGGAAACTGACTGAACATCTCCATGATGGAAGAGCAGGAAGCTATGAAGCTATTTTCATCTCTGATCTAAAAGAGAAATTTACCATCATATTGTTAGGAAACAATTATCACGGAAAAGTATTTGAAATTGCTGACGCCATTACATCAATATTGAAAAAAGACTGGAATATAAATTCAAATTAAAAAGCTAATTTAAAATTACAGATATAATTTATAGGATAAAACCGTTCTGTTGATGAGAACGGTTTTATTTGTACATTTAGTTATAAAAGATATCTAAAACGGAGAATGAAATTTTTCAAAATATTTAATCAGTCAAATAGCACACGAACCAGAAAATCTGATCCGCAAGAGCTCCTTATACCTTTGGGGCAATTCTCTATTTCTCATAACTCTTTGATCATAGAAAATTATCCGTTTAAACCTTCTATTGCTTATCAAAAAAGCATTTTTAAACCTGAGGAAATTGATGATATCGATTTTTCTTCTTATCCTCCTACATTCCGAATTCAAAATGAACTGATCTTTTTACCCAAAAGTCAAAAAAAAGAAATTGAAGATTTTGCCATACAAAATAATATAAAGACCATTAAAAGACCTCCCATTTGGGAATGGCTGCTTGAACCGTTTTTAGATAATGAATATACGTGGGAAACCGATCAAAATTTGATGAAAAATCTAGGTGAATACGGTTTATCAGTTCATCAAGTCAGTCTCCTTAGAGCCGAAGTAGAATCTCAAATGCTTCAGTATAATTTTGATACCATGCTTTGGGAATGGGTTGCTTTTGATGCTTCAGATGTACTCAGAGCAATGCGTCCAAAATACAAAAAAAACGAATTTGAAAGCTTTTATAAAAGAGTAATGAAAGTAGCCTTACTGACAAAACAAACTGACTGATGTAAAAACATCCCTCAATATTTTACTTATAACATTGAACTTCATTAATTCTAAACAAAAAACACATTATCCTTCTATGAAATTCAGAATTTTATTATTTTTCGTATTGGCTTTTGTAAAAACATGGGCTTGCAAATGTAGTGAAACACCCTCTTTACAGTCTTCTTTTACCAATGCTGATTTTGTTTTCATTGGTGAAGTTTATGATATCATTGAGGTACCATCAGGATTTAAAACCGCTCAAAGTGTTCTTAGTAAAGTAAAGATTAATAACATCTATAAGTCAGGAGGCTATAATGGATTTTATACTCAGACAGCTACTTTAGCAGCTTCTCCAATCAATTCGTGTGATGTTTTTTTTACAGAAAAAGGGAAATATCTCATTTTTGCTTATGACAAACAGGATTCTGACTTTCTCCATTCCAGTCAATGCTTTGTCCAAAAAAGATTAGACCAACTTTCTCCACAAGAATTGAAAGAACTCGAAACCTTAAGTACGGCGTATAAAAAGAAAGCTATTGAAAATAACCAAAAGTTGACCAACGATATTATAGAAGAGATAGACCAACCAGACAAAAAAGTTCACGAACTTACCCAGGAAATAGGTTTTCTCAGGCAGCAGAATGACCGATACAAAATAATTATCTATACATTCTCTTTAGTCATCATTCTTTTTCTTATTACACTCATCATAATCTGGAAAAGAAGAACTCATCGATAATCATAAATCTATGATCAAAACAATACTGAATATTTTCCTACCTTTCCTTCTACTCTTCTGTACATGTTGTAAAGAGAAGATAACCTATGAAGATGATTTTGTCATTTTTAAGACTGATCCTCAAAAAGAAAATATAAAATTCTACTGGAAAAATACAAATCATACTATTCTGGGAAGCATTGGTCATTTAAAAAAAGAGATTGAAACCAGAAACGAAAAGCTACTGTTTGCGATGAACGGAGGAATGTTTGAACCAGATAGTTCTCCAAAAGGACTTTATATTGAAAATTTTAAAATTCTCAAACCAATTGATACTGCTCGGCAAGGTTCCGGAAATTTTTATCTTCCTCCTAACGGAATATTTTATCTCGCTAGAAATCATAAAGCAGGAATAACAGTAACTCAAAACTATCGGCAAAATAATGACATTCAATATGCTACTCAATCCGGGCCCATGTTACTCATGAACGGAACCATCAATCCAATATTCAACAAAGATTCTAAAAATCTGAATATCAGAAACGGAGTCGGTATTTTAGAGAATGGAGAAGTTGTTTTTGTCATGTCGAAAAAAGAGGTGAACTTTTATAATTTTGCACGACTATTTAAAGAATTAGGGTGTAAAGACGCTCTATATCTTGATGGTTATGTTTCCCGAGCTTATCTTCCGGAAAAAAACTGGATTCAGACCGATGGAAATTTTGGAGTGATTATAGGTGTTTCAAAAACTGAGAAATAGAGAGTATTGTTTCGATTACATTTGAAATATTCATAACTTTAAGAACCAAAAATTCTTTATCAAAAAACAATCAAAGCATTCATGAAAAAAGTAATATTAGACCTGGCAACCACCTTAGACGGATTTATTGAAGGACCCAATGGAGAAACAGATTGGTGCATCATGGATGATGACATGGATTTCGATGGCTTTATTTCCAATATTGATACCATCTTCTATGGAAGAGTAAGCTATGACGCGTGGGGAAATTATCACCCGGAAGACAGCGCAGCCCCGGAAGAGCAAAAACTTTGGCAGGAAGTTCATTCGAAAAGTAAATTTGTGTTTTCGCATCAAAACAGAGAAGATGAAAAGGCGACTTTTATTAATAATGATATTGCTGAAAAGGTTTCGGAAATTAAAAACCAGGGAGGAAAAGACATTTGGCTGTATGGCGGTGCAAGCCTTATAAAAACATTTATACAGCTCAACCTGATTGATGTGTACAGAATTTCAGTTCATCCTATTGCTTTAGGAAAGGGAAAACCTCTTTTTGAAGATTTAAAAGACAGATTAAATTTAAAACTGATCAAAACCAATGTTTTTAAATCGGGTGTTGTTCAGCTTATTTATGAAGCTTAAAAAAAACTAAGATTCAAACCGTTCTAAACAATTTCACCCCATGAATGCAAAGCTTGACACCCTTATTTTATACGTGAAAAATACGGAATTGCTTAAAAACTTTTATGTTGAAAACTTTAACCTGAAAGTGATTGAGGAAGATCATATTTGGGTTTTGCTTAATGCAGGATCCGCCAATATCGGGCTTCACAAAATTGGATATGAATACCTTCAACAGATAGATCCCGCTCATACTTTCGATAACAATACCAAGATCGTTTTTGAAATTGATACGGACATAGAAACAGCGAGGAAAGAACTGATGGCAAAAAAAGTTCAGGTAAGGGAAATGAGAACATTTGATCATTATCCTTTCTGGCTCTGTGACGGCACAGATCCTGAAGGAAATGTATTTCAGTTAAAAAGCAGAAAATAAAAACTAATCCCTTTTACAACCATGAAAAAAATATTTGGAATCCTGTTCTTCCTTTTCTTTGTCGGCATTGTATCTGCCCAGGATATAGCTGCCATTGAAAAAAAACTGAATCACTCTTTTCACAGAATTCAATATTGGTATGATGCTATTAATGATCATAAAAATGCTTATGATTCTCTGTATGCAGCCAATAAAAATTTCGAAAAGATGCTACATCAATACGGTTCCAATCCCCAAACCCTGAATCATGATTTTAAAACATTAAAAAGAGAAGGGGTAAAGATCAGCACTTCAGAAGATGGAAAATTCAGGATCTATTCCTGGGATACTCTTACTGGAGGAACCATGCATTTTTACAGATACGTATTTCAATATGAAGCCGGCAAAAAAGTTAAAGCAGAAATATCGGACACCAATATGGAAGATGATTCAGAAAGCCTGTATTATAAGGTTAATGATGTAGTATCGGAGGGTAAAAGATATTATCTTACCCAGAACCATGCTGTATATAGCAATGCTCTTCTCTACTATACTGTAAAATTTTTCACCATAGAAAACGGTCAATTAAAAAGTGACGCCAAGCTGATTAAAACTCCAACGGGCCTCCAAAATGAACTCACCTGCGAGCTTGACTTTTCAGCAACTGTTAATCAGAACAATCCCATTACTTACGAGGATTATAAAAATCTAAATCTTAGATATGATCCTAAAAAGCAGATCATAAGCATTCCTCTTGTTCTTGACAATTCTAAAATTACAACCAGAAGAGTACGTTACCAGTTTAATGGTAAGTATTTTGAAAAATTATAGAACGAAATTTATTCATAAAACATGTAACACAATGCCGGTTTTAGCTGTCTTATCTAAAAAAATACATGAGACTCTTTTTAACCTGCCTGTTTTTGTTATTGGCTATTAATCCTTTTTTTTCACAAAAAACAAAACAACTGGACCAACTGTTTACGACCTATGATAAGGCGGGTTTATTCAGTGGGTCTGTTTTGGTTGCCGAGAAAGGAAAAATTATTTTCGAAAAAAGCTATGGCTACAGAAATGCTCCCAAACGAGAAAAAAATACCAACAATAGCCTTTACCGAATTTATTCCACAACAAAAATGTTTACAGCGGCTGTTATTCTTCAGCTGGAAGAGCAGGGGAAATTATCTTTAAATGATAAACTTTCCAAATACTATCCCAAATTTCCCAAAGGAGATAGCATTACCTTAGCTCATGTACTTTCCCATACTTCAGGAATTCCCAGCGATGAAGATTCAGAAAATACGGTTGATGAAGATACCTTCATAAAGTATATCTCTGCCAAACCATTGGATTTTTCTCCTGGCAAAAAATGGAATTATTCCAATTCCGGATATTATATTCTTGGGTATATTATTAAAAAAGTCACGGGATTAAGCTATGACAAAGCAATAGAAAATTATATCCTGCAGCCATTACAAATGACTCATACCGGCTTTGATTTTAATCATGTTACCGATGCCAATAAAGCTTTAGGGTATGAATTTTTGTCTGATCATTTTTCTCGTGAAGCATTCTGTTTCAACACGGATCATCCTTTTTCGGCGGGAGCCATGTATTCTACCGTTGAAGACCTGTTTAAATTTAATGAAGCTTTAAAGAATTATAAGATTCTCAAAAAAGAAACCACTGAAAAAGCATTCACTCCTTATCTTAATGATCAATATGGATTGGGTTTTCAGGTCTCAACACTTTATGATAAAAAAAGAGTGGGTCATGATGGGGGTGGACCAGGATATAGAAGCAGATATTACAGAGTTCTGGATGATGATATCTGTCTTATTATTATTTCAAATTCAGAATTATCACATACCGATTTTCTTACGCCTGCCATTGAAAAAATTCTCTACAATAAACCTTACCGTATCCCGGCAATTGGAAAAACTGATCCTAAAAATTTAGAAAGACTCGCAGGAACTTATTCCAACGAGAATACAGATTTCTTTATTTCCGTCATTGATGGTCAAGTTATCTTCCGGGAAAGAAATTATGGGGCCTGCAGCTTAATTCCTATTAACAAAACATTATACCAACTGGATGAGAATTTCACTTTTACTTTTAAACCTGGTTCCGACAAGCAAACGGATTCCATTGCTATTCATTTTCGCGACGGATCGGTAAAAACAGGTACAAGAAGTAACAAAAGTTTTCAGTGGGGAATGATTGGAGATGCTACATCAGCCGGCTGGGACGGAAAAGATATTCCTTTGCAAAAAGACTCTCAAAATCCGAATCTGTATTTTCTGAAAAATTACCCACTGAAAAAAGGAGGCTTTAAATTCAGGTTTGATAACGACTGGGGCAACAATTTAGGACTGAATAATGATGGAAAAACTATCGCCCGTGATGCTTATAACTTTAAAATAGAAGAAAATGGGTCCTATGATATTTCCTTAGACCTTTCTGATACAATGAACCCTACCTATATCATCAAAAAATCTGTTCTATAAAACTAACATTCATACTAACAAAGAACAGATTTCTCAAACTACCCTATTATCAGGGTAGTTTTTTATTTTAAATAGGAATCAAATTTTTCGTTATTTTTATCCTATCCAAATCTTTTGACAAAATAATTTATGCCACACTTTGTTATAGACTGTTCACAGGATATTCTTCAGCAAAAAACACCTGATGAGATCATGAATGCGGTATATGAAACAGCTGTTTCCTCAGGTCTGTTTGCCAGCAATGACATCAAAGTCAGAATTCATCCTTATCAATATTTCAGGTTGGGAGATGGCAAGAAAAATTTCCTGCATGTGTTTGGCTATATTATGGAAGGGCGCAGTACAGAACAAAAAGCAGATTTATCCAAGCAGATCAACATCCGATTGGCAGAACTTCTTCCCAACATTTCTTTTCTGTCTGTTACGATTACTGAATTTGAGAGTGCCACTTATAGCAACAAAGCACTTATTAGTCCGGAGAATACGGAGAAAAGTCGTCATTTTGGATTATAATAACCTTGAAACCAACAAAATATTGATAATATGAGTCTAAAAGCATTAGCCACAAAAAGCGTTCAGTACAATAACTGGGTAGTTCATAAATATATAGACTGGCTGGCCACAAAGTCCGACGAACAGCTTAATCAGGAAGTCATTTCAAGTTTTCCTACTATTTTAAAGACTTTACACCACATCTGGCAAACCCAGGAGTTCTGGTGGAGTTACATTTCTGAAAGTAATGATTTTGATTTTGAAAAAACCTCATCAATTACCGACAAAGAAGGAGTTTTCAATGCTATAAAAAATAACTCCCAAAAATTGGCTGATTACGTAGAAACGTTATCCGAAGAAGATCTGATGAAAAATATTAAAATAGAGACGCAATGGTTTCAGTGTGACTTTTCAAAATATGAATATATCCAGCATATCATTCTTCACGGTACCTATCACCGTGGCCAAATTGTAACTATGGGGAGAAATGCGGGAATTACAGATGCTCCTATGACCGATTTTAATTTCTGGAACATCTATAAAGAGTAACCCTTGCCTTTCCAATAAAAAAACATTCCACTGTATATGAAGAAAATTCTTTCGTTCCTATCGCTATTTCTTATTTTTTTCTGTTCGGCTCAATATAATGGTGATAAAAATTTTGATTATAAAAAACTGGAGCAAATTTCTGATAGCATAAAGATTGAAAATATTGTTATCCACAATCTGTTCAAGCACCAACTTCTTGCTCATCAGAATAGCCGATACGATTCTGCCAGAATAGTTCAAAATGTATATCTCCCTCATAAAAAGCTTTGGGACAGCTGCTACGGAGTTATTTTTGGAGATGAGAACGGGAAACTTTTTAACAATCCCGGAGGAATGATGAAATGGAATAAATCTTTATATGAAAGCAACAGAAAGCAATGGGAAGATAAAGCCAATATTCTTTTGGGGATCAATATTAAAAAAGTCTTTAAGGAAAACCTTACTAAATTCAGCAAACTGGTTCCTTATCAGCCTAAAGCTAAAATCAGTTTAATTTTCACTCCGTTAACGGGAATTTCTTTTGGCGGATGCAATAATGAACAATTTGCTTTGGAGCTTAATAATGATCATGTGAATATTCTTTATGCTTTGGAAAAAGGACTTCCTCATGAACTGAACCATATGGTTTACGAGCATTTCAGAAAGAATGATGTCAACAGAGATTCTGCCCTTAGCCAGACTATTGATGAAGGTTTTGCCTGCTATTTCACATACCTCTTTTTCGACCGGAAAATAGAGAAATCTGAAGCGGTTGAAAATATGACTCCACACAACTGGAAATGGTATATTAAAAATGAAAAAGAAATTTTCACTAAGCTGAAACCCTATTTTTCTGATACCTCAGGCAACAATCCCCTGTTGAGAAACGACCAGCTGAAATTATTTCCCGATGCCCCTAAATCGATGAACTACTGGTTGGGATTCAGAATTATTGAAAAATATGTAGAAAAAAACGGACCTCATTCCTGGAAAGATGTTTACCATTTAACAGCAAAAGAAGTTTTGGAGAAAAGTGGTTATGAACATTATATAGAAAGTCTGTAGTTTTCCACAAAGAAATACAAAATGTGGATAACTTTTTAATCTATGCTTTTTCCTTGTGGATAAAGTATGAATAAGTTTTACAAGACTCCTTTAAAATCCTTCTAATATTATATATTCTAGAAAATTATAATAAAAATTACTTTTTCAACAAGACCAAAAAACATTGTGGATAAGTTATGTGGATAACTTATCCACACTTGTTTTAAAGCCCTGATAGAAGCCATATCTATCTTTTGATAATTCAGTAACAATCGGTATGGTAAATATAATTTCATCAACCATAAAACGATTCCAACCGGAACCGTTCTCATACAGAAGTTTTTAAAGAATCTGATTTATTTCAAATGTGAAATAAAAGCTACTTCCGGAAATTCATATAGTATTATTGTTTTCAACATACAGGCAAAAAATTAAAATAATGATAGATACTGTAGAATACAGTGTTTATTCTTTTAAATACCGTTGCAATTCAGGATTTGTCTTTTCCTTTTCGTAACTTAATCCGCACAAAATATAAACGGTATTACAAAAAAATACATCAATGTACGACACTAATATCCAAAAAGAATGGTTCACGGAAGGAGAACGTTACGCAAAAGACGTTAATGAAATGGTTGAATTCGGTGAAAAAAATGGTTGGGAAAACTGGAAAGGTAAAGAACCCGAAGACAAAAGAGAAAAATTGGCAAAAGAAGTTTTTGAGCTTCTTAAAACCGCCAATAAAAATGAAGATACAGAAACTTTCAGAATGTATTTTCCTCCGGCTCACACTCCGATGATTCCATTAATGGAAAGCAAATCTCAAAGCATTGAGCATCTTCACTTTATTGATGATCAAAAAATTGTTTTTCTTACCGGAACATCTTACGAAAAAAGATATGCTTACCTTCTTGATGGTAACAAGATTACCAAACTTGACGAAGAGATTCGAGCTATTGGAAAATCTAAACAAGGCAACATATTTGCGGTAGCAGATTCTCAAAAAGTAACTTTATATAAAGGATGGAACGGCGATATCATTAACGAAATCAAACTTGACGAAAACCCTGATTTTACCATTACGCAACTTCTGCCATTCAATGATGGAAGCAAAGTTGTGATTGTTTCTTCAAATGGAATTTTTCTTCTTTCAAACAAGGACCAAAAGCTCATCCATCCCCTCAACGAAGACAACGAGGAAGACTGGAGTTCACAAATTGACATGGAAAACGCAACGTTGTCCAACGACAATTCTTATATCGTAGTTGGAGACCAATGTTACGATCATAGAATATTGGATCATGAAGGAAATACTATAGGTTCTATTGGGCCACAATCTTCTTATCCACATTTCTGTCTATTTGCCAAAGACGACAGCCAGCTGATCACCAATTCCTGCCATTTCTACAATGGTGTTACTATTGGTATTTTATCAGATCAGTATGCAGGAGCAGATATTGAAGCTTATACAGAATCTGATGATTTCACTTACATTAATGAAGAAATGAGAGTGTATACAGGAGTGGCTGCTAAGGATTATTATATTCTGGGAGATGCTTATGGCTACATCAAAGCTTTTGACAAAAATGGAAACACGCTCTGGAGACACTTTCTAGGTTCTACCATCAGCGGAATGGCAATTTCTGATGATGAAAAAACGCTTTGGGTAGCAGCTTGTTCAGGCTTTTTACACAAACTAACACTTGGAAAAGGACACAGAGATACTCATACTATAGGAAACGGAAACCATTATGAAGAATTCAGATTGGTGATCTGGAAAAATGAAGCCCAAATCTGGAAATGGTAGCATAGACTATACAATATCAATAATAGGTAGCGAAATATGACTCAGGAAGAAATCATTAAACAGTTTACAAACCTATCAGAAGGAAAGCTAACGGGTCCAGAATGGCTGAGTTGGTTTAATGATTATACTGATGATATAGAAAAATTATGTGGAAGAAGAGCTTTTCTTGCCGTAAAACCTAAGGAAAGTCTTAGTGATATCAGAAACTTATACATTGGTCAGTTGGGAGCTTTTGAATGGCTTCAATCCAAAAAAGTAGAGACCTATTTATCTGATCTTTACAAAAAAGGTTGGGAACAAGAATTTGAAGAGTTTTGCAGACAGGAAAAACAAAAAGAAAAGGAACTTCAGAAAACTGTGGAAGAAAAATTCGGGTATCTGAAAACGGTTTATCCTAAGTTTTTCAAACAGTTAACCCGATCTTACAGCAATTCAGACCATATTGAAAAAGGCGTAGAAGGAGAAACCATTAAGAAAAAAGAACAAGACCTTTCTATAACATTCTCCGATGAAATCATCATTTTCTATCAAAGCATTTCAAAACTACAAATGGAAGGAATAGCAATAGATTTTGCAGAATTAAGCACTGAAACAATACAAAATAAGAACTATCTCTTCATGGGAGAATTCTGGTTGCATGGAGATGGGGATCATGTATTATACAATACTGAAAACCAAAATGTATACGTTCTCGCTCACGAAAACAATCCTCCTAAAATGATTAAAATCAGTAATTCACTACATGATCTGGTAGAGAAAAAGATCGTTACTTATTTAAAGGAAAACGAATAGGAAAACTACTATTTATGATCTCAAAAGCATATATCCACGAATATGGTAATAGGAAACTAGAACCGGAACATCAGGATGTGATAGATATTCTGGAAAGCAGAAATATTCCGTTTGAACTTTTTACAGATAAAAAAATTACCCGCAATCAGATAAGTGTTGACAATAATACTTTGATTGTGGGAAATCACTTCGTCTTTTCCTCTATTTTCAAAAAATATAAAATAGAAGTTCCTTCAAATTGCTATCCAAAAAGCTTACAGAAATATCTTCACAGGAACATTCGGGAAAACACTATACGTGAACTTGCTTTAACCCTTAATGAAGATTTTCCACCTATTTTTGTAAAGCCACGCTCAAGAACCAAACTTTTTACCGGATTTACCATAGCATCATCACTTGACGCATATCGTCTGATGGAATTTCCTAAAAATACAGAACTTTATATTGCTCCTATTGTCGATTGGAAATCGGAATACAGGGTTTTCGTCAACAATTCAAAAATTGTAGGAATAAAAAAATACAGTGGAGAAGAGCATTACTCACTGAATATGAATGTTGTTGAAAAGGCAATCCATGATTTAGAAAATTCCGATGAGAAAACTCAGGGATATGGAATTGATTTTGGAATATTATCCACAGGCGAAACCGCATTGGTAGAATGGAATGATGGTTATGCTTTAGGATCTTATGGACTGGATAAAGGAATATACACCGATTTATTACTCACAAGATGGGCAGAAATTCTCAATCAATTATTTCCCTATGAAACCTAAATATTATCACTGGCATTATAAATAGGAAAAATATCTTCTTCAATTCAAAAAACTTCCCGAAATTAGCAATCTGTGCGTTAAATATGATTCAATGAAATAACAATTTAAATTAAAACATACAGTAAAACTTAGTATAAGTTTTCTTCGGGGCGGGGTGCAATTCCCTACCGGCGGTTACAGTCCGCGACTCCTTTCTCCGGAAAGGACTGATCTGGTGAAATTCCGGAACCGACAGTTAAAGTCTGGATGGGAGAAGAAAATGAGATGATCAATAAGAGTCCTTATGGGTTCTTGTTGTGTCGTATTTCATTTCCATGTACCGAAGACTATTTTAACTTTTAAAAGTAAAATAACATGGAAAAATTATTAGAACAATTTGGAGCGACCTCCAAAGAACGTGTAGAAAAAGCACTTTCAACATTACAACAGGGAAAAGGTATTCTTTTAGTAGATGATGAAAATCGTGAAAACGAAGGAGACATCATCTTTCCCGCTTCCACTATTACAGAACAGGACATGGCACTTTTAATTCGTGAATGCAGCGGTATTGTCTGTTTATGCATTTCTGAGGAAAAAAGTAAACACCTCAACCTACGTCCAATGGTCGAAACCAATAATTCGAAAAATCAAACTGCATTTACCATTTCTATAGAAGCAAAAGAAGGCGTAGAATCTGGTGTTTCTGCAAAAGACAGAGTAACAACCATCAGAACAGCTATTGCAGCAAACGCACAAGCCGCACATATTGCAAGTCCGGGGCACGTTTTCCCTTTGATAGCCAGAAAAGAAGGTGTTTTTGCAAGACGCGGTCATACAGAGGGCAGTGTAGACCTTGTAAAAATGGCCAACCTAGGGGACGATGCTGTACTTTGCGAACTGACCAATGAAGACGGTTCCATGGCAAGACTTCCGGAAATTGTAGACTTCGCTATTAAAAAAGGAATGAGTGTAGTGACCATTGAAGATATCTACGCTTATCGCAAAATGATCATGAGCAACTAAACCTCTATCTATTTGACGCACAGAGCCGGCGGCTGATTTCATCAGCCGCCGGCTTCATTATAAATATTTGATGAAAAAACTGCTTAAATAAAAAAATATAATCAAGTTTTTATTTAACTTTAATAAAAAATTGGCCATGAAAAAATCTATACTCTTTTTGTTGGGAACTTCAATGATGTTTTCAGCTCAGATTACGCTTACCAAAGCATCGAATGATCCTATTATAGGAGATATTGTTAACAACAATCTGGTTATCGGTATTGTAGATAATACAGTATCTGGAGCAAATGTTACATTTAATAACACAGCTTTAACATTGGGAACAGCATCACAAGTTACTTACTCCACTCCCATTTCTACAGAAATCACAACATTTCCGGGATCCAATCTTAAAATGGTAGATGGAACTACAACAATTTATTATAAAACATCAGCTACAAAACTTGAAATTACAGGAATTGTAAATCCTCAGGCTACTTTAAACTTTAATGTAGATAACGGAACTTACATGAACTATCCTACAACATATGGACCCGCTCAAACCGATACTGCAAAAGGAACTTTTTCGTCTTCTGTTGCGAATGGTCTTTTCAGCGGAACAATGGCAACGCAGGCTGACGGATATGGGACACTTCTTATAGGAAGCCAGGTTTACAACAATGTTCTTAGGGTAAAATATACGCAGACATTCAATTTATATGCATCTTTTGATATCACCTATTCCAACGCAATAGGAACGGCTACCAATACAGCATATGCCTATTATGATGCTTCTCACAGATATGCCCTATTAAGTTCTACAAGTGCCAATATCAGCGTTCCTTTGTTAAGTATCAACCAGTCTACCTCAAGCGCAGCAGCTTTATCGGCAGCTTTCTTAGCAGTTGATAAAGTATCCAAAAAAGAAAACCTATCCATTTACCCAAATCCGGCACAGGATTTTATTGGATTTAAAGGAAATACAGATTCTTATTCCAAAGCAAATATTTACAGTTTGGATGGAAAACTGGTTAAGACATCTGATATAAAATCAGGAAACATACAGATTTCGGATCTTCCTCCTGCATCTTATTTCATTGAAATCAGTGGAAAAAAAGCAGAAGACAGTCAAAATATAAAATTCATCAAGAAATAAAAAATAAAATCCCTGCCCGTAACAATGAGCAGGGATTTTTTATTAAAACTCAATACTTATAGCTGCTTAGCCCTTTTGACTATTTAATATTTCCTGTATTTCCAGGCTCTTTTAGTAAAAAAGTCAACAGTACCATCACCCGGATACATCATAAAAGTGAATTTATTTTTCTGTTAATTTAATTCATTATGTTAAATTCAGCCCGTTTTTTGCTGGTACTTTTTTACCACAAAATATTAACATCATGAAAAAAGCAGCCCTATTACTTCCCTATTTTCTGTTTTCCGCGGTCAGCGCACAGGAAATTGAAAATAATTCGTCGGAAAAGATGAATATTGTTAAAACGAATGTTACCGCTTATGCTTTCAGAAACATCAACCTTTCCTATGAAAGAGCATTTACTCAGTGGTTTTCATTAAATATTGGTTTTGGAACAATGCCGGAAGGAAAAGTTCCTTTCATCAATGCTTTTTTGAAAGACGAAGATGAAAAAAGATTTCAGAATCTTAGGGTGAAAGCGACCAATTTTACCGTTGAACCCAGGTTCTATATAGGAAAGGGATATGGAAAAGGATTTTATTTCGCACCCTATTACCGATACTCAGATCTTTCATCCAATACATTTGATTTCTATTACGATTATAATGGTCCCGATGGAAATACCTATCAGATTCCTTTAAAAGGAGGCGGAAGCGCCAAAGGAAATAGTGGAGGACTCATGGTCGGGGTACAGTTTTTCCTGACAAGAAGTCAAAATCTCGTTCTTGATTTCTGGATTGCCGGTGCTCACTATGGTGGTGGAAAAGGAGATTTCAGCATGACTTCCGATTATGTTCTCACTCCCGATATGCAGGCACAACTCAAAAAAGAGATCGAAAACTTGGATATTCCGTTTGTGAAATACACCGTAGAAACAAATGCCAATGGAGCCAGAATAAAAGTGGACGGCCCGTGGGCAGGCTTCAGAAGCGGACTTTCTCTAGGATATAGGTTCTAAAATTTTACACCCACATACTTAAACCGTTCTTTTTAAGAACGGTTTATTCTTTTTCCGATTTTTGTATCTTGGCTTCGTTTATTAAAAAACTTTTCTGAAAAAATAATGATATGAACTCTACTTCCATCACAACGGCACAAAGAATTAAAGCCATCATAGGTGGTTCCATCGGAAATCTTGTGGAATGGTACGACTGGTATGCCTATGCTGCTTTTGCCATTTATTTTTCTCATTCATTCTTTCCTGATTCAGACCTCAATGCACAACTGATGAACACCGCCGGTATATTTGCTGTAGGTTTTCTGATGAGACCAATTGGCGGATGGATGTTTGGAAGTATTGCAGATAAAATCGGAAGAAAAAGAGCCATGACGCTTTCTGTACTATTAATGTCGTTCGGTTCTCTTCTTATTGCTCTTACTCCCACTTACAAAACCATTGGAATTCTAGCTCCGGCATTGCTTTTACTTGCAAGATTGCTTCAGGGATTAAGCGTTGGAGGAGAATATGGAGTTTCCGCAACCTACCTCAGCGAAATGGCAACACAAGACCGAAGAGGATTTTATTCAAGTTTTCAATATGTAACGTTAATTGGAGGACAGCTTATCGCTTTAGGAATCCAGCTTATTTTGCAAAAATTATTATTAACAGAACATCAGCTGGAAGAATGGGGCTGGAGAATTCCATTTGTGATTGGTGCTATGCTTTCGATCATCGCATTATATCTGCGGGCTAATCTTCACGAGACGGAAGCTTTCGAAAATAAAAAAGTGATCAGTGAAAAGAAAAAAGGAACCGTAAAAGAACTCCTTAAGCATCCAAAAGCACTGCTTACTGTTGTAGGATTAACGCTAGGAGGAACCTTGGCATTCTACACCTATACCACCTACATGCAGAAATTTTTAGTCAATACCGTAAAGCTTACTAAAGAAGAATCTACCTTGATATCGTTTATCTCTTTATTCATATTTGCCTGCTTGCAGCCTGTATTTGGAGCCTTGTCAGATAGAATTGGAAGAAGACCTCTTCTTTTAGGTTTTGGAATTCTGGGAACTTTATGTACTGTTCCTCTTCTTACTGCATTAAGCACCACAACTTCAATGTTGAGTGCTTTTCTCCTGATTATGGCCGCTCTGATTATTGTAAGCGGTTATACTTCCATCAACGCTGTAGTAAAAGCAGAACTTTTCCCTTCTGAAATAAGAGCTCTCGGAGTGGGACTTCCCTATGCCATTACGGTAGCGATCTTTGGAGGAACAGCCGAATATATTGCGCTTTGGTTCAAAAAAATAGGCTCAGAGGAATATTTCTACTGGTATATCACAGGATGCATCCTTTTCTCCCTGATTGTGTATATCGGAATGAAAGATACCAAGAACTCCTCTACACTGGATAAAGATTAATATAAAATCATAAAAACCGTGCGCCGAAGATTCTCTTCGGCGCACGTTCTATTTTTAGTGATAAGCTTGCTTAAATTTTTCTATGATAGTGTCCAGATTATGACGTTGGACATACACACTTTTTACCTCCTCATACCTTGGCGATTTGTAGAAAACCTCGTGGAAATCCATACTGCCATTTCCTACTTTTACGACCTTCTGTACTTCGATATTCAACTTTCTCAATTCGTCTTTAAAGACTTTAAATTCATCTTGGATACTGCTACTCATTAATATTTTTGGATTTTAATTAAAAAACTGTTTTTACCATTGAGCCCCCTGTCTATTTTAGGGGTTGCCTCTCAAATTCCGAATAAAGTTACTAAATTTATTGACACAACATAACAGTTTATCAATATTTTACTATATTTTTTACAAATAATCAGAATATTTTATTCCATTGGTACATATTCCGTATTTTTACCTGAACGATCAATTGTAATAACCTCATAAAAAACATGACTATCAAAGTATTTTTCTCTTTATTCTTCTTCATTGGATTCACTTTCCTACAGGCCCAGAAACTAAAATTCAAGGCTCCTGATTATTCTTTAATTGAAAAAAATATTCAGGATAAAAACTCAGAATTCTATTATCCGAAGCTTTTAAAAAGATTACAACAAAATGATACTATTCTTACAAACGATGAATATCGACATCTTTACTTCGGTTATATATTTCAAAAAAGCTATAGTCCTTACAAAATAAGTAAGAAAGCAGAGGAAATGACCAAATATTACCGTGGAGAAGGAATCACGGAAAAAGATTTGCCAAAAGGAATTCAGCTGTTTAAAGAAGCACTCGAAGAAAATCCGCTCGACATTCGTGCCATGAATTACCTTGCTTATATGTATCACCTCACAAATGATGAGACCACAGCTAAAAAAATTGCTGAAAACTTTCGTGGATTATTGGAAGCCATCCTTTCTTCGGGAGATGGCTTAACGTGTGAAACCGGGTTTCATGTCATTTCAGTGACCGATGAATATGTCATGATGAACAGATTTCAGATGGAACCCATATCTCAAAGCTATAAGGGACAATGTGATTATCAGAAGTTTGAAAAAGACAAATATACAGTTCCAGGCCTGTACTTTAATGTCAGTAAATTTTATGGGAAAATAGTAGACTGATCTGCTTTTTTGCACAAAAATTATAATCCAATATCTTACTCTCTATAATATATTCTGACAGCTACCGTAATTCTGAAACACCCTATTCAAATAATACCGATGTAATAATATCCTAAACACAGAGATTCCAGAGAAGGAAATTTTTTTTTCAAAAAAAGTAAAATGAGTTGTAACATTTTAAAGAGGTTCGTCTCTAAAAGACAAATAAACCTTAAAACTTTAGAAATCATGAAAAAATTAACATTCCTTCTTATCATCATGTTATTCTTTTTAGCAGTATGTAATATATTCGGGCAGACAAAAACCTATCCTTTTGAAGTAAAGAAAACCGGAAAAGGTAAACAGTCTTTAATTTTCATCCCGGGATTTGCTTCTTCCGGAGAGGTATGGAACGAAACCGCTGCAAAGTTTGAAAAAAATTTCACCTGTTATACCTTAACGATGGCAGGATTTGCCGGGGTAAAACCTGAAGCCAATCCCAGCTTCACAAACTGGGAAAACGAAATCGCCGCTTACATCAAAAACAATAAAATTGAAAAACCTGTAGTGATAGGACACAGCATGGGCGGAGGACTGGCGTTGGCTATTGCCGCAGATTATCCTGACCTTGTAGCAAAAATCATTATTGTAGATACTTTACCTTGCCTCGCAGCCCTTTCTGATGCTAATTTTAAGGCCAAAGAAAATAATGACTGTACTCCTATGATTAATAAACTGACAGCAATGACCGATGAACAGTTCCGCCAAATGCAGACGCACGCTATCCCAAGCCTTCTTGGAGATACTTCTATGCAGGAAACGGTAATCGGATGGAGCATGAAATCTGACCGAAATACATTTGCTAAAATATACTGTGATTTTTCCAATACAGATCTCCGAGACAAAATAAAAAATATACAATGTCCATCTCTTATTCTGCTGGAATCTTTTTTTGCTAATATGAAGCCTGCTATTGAAGCTCAATACAAAAACTTAAAGAACCCCAATATGCAGTACGCTTCAAAAGGATTACACTTCATCATGTACGACGATAAAGATTGGTATTTCAACCAGCTTACTAACTTTTTATCTGCGAAATAATGGCTTTCGAAGAGATATATGAACTCTACTGGCAGAAAATATTCCGTTTGTGTATGGGATATGTGAATAATTCGGAACTGGCACAGGATCTGGCGCAGGAAACCTTTATCATTGTTTGGCAGCAGCTTCCAAAGTTCAGAAACGAATCCAGCGTGGGAACATGGATTTTCAGAATCGCTTCCAACCATTGTCTCCGCCAAATTGAAAGAGAAAAGAAATTCGCCAAAACAGATCTTCCCATGAATCTGGAAGAAAAGAAACAGGAATCTTTGGAACCTCAAATTCAAATGCTTTATCAGTTTATTTCTGAACTTCCTGAAACCGACAGAATTATTATTTCATTGGAACTGGAAGAAGTAAAACAGGCTGAAATAGCTCACATTGTAGGCCTCTCAGAATCGAATATACGGGTAAAGATTCACAGAATAAAAGAAAAATTAACGCAAAAGTTTAAAGAAAATGGATTCTAATATCGACTTCAAAAATATCTGGAAACAGCAGACTTCCAACAAACCCAACTTGGAAGAGCTCCTCGGAAAACTTAAAAAATTCAGAAATGAAAATCTGCGTAAGCTGATCTGTTCCAACCTTTCATTGATAGCCACTTCCCTGTTTATTGCTTTCATATGGTATTACTATCAGCCTCAGATGATCAGTACCAAACTGGGAATTGTTCTGGTTATTCTGGCCATGATTATTTTCCTGACTGCCTATAACAGATTGTTCATGACATTTTATAAAATAGACAGCACACAATCCAACCAAGAGTATCTACAAAGTTTATATATGGTAAAAAACAAGCAGAAATTGATGCAAACTACGATGATGAATCTTTATTTCATCATGTTGTCTCTGGGAATATGTCTTTATTTATATGAATATACTTCGCTTATGACCCTTTTTTCAGCTTGCTTGGCTTATGGAATCACTTTATTATGGATCGCCTTCAACTGGTTTTATCTGAGACCCAAAACAATAAAAAAACAGGAAAGTAAACTTGATGCATTAATAAGTAAATTTGAAGAAATAAATAATCAATTAAAAGAATAATGAGCTCTTCAGATCACAAAAACCATTGGGAAAATGTATATGAAACCAAAAATCCTGATCAGGTAAGCTGGACGCAGAAAAAGCCTCAAACATCACTCGATTTCATCCACGCATGCGGACTTGGGAAAGAGGCAAAAATTATCGATATCGGTTGCGGAGACAGCAATCTTGTTGATTTTCTTCTCGAAGAAGGATATGAAAATATTACCGTACTTGATATTTCTGCCAAAGCATTGGAAAAAGCACAACAAAGACTTGGAACCTTAGCCGGTAAAGTAAAATGGATAGCCACCGATATTACCGCTTTCGAACCTATGGAAACCTATGATATCTGGCACGACAGAGCCGCTTTTCATTTCCTTACAACACCAGAGCAGATTTCAAAATATATTGATATTGCGACA
Source organism: Chryseobacterium sp. Mn2064 (assembly GCF_049319685.1). Taxonomy (NCBI): domain Bacteria; kingdom Pseudomonadati; phylum Bacteroidota; class Flavobacteriia; order Flavobacteriales; family Weeksellaceae; genus Chryseobacterium; species Chryseobacterium sp. Mn2064. The sequence goes on from NZ_JBMOUE010000003.1 coordinate 523,680, forward strand.
AAGAATGTAAATCATTTCATGATCCTCGGAACCTTTTCCAAAAACGGACCTACAAAATGCAGCGGATTGGATATTCAGCAATATGATGAAACCTCATTATCCGAAACCTTTGAAAAAAGCTTTGAAAAAGTACAATGTATTACCGAAGATCACACCACCCCTTTTGAAACCATTCAGAACTTTGTATTCTGCCGTTTTAGAAAGAAATAGAAAAACATGATAAAAGCAGCAAATCATTAACACACCAAAAAGTGTCTACAAAATCTTATCAGGTAATTACTGAAAAAAAAGAATGGCTTAGAGAAAAGTATCAACTGTTATTCTCTAAGCCATTTTATATTTTACACTATTTTTTGGGAATTCCCCTCTTACAAACTAAGATTCTTTTTCCTCCTCCATCTCCACTTCATGACGAAGCTGGGCTTTGTAAAGAGTTGCATAATAGCCATCCTGATCAAGAAGATCTAAGTGCTTGCCCTCTTCCACAATTTTACCATGCTCCATGACAATAATTTTATCTGCTTTCTCAATGGTTGAAAGTCGGTGGGCAATGATGATGGAAGTTCTGTTTTTGGTAATTTTTTCTGTAGCTTTCTGAATCAGCTTTTCACTCTCATGGTCGATAGAAGATGTGGCTTCATCCAGAATTAAAATTTTAGGATCAGAAAGATACGCTCTCAGGAAAGACAACAGCTGCCTCTGGCCTAAAGAAATGGAAGATCCTCTTTCGCTTACAATATAATCATACCCTCCCGGAAGCTGCTCAATAAAATCATCTACTTCAATTTCTCTGGCCCCTGCTCTAATTTTTTCCAAAGTAATACTTTCATCTCCAAAAGCAAGGTTCTCGAAAATGCTTCCGTGGAAAAGAAAAACATCCTGCAAAACCACCCCAATATGACTTCTCAGATTATACAATTCATAATCTTTCAAATTCACATCATCGATAAGAATATTTCCTGAATTGATTTCATAAAGTCGGGTAATCAAACTGATGATCGTAGACTTTCCGGCTCCTGTTGCACCTACAATCGCAACAGTTTCTCCAGGATTTACTTTAAAGTCAATTCCTTTTAAAACTTCCTGCTTTTCATCGTATGCAAAATGTACTTTTTCGAATTCGATTTTACCGGCAAAGTGATCTTTTTTCACTGTTCCCGTATTCGACATAGAATTATCTTCATCCATTATTCCCAGTACTCTTTCAGCTCCTACAATACCCCTCTGGATATTATTGAAACGGTCTGCAATCTGTCTCAAAGGACGAATCAGCATCGAAATATACTGTATAAAAGCAATGACAACTCCTGCACTGATGGTAATATATCCTCCATAGAAAAGAATAAAACCAATAAACAGAGAAGAAATAAGTTCTACCACCGGAAAGAAGAGTGAGAAGATAAAAACCGTTCTCAGCAAAGCTCCTTTCAGGGTAATATTGATATCGTCAAATTTCTTGAATTCCGCTTCTTGTCTGTTAAACACCTGTATGATAGGCATCCCTGCCAGCCTTTCCTGTACAAAAGAGTTTTGATTGGCGGTCCAGGTTCTTTCGTCTCCAAATGCTTTTTTAAGTCTTTTCTGGAAAAATCTTGTGATCACCACCATCAAAGGAAGAATCGCCAATGTGATGTAACTTAAATGAACATTCGTACTGAACATCATGATCAATACGAAGAGAATTCTCAGAATATCTCCGAAAACCATCAAAAATCCATCTGTATAAACCGTAGCAATGGTTTCTACATCTCCCACCGCACGGGTTACCAGCTGTCCGATAGGTGTTTTATCAAAAAAGGAGGTTTTAAAATAAATAAGTTTCGCATACAGCCTTTCTCTGATGTCTCGGATAACGTTCTGCGAAATAAAGTTTGAAAAATAAACCAGAAAAAAGTTTAAAACAGTTTCTGCAAACACCAACCCTACCAGGATATAAATATGCTTCATCATTAAAGCTTTATCCTGAAGTTTGGTAATATCATTATCTACCACCTGCATCGTCAGATAAGGCCTGTAAGTAGAAACAATAGAAAGTATTACGGAAATTATCAGAGTAAGAATGAACCAAGAACGGAATTTCATTCCGATAAAGAACAGTCTTTTTATAATTCCCCAGGTATCTTGTTTTTTCATTGTACGAATCGAAGAAAAGAATTAAAATAAAATTCTATGCAAAAATAAGACTTTATAACCGGACTGCCTTTACAACTTTTACAAATCGTTATAGAAAATTTCAGATACCTGTCATTTACAGAATGAATATCTTTCCACTGCTTAGATGCTGTATTCCGGCCCGTTAAGAGATGATGAGACGCATTAAGCAGGATTTTCCTACCCAACAATTTTATCATTAATCAAAACAACTCTGTTTAAGACCTACACAACATCTCCGGAGGTTTAAAACAATAGTGAAACAAACTTCCGGAGGACTCCGTTGGTTTAAAACAAGGTTGTTTGTGACTTCCGGAGGACTCCGGAAGTCTCCTGCAAGTTGCGGGAAACCTCCGGAGTTCTCCGGTGATTTGTTTTAAGCCTGTTTGTAACCACAGGACTTTTTTACTGCTTCTAAAATTAAGGGCTGTTATTTCTCAGAATTCAAATTCGTATCCTACATCCACAAGATACAGTCCGTGTCCCGGTGCCGAGGTTCCGGCTGCATTTCGGTTTTTATCTTCAATCACTTTACGAAGATCTTCCGGCTTCAGTTTTCCTGTCCCTATTTCCACCATTGTCCCTACAATGGCGCGGACCATATTTCTGAGAAAACGGTTGGCGGAAACAGTGAACTTCAATTCCGTTCCGTTCTGTTCCCATTCTGCTTTATACATTTTGCAGATATTGGTTTTGTTATCGGTTTTGAGTTTGGCAAAGCTGGTAAAATCCTCATATTCGAAGAGAATCTTACAAGCTTCGTTCATTTTTTCAATATCCAGCGGTCTTTTCCAGTGCTGCCAGGCAGATTCCTGGGTAAACGGATTCTTCGTTAATGAAATATAATATTCGTACGTTCTGTAAGTGGCATCAAAACGGGCATGAAAATCATCCTTCACCTGGAAGATTCTTTCAATAGAAATATCGGGTGGCAAAAAACTGTTCAGCCTTCGGGGAAGTTCAGGAGTCAATTCCTGTTCTGTATCAAAGTGAGCGAATATTTTTTTGGCGTGAACTCCTGTATCGGTTCTTCCTGCTCCTGTTGTTTTAATGTCTTCCCGTAAGATGGTGGAAAGTGCTTTTTCCAGCTCTTCTTGTACAGAAATGGCATCCGGCTGTATCTGATAGCCGAAATAATTCTTCCCGTTGTAAGAAAATTCAATAAAGTATCTCAATTGTATAGTAATAACTCCACAAAAATACTGTAATTTAACGAAATATTTATTGAAAAGTCTTTGAGAATGTTGTTCCAAATGCTTCTGAAAATTCCTATTTTTGCAATCGTATGAAAAGATGGTACCTTTATCCTTTTTCCCTCGGTTATCATTTGGTAACGGGTATCCGGAACACGATGTATGATCTGGGAATTTTTAAGTCGACAAAATTCAAAACACCGATAATCAATGTCGGAAACCTTTCTGTGGGCGGCAGCGGAAAATCGCCTATGGTGATGTATCTCGCTCAGTTTTTATCCAAACATTACAGAACGGGGGTTTTATCCCGTGGATATGGAAGACTCACCAAAGGGTATGAAGTCACCAATTACGACAGCAACTACAAAATAGTAGGTGATGAAGCGATGCAGCTTTTTGAACGTTTCAAAAACCGTTTTGTCATTGCCGTTTCCGAAGAACGTGTTCCCGGAGCCAAAAAAGTAATTGATGATATGGACCTGGGAGTTTTGGTATTGGATGATGCCTTTCAGCACAGAGCGATAAAAGCAGGTTTCAATATTCTGATGACCGACTTCAACGATCCGTTTTTCAAAGACTATATTCTTCCTGCCGGAGATCTGAGAGAATCGAGAGCAGGTTATAAAAGAGCTGATATTATTATGGTCAGCAAATGTCCTGATGAACTGACGGAAGAAACCAAAAGATATTATATTTCAAGAATAAGACCTTCATACGGGCAGAAAGTATTCTTCTCCTCTATTGGCTACGACGAAAATGTATACGGAAAAGATAAGATCCTTCCTGATAACAACCTGAACTATTATGATATTCTTCTCATTACAGGAATTGCTAATCCGAAACCGCTTCTGGAACATCTGGCGAAATTCTCGAAAAGGGTAAAACATTTAAAGTTCAGAGATCATCATAATTTCACGGATGATGATATTAAAAAAATCGTTGCCGAGTACAAAAAATTAGGAGAATATAAGCTGATATTAACCACAGAGAAAGATTACGTACGTCTGAAAACTTTTGACTATCTTAGAGAAATTGTTTACTACTGGCCTATCAATGTTGTCATTGATAAGAAAGAAGAATTCAATCAAATCATCTTAGATTATGTTAAAAAAAATTAAAGAGACCGCTGATTTTATCAAAAATATCATTCAGGAAACTCCTGATTTTGCAGTCGTTTTAGGATCAGGACTGGGTAAGTTACAGCATGAGGTAGAACCGATCCATGTTTTAGAATACGAAGAGATTCCCCATTTTCCACAAACAACAGTTGCCGGACATACCGGAAAGCTTATTTATGGAATTTTAGAAGGAAAAAAAGTACTGATGATGAGTGGCCGTTTTCATTATTATGAAGGACATTCTATGGAAACAGTAACTTTCCCTGTAAGAGTGTTTCATCTGCTGGGAATTAAAAACCTCATCCTCTCCAACGCTTGTGGCGGAGTAAACCAGGCTTACAGTGTTGCAGATATCGTTATCTTAAAAGATCACATCAATATGATGCCTGAGCACCCGCTTCGGGGAAAGAATATTGACGAACTCGGACCACGTTTTGTGGATATGAGTGAACCTTACAATAAAAAAATGATCAGCACTGCTGAACAGGTTGCTTCAGAAAATAATATTAAAATTCATCAGGGAGTATACGTTGCCCTTCAGGGTCCCACCTTTGAAACTCCTGCAGAGTATGGAATGATCAAAGCCATTGGTGGAGATATGGTAGGCATGAGCACCGTTCCTGAAGTCATTGTTGCCAAACATATGGGAATGGATGTATTCTGCATGTCTGTGATTACAGATCTTGGTGGTCCTGATATTGCTTTCGCTGTTTCTCACGAAGAAGTTCTGGATGCAGCTAATAAAGCAATGCCTAACGTCATTACTGTTGTAAAAGGCTTGATAAAAAAGTATCAGTAAAATTTAAGATCCAAAATTCATAGAATTTTTCAATGGATTAATTTTCCTACTCTCCAATTCCAATTCATTGTTTAGCTTTGTATAAATGAAATTGTACGAAATGAGAAAGTTGTTATTAATGTTTATGATCGGTATTTTTGGAATCAGTTATTCACAAAAAGTACCTGCAGTTCTTAAAACCGGTTTTTCCAAAGAAGCTTTACAGCAGAAACTTGAAGATGAAGACGGAAAAGCGATTACCATTCAACAGATCCTTGATCAGCATAAAGGAAAAGTTTTATTAATTGATTTTTGGGCCGGATGGTGCAGAGACTGTCTTCAGGCCTTTCCAAAAGCTGAAATATTAGAAAAAAACAATCCTAATATAGATTTTGTATTCCTTTCCCTGGAAAGATCTAAAGAAGGTTTTGATAAAAGCCTTGTAAGATTCAATATGAAAGACAAAGAGAACTATTGGTTTGCTTCAGGATGGAAAAACGATTTCAACAATTATATTGACCTGAACTGGATTCCGAGATATATGATTATTGATCAGAAATCCGGTATCGCAAAATACTATGCTATTGCTCCGGACGACCCGGAAATTCAGCAAACGATAGACAAGCTTTTACAATAATTATCCATTCCATTTACACCATGATCACGAGAGAAGCCACAAAAGAAGACCTACAGGTTCTTCTAGCATTTGAACAGGGAATTGTTTCGGCAGAAAGACCTTTCAACAGCACCCTTATTGATGGAGAAATTCATTATTATGATCTGAATGAGTTTATTGATTCTCCGGATGCTATTTTAATCGTTGCAGAGGAAAATGATGAAATTGTAGGCTCAGGATATGCGTTGATAAAAAAGTCAGAGAAGGAGTATAATAATTTTAAAAATTATGCTTATCTGGGATTTATGTATGTAAAACCCGAATACCGAGGAAAAGGAATCAACAGAATAATTACTGATGAACTCCTCCATTGGTCCAAAACCAAAGGTGTTTCAGAAGTAAGACTGGATGTATATGCTCAGAATGAATCTGCTATAAAAGCTTATGAAAAAGCAGGTTTTGAACCTTTCCTTCTTACCATGAGACTGAAATAGTAACGAAAAATATATCGTAAATAAAGGAATCCATATCTTTGTGATATGGATTTTCTGTTACCACTCCGTAAAATTATTCACGTAGATATGGATGCATTTTATGCGTCTGTGGAACAGCATGATAATCCAACACTGAAAGGTAAACCTATTGCTGTAGGAGGCCAACACCGCGGAGTTGTTGCTGCGGCAAGCTATGAAGCAAGAAAATATGGCGTTCGTTCGGCAATGCCCAGCAAAACAGCGAAAGAAAGATGCCCTCATCTGATCTTTGTTCCTCCCCGCTTTGCCAGATATAAAGAAATCTCTAAAAAGATCCGGGAAATTTTCTATGAATATACCGACCTGGTAGAGCCTCTTTCCCTGGATGAGGCGTATCTGGATGTCACGGAAAATAAAAAAGGAATAGAATCTGCGAACCAAATCGCAAGAGAGATCCGTCAAAAAATATTTGAACAAACAGGGTTAACGGCTTCTGCGGGAATATCCGTCAATAAATTCCTTGCCAAAGTAGCTTCCGATATTAATAAACCCAACGGACAAAAAACCATTCATCCTGATAAAGTAGAACATTTTCTGGAAGAATTACCTGTTGAAAAGTTTTATGGGGTAGGAAAAGTTACGGCCAATAAAATGTTCAGTTTGGGAATTTATAAAGGAAAAGATTTAAAGAAAAGATCACTGGAAGAACTCGTGAAGATTTTCGGAAAATCCGGAGGACATTATTACAATGTGGTACGCGGCATTCATACTTCCGAAGTGAAACCTCATCGTATTCAGAAAAGTGTAGCGGTGGAAAGAACTTTCTTTGAAGATCTTTTTGATGAGCAGCAAATCAATGAAAAACTGGAAAGTCTAAGTGAGGAGCTTCATCAGCGTCTGCAGAAAAATAATATTCTGGGAAGAACTTTGACCTTAAAAATTAAGTATAAAGATTTTTCTCTTTTTACAAGAAGCATCACGAGAGAAGAATATTTCACGAATCCCGAGCAGTATTTCAATACGGGGAAAAAACTTTGGGAGCTTCGCCCTTATGACAAAGCTGTCCGTTTGCTGGGATTGTCTCTTTCTCACCTCAATACAGAGGAAAAAAAGCAAATTTCCGTTCAACTAAAAATCCCGTTTGAGGAATTTGAGAATCAGTAGATCATATTTTTTTGCTAAATTGTATACATCAAATCAGCAAAATTTATGAACCCAACAATGATTCAGTTTTTTCACTGGTATTCTGAAGGAGATGGAAAACTATGGAAAGAAGCCGAAAAACAGGCCAAATATCTCTCAAAATTAGGAATCACTTCAATATGGTTCCCTCCGGCTTATAAAGGAACAAATGGTGGGTATTCTACAGGATATGACGCTTATGATCTCTATGATCTGGGAGAGTTTGATCAAAAAGGAACCGTTTCTACCAAGTATGGTCTTAAAAAAGAATATCTCAAAGCTATCAACAGTTTAAAAAAACACAATATACAGGTTATTGTTGATATCGTTCTGGGTCATAAAGCCGGTGGTGATGAGCTGGAAAAATTCAAAGTGGTGAAGGTAGATGAAAACAACAGAGAGAAAGTTATCTCTGACATTATTGAGATAGAATCCTATACAAAATTCACCTTTCCCGGAAGAGGAAAAAAATATTCAGATTTTGAGTGGAACTTTACCTGCTTCAGCGGTGTGGATTATGCGGAAGGAATGGATTCCCACATCTACAAAATACAGTCTGAATACGGAAACGACTGGGAAGAAATGATAGATGATGAAAAAGGCAATTACGATTATCTCATGTACAACGACGTTGAGCATCGCAATCCTTTTGTTCGGGAAGAACTCAACAACTGGGCGAAATGGTATTTTGACCAGACTGATTTTGATGGAGTAAGGCTGGATGCTTTAAAACATATCTCTTTTGATTTTTATAAAGAATGGGTTACTCTTTTGCGCTCCAATTCAGGGAAGGATATTTTTGCTGTTGGGGAATATTGGGCTCCGGGATACCTTCATCTGCTTCAAAAGTATATTGATGTAACGGAGGGTTGCATGAGTTTGTTTGACAGTTCTTTGCAAAATAATTTCCATACGGCCTCAAAGGAAGGGGCGTCTTATGATCTCAGAAATATTTTTGAAGAAACCCTTACCCAAGCCGATCCTTTGCATTCAGTAAGTCTTGTTGCCAATCATGATACACAACCGCTACAGGCTCTGGAAGCTCCTGTTGAGCCTTGGTTCAAGCCTATAGCGTATGCTTTGATCTTATTGCGAAAGGACGGCTATCCGTGTGTTTTTTATCCGGATCTTTATGGAGCACATTATGTGGATAAAGACAAAGAAGGTAATGATCAGGAGATTTTCATGCCGAAAATTGATGGTATAGAAGAGCTTTTGAAAGCAAGAAAAGATTATGCTTACGGAGAACAAAAAGATTATTTTGAGGACGCTAATTGTCTGGGATGGGTTCGTGAAGGAGATGAGCAACATGCCGGATGTGCCGTAGTTCTAAGCAATAAAGATTCTTACAACAAACCTATGGAAATGGGAATGCTTTATGCCGGTAAAAAATTCAAAGATCTTTTGAAACGGTTCAAAGACAAAGTAACCATCGATGAAAACGGCTGGGGAAATTTTCCTGTTCCCGCAGGTAATGTAAGTGTTTGGATCCCTGAATAGAATTAATATAATAAAAGCATACATGATAGTCATGTATGCTTTATACGTTTTAAAGAGTTTTTTTAGCAGTAAATATATTGGCAATACCAAATATCTTTTGCCCATTCGCAGCAGTAGCCGTCTTCGTTGGAAGTACAGCATACCCGATCTCTATTAAGACCTTCTCCTTTGATATTCATTAGTTTTTTACGATCGAGCTTTCGCCCTTGATTCAATGTTGTGTTTGGATTTTTCATAGTAAAGTATTTTTGAATTGATATAATTTAATCACTAAAACAATTATTTGGACACGGATCTGAGGTCACATAAGAATAGGTACCACAATAGCAGGTGTGTATAGGGCCTGTTGTGCCCCCTCCTGTTCCTCCACCTGGTCCACCGCCGGAAGGGGTATAGGGAATGCACCGTCCGTTTTCACATATGTCACCCGGGTTGCAGCCTCCTTCTCCAGGACCTCCGCCTGAAAAACAATAAGCCGGTTCTCCGGGAGATCCTACGAGCAAATTACGGAGTGTTTCTCTGTTCAGCTCATGCCATTTCAATTTTGCATTCATAGTATGTTGGATTTTGGTCAATGGCTTTTAGAATTCATGAGTATATAGTATACTCTTTATTTATACGGTTTGCTCGGGATCAGGGCCGCCAGTATTTCCACCACCGCCAATTCCGCCGCCAGAGCCCCAGCCTCCTGTGCCTCCAGAATTACCATTACCGCCATTATTTCCGGAAAGTTCACATCCGTAAGGGCCACAAACATATGGATATAAGCACTGTCCTCCTCTGGCTGATACATTTGTACAGATATCGATATTACCTGCCTGTATTTTTTTGAGAATATCTCTGCTCAGTGGGTTCTTAGAAATTTTTGTTTTCATAATTATTATATTTTTAAAGTTTGGCAAATCAAATATACACAAAAAATAAAATAATAACCAATTCATTAACAATACAATACCAATTTCATCTTATATACTTATTTCTTCGTAAACAAATAAGTAACCCATCTTTATATTTACTTTTCAGATTTCGACCTACTGCTTACTTTCTGCAATACTTCGTTCAATTTTTTGCAACTCCAGAATTTCAGGGATTTCAGAATTATCGGAAATTCTCCCTGTTCTGGCGAACTCAGCCCAAAGAGCTCTTAGTTTTTTTCCATTCTCATGAATACGATTCCAGGGAATATCTTTCAGCATTTCGGATGATTTCCATGCAGATTCATTACCGAAGATCAAAGGAAGATCAATACAGTGAGAAGCTCCTATGTGATTCGCTTTTAATTTGGAAAATATTCTGAACAGGTAAACATTTCCTCCTCCATTGACATGATTTTCTGCAAACTTACGGGCAGGCTTTCCATAGATGAATTCTGTAGATTTTTCCACCGTCTTATCCAGAATTTTCAAACCTATACCCTTTCCGAAATATTTATTTAAGGCTTCAGAAGTTTTTAGATAGAAAGCAGTTTCATCATTATTTAACCCGATAAGTACATCATATTGAGGAGCATTTTCTTTCCATTTCCCTAAAGATTCTTCTTCTTTACACAAAGGAGGAAAACCATATTGAGTACCGAAAGGCATTGCGGCTTTCAACCCATATTTGATCACAGAGGGTACCAGTTTTCCATAATAGTCCATCATTTTCTGAACATCTGATTCATCTTTCAAAAATTCGGTTTTCTTCAGAAATTCTTCGGACATTCTCTGCCTTTTATAACGCAGCCCCAATGGTGCACTCTGGATAATCAGACGTTGGAAAAGGCCTTCTACTCCATCCGAGATCATAAGGTGAGCAATAGCATCTCCTCCTGAAGATTGTCCTAAAAGAGTAATATTATTTTCATCTCCTCCAAAATCTGCAATATAATTTTTGATCCACTGTAAAGCTTCTATAATGTCGAACAAACCTAAATTGGCAGGTCTTTTTTCATTCCCACCCAAAAAACCAAAAAGTCCTAGGCGATAAGAAACGGTAACAACAATAATGTTCTGCTCTTTTACCCATTCTGCGGGATCTGCTGTGGATAAGTCTCCACATCCTATTTCATGAGAACCTCCGTGAACCCAGACTACAACAGGAAGCTTTTTATTTTCAATTCTGCTCTCAGGGAGGGTTATGGAAAGGTATTGTGTAGATTCATCAGCTTCAAAACTTTCAACAGGAGTTGCACCAATCATTTTTTCTACGAGCGGGCTTAGCTTCTGTGGGCAAACAGGAGTTTTAGCAGGGGTGATAATTTCTGAGTCTGAAGGTTTTTCAGGTAAAGGTTTTTGATACCTTTCAGAATGGGCATACCTAATACTTCTTGCTTTGATAACTCCGTTTTCCTTTAATGCTGCGATTTTTCCAAAACGGGTCTCAAAAATAATGGTGTTTCGTTGATTGGGTGTCATCTTTAAAACTGTGAAAACTTTTCTCTTTAAATTTAATTATTTAAACACAAATTCCACAAATAAATCTAAACACAAATGACGCAAATGCAATCACAAATTGATGTAGTGCTGTTACTGTTGAAAAGCTTAGTTCAGGATTTTATACTCACTCGGAGAAATGCCCACTTTGGTTTTGAACAGTCTTGTAAAATGCTGTGGATATTTAAAACCTAAATCATAAGAAATTTCACTGATTGTTTTTGCCTGATCAAGAATCTGTTCTTTGGCAATATCAATAAGTTTGTTGTGGATAAATTCCTGAGCGGAGATTCCCAGTTCTTTTTTGATCAGATCACCGAAATAATTGGCTGAAAGATTCAGTTTTTCTGCAAAATAGTTAACCATAGGAAATCCTATATTTTTTGGATTTTCAGATTTTAAATAATCATCCACCAGATTTTCAAATTTTCCAATCACTCCTTGGTTGATATGATCTCTTGTAATAAACTGACGGTCATAGAAACGCATACAGTAATTTAGAAAAAGTTCAATATTATTAACAATCAGGGATTTACTATGTTTATCAATAGACTGCTCGAGTTCAAGTTTGATATTTTTAAAACATTCGAGAACAATTTCGCGCTCTTTTTCCGAGAGATGCAAGGCTTCGTGTACTTCGTAAGAGAAGAATGAATAATCTTTGATGTGCTTGCCCAGATTTGTTCCTTTTATAAGATCTGGATGAAAAATCAAAGCAAAACCTGCCGGCTGAACAAATTTGTCTTTATTATAAATTCCATAGGTTTGTCCGGGAGCAATGAAAACCAATGTTCCTTCCTGATAGTCGTAGCTGTTTTTACCATACAACATATCTCCACACATCACATCTTTCAAAAAAACGGTATAAAATCCGAATTTTCTTTTATACTGACAGATGGGATCGGACTTGGAAAAATCAATGACGCTTACCAACGGATGCAGCGTTTCATGATTAGCCATTTTATTGTATTCCGAGACACTATTATAGATTTCAACTTCCTGATTTTCCATAGAATGAATTTAAATTCTTAATCAAAATTACTACTTTCTCAGAGAACTGAAATTGTGTCTGTAAAATTGGTAAGTAATTCGGTAATCTGTATAAGTTGGGTTTGTTTAAAAGTTTCGACTTTTGTACCGTTATGGAAACTTTTAATTCAAACATCTTTCCGAAAGGAGAAAAAGCTTCTTCAGATTATTTTTCCGGAGGAATAGCGTGGGTCCAGATTGTAAAGCCCAATGACAGTGAACTGAACTGCCAAATTGGAAATGTAACCTTTGAACCGGGATGCAGAAATAACTGGCATTCTCATAGTGGCGGACAGATTTTAATTGTAACTTCAGGAACAGGATTTTATCAGGAGAAAGGGAAGCCTGCACAAGTTTTACATTCGGGAGATGTGGTGAATATTCTTCCCCATGTAATTCATTGGCACGGCGCAGCTCCTGACAGTGAGTTTACTCATCTTGCTATTAATACGAATACCCAAAACGGAATCGTAGAATGGCTGGAGCCTGTAACGGATGAAGAATACAAGAACTTATAACACATACTTATTAAAACTTAAACTAAAAAAGATGAGCACATTTACAGTAAAAGCTTATGGCGCAGAGTCCACGACAGCGGACCTGAAAGAAATGAATATTCAAAGAAGAGAGATCACAGCTAAAGATGTTGAGATTGAAATTCTGTATTGCGGAGTTTGCCACTCTGATCTTCATACGGCAAGAAATGACTGGGGAGGATCTTTGTATCCTGTAGTTCCTGGGCACGAAATTGTAGGGAGAATTACAAAAGTAGGAAGCGAAGTTTCGAAGTTCAAAGTAGGAGATCTTGCGGGAGTAGGATGTATTGTAGACTCTTGCGGACATTGCGACAGCTGCCAGCACGATTTGGAACAGTACTGTCTGAACGGTTTCACAGGAACTTATAATGGCAAAGACAAGCATTTGGGAGGTCATACTTTTGGAGGATATTCTCAAAAAGTGGTTGTAGATTCTCACCATGTATTAAAAGTACCTGAAAATCTTGATCTTGCAGCAGTAGCCCCCCTTCTTTGTGCGGGTATTACGACATGGTCTCCTTTAAAACACTGGAACGTAGGTCCGGGATCTAAAGTAGCCGTTGTTGGATTAGGAGGGCTAGGACATATGGCCATCAAACTTGCTAAAGGATTGGGGGCTGAAGTCACTTTATTTTCGAGAACTCCGGGAAAAACTGAGGATGCCAAGCAATTAGGTGCAGACCATGTTGTTATTTCAACAGACGATACACAGATGGAATCTGTAAAAGGAAAATTTGATGTGATTATTGACACCGTTCCTTATGTACATGATGTAAATCCGTATGTTGCTACACTAAATATTAACGGAACCCTGGTTCTTGTAGGATATTTAGGAGGTTTGGAACCTATTCTGAATACAGTTCCTATGATTATGGGAAGAAAGTCTGTGGCAGGTTCTGTTATCGGAGGTATTGCTGAAACTCAGGAATTGCTGGATTTCTGTGGTGAGCACAATATTGTTTCAGAAATTGAGCTGATCAAAATGCAGGATATCAATGAAGCCTATGAAAGAATGCTGAAAAGCGATGTAAGATACCGTTTCGTGATCGATATGGAGTCTTTGTAATTCTTTTATAAGATATTATATTAACAGAAACAGGACCTTCAGATTGAAGGTTCTGTTTTTATTTTTTTAGATTCTGGCTAAAAGTATTCTGATCATTATTCATCATATATCTGTTTCCTTCCGCATCTTTGTTTTCATTTCTTTCCATATCGTGAAAGGCCCAGGCTGCCATGGCATCAATAACAGGAGCCAGTTCATTTCCTGCTTCACTCAGTTTATAGGTTACATGAGGAGGGACTACTGGTTTTGCAGTTCTGATAATTAAACCATCGGCTTCCAGCTGCTTCAGATGTTGAATCAGCATCTTTTCTGTTACGGCTGGAATCGACTTTTTCAATTCGCTGTATCTTTTTTCTCCGGTAGAAAGATTGAACAGGATGATTGGTTTCCAAAATCCTCCAATTCTTTCCATAACGTACATTACAGGACAATCCTGTACAATCTTTTTATTTTCCTGAATGGTTGAACTTTCTTTAATGGCTGTCATATTTACATACTTTAGGGTAAGTACTTGTATAAAAGTAAGTACAAATATAACTTTGTTGTCAGAAATAAAAAAATATTTATTATGAAAATTGTAATCACCGGATCATTAGGAAATGTAGCCAAACCGTTAACTCAACAATTACTTTCAGTAGGTCATCACCTTACTGTAATCAGCAGTACCGATGCGAGAAAACAGGATATTGAAGCTTTAGGAGCTACTGCTGCTATAGGATCTATAACAGATGTAGATTTTTTAACAAAAACTTTTGAGGGAGCAGATGCTGTTTTTGTGATGACCCCTCCTGCCATCAGTGCCAGTAATATTGTTGAAAATACGACACAGGCAGGAAAAAATTACGCCGAAGCATTGAAGAATGCTCATGTAAAAAGAGCGGTTATGCTAAGCAGTGTTGGTGCTGCGTCTCCAATAGAAAATGGACCGATAAAAGGTCTTCATCATATTGAAAATCTATACCGCGACGTAGAAAATACTTCTTTTACTTTTTTGAGAGCCGGATATTTTTATAATAATTTTTTTAACGATATTCCATTGATACAAAATGCGGGAATCATTGGTGGAAATTATCCGGAAAATACTGAAATTCCGGTTGTACATCCCCAAGATATCGCTGAGGCAGCTGCGGAAGAGCTTGTGAAAAATGAAACCGGAAAAAGTATACGATACATTGTAAGTGATCTCCGAAAAGCTTCTGACTTTGCTAAAATTTTAGGGACTTCTGTCAGTAAACCGGAACTTCCATGGGTAGAGTTCTCTGATGAGGATTCATTGAATGGCATGCTTCAAGCAGGTCTTCCAAAAGACATGGCTGAGTTATATGTAGAAATGGGCCTTGGATTGAGAAAAGGAGTCGTACAGAAAGATTTCATTGAACATGGATCACCTGTTGCCGGAAGTATTAAACTGGAAGATTTTGCAAAGGAATTTTCTTCTAAGTTTTAATAATCTTTTCAGGTAAAGCTCCAGAAATAACATTTTTAACGGGATTCGGCGCACCTTTGGTGCGCCGAATCTTGTTGTATATGATCGTAATCTTTATTATTTGTCTTCTTTCAGTATTCCTTTTAATACTTTGAATTTCCCATCAATGGGCTGGTCTATCTTTAAGCCTAAGATATCGGCAACTAAAGGATAAACGTTAATATTGGCAAATTCATCAATAACCAGATTATTTTTAAATTCAGGTCCCCAGGCAAAGAATGTGGCTTTCATTTCCGGAACTTCTTTAGGGTTGTAACCATGTTTTCCTACTGAAGTTTTCTTTCCTTTTTCTAAGAAGATCTTAGGTGCTTTTGGCATCAGAAGAATTTGTCCTATTCTGTTGTACTTATCGTCTCTTGTTGCAAAATGCAGATATTTAGGAAGCTTTTTATCCAAATAAACTTCGTAATCTTCGGTTTTGTTAGCTTTAAGTTGTTTATACACCGATTTTACCTCATCCGGATTTTTAACATATACTCTTAACAAGGTCTGAGAATTATAGAAATCGAATCTGTTTTTATCAAAAAGAAGAGCCGGAATTTCCAATGGAGTTCCACCATCTACTTTGATCATTCCGTGGTCTGAAACAAAAACGAAATTAACATTTTTTAATCCTAATCCATTTACTTTCTGTACCAAATCTCCTATTGCCTGATCGATCAGATGAACAGCAGTTTCAGTTTCCGGAGTATCGGGGCCGTAGTGATGTCCGCTTCCGTCTACTTCAGGAAAATATAATGAAATAAAGTGTGGTCTTTTATCTTCAGGCAGCTTTAGCCAATTCACTACTTTTCCAACTTTTTCGGAAGGGGTAAATTTTTCGTGATAAGGATAATAATAAGTAGGTCTCATTCCTCCTGCATCACTTGCAGAGCCTACCCACATCAAAGAGGCAGATACGTTACCTTGCTTTTCAGCCAATGCCCAAAGTGGTGTTCCTCCATACCAGCTTCCATCTTCTGCATTTTTCTTGCTGTTCATCGCATAAGACTCTTTTTTCTTATAATCGTAGAAAAAGTTATCGATAAGTCCATGATGAGAAGGATATAATCCGGTGATCAGACTCCAGTGGTTAGGAAATGTGATGCTTGGATAACTTGGAATCATTGCTTTAGCCTGCACTCCGCTGTTGGATAACTTTAGCAGGTTCTCAGCATTATATTTTTTAGCATAATCGTATCGAAAACCGTCTGTAGAAATCATGATTACATAAGGTTTCGACTGGGCTTCCGGGCTGTTATGACGGCCTGGAACAATTACCTGAGCTGTATCACTAGTAACCTGTTGTGCAAAAGCTGTAAAAGAGATCAGTAACAGTAAAAGATGTATTCCTCGCTTCATTATTTAAAATTTTCAGCAAAGTTACGTTCTATACTCCGGCCTGAAAAGTTTACTGTATTAAAAGTATATTAAAACCTTTTATTCCATTACCAACCAACACGTTATTAAATATCCCTTTTCATTTCGAACTGAGACACCCAATTGTTTAATCCAATAGTTTTTTCAAGAAATTTTGTAGTATTTTCAGAAGCTTCATCCACGTTATTGAAAGATATTGGCTGCTTTTGATTGATATCTTTTATCGCTTTAAAAAGTTTTGTTCCTATTCCCTGATTTCTATATTTCTGGTCTACCGCAATTTGATATACTTTTTTTGAAACAGGGTGATAAATAATATATCCTACCAGTATTTCGTCTTTGAAGGCTCCTAATTTCAATACGTCTTTCTTTATATTTTCAAGTATCGAATTTTTTCCCTGCCATGAAGGTTCAATATCCCAGAAAGAACGGAATTTTTCCCATTGAAAATCTTCAAGTTCCTGAATAGATACTTCATTATTTTCTTTTACTGAATTAATATTACCATGGAAGCAAAGGAATTTTCTCACTATGGAAAAACCTAAGTTTTCATATGCTCTAATTGCTCCTTCATTCCCTTGAATAACTTCGAGAAGCAATACCTCAGCATTTCTTTCTTTCAATTGAGGAATAATAAAGTCATACATTTTCCTCACCAGACCTTTTCCTCTGAATTCCGGAACGATACCTGTTCCTCCGTTATAGATTATTTTTCTACCTTCTTCCTCTTTTTCTGCCTGAAGGATGAAACTTACCAGTTGATCATTTTCAAAGGCTCCAACGGAGATATTCAGATCCAGTTTTTCAGAATCGAGCTTTAAGAGTAAAACTTCTTTGGTAAGATGAAAAGGAACAATATAATCTGAAAATGAATGATTGAAAACTGATAAAAGTTCGTCTATTGAAATATGGGATAAGGTCTTAAATTCCATTGTCTGCAAAAAATTATAAGGCTAAGAAACTGCCTTTTATTACGAATTAGGATATACACAAATATATGAATTTTAAAGCATCCTTCCTGAAACAGACTTCTCTGAAAAAATGATACCCCTGAAAAATCAGAGGTATTCATCACTAAATATTTAAGGTGTATTAAAAAAAATTATTCTTTAATCAATTTTTCATAAGATGTGCTACCATCTTTAAGCTGAATTTCAAGATAATAACTTCCTGTTCTAAGATCCTGAACATTGATGTTTTCTCCATTCACTTGTACAGATTTTACTTTTCTTCCTGTAGCATCATAGATATCAACAACCTTTATCTTATCAGCATTCTTAAAGTTCACGGTTTCTTTTGCCGGATTTGGATAAACAGATACCTGTGTATTCTTTGCAGAAGCTTCATTTACTGCTAGAGTTCCAGTCAAAGTAAGTGCAGCATATCCTCTTCCTGCATCATGATACCCTAAAGAAGTTCCTGATCCTTTTCTTGAATAAAAGATATTGATTGTACCTGCCGCGTTAGGAATAGCAAAGTCACCTGCCCCTCCGGAAAGCGATCTTGTTGCAACAACAGTTCTTGTGGTTCCTGATACTGTATTGGAAGTTTCTGTCCAATCCTGAGAAGCATCCACTGTAGGGGTTGTCATTCCGATGAATGTATAGTCTCTGTTAGCCGAAGAATTATAGATAAATCCATCACTACCTGGAGCCATTCCTCCCGTAGAAGATCCGTTACCGCCAAATCCTATTCCCAACATCGAGTTGCTGTCTCCAGTCACCGTAAGAGTTACTCCTGTAGGAGAAGTGTCTAATTTTACCGTCATGGATGTAGCCGGTAAGTTTACCGTTCCTGACGAAAACTGTGCCCACGCAAGGTTTGCCAGGGCTAAACTAATTGTTAGTAGAGTTTTTTTCATATCAATTTTTTAAAAGATTTATAATTTCCTTGTTATTGGTTTGCAATGCATATTCAAATGGGGTCATTCCCGCTGAATCTTTTTTTGTTTTGTCTGCTTTATATTGTATCAGCAGTTGTACCAGTTCTTTGTTTCCAAATTTTACAGCCCAAAATAAAGGGGTAAATCCTGTAGAATCTGCAATATTAGGGTCAGCATTTTTCTTTAAAAGACTTTCTGTAAGATCTCTGTTGTATTTTACAGCCAGCCCGGCCAATGCTGTTCCTTCGCGGCTTTTATAGTTGACATCTTTTACATGGTTTATCAGAAAGTTGGCAACTTCTGTATTTCCTCTGTAACAGGCCAAAATGAGGGGTGAAAAACCATTTTCATTAACCTGATTAATGATATCGGGGTTTTGCTTCATCAAATCCTGTACTTCGGTAACCGTTCCGCTTCTTGCAATATCAAAGATTGATTTTGCTTTTTCCTGAGCATATAATAATGAGCCCAGGAAGATTCCTAAGACTAGCATTACTGTTCTCATTGTTTCAGCATGGTATAGTTATATTCAACATTTACATTTTCTGCCACTTTTTTAGTGACCATTTTAGGGATGGTAACTTTATAATCTGCAGGTTTTACCACGAAAGCTCCCTGCATATAAATTTTACCGTCTTTTGAATAGATTGTAGCTGATGAAGAAACCGCTTTATCTACTCCATGGAAGTTAAGAGTACCCTGAACGGTATATTTCTGAGGGCTTGCAGTAAGTTTTGTTTTATCAAAATTCACAACCTTTCCTTTGAATGTTGTTTTAGGATACTTCGCTGTTTCTGCGTAGCTTTCGTTGAAGTGCTCTTCCATTAATTTTGTTTTAAAATGAAAGTTCTTCACTGTAGAAACAGATGCCATTTCACCATTATCTGCATTTAAGATGACTATGTTGTTATCATCCTGAGCATAAATATCATCAAAGAGAGGTACTGAAGCTTCAAAGCTTAGCTTCCCTGTTTTTGTGCTATACTTCTGTGCGGAAACATATCCTGCAGAAAACACCAATACGCCTAATAATACTAATTTTTTCATATCAATTTTTTTAATTTTCAGTTAATCCGTCTGCTTTCCATTTTATGAAAATATTGATCTGTGCTGAAGACAGAGATCCTCCTTGTGGCATTTTACCGGGAACTCCGTTGGCTCTTTGAATACGGTCTAGAATACCATCAATATTATTTTTCACCTGATCGTAAGTAACCAATGGCTTAAAGCTTGCAGCCGAATGGCAACTTGCGCAGTTGTTATCCATGATAGGTTTTATATCTGCGGTATAGTTCACAGGTACTGTGATAGGTGTATTGTCTGAGATTTCTTCATAGGTTCTACTTTCACAGGCTATCAATAGAGTTGCTGCTGATGCCACCAATAATAATGTTAACTTTTTCATATTAAAAAACTCTATAAAGATTAAACCCAAAGAAAATATGCCCTTTTCCCCAATTTCCTGTAGCATTGGTAAGATATCCGATATCGGAATTGATCTGGGAATTGGTAAATAAAAGCTGGAAAATGTGTCCTCCCGTTTCCAGATCCAGTCCTAGTGAAAGAGGATTTTTGTAGAAACTGTGATTATCAAAATTCACAAAGTATTCTGCATTCACAGAAATTCTTTTAGAGATCTTGTAACGTCCTCCTAATCCTGCTAAAAACTGGTTTTTGTTTTCGATATTGGGATCATAAAGATTTTTATGAACATATGAAGGTGTTAGCTGTAATGATAACTTATCATTGAAACGTCTTGAAATAAGAGCTTGTGTAAGATAAGAAAGTCTGTCGCTGAACGTAAGGTAAGGATAAGCATCTTTACTCAGTTCAGTATTGGCTCCCATTACGTTGTATCCTACGATATCTACCGGAAAGTTTTCATTTTGTCTTAGCAATCGGTATTTTACCCCTCCTTCAAAAGTTTTCATATTGGTTTCTCTTGAAAGGCTTACTGATACGGCATCTGTAAGTCCATAGATTACGCCTAATTTGGTAGAGGCATGATCAAGTCCAAAAAAGTCTTTGAATCCTGCACTTACATCTCCGAATCTATGGGCCACAACAATATACCATTCTTTTTTGGCGGCAAGTTTTGTAGATTGGCCTGTAGCAATCTGAAGTGCTTTAAAGGCGGGTTGTGAAATTTCTGTAGTGGTTTTTACAGTGTCGATATCTTTCAACAGATCTTCCTGTGCAAAGGCGAGACCTGATGAAAATATCGACAAAAATAAGAGAGTTTTTGTCATAAACTAATCCATTAAATTATTGTTATGACAAACTTATAGAGTTATCAATTCAAAATCAGGTGATAAAAGTCACCGAAAGAATTGTTTTTATCAATCATAAAGATATACTTTTCAAACAAGCTAAATTAGACATTACTAACTTTTTCATTTACAGGAACTTTTATCCCTGCTTTGGTTTGTAAAATTTCTCCTTCATTTTCAATTTTTTTCATAACGCGGCTCACTACTTCTCTGGAAGTTCCCAAACTGTTGGCAATTTCACGATGTGTAAGCTTGATAGGGTTGTTTCCTGTGGAAGAAATCTGCTGTTTGATGTAATTGAGAACTCTCTTATCCAACCTGTGAAAAACAGCGTCATTCACCATGTTCATCACTTCTGAGAATCTGCGGTCGTACTCGTGATAAAATACTTTATTGATTTCAGGGAATCTGGTAAGCCATTCATGCATAATGGAAACCGGGATCAGGATTGCTTTGGAGTCTTCTTCTGCAATAGCATATACTCTGCTGATGTAATCGGTAAGAATAGATGAAAAGGTCATCAGACAGCTATCTTTTGGCTTTATATAATAATAGATAAGTTCTCTTCCATCATTCAAGGTGAACACTTTGATGGAACCTTCCACAAGAAAGGGTACAAATTTATTTTTCTGTCCTTCTCTTATGATTTCTGTTTTTGCTTTGATATCAATAACAACAGCATGTTTCTCCAGTTCAGATAAAAAATCAGCTCCTAAAAACCCAAATTTACTTATAGCGAATGAGTTATCAATCATATTTTATATTTTCTACTTTTTCTTAAACAAATATATAAAATTGATATATGGTTATGATATGTTTTTATTTTATTAAAAAAAATTAACAATTCTAAAAAATCTATTAGAAGCAAAAAACTAATAGAATAAATACTAAGATGTGAATGGAAATTATGAGCTTTAAGAAGTAAACAAACAATAATTTTAAATAAAAATGCCTCAGTAAAAAACTGAGGCATTCTATTTTATTGTTAAAGAAATCTTATGCTTGAACGTTGTTTCCTCCTAATACGAAAGGCTCAACTTCTTTGATTTCTCCGAACTGCTGCTCGTAGTTAGCGATGTTCTGTTGAAGAGCGCTTAATACTCTTTTAGCGTGAAGTGGAGCAAGAATAACTCTTGATCTTACTTTAGCCTGCTGAACACCTGGCATCAACTGAATAAAGTCTACTACAAATTCAGATGGAGAGTGGTTTACCAATGCTAAGTTAGCATAGATACCAGCAGCTACCATTTCGTTTAATTCGATGTTGATGTTTCCGTCTTGTGGATTTTGATTGTTGTCCATTGTTATAAATTATGTTTTTAAAATTCGAAATTTGAGATTGTGAAAATATAAAAATAATTCCAAATCCCAAATTTCAAATCATTAATTTTAGTTAAGGTCTTCGAATTCTTTCTTAGAACCTACGATAACACTTTGATACTCTTTAAGACCTGTACCTGCAGGGATTCTGTGACCTACAATTACATTTTCTTTAAGACCGTTAAGATCATCTACCTTACCAGCAACCGCAGCTTCGTTAAGAACTTTAGTTGTTTCCTGGAATGATGCTGCAGACATGAACGACTTCGTTTGAAGTGCTGCTCTTGTAATACCTTGCAGTACAGGAGTTGCCGTAGCAGGAAGAGCTTCTCTTACTTCTACTAAGCTTTGATCTTCACGTCTCAACTTAGAGTTTTCGTCTCTTAATTCTCTTGCAGTAATCATCTGACCTGGTTGGAATTCTTTAGAATCTCCAGCATCTACTACTACTTTAAGACCGAATACTCTGTTGTTTTCTTCCAAGAAGTCATATTTGTGCTCAAGAGCTCCTTCAAGGAATTGAGTATCACCTCCATCTACGATAGATACTTTCGTCATCATCTGTCTAACAATAATTTCGAAGTGTTTATCATCGATTTTTACCCCCTGTAGACGGTAAACTTCCTGAATTTCGTTTACTAAGTATTCCTGAACCGCAGTTGGGCCTTTAATTCTTAAGATATCTTCCGGAGTAATAGATCCGTCTGATAATGGAGAACCAGCTCTTACGAAGTCATTCTCCTGAACCAAGATCTGGTTGGAAAGTTTTACTAGGTAAATTTTTCTTTCTCCAGTTTTAGCTTCAACAATAAGTTCACGGTTACCTCTCTTAATTTTTCCGTAAGAAACTACCCCGTCGATTTCAGTAACAACCGCTGGGTTTGAAGGGTTTCTTGCTTCGAATAATTCGGTAACTCTCGGAAGACCTCCGGTGATATCCCCTGCTTTTGCAGATTTTCTTGGGATCTTAATTAGGACTTTACCAGCCTTAATTTTTTCACCGTCGTTAACCATTAAGTGGGCTCCTACCGGAAGGTTGTATCCTTTTTGTTCAACTCCTTTAGAGTCTACTACTTTTAAGGTAGGTACCGCTTTTTTATTTCTAGATTCAGAGATTACTTTCTCTTCGAATCCTGTTGCTTCGTCAATTTCCAATTGGAATGAAATACCCTGGATGATATCCTCGTATTCTACCTTACCAGAAGTTTCTGCAATGATTACTGCGTTATAGGCATCCCACTTACAGATTGTATCTCCTTTTTTCACTTTATCACCTGGCTTCACAGATAATATAGATCCGTAAGGTACGTTAGCTACCATTAATGGAGTTCTAGACTCATTATCAGCAACTAATCTGAATTCTGTTGAACGAGAAACTACTACTTCAGTTGTGTTACCGTTTTCGTCTTCAGAAGTAATTGTTCTTACTTCATCCATTTCAACGATACCATCTCTTCTTGCAACGATAGATGGGTTTTCTGATACGTTTCCTGCAGTACCCCCCTGGTGGAAAGTTCTCAACGTAAGCTGAGTACCTGGTTCCCCAATTGACTGTGCTGCAATTACACCTACCGCTTCACCCATGTGGATCACTTTACCTGTTGCTAAGTTTCTACCGTAACATTTCGCACAGATACCTTTCTTAGCTTCACAAGTTAATGGTGAACGAACCTCCACTGCTTCTAATCCAGCTTCTTCGATTCTCTTCGCCAATTCTTCAATGATCACCTGGTCTGCACTTGCAATAAGCTCGTCAGTTTCAGGATCGTAAATATTATGAAGAGATACTCTACCTAAGATTCTTTCAGAGATTCTTTCAACGATCTCGTCATTTTTCTTAAGCGCAGTAACTTCTGTTCCTCTTAGTGTTCCACAGTCGTCTTCTGTAACGATAACGTCCTGAGCAACATCTACCAATCTTCTCGTTAGGTAACCAGCATCGGCTGTCTTAAGAGCGGTATCCGCAAGACCCTTACGAGCACCGTGGGTAGAGATAAAGTATTCTAAGATGGAAAGACCTTCTTTAAAGTTTGCAAGGATCGGGTTTTCGATGATCTCCGCACCGGTAGAACCAGCTTTTTGCGGTTTCGCCATCAAACCTCTCATCCCTGATAACTGACGGATCTGTTCCTTAGAACCCCTCGCCCCAGAGTCAAGCATCATATATACAGAGTTGAAACCTCCTTGGTCAACTTTCATTCTGCTCATGATCATCTCAGTTAATCCAGCGTTGGTATTAGTCCAAACGTCGATTACCTGGTTGTAACGTTCTGTATCGGTAATTAGACCCATGTTATAGTTAGCTCTAATTTCGTCTACTGTTTCAATGGAAGTAGCGATCATTTGTTTTTTCTCAACAGGAACTACGATATCTCCTAGTGAGAATGAAAGACCTCCTTTGAATGCGTTTGAATATCCTAAGTCTTTCATTGCATCAAGGAACTTCACAGTTGTAGGGAAATCTGTATCAGCAAGGATCTTACCGATAACGTTTCTCAATGATTTCTTCGTAAGAAGTTCATTGATATATCCTACTTGCTTAGGTACAATTTGGTTGAATAGGATTCTACCTACAGAAGTTTCGATCAATCTTGTTACGATTACTCCATCTTCTTTTACTGGTAGTCTACATCTTACTTTAGCATTTAAAGATACTCTACCTTCAGCATAAGCGATTTCCGCTTCTTCAGGAGAATAGAATGCAAGACCTTCTCCTTTTACTTTCATCGTCTCTGTAGAGCTTAATTCTTTAGTCATGAAATAAAGACCAAGAACCATGTCCTGAGATGGTACTGTAATTGGAGAACCGTTTGCAGGGTTCAAGATGTTTTGAGAACCTAACATCAATAACTGAGCTTCAAGGATCGCTTCTGGTCCTAACGGTAAGTGTACCGCCATCTGGTCACCATCGAAATCGGCGTTGAATGCCGTCGTTACTAACGGGTGTAGTTGGATTGCCTTACCTTCGATCATCTTAGGTTGGAAAGCCTGAATACCCAGTCTGTGAAGAGTAGGTGCCCTGTTCAATAGTACTGGGTGACCTTTCATCACGTTTTCTAAGATATCATAAACTACTGGTTCTTTTCTATCGATAATTCTCTTTGCAGATTTTACTGTTTTTACGATACCTCTCTCGATTAGTTTTCTAATGATGAATGGTTTGTAAAGCTCAGCTGCCATATCTTTAGGAATACCACATTCGTGAAGCTGTAAGTTTGGACCTACAACAATTACCGAACGCGCAGAGTAGTCAACCCTTTTTCCTAGTAGGTTCTGACGGAAACGACCTTGCTTACCTTTCAATGAATCAGAAAGTGATTTCAATGGTCTGTTTGATTCAGATTTTACTGCAGAAGATTTTCTTGTGTTGTCGAATAATGAATCTACTGATTCCTGAAGCATACGCTTCTCATTTCTTAAGATTACTTCAGGAGCTTTGATCTCCAATAATCTCTTCAAACGGTTATTTCTGATGATTACTCTTCTATAAAGGTCATTCAAGTCAGAAGTTGCGAAACGTCCTCCATCCAATGGAACCAATGGTCTTAGTTCTGGTGGGATAACTGGAAGTACACGCATGATCATCCACTCTGGTCTGTTGATCATTCTTGTATTAGCACCTCTTAATGCTTCTACAACGTTCAATCTTTTTAGAGCTTCAGTTCTTCTTTGTTTTGAACCTTCGTTGTGAGCTTTGTGTCTCAAGTCGAAAGACAATGCATCAAGATCGATTCTTTTTAATAGATCTTCAACAGCTTCAGCACCCATTCTGGCGATGAATTTGTTTGGATCAGAATCGTCAAGATATTGGTTTTCTACAGGAAGAGTTTCCATGATATCCAGGTACTCTTCTTCTGTAAGAAATTCCATATTTTCAAAATCGGAACCGTCTAATTTCTTAGCAATACCCTGCTGAATCACTACATATCTTTCGTAGTAGATAATCATATCTAATTTCTTAGAAGGGATTCCAAGAAGGTATCCGATTTTATTTGGTAATGAACGGAAATACCAGATGTGTGCAATTGGAACTACAAGGTTGATGTGCCCGATTCTCTCTCTTCTTACTTTTTTCTCAGTAACTTCTACTCCACAACGGTCACAAACGATCCCTTTGTAACGAATTCTCTTGTATTTACCACAAGCACATTCGTAATCTTTTACAGGACCAAAGATTTTCTCACAGAATAGCCCGTCTCTTTCAGGCTTGTGAGTTCTGTAGTTAATGGTTTCCGGTTTTAAAACCTCTCCTCTTGAGTCCTGTAAAATAGACTCTGGTGAAGCTAAACCGATGGTTATTTTATTAAATCTACTTGATTTATTTTTATTTGACATAAAAAATGTTTTATTCTTTATTTCTAAATCTTTTATTGTACTATTATTTTCTTAGTTTCAGGTGGATATTTTTATCCTCATCTGAATACTTAACAAGCATACTCCAAAGATCAAACTTTAATCTGTTTATTGTTCTTTTTTAAGCTTTAACAAGATTACGTTATCATATTCCGGCTGCCAGACTTTAAGAGGGTTAGAAAAAGTTTTAACAAGATCAAAATCTGTCATTTTTATTTTACTAACATTTCTCTTCAGAAGACTGCTTCTCATTGTGTAGGAAACAGCATCATTCTGGTTGTCCGCTTCAATTCCGATGAACGTCATCGTTCCTTTTTTCTGGAATCCGGATGGAAGTATAACATACTGGATGTTATTTTCCGCCAGATATCTTTCAAAAGGTATTGATGCAATCTGCTCAAAAAAGTGTTTGTCTGCCACCAATCCATCTGCAGGTATAATCTGCAAATCTGAATAAAATGCAAGTTTCCCAGGCATATCATAGGTAAAAACCTTAGAACCTGAGGGAAGGCTTTTTTTCAACTCTTCTGCAAGAGCCCGCACTTTATCTTTTTTAACTTCTGTAATGGTTTCATTACTTCCTCCTACATTATATCCCAAACTTACGTTGGTGTTAGCTTTCATCAATGCCACTGCACTTAGAAAAGCTATACACCCCAGCAACATCGACGCTGTTACAGTTTTCCCCGGTTTAATACCTGACTTCTGTAACATTAAATGTACAGCATCATACAGCATAAAGGCAACTGCCAACATCTGCATGACAAAATACCACTGTCCTATCTGCGACTGAAAGTATAGGTTATATAATACCTGTACTATAGCCCCAGCAACGAAGTAAAGTTTTAATTTCTTAAAATCAACTTTCGTAAAGGAAAGCAATACTGCATATAATATATTTGAAACAAGAAAAATAGTTCCCCACTTATTTCCGAAAACAGAACCTTCTGCATGGGGAAAACTTGATTTTATTCTCCCGCTTATTGGAACCATATTTCCGAATTCAAATTTATTATACAATAGATATACACCTGCCAGTGCAATAAATACTGCTGCTGCTTTTAATAAGTCTTTTGTTTTGGGTTTTGAATCACCGGATAAACAATATAATCCTAAAAAAAGAAGGATAAAAGCATTGTCTAACCGGGATAAAAACACCATACTGGCTGCAAGTCCCAGAAGCCATCCGTTTACTGCTCTGCCCTGCATCAACAGATTGAGCAATAAAGCGGTACAAAATAAATTAAGGTGCGCCTCTGTCAAATACAAGGTTCCGAGTGAGAAAAAAACCAATCCCAAAAATCCGACTCCTACTATTTTCCCAATCCCTCCGTCTTTAAACAAAGGCTGCATACATTTTATACTTAAAAAGAACAATACAATCTGTGCTAACCATAGTATGTAGATCATTTCCTGTTTAGGAATTGCTATCATACTATCTGCTATGATACAGAATACCATCCATAAAGGATGAAAACCATTGGTTGGGTAGATGTCATTGAATTTAAAGCCTAATCCATTCACAAAATTATGGGCTATCTGCGGATAAAAAAATCCATCATCAGCAGGAAATTTTGCAGGACTCAACAAAAAAAATAAAGCAGGAATTATAAAAAGCCAATAGCCGTATTTTTCCGTTTTGCCTAAATTCTGAAACATTATCCTTTCAATAGGGTTTTAAATTAAAGATTGTTCTAATTAAAAGATTTAATTTATTCTTCCAATCTTACGTCTAATCCAAGACCTTGTAACTCGTGAAGTAATACGTTGAATGATTCTGGAATACCTGGTTCAGGCATAGATTCACCTTTTGCAATAGCTTCATAAGTTTTTGCTCTACCAATCACGTCATCCGACTTCACAGTCAAGATCTCTCTTAGGATGTTTGATGCACCGAATGCTTCAAGTGCCCAAACCTCCATCTCTCCGAATCTCTGACCTCCGAACTGAGCTTTACCTCCTAACGGCTGCTGAGTAATCAATGAGTAAGGACCAATAGAACGAGCGTGCATTTTATCATCAACCATGTGACCTAGTTTCAACATATAGATGATACCTACTGTAGCTGCCTGAGTAAATCTTTCTCCGGTACCACCATCATAAAGGTGAGTGTGACCGAATTTAGGAAGACCTGCTTTCTCAGTATACTCAGTAATTTGGTCAAGGCTAGCTCCGTCGAAGATTGGTGTAGCGAACTTCATTCCTAATTTTTGACCAGCCCATCCAAGAACTGTTTCATAAATCTGACCGATGTTCATACGAGAAGGTACCCCAAGTGGATTCAATACGATATCTACTGGTGTTCCGTCCTCAAGGAATGGCATATCTTCTTCACGAACGATTCTCGAAACGATACCTTTGTTACCGTGACGTCCTGCCATTTTATCTCCTACATTCAGTTTACGTTTCTTAGCGATGTAAACTTTAGCTAGTTTCATGATCCCTGCTGGAAGCTCATCTCCGATTGAAATTGCGAATTTCTCACGGTTTTTAACTCCCTGGATGTCGTTATATTTGATTTTGTAATTGTGAATCAATTGTTTGATCAATTCATTCTTATCAGCGTCTACTGTCCAGTCTGCACCGCTAACGTTTACATAATCTTCAACTGAAGTTAATAACTTGTGAGTAAACTTCACCCCTTTACCGATGATTTCTTCGTCAAGGTCGTTTTGTACTCCCTGAGAAGTTTTACCGCTTACAAGGGTATTTAATTTTTCAATTAACGTGTTTCTCAACTCGTCAAACTTAGCTTTGTAAGTGTTTTCAATCTCTTCAAGTCTAAGTTTCTCTTCAGTTCTTTTCTTTTTGTCTTTAATGTTTCTAGAGAACAATTTCTTGTTGATAACAACTCCTCTTAATGAAGAGTCAGCTTTCAATGATGCATCTTTCACATCACCAGCTTTATCACCGAAGATTGCTCTAAGAAGTTTTTCTTCAGGAGTCGGGTCAGATTCACCTTTTGGAGTAATTTTACCAATCATGATATCTCCAGGCTTCACTTCAGCACCGATTCTGATCATACCGTTCTCGTCAAGATCTTTAGTAGCTTCTTCAGATACGTTTGGAATATCTGCTGTAAGCTCTTCCATACCTAATTTGGTATCACGAACTTCTAGAGAATATTCATCTACGTGGATTGAAGTAAACCAGTCTTCACGTACAACTTTTTCGTTGATTACGATTGCATCCTCGAAGTTGTACCCTTTCCAAGGCATGAACGCTACTACTAAGTTTCTACCAAGAGCCAATTCTCCTTTTTCAGTAGCATAACCGTCGCAAAGTACCTGTCCTTTTTCCACTACATCACCTACTCTTACGTTTGGTCTTAGGGTAATCGTTGTACTCTGGTTAGTTTTTCTAAACTTAGTAAGTTTGTATGTTTTAGTAGCAGACTCGAATTGTACTAAATCTTCGTCTTCGCTTCTTTCATATTTAATAACGATTCTGTCAGCATCTACGTACTCTACAGTACCTGTACCTTCAGCATTAATTAAGATTCTTGAGTCTCTTGCAACTTGTTGCTCAAGCCCTGTACCAACGATTGGAGCCTGTGGCTTCAATAGAGGAACGGCCTGACGCATCATGTTAGATCCCATCAATGCACGGTTCGCATCATCATGCTCCAAGAAAGGAATTAATGAAGCGGAAATACCAGAGATCTGGTTTGGTGCAACATCGATAAGGTTAACCTGAGCTGGTTCAACTACTGGGTAGTCACCATCTAGTCTTGCAATAATTCTGTCTGTTAAGAAATCACCATTATCGCTCAACTCAACGTTTGCCTGAGCAATTACTTTGTCTTCTTCGTCTTCTGCATTTAAGTAGATAGGATCTGCATTCAATTCAATCTTACCATCTTCTACTTTTCTGTACGGAGTTTCGATGAAACCTAGTCTGTTGATTTTTGCATAAATACCTAAAGATGAAATCAATCCAATGTTTGGTCCTTCCGGAGTTTCAATCGGACAAATTCTTCCGTAGTGAGTATGGTGAACGTCTCGAACCTCGAAACCTGCTCTTTCTCTTGATAAACCACCAGGCCCTAGTGCAGATAATCTTCTCTTGTGAGTGATCTCTGAAAGCGGGTTTGTTTGGTCCATGAACTGAGAAAGCTGGTTGGTACCAAAGAATGAGTTGATTACAGATGTTAATGTCTTCGCATTTACAAGGTCAAGTGGAGTAAAGATTTCGTTATCTCTAACGTTCATTCTTTCCTTGATTGTTCTTGCAATTCTTGAAAGACCTACTCCGAACTGTCCTGCTAATTGCTCACCAACAGTTTTAATTCTTCTGTTTGATAAGTGGTCAATATCATCAACATCAGTTTTAGAATTTACCAACTCGATCAAGTGTCTTACAATGGCAATAATATCTTCTTTTGTAAGAACTTCAGTGGTAGTTGGGATGTTTAGACTTAATTTTTTATTTAGTCTGTAACGTCCTACTTCACCTAAAGAGTATCTCTGCTCAGAGAAGAATAATTTTTCAATGATTCCTCTTGCAGTTTCCTCATCTGGTGGATCTGCGTTTCTTAACTGACGATAGATGTATTCTACTGCTTCTTTCTCAGAGTTCGTAGGGTCTTTTTGTAATGTATTCTGGATAATAGAGAATTCATTACTGTTTTCTTTGTGGATCAAGATTGATTTCACACCAGCATCCAGGATAAGATCTAAATGTTCTTTCTCAAGGATCGTCTCTCTATCCAAGATGATTTCGTTTCTTTCGATAGAAACTACTTCACCCGTATCTTCGTCTACGAAGTCTTCGAACCAAGTGTTCAATACTCTCGCAGCCAATGTTCTCCCTTCCACTTTTTTAAGGGCGGCTTTAGAAACTTTCACTTCTTCAGCAAGGTCGAAGATCTGAAGGATATCCTTGTCAGATTCGTAACCGATAGCTCTTAATAAAGTTGTTAATGGTAACTTTTTCTTACGGTCGATATACGCGTACATTACGCTGTTGATATCAGTTGTAAATTCCATCCAAGATCCTTTGAAAGGGATAATTCTTGAATAGTAAAGTTTGGTTCCGTTAGCGTGGTAAGTCTGTCCGAAGAATACACCAGGTGAACGGTGAAGCTGCGTAACAATAACTCTTTCTGCACCATTGATGATGAAAGAACCACTTGGTGTCATGTAAGGAACCGGACCTAAGTATACATCCTGAACCACAGTTTGGAAATCTTCGTGTTCCGGGTCAGTACAGTACAGTTTAAGTCTTGCTTTTAGAGGCACTGAATAAGTAAGTCCTCTTTCCACACACTCGTCGATTGAATAACGTGGAGAATCTACCAGATAGTCTAAGAATTCTAATACGAATTGGTTTCTTGAATCCGTAATTGGGAAATTCTCTTGGAAAGTCTTGTAAAGAGCTTCTGTCTTTCTGGCTTCAGGAAGTGTATCAAGCTGGAAAAATTCTCTGAAAGACTCGATTTGGATGTCCAAAAAGTCTGGAGTGATGATTTTTCCTTTCGCTGATGAGAAATTAATTCTCGGATTTCCTTGAGTTGTTGATTTTGTTTTACTCATAAAACTTTTAAGAAAGGGTTAAAAAATATTTTGATTCATTAAAAAATATCAGGAGAGAAAAAGAGAAAAAGAGTCTTAAAAAAAGAAAAAGTAAAGAAAATTTTGGCGCAATTATCGATCTTTGTTCTTTATTCTATGATCTTTAGGTCTTTGATCTGATTCCTAACTGCAACACTGGTATATCTTTTCACAGCGTAATGCAAAATATTTTTATTACTTTTGAGGCAGTTATTACCCGAAACATCTATAAACACAAAATCCCCTCCATGTTTTTACACAATGAAAGAGTTGATTTTCAGTATTTTATAGGTTTACAAACAATTTTTCGCGCCAAAAGAAGGGCAAAGATACAAAAACTTATCCACAATAACAAACAAATCCTCTCATTTTGAGTAGATTAAAAATGAAAGGCTTAACTGAAAAACAGCAGATTCCTCATCACTACTCATTTTTCAACAGTTACATTCCTATTTATTTCTTATTAAAGTTATTGCAAATAGATACCTACTCCCACACCTTTACTTTTTAATAGTAAAGAAATTTCAATTCGGTATTTGCAGTAAAAGTACAAAGCTTAATGTATTACTTTATAATATACAGCATACAAAAAAAGCCCAGGCAAATTGCCCGGGCTCTTATATTTATAATAAAATTGAATTATTTCAATTCTACTTCAGCACCAGCTTCTTCTAATTGCTTCTTAAGAGCTTCAGCTTCGTCTTTAGATACACCAGTTTTGATTGGAGCTGGAGCACCGTCTACGATATCTTTAGCTTCTTTAAGACCAGCACCAGTTAAATCTTTTACTAATTTAACGATAGCTAATTTAGAAGCACCTGCAGACTTAAGAATTACGTCGAATTCAGTCTTTTCTTCAGCAGCTTCACCAGCAGGACCAGCAACTACTACTGCAGCAGCAGCAGGCTCAATTCCGTACTCATCCTTAAGGATAGCAGCTAATTCGTTTACGTCTTTTACAGTTAGGTTTACTAGCGTTTCAGCTAAATTTTTTAAATCTGACATTGTTGTAATGTTTTTGTTGATTATTTATTTAATTTTTTGAGTCAATTTATTCAGCACTTGTTTCTTCAGTGCTTTCTGCAGCAGCTTCTGGAGCTTCAGCAGCAGGAGTTTCTTCTACAGCAGGAGCAGCAACTTCTTCAGTTGTAGCTTCTACAGCTTCAGATTTGTTTT
Source organism: Chryseobacterium sp. Mn2064 (assembly GCF_049319685.1). Taxonomy (NCBI): domain Bacteria; kingdom Pseudomonadati; phylum Bacteroidota; class Flavobacteriia; order Flavobacteriales; family Weeksellaceae; genus Chryseobacterium; species Chryseobacterium sp. Mn2064. Next base: position 557,134 of record NZ_JBMOUE010000003.1, read on the forward strand.
GAAGAGCAGAAACAACTCTTTGGATTGGAGACTGAAGTAATCCGATGATTTCACCGATCATTTCTTCTCTAGACTTGATGTTAGCCAACATATCTAGGTTGTTGTCACCCACATAGAAAGTTTCTTGAACAAAAGCAGACTTTAAAGCTGGCTTCTCTTCTTTCTTTCTAAATCCTTGGATTAATTTTGCAGGAGCGTTTGCCGTTTCAGCAATCATGATCGCTGAGTTACCTTTGAAAGATACAAACATCTCAGAGTAATCTACTCCTTCGATTTGCTCCATTGCTTTTTGTAAAAGGGTATTTTTTACAACTTTTACTTTGATATTTTGTTTGAAAGCTTGTCTTCTGAAGTCAGAAGATTTAGCAGCGTTCAATCCTTCTAGATCTGCTACGTATACTACTTTTGCATCCTGAAGCAAGTCTTTGATCTCTTGTATTGCTACAACTTTTTGGTCTTTTGTCATTGTCTTAAGGATTATTATTAGTTAACAGATTTAGTATCAATTGCAATACCTGGGCTCATTGTAGAAGACAAATAAATGCTCTTCACATAAGTTCCTTTAGCAGCAGTTGGCTTCATTTTGATCAATGTAGAGATCAATTCCTGCGCGTTTTCTTTGATTTTAGCAGCATCGAAAGATACTTTACCAATACCAGCGTGGATGATACCATACTTGTCTACTTTGAAATCAATTTTACCTGCTTTCACTTCAGTTACTGCTTTACCAATTTCCATTGTTACAGTTCCTGATTTAGGGTTAGGCATTAAACCTCTTGGACCTAATACTCTACCTAATGGACCTAATTTACCCATTACAGCTGGCATAGTAACGATAACGTCAACATCTGTCCAACCTTCTTTGATTTTTTGTAAATATTCGTCAAGACCTACATAGTCAGCACCAGCAGCTTTAGCTTCTGCTTCTTTATCTGGAGTTACAAGAGCTAATACTTTAACATCTTTACCAGTACCGTGAGGAAGAGATACAACACCTCTTACCATTTGGTTTGCTTTTCTAGGGTCTACTCCTAATCTTACAGCGATATCTACTGAAGCATCAAACTTTGTAGTGTTCACTTCTTTTACAAGAGCTGAACCTTCTTCAAGGTTATAGATTCTTCCTTTTTCTACTTTGCTTAAAGCTTCCTTTTGCTTTTTAGTCAATTTTGCCATTTCTAATAGTTTTAAGCGTTAAAAGTTGGTTTAGTTCCTGTTACTCTTAATCCCATAGATCTAGCAGTACCTGCTACCATAGAAACTGCAGAATCCATTGTAAAGCAGTTAAGGTCAGTCATTTTGTCCTCAGCGATTTTCTTCACTTGATCCCAAGATACAGAACCTACTTTGTTTCTGTTTGGTTCACCAGAACCACCCTTGATTTTAGCCGCATCCATTAACTGGATTGCTGCAGGAGGAGTTTTAATTACGAATTCAAAAGATTTGTCTTCGTATACTGTAATTACTACAGGTAAAACTTGTCCTGGCTTATCTTGAGTTCTTCCGTTAAATTGCTTACAAAACTCCATGATGTTCACACCTGCAGAACCCAATGCTGGACCTACTGGTGGAGAAGGGTTAGCAGCGCCACCTTTCACCTGAAGCTTTACCATTTTAAAGACTTTCTTAGCCATTGTTTGTTTTTTAAATTTGAATAATTAATGAGTTTGGAAGCATTTATTATTCAGTAGGTTATGCACTCACATAACAATAAACCTACTTTTTGGACTGCAAAAGTATAAAATATTTTTGAAACTACAAACGGATATTGCTGATTTTTAAAAAGTTTAAAAGAAATAATTGAAATCCAAAGGTCTTATCTCTATTTTTAAAACTTCTTCTCCTTTCACTTCCAGCTTGGCTGAACCGCTGCTATAAAGTCTTTCTCAAAAAACATATACTTTTCGAAACTATAAAATTCACAATTTATTAAAAAACAACATTTTAAAATCAAATTGCCAAAAAAGTATAATTATTATATAACTCTGGCACAAGTAGTTAATATATAATAAAAGAAGAACCTTTTGAGTTCTTCTTTTATTTTGTCTAATATATAAGCAATCTAGTATTAAAATCCAGATGGTTTTGTAATCGTCTGCGTAGAACCATCAGTTCCACCAAGATTTGCTGTTACATCACTTATGTTCTGTTTGGTGATCAATCTTTTGTACGCCATCAGATAAAGATCAACTGTAAAATTATTATAACTTCTTGATGGTGGATTTGTATTAGCGGCCACTATTCTACTGTCTGTAAATCTTGCTCTGATATGCCATGTTCCGTTACTTTTGAAAGCAACTACATCAGGAGAACCTTGTTTGTTATCATTAACTCCGTTATCTCCATAATCAAGCATGACATTGGTTGTATTATCATTAAGTTTAAAAGAATAATTATGTAATACAACAAGGAAATTGTTGGCATCAATCTTAGTATCATAATCTGAAATACCAGTACCAGGCACTCCCGTAAGTGAAACTTTAAGATAATTGAAAAGTCCGCTGCTTTCTAAATTTGGATCATACAGCTGAAGAGCATTCTGCGATGTAGCCAGAAAACTTCCTCCGGTCATTGTAGGTTCGCCAGGGTTTCTAAGATACAAAGCATTGGTATGGGTTTTTCCATTAACGTCAAGGGTTTCGGTAGGGTTCGCAGTATTGATTCCTACTTTTCCTTTCTGGGCGTTCATCAATATTCCCAGAAATAGGATTATGGTAATATAAATTTTTCTTTTCATAGTTTTGTTATTGAAGCCCTAAAGGCGTGTTAGTAGATACTCCAGAATATCCAGGGGATGCTGAAGCTGAAACTGATCCATTGAAAGTTCCCCAATCTTTTACCAATGATTTTTCAAATACATTTAAAGTAAATGTCCAGGTTCCGTTTTGTGCCGAAGCTGTTCCGGCTCCTTTAAAGCTCAAATTGATGGCATGAAAATTTTTCCCGGATTTCACTACCTGAGTAACTTCGGTAGAATAGGAACCAAAAGATTTTGGATTTGTGGATGTATTTACACCTGGTACCGCTTCTGAAAAAACAGCCCCGGTAATAGCCACAACATATTTGCTAGCATCCAATCCTGTATCGAGGTTGACAACTTCGTCTTCTTTAACGTTTTTCAAAACGACATTATAGATATTAACAGGCGCAACATTACGAAGTGAAATATCCAATAATTTAACTTTACCTACAGGCGAACTGTCTTTAGAACGGGTAAGAAGAAGATAATTTCCGCCAGCTTTTGTGTTTTCAGTATCGATAAGGTAAGATTCCACAAGAGTTTCTCCTACCACATCAAGAGTCCCTTTAGGTGTTGTGGTATTAATACCGACCTGAGCATTTATATGCAAAGAGGCAAATCCTATAAAGAGTGTTGCAATAATTTTTTTCATAAAGTATTTGGTTTTTTACTGAATTAATGGAGCTGAAGCAGCACCTGTGCCAGTGCTATTAAGGTTTTGTGTAGTGGTAAATTCTTTAGCATATGATCGGTCAAAAACCAATAAATTCAGGGTCCATACTCCGGTAGGAAATGACGAGTCCGGTGCAAAACCTTGGTAATCGGCCTTTACTTTCCATGTTCCACCTGAAGAATAGGCAAAGATTTGAGGTACCGGTGTAAGCCAGTCAGCAGAAAAGGTTCTTGTGGGCTGAGTAAACCCAAAAGAAGAAATAACTACTAAAAATTTCTGAGAGTTGATCTTCGTATCAAACTGATTCACCCAATCTTTATCTGAAGGATCACAGGTAATTTTAAACTGAATCAGGTTAATTGGAGCCGGTGAATTGGGTACGAAAGTGTCGTTGTAAGCTGTAATCTTATTTTCCGGTGCAGGAGATTTAATGATAAAGGTATAGTTTTCATTAGTTCCCAATTTTTCCATCGGTTGTTTGAAAACCATTCCGGAAGTTTTCATGGTACCATTCACCGTAAGTTCCTTTTCAGGATTGGGAGTATTGATACCAACCTGAGCATTAGCCAAGAAGGCAACACCCACCAACAGGGTTGTCGAAATAATTTTTGTCATTAGATTGTGTGTTTATTTTACTATATTATTTTAACCTATGCATTTGTTTTCTTATTTATATAAATACAGAGGTGTGCCCACTTTTAATGTGCGCTTAATAAGAAAAAAATAAATTTTTATGGATTAATCGAAACGTAATTTGCAAGAAGCATGCCACTTATAGAACAAATTACAAAACAAAAGGGAATTTCGGAAGAAAAACAGAAAACTATCCTTTGAAAGAACTAATCTCATTCATATTTTCATCTACTATAAATTACCTAAAAAAAATAATTAAAAACTCTGTTTCAAAAAGTAACAGAATTTAGGAACAAATTTCATCTTCAATTTGTTTCATTGTACAAAATAAAAAAGACCGTTATTTCTAACAGTCTTTTATAATTTATATAAGTAATTTTATACTTTTTCTACTTGCATGTAGCTTAGTTCCATTGGAGTCTTTCTACCGAAGATCAATACAGAAACTTCAATTTTCTTTTTGTCTTCAAGAATTTTCTCAACTGTACCATTGAATCCGTTGAAAGGTCCATCGATTACTTTCACGTTTTCACCTACTACATATGGAATCTCAACATCGCTTGCGAATTCTGAAAGTTCATCCATTCTTCCAAGCATTCTGTTCACTTCAGATTTTCTCATTGGAACAGGATCTCCACCTTTTGTTAAACTTAAGAAAGATATAACTCCAGGGATGTTTTTGATAACGTGAGGAATTTCCCCCATCAGATCAGCTTCGATCATTAAGTATCCAGGGTAGTAAGGTCTTTCTTTAGGAACTTTTTTACCGTTTCTAATCTGAATAACCTTTTCCATAGGAATAACCACTTGAGTAACATACTGTTCAAACCCTAAACGTTTGATTTCTGTCTCAATATAGTTTTTCACTTTATTTTCCTGTCCGCTGATAGCTTTCAGCACATACCATTTCAATTCGCTCATTATGGGAAAATACTTTTATAATTAATTGAACAAGTTGATTAGCATTCCTATGATGTTGCTGATGGATTTTGAAAATAATTCATCAACTCCAAAAGTGAATAATGCCAGAATTACTGTCGCAACAGTTACTACAATAGTAGATGACTGAAGGTCAGCCCACTTTGGCCATTCAACTTTATGTCTGAATTCGTTATAAGAACCTTTTAAAAAATCGACAAATGAACTCATAATTTATATTTGCACGGGCACAAGGATTCGAACCCTGATCAACGGTTTTGGAGACCGGTATCCTACCATTGGACGATGCCCGTAGATTAAAAAGCTCCGTAAAGAAGTTCCTTACGGAAGCTTTTTATATTTTAAGATGATTAATCTAAGATTTCAGTAACCTGACCTGAACCAACTGTTCTACCTCCTTCTCTGATCGCGAATCTAAGACCCTCGTTAAGAGCGATTGGTTGTAACAATTCTACAGTGATCTCTAAGTTATCACCAGGCATTACCATTTCTACACCTTCTGGTAAGAAGATCTCACCTGTAACGTCAGTAGTTCTTACGTAGAACTGAGGACGGTACTTGTTGTGGAATGGAGTGTGACGTCCACCTTCTTCCTTAGAAAGGATATAAACAGAAGCTTTGAATTTTTTGTGTGGCTTCACAGAGTCTTTCTTAGCGATAACCATACCTCTCTTGATGTCAGTTTTTTCAATACCTCTCAACAATAGACCTACGTTATCTCCAGCTTCACCTCTGTCTAGGATTTTTCTGAACATCTCAACTCCTGTAATAGTAGAAGTTAATTTTTCTTCACCCATACCAACGATATCAACTGGATCTCCAGTGTTGATAACACCAGCCTCGATTCTACCAGTTGCTACAGTACCTCTACCTGTAATAGAGAATACGTCTTCGATTGGCATCAAGAATGGCTTCTCAGTATCTCTTACTGGCTCGTCGATCCACTCATCAACAGCATCCATAAGAGCTTCAACAGTTTTGAACCACTTATCTTCTGAGTCACCGTTAGTAGCTGCAGTAAGTGCTCCAAGAGCTGAACCTTGAATTACTGGAGAGTTATCTCCATCAAAGTCATAAGTAGCTAATAGATCTCTAAGTTCCATTTCAACAAGCTCTAACAATTCTGGATCATCCACCATGTCAACTTTGTTCATGAAAACAACGATCTTAGGTACGTTTACCTGACGGCAAAGTAGTATATGTTCTCTAGTCTGAGGCATTGGACCATCAGTTGCAGCACATACAACGATTGCTCCATCCATCTGAGCAGCACCAGTTACCATGTTCTTAACATAGTCGGCGTGACCTGGACAGTCAACGTGAGCATAGTGTCTTTTTACAGTTTCGTACTCGATGTGAGCAGTATTGATAGTGATCCCTCTTTCTTTTTCTTCTGGAGCAGAGTCAATCGCAGAGAAGTCTTTTTTCTCAGCAAGACCTTTGCTAGCTAATACAGCAGAAATAGCAGCTGTAAGAGTTGTTTTACCATGGTCAACGTGACCAATAGTACCAATGTTCAAGTGTGGTTTGTTACGATTAAACGTTTCCTTTGCCATGATTTAAAATTATTTATTTATTGTTTTTCAAATTTTCGGTGTGCAAATATAATGAATTTTTAAATACCAAAAACTTTTTATTCAAAAAACTTTCAATATTATCATCCAGTGAAGGACAAACCTTATATTTCAACGTATTGAGACTGCAAATTTACACATTTTTCCCGATTGAAAAAAACTTTCTAAAACCTTTTATGAAAAAGCCTGAAATACAGAATATTCCAGGCTCAATTAATATATAAAATGAAAGATAATTATATCGAACGAAGCTTTTTGGTCCTATTAAATATCCAGAAAATGATAGGAAAAATAAGCAACGTAAGAACAGTTGCAGTAATCAGTCCACCAATAATAACAATGGCGAGAGGTTTTTGAGATTCTGAACCAATTCCTGTAGACAAAGCTGCCGGCATAAGCCCAATAGAAGCCATTAAAGCAGTCATAATCACCGGTCGGGTTCTGGATTTGACCCCATTTAATATCGCGGTGTCTATATCCATCCCATCTTTTGCATTCTGATGAAACTCTGTGATAAGGATCACTCCGTTCTGAATACAGATTCCCAAGAGAGCAATCATTCCTACTCCGGCAGAAATACCAAAATTGATTCCAGTAACGTGAAGTGCTATAATTCCTCCAATTAATGCAAAAGGAACATTAGCCAACACTAATAATGAATCTTTAATGTTACCAAAGAGAATGAACAACAGGAAGAAGATCATCAGAATACTTACCGGAACTACCTGTGCCAATCTATGCGAAGCACGCTGTTGATTCTCAAACTGACCTGTCCATCCTACAGAATATCCATCAGGAAAATCTATAGTGGCCACTTTTTTCTGAGCATCTGCAATGGTCCCCCCTAAATCACGGTCGCGAATTGAGAATTTTACCCCGATATATCTTTTAATATTATCTCGGTATATGAATGCAGCTCCATTGTCTTTAACAATATTGCTGATTTCTTTCAAAGGAATTTTAGCACCATCCTGTGTAGGAACCATTAGAGAAGCAATATCGTTTTCATCGGTTCTGTATTCCTGAGAATAACGAAGACGGATTGGAAATTTTCTTTCTCCATCAAACATTTCTGAAGCAGTCTTTCCTCCAAAAGCCATTTCCAGTACCGCCTGTGCATCAGCAGGCATTACTCCGTATGCAGCCATTTTATCTCTGTCTAATACGACACTTACTTCCGGTTGACCAATATTTTTGATGATTCCGGGATCTTTCACACCGTCTACATCTTTAATTTTGGCCAACACTTCATGAGCAAGTTTATCCAGTGTTTCTAGGTTGTCACCATAAATCTTGATTCCGTTTTCAGCTTTAAAACCTGCAACCGCTTCTGCTACGTTATCCGAAATTGGTTGTGAATAGTTGAACGTAATTCCTTGGTAGCTTCTCAATTTCTTGTCTATCTCATTGATAAGCTCATCATAGGTGATCTTACGTTTCCATTCTTCTCTTGGTTTAAGGTTAACGGCAAACTGTACAAATCCGAATCCGTTCGGGTCTGTTCCATCATTACTTCTTCCCGTCTGTGCAAGAACGTCTGTCACCTCAGAAAAGCTCATAATATCTTTTTTCAGGAGATCGGCAGTTTTCAGGGATTCTTTTAACGATGAACTCATCGGCATTTCTGCGGTGATCCAAAGTGAACCTTCATTCAGCTGTGGCAAAAATTCTGTTCCAAGAAATTTACCGGAAAATAATGTCACTGCAAGAAAAGAGATGGCTACAATCATACTCGTTTTCTTATGTTTGAAGGTTGCATTGAACCCTTTTAAAACGATTCTGTCCCAGAAATTAACAAATGGATTATTTTTTTCTCTTACATTTTTATTTAAAAGGATATGGGAAAGAACGGGAACCAGTGTCAATGTAAAGATTAACGCTCCCATTAATGCAAATCCGAGGGTAAATGCTAAAGGAGAAAACATTTTTCCTTCCACCTTCTGAAAAGAGAAAATCGGAATAAGAGAGGTAATGATGATCAGCTTTGAAAAGAAGATCGCTTTTCCTAAACCTGTACCGGTTTGTTTAATCCAGCCTCCTTTTGCAAGCTTGTTGAATTTCTCTGTTCCATATTTGTGGGCTTTATGATCGAGCATTACGAACAGTCCTTCCACCATGACGACGGCTCCATCGATGATGATTCCAAAGTCTACAGCTCCTAGTGAAAGCAGGTTGGCACTCATTCCAGCCAGTTTTAAACATAAGAATGCAAAAAGCAAGGATAAAGGAATGATGATAGAAACAATAAGCGTTGTTCTCCAGTCTGCCATGAAGATCAATACAATAACCGTTACCAGGACGATCCCTTCAATAAGGTTATGCATTACGGTATGAGTTGTGAAGTCCATCAGGTTATCTCTGTCATAGAAAGTAACCATTTTCACATCTTTCGGAAGGATTTTTTCGTTCAACTCTTTGATTTTGGCTTTTACCCCTACCAAAACTTCTCTTGGGTTTTCTCCTTTTCTCATTACAACAATTCCTTCTACAGTATCGTCATGATTATTAAGAGCGGCCTGCCCTACTCTAGGCATAGAGCTTTCGTGAACTTCTGCAACATTTTTCACCAACACCGGGTTTCCGCTGTCATTCTGAATGGTAATATTACCGATATCCCCTATCGATTTCACCAAACCGATTCCTCTTACTACATAGGCCTGTCCATTTTTTTCGATAACATCACCCCCTACATTAAGATTACTTTTTGTAACGGCATCGTACACCTGAAGCGGAGTAAGATTATATTTATCTAAAGCTCTCGGATCGATGCTCAGCTCGAATACCTTGTCCTGTCCTCCGAAAACGTTGATATCAGCAACTCCGGGAACACCTCTCAAAGCACGGTCAATCACCCAGTTTTGCAGAGTAAGCAGGGTTCGGGAATCTTTTGTTTTACTTTCCAGAGTGTATCGGAAAATTTCTCCGGTTGGCCCGTAGGGTGGCTGTACTTCTGGGTCTACTTCATCAGGAAGGTTAATGGTTCTTAATTGGTTATTGACCTGATTTCTGGCAAAAGTATCGTCCACCCCATCGTCAAACAGAATTTTAACAATGGAAAGACCGAACATCGTGGTACTTCTCACACTTGTTTTTTTCTGAACCGGGCTCATCGCCAATTCAATGGGGGTAGTAACAAAACGTTCTACTTCTTCTGCACTACGCCCATTCCATTGAGTAATGATTACAATCTGGGTATTGGTAACATCCGGGAATGCTTCAATAGGCATATTCTTAAAGCTTATGAAGCCTGAAATCGCCAGAATCGCCACCCAGATAAAGGTAAATGCTTTATTTTTTAATGAAAAAGCGATTATATTTTTTATAAATTTATTCATGATAGATAAATTGATGACCTAAAAAACCCATTGAAGGAAAACCTTAAACGTTTCTTTTAGTGGTTGAATAAAAAATTAACTGTTCAGTGAACGGTATATCAGCAACTGATTATTAGTAATCACTTCTTCACCTTCTTTCAGACCGTCGGCAATGTAAGTGACGTCACCTACCTGCTTCAGTACTTTAATTTCTCTAACCTTCACATCTGTTCTGGATTTGAAAATCACGACGAAACTTTTGTTATCATCAAAAATCACAGATTTAGAAGGAACAGTAAGCATTGTATTATTTTCTAAGCTGGAAACTTTGATGGTTGCCTTACTATCTGGTATCAGCAATCCGTTGGCATTATCCAGCACTACTCTAGCCTGCATGGCGTTGGTTTGCGGATCAATGATTTTAAATATTTTATCAATTTTACCATCAAAAACCTTATCAGGGTAAGAAAGTGTGGAAACCTGAGCTTTCATCCCAAGGCTGATCTTATCAATATCAGACTCGTTTACGTTCATGATCGCCCAAACGTTGGTTGTATTGGCGACATCAAAAATATTATCACTTCGGTCACTTCTTAGCTGCATATCTTTATTGATGCTTTTCTGAACAATATATCCGTTGATTGGAGCTACAACACTATAAATATTTCCTTTATTTACATTATAAACCGTACTTACGGCCGTTGCTCTCTGCAATTGGTCTTCTGCTTTTTGCAGCTGGCTTTTTGCTTCCAGAACGTCTCTTTCAGTATTCAGCTTTCCTTCGTACATTTCTTTGGCAACGCGCAGATTATTTTTAGCTACTACCAAATCTGTTTTAGCATCGCTTACATCTTTTTGAATTTCTGCCAACTCGGTACTTCTGATAGTTGCCAGAACCTGCCCTTTTCTTACGTAATCTCCCAATTCCACATTTACACTCAATACATTTCCTCCTACAAGCGGATAAACGTCTATGTAACTATTTTTATCGGCGGATATTTTCCCGTAGAAACTGTATTCATCTTCTATGTTCTTTTTCTCAACTTTTGCTAAAGAAATAGAATTCAGCATTGTATTGCTAAGCTCAAAACCTTTTTTAGCAGGATTTGGTTTTTCTTCCTCTTTTTTGGAACAGGCCATTAATGATAAGATCATCAATACTGGAATAATATATGTTTTCATCGTTATTAATAGAAGATTTTAGTTTGTACTAGTTGATTAAGCTGTTCTGCTGACTGCATGATTTCATTCTTCATATCATAAATTTGAAGTGCAGTTTCTCTGTAGCTATCCATAAAGTCTGTAAACTCAATAAGGTTTACGTTGCCTTTTCTGAAATTGGTAAGCATTCCGTTGTATACCAGATCCATATTCTGTAAATCTGTGGTTTTTATATCCAGCAACTGGTCGTATTGGGCTTTCCAAGCTTTGTAAGCAGCCTGTACTTTTGTTTCAAGAGTTAATTTTTGAAAATCTGCGTTTTTTTGATTCTGCTGGATAGCGTAGTTTGCTTTTTCTACATTTCCCTGGTTTACTCTCCAAAGTGGTAAAGGAATTCCTAAAGTCAAATTGGCTTCATTATTAAAAGTTCCACCTGCCTGATCCCAAGCTGCTCCTACATTAAGATCCGGAACATTGAGTGATTTCTGCCACTGTGCATACAGCTTACTATTGTCTATCAGCTTTAAATTGTAGCGATAATCTGCATTATTTTCTAACGCTTTATTTTTCAATTCTTCTGCATCACCAAAAGGCTGAGCTGCTAAAGATTCTTTGGCTTCGGCTTCTGATATTTGAGGATCTATATCATCGGTGACCCCTGTCAGCACTTTTAAATTCTGTTCAAAATCGAGAATATTTTTATTGATCTCAAGTTTATCGTGGTTCAGCTGAATTACCAGACTCTGCAATCTCACAGCATCTTTTAGCGATACGTTTCCTTTGGCAGATTGTACACGATAAGCACTTAGAAGATCATTCATATATCCTAACTGCTTATTGGTGTTTTCCAGTTTCAGTTTTTCATAGTAAAGATTAAAATAAGCGGATCGAAGCTGGGATCTTAAGTCAACAAGCAATTGAGAAAACTGCAACTGCGCCAATTCTTTGTTTGATTTGGCAAAAGCAATTTCGTTTTTCTTTTTGCCACCCATGTAAATAAGTTGAGTAATTCCCGCTCCTTTTGAATGTCCAACATCAAAAAACTTTTTTCCTCCAGGGTTGTAAGCATTGAACTGACCGCTCAGTTGTGGCAATTCCCAGATTTTGGCCTGCAGGATATCCGCATCAGCCATATTGATGTTGTATTGTTCGGCGAGCAGCTGGAGATTGTTCTTCTGGAATGCTTCTTCACAATCCAAAAGAGACATTTGCTGTTGTGCCGCCATGAATGAGGAAACGGCTAGGCACACCACTGCAATTCTGTTCATTATTTTTTCTTTTTAAATTACAAAATTGCTTTGATGCGATTAAAAGAAACTTAAATGAGCCTTAAAAAAATATTAAAATCTCCTTAAATAGGCGGTTTCAGCAGATTTTCCCTAAGAAAAAAGCAAAAATTATTCTCCAATTATTGAATTTAGGAGCAAAAATTAATCAAAAGTTTAACAAAAAATTAGGATTAATTCCCTTGGAAAAGGTTGTGATTGAAAAATTATTTCTTGAAAATAATGGTAAACTGATTCATAAGGTCTGCAGGTGAAGAGTACATGATATCTGCATCGTGATATTCCAGGATTCTTTTCACAATTCGAAGTCCCAGTCCGGAACCGGCAATATTTTGCGAATTGTTTCCTCTTGTAAAGGCTTCGAATAGTTTTATCTGTTCTTCTTCGGAAATTGTATTACCATGAGAAATGACATCAACAGACAAATTATCTGCCGTTTCAGTAATGAGAACCTTCACTTCAGTATCATCAGAATAAACGGCTGCGTTTTTAAAAAGATTGATGAAAACAATCACCAACAGCGATTGAATTCCTTTGATGGTCAGAAAAGCATTCTCTGAAATATCTTCACTAATCAAAAAGTCCAGCTTAAGTTCCGGATAGCTTTTCTCCACTCCTTCAAAAGCTTCGAAAATAACTTCATCGATTCTCACCTCTTCATAAATCGACTGAATATTTTCTTTATCAAATTTCGTAAGAAGCAACAACGAGTTGGTTAAATCTGACAATTGGTATACATCTCTCTGAATCTGCTGTAATGAAGATAATGTTTTGGGGGAATGCTCTTCAAATTTAATGAGATTTTCAAGCTGAAAAGCCATCCTGGTAATAGGAGTTCGAATTTCATGAGAAGCACTTGCTGTAAAATCCTTCTGAGACTGGAAAACATCATCCAATCTTCCTATCATGGTATTAAAAGATTTAGCAAGAACGCTAATCTCATCATTGGACTGCTGAACCGGAATTTGTGTAGTAAGTTTGTGCGCCGTAACTTCTGAAATTTCTTTATTCAAATCTTCCAAAGGGCGGAGAAATTTTTCTACAAAGTAATAACTGAAAAAACCTATAAGAAGCGTACTCATTGCATAAGCTGCAATTAATAAATATTTAAGATAGCCAAGTTTTGATTTACCATTGGTATCAAAGGCGCTGGTAAGAATATAGTAGTTTTCCCCATTGATATTTCTAAGCGCAGCATAAATTTCGGGAACCGTTTTCTCTGTATAAATAATCTTTTTCCTGTCAAGTTCCTTAAGCATTGCACTATCCCAGGTTACATTCCGGTCTTTGATAGTACTGTAGATAAGCTCTTTCTTTTCATTAAAGATCAAAATCTTTTCGTTCAAAAGAATATTATCTGAGTTTTCATTAAAAAATACAGGAGCTTCTTCTTCAAAATCTTTAGACTTGGAAATAAAATGAGTAGTAAATTCCAGCCTTTGCCTGAATCTCTCTTTAAACTCATCTCTTCTAAAATCATTAAAAGATAGATAAATGACTGCCATCACCATTCCAAAAAGTAATGAAAAGGCGATACTGATCGTTAAAGCTATCTTTCTTTTTAAAGACATTTATAAAGGACTTAGGTAATATCCGAACCCGGAGCGTGTATGGATAAGTTTTATTTTAAAATCTTTATCAATCTTTTTTCTTAGGAAATTGATATAAACTTCTACAGTGTTGGTATTCGTGTTAAAATTATGTTCCCAAACGTGTTCCGTGATCTGCTGTTTAGATACAGTTCTCCCCTGCGCTTCGGCAAGATAAACCAACAACTGGAACTCTTTCAAGGTAAGAGTAATTTCAGTTCCACCACGATATACTTTCTGCTCGGTTTTATTGATGATAAGATCATCTACTCTTAAAATATCCTGATCGGAAGAGTCTGATGGGGCTTTCCTCCTCAAAAGGGAGTTCATTCTCAAAAGCAATTCTTCAAACTGGAAAGGCTTTACCAAATAATCATCAGCAAGACGAGTAAAGGCATCTTTCTTATCCGAAATATCTCCATAGGCCGAAATAATAATGATCGGAGTATTTTTATCGAATGAACGGATCGTCTGGCAAACATCCAGTCCGTTTATCTTAGGAACATTGATGTCGAGCAAATACAGATCGTAAGTATTATTTTTAATCTGGCGGAGGAAAGTTTCTCCGTCATATATTTTATCGCAGGTAAAATTATTTGATTCTAAAAATCGGCAAAGTTCTGCGGAAAGAATGAGATCGTCTTCTAATAAAAGAATATTCATCAAAAATTATTTTACACGAATTTAATGAAAATTTTTATGATGACCGTTTTAAAAAGTGAAGGAATCTCATCTTATATTTTTTTAAATATAAACATCTGTTTCACAAATTTTGTAAGACGTATTCTGTTTTAAATGGAAAAGGAGAAATTCTGGTACATCCCACAAAGTTGCAGAACAATTCTGATCACAAACGATTCAGTCAAAATTGAGAATGTTAAAATATAAGCAAAAAAAATCCCGAAAGAAATTCGGGAAAAACGAGAGCCAACTACGGGACTTGAACCCGTGACCTCTTCCTTACCAAGGAAGCACTCTACCGCTGAGCTAAGTCGGCATTAACTAAAAAAATCACACTGAGTAGCGTGATTTTTTTGAGCGGAAGACGGGGGTCGAACCCGCGACATTCAGCTTGGAAGGCTGACGCTCTACCAACTGAGCTACTTCCGCAATTTTGTTTCCAAAACCATTGGTAAACGCTGTGCAAAACTAAGAAAATTAATTCAAACCTGCAACTTTTTTTTCTAATATAAAATGTGGGGAGAGCAGGATTCGAACCTACGAAGCCGAAGCAACTGAGTTACAGTCAGTCCCATTTAGCCACTCTGGAATCTCCCCAGATATTTATATTAAATGAGCCTCCAGAGGGATTCGAACCCACGACCCCGAGATTACAAATCACGTGCTCTGGCCAACTGAGCTATGGAGGCA
>NZ_JBMOUE010000004.1:0-524260 GCF_049319685.1 Chryseobacterium sp. Mn2064
TTCCTTCATGTAAGATTGGCGCCAGAATTTAGGATTGAGTTCGTAACCAATTTCAGCCCGGAAATGCTCACGATACCAGTTGTGATAACCACAGGTTCCGATTACTTTATTGTCTGATTTCAGCTCCAGAGCCCATCTAAAACCTTTTCCTTTTTCAAACTCACCATTAAAGTGCTTGATAATACGCTGTGAATCTTCCAGTGTCTTGAATGTATCCAGATCATAGTATTCCATGACGTCATCCAGGGAAAAATATTCAAAAAGATCATGAGTATCATTAAAGGTAAGTTGTCGTAAAATAAGCCTTTCGGTCTCTAAAACAGGAAATTCCATAATAAGATGTGATTTTATGGTGAAAATACAACTTATTAATGATAAGAAAAAGTGTAGAATATTAACCGGAAAACAATACTCCCACCGTGAATTTATTTTTTTAAATTTGGGGCTCATTTTTTACTATGGCAAAATCGAAGAAAGAAACCCCGTTAATGACACAGTACAATACCATCAAAGGTAAATACCCTGATGCGCTTTTACTTTTCAGAGTAGGGGACTTTTATGAAACTTTTGGGCAGGATGCGGTGAGAACATCCCAAATTCTGGGCATTGTGCTTACCAAAAGAAATAACGGAGAAGGAAGTGTAGAGCTTGCCGGATTCCCGCATCATTCCATTGATTCTTATCTTCCGAAATTGGTAAGAGCGGGGATGAGAGTCGCAATCTGTGATCAGCTGGAAGACCCGAAAATGGTAAAAGGAATTGTAAAAAGAGGTGTTACCGAGTTGGTAACGCCGGGAGTAACATTCAATGACCAGGTTTTAAATTCTAAAAAGAATAATTTTCTTCTATCTCTACACAAGGAAAAAGAAAAATATGGAATTGCTCTGGTAGATATCTCTACGGGAGAATTTTTAGTAAGTGAAGGGAACCTGGAAAAACTGTTACATATTGTCAATACCTTTGATCCCAGCGAAATCATTTTTCAGAGAAGCGCACAGATTCCGGAACAGTTTAAAAATAAAAATGCTTTTAAACTTGAAGACTGGGCTTTTCAATATAATTTTGCCTATGAAAAATTAACGAATCACTTTAAAACCAATTCTTTAAAGGGGTTTGGTGTAGAGAATTCTCCATTAGCTATTACCGCCGCAGGAGCTATTTTTGCGTATTTGGTGGAAGATACTCATCACAATCTGCTTTCCCATATTACAAAACTTCAGATCATTCCACAGGAAGATTATCTGATGATGGATAATTTTACCTTGAGAAATCTTGAAATCGTTTATCCAAGTAACCCTCAAGGAAAATCTTTACTGGATATTATCGACAAAACTTCCACTCCAATGGGCGGAAGATTGTTGAGAAGAAGAATTATTCTTCCTCTGAAATCAGTGGATGAGATCATGAGAAGGCTTTCCCTGATCGATTTTTTAAACGAAAATGATCCTCTGAAATACGAGATTTGCCAGCTTTTGAAATCAATCTCCGATCTTGACCGATTGATGGGTAAACTGGCCGCAGAGAAAATCTCACCTAAAGAACTGGGATATCTGCGTCAAAGTTTAATTAATATCCATAAAATCAAAGCATTATTGCATCCTCATGCTGATGTGTTAGCTTGGCTGGAACCCTTATTTGATTTGGAAGAGCTGATCAAATTTCTGCAGAATCATCTGAATGAAGAACTTCCGGTAAGCATAGCGAAAGGAAACATCATCAAAGAAGGTGTTTCGGAAGAGCTTGACAGGCTGCGAAATCTACAAAGCAAAGGCCGTGGTTTTTTGGACGAAATGTGCCAGAGAGAAATTGAAAGAACCGGAATTACAAGCCTTAAAATAGATTTCAATAACGTTTTCGGATATTATATTGAAGTAAGAAATACTCATAAAGACAAAGTTCCGGATGATTGGGTCAGAAAACAAACCCTTGTAAATGCTGAAAGATATATCACAGAAGAATTAAAGGAATACGAAAACCAAATTTTGGGTGCTGAAGAGAAAATCGGCGTTCTGGAAACTTCTCTGTACAGAAATGTGTGTGCAGAAACAATGGTTTATATTGATCAGATCCAGGGGAATTCCAACATTATTGCTCAACTTGATGTAGCAGCCGGTTTATCTGAGCTCGCGGTTTCGGAAAGCTATACAAAACCTATTCTGAATGACGGCTATGCCATTGATCTGAAAGAAGCAAGACACCCGATTATAGAAAATGCTCTTCCATTAGGAGAAAAATACATTCCAAATGATATCTTTTTAGATAAAGATTCACAACAGATCATCATGGTGACAGGTCCTAACATGGCCGGTAAATCTGCTATTCTCCGTCAGACTGCTATTGTATGTCTCTTGGCTCAGATTGGAAGTTTTGTTCCTGCAAAACATGCTGAAATAGGAATGTTGGATAAGATTTTTACAAGAGTAGGAGCGACGGATAATATTTCAGCGGGAGAATCTACTTTCATGGTGGAAATGAACGAAGCTGCCAATATTCTGAACAATATTTCGGAGCGAAGCCTTATTTTATTGGATGAAATAGGACGTGGAACTTCCACATATGACGGGGTTTCCATTGCGTGGGCAATTGCAGAATATCTGCACCAGCATCCTACTCAGGCTAAAACGCTGTTTGCCACTCATTATCATGAACTGAATGAAATGACCGTTAACTTCGAACGAGTGAAGAATTTTCATGTCTCTATTCAGGAGAATAAAGGGAATATTATCTTCCTTAGAAAGTTGGTTCCGGGAGGAAGTGAACACAGTTTTGGTATTCATGTTGCAAAACTGGCGGGAATGCCTGCAAAAGTAGTAAACAGAGCCAATGAAATCCTGAAAACACTTGAAGCGAGTAGAACACAGGGAAGCGGAGGCACTTCAGAAAGTATTAAAAGGGTAACCGAAGAAAATATGCAGCTTTCTTTCTTTCAGTTAGATGACCCGGTTTTGGAGAATATCCGCGAAGAACTTACAAAAATAGATATCAATACACTTACACCTATTGAAGCTTTAATGAAGCTGAACGCCATAAAAAAAATGATTGGAGGGTAATCCAATCATTTTTTATAAACAGTTCTTAGCAGCAAGCTCCATCCTGGATACCCTGAACACCGAACATCTCCTCTCCAGTGCGAGGATCGAAACAGCTTACTACCAATGGGCAGAAAGGTCTTGCTCCACTGATTTCTTTCATTGCTTTTTTGCTAAGCTTTCTTTTTTGTAGGGTTGTCTTTTTCATAGTAGTATAATTTGAGATTTTGTTTTAATATAAAAAATGACTAGCAGCAGTATCCATCAGGGCCAACATGCCCTCTGAACAAATCATCTGATCCGGGAACCATACAGAATCCTCTTACACATATAGGAGCATTCCCTCCATTGATTTTTTTTAGTTCAGATTTGCTTAATTTTCTTTTTGTAATGTTTAAATTTTTCATAGTGATTTTAGTTTGAATGTACTCAAATATACAAAATCATTTAATTAATTCTAAACATTGTGAAAAATAAAATGTGAATTGGAAAATAAAAAAGAGAGCTCTAGGCTCTCTGTGTGTTATAAATGGTTGTACTCGTAGGTCGTGAATGCGCTATTGGTAACATTCGTTCCTGCCTTGTTATAGTATGTTCTTGAATTTCTTGTAGGATAATCACTTTTGTTGTACTCGTACACAGACTTGAAGATTCCCCATTCTGCATTTCCAGTACCGTTGTTGTATTCCAATATATTGCTGTAGCTTACGATATTGTGGCTAGATCCATTTTCATCTTCCGAATCAATGATTTTTAAGAACCCTGTTATATTTTTAAAAGGCATGTTCTTCGTATCGTAATCTATAGGTTTTAGGATGCCGGTTGCTGCATAGAATCCTCCTGTATTTTTAGGAACTGCTGCTGTTTCTGTCCAGCTGCTTAAAGATCCGTCTGCATTTAAAACCGCAGTTTTAGAACCCGTTTTTGAGGCAGAAGCACCTGTTTTGTTGGTGACATAGGTTATCTTTACATTATTACCACTAAGATAGGTATAATCTGTTTCTACACTGGAAGAACCTCCTGCTACAAGATAGGTTTCAACGTATACTTTTTTACTCAGTCTGCTGTTGGCATCATAAGTATAATTGGTCTTATAGAGTGTTGATGCACCTGAAGTGATCTGTTGGGTAATTAAATTCCCGGAATAAATAAAGGTGGTAGTTTCTCCAGTTGTGGTATTATTTATTTGAGAAATTTTTGAGCCTTTGTACATATAGGTTGATACCTCTCCATCCGCTACCATTTTAGTAACGAGAACCGGAGCATTAGGATCGGTGTCGGTGTTCGATGATTCGTTATCATCATTACTGCTTGAGCAGGATACCAAAAAGAATATTGGCAGAAGCAAATATATTTTTTTCATGGTTTTATTCTTAAACGAGTGTAAAAATATCAAAAAAAATGATTTGTATTGGAAAATAAAAGAATTCTGTAATAAATATTTGAAAAAAATGACTTGTTTATATTTTTTTGAAGAGATAATTTTGTTTTACAGGGATTTGATTTCCATTAATTTATTAAATTTGAATATGAAGAACTTAATACAAATAGCGGCATTATTCATATTCTGTACGATTTTCAAAGCTCAGCAGACTCAGCTTTCTGTGATGAAATATGAAGAACTTGAAAAGCGTATCCAACAGGAAAAAGATAAGCTTCTTGTTGTTAATTTCTGGTCAACGACTTGTGGGCCTTGCGTAAAGGAAATGCCACATTTCATGGACGTTAACAATAAACAGATCGCTAACCCAAAGTTTAAAATGCTTCTGGTGTCTCTAGACAGGCTTGCAGATAAAGAAAGAGTCCTAAAATTCATTAAAAATAAAAATCTTACCGCAGAAGTTGTTCTGCTGGACGATATCAAAAGAATGAATACCTGGATTCCAAGATTTGAAAAAGACTGGGACGGAAATATTCCGGTAACACTTTTTTATAAGAACGGGGAGAAAATACATTTCAACGACGGAGAAATGAGTAAAGAAGACCTTGAAAATACAATAACCCAAAATTTATAACAAATAATCTATAATATGAAAAAACTGAAAATTGTAATGACTGCGTTTATTGTTGGAACGGCTCTTCTGAGTTTCACAACAACAGCGCATGATCGAAATACTCCCAAAAATGAAAATATTTCTTCTACAAAAGGGTATGAAGTAGGAGATGAAGCTTCAGATTTTAAGCTTAAAAACATTGACGGAAAAATGGTCTCTCTGAGCGATTTTAAAAGTGCAAAAGGATTTATTGTAATATTTACCTGTAATCATTGTCCGTATGCAAAGAAATACGAAGACCGTATTATTGAGCTCGACAAAAAATATAAAAGCCAGGGATATCCTGTTATTGCCATCAATCCAAACGATCCAAATGTACAGCCTGAAGATGGCTATAAACAGATGATCGACAGAGCTAAGCAGAAAGGGTTCACTTTTCCCTATCTGGTAGATGAAGGGCAGAAGATCTATCCTCAATATGGTGCCACGAAAACACCCCATGTTTTTGTACTGCAAAAAGAAAACGGAAAGAATATCGTAAAGTATATTGGTGCCATCGACAATAATTATGATAACCCGAACGACGTTTCAGAATACTACGCTCAGGATGCCGTAAATGCATTGATAAAGGGTGAGTCAGTAAAAATGACAAAAACGGTAGCTATCGGATGTACAATCAAAGTGAAGAAATAATATATTTGCTTACTTAAAATAATTAAAATCGGTGTTCTCTGAATGCCGATTTTTTATGACTTAAAAAATACGATGGAAATACAATTAAAATTCAGTCTTAAATATCTTCTTATTACCCTACTTATTTTTCTTGTAGAAGTTTTGATTGCTACGATATGGAAAGATATTTTCTTTGTAAGAGCCTATCTGGGAGACGTTATTGTAGTAATGCTTCTTTATACGTTTGTAAAGAGCTTTTTCAGAGTGAATAATGAAAAACTGATTCTGGGAATTTTAATCTTTTCCTTTCTTGTAGAATTTGCACAGTATTTCAATATTGCAGAAAAACTAGGCTTCCGAGCTGGAAGCCTGATGTATATTATTATTGGGAATTCTTTCTCATGGATCGATAATCTCTGCTATGCGGTAGGCTGCCTGATCCTCTATCTTTTTGTAAGAATCATGAAAAAAGAAGTCTCAACCTCTAATTCCTGATCCTGTAATCTAATCACAAGAATCTTCTACCTACCTTCCAAAGCTGTCATACTTATCTTCCGCATATTTGGTAAAGCGGCTCAGTAAAGCGACATTCTCTTTTTCCATGGGAGAAAGATCGTTATCTACATTATTGGAAACGGGAATATACCAATCTGTCTGTTCAAAGAAATTTCTATAGGTTTCTTTTTTGAAAGAATAGCCATGTCTTGCAAATACAGAATTTTTGATGATCTCAAGATCCAGTTTTCTTAAATTTTTAAGATCTTTTTCCGTCAGTTTCTGTTTGGATGCATTCAGCTTGAATATGGCATCCGAGGCAATACGGTTTTTAGAAGTTTTATAGCTTTCTGTTTTTCCGGTTTGCTCGTCGGTATATTTTTCTGTGAACTCTTTAGGATTCGACCAGTCTACAAGATCAGAATCTTTATCCAACATGAAGTTGGGGTTGTATACAAACTCTTTTTTCGTCAGTTTAAGTGTTTTTGAAGGCGCTTTTACCGATGCTTTGTTGAAGGCATTCCATTTTCCGGTTAAGCTGTCTCCTTTCAGTTTTACCTCAAATCTTCCGTCTGTTTTATCATTTCCAGGTTCATCAAGTACAAAAGAGGCCGTAGCTTCATTGAAAACACCTCTGAATGGTCTCTGATTGCCATTGACAATACTTTGCCCATACACGCTGTCTTTGGTCATTCTGTTGATCTTTAAAGAGATCTTTTTATAATTATCAACATCATATTCAGAACCGTCTGTTGGGTCAACGACTTTTTCCAGGCCTATAAACTCACCCGTATAAATCCCATAATATTCTTTGTGAACCTCCGGAATAACAACAGAGTCCTTTTTAGCCGTCAGGGAATCTTTCCCAGATTCATTTGTTTTTCCCTCTTTCTTGCAGCTCATCAGAGAAACTGTCAGTAAAGAGATCAATGTGTAATTTACAATTTTCATATCTGTTTTTTTGTGATTAAATATTCAATAATAAGGATATTGGGAATCCAGCCCAACCATGCAATGATCTGATAAATATCCATTGGATTAGGATGAAATAAATATACGATAATAACCTTCCACATTCTCAGGGTAATAGCGGATAATGTAAAAGCAAAGCTCCGCCACATCCATTGTTGATGCGCTTTAAATTTTTTCTGCCTTGCCAGCTGATAGGCTTTAAAGGTTGAAAACCACCACAGAACGCCCAAAATAACAAAGGAAATCTTCGAGAGAATTCCTCCGTTGGCAAATATTCCCATATAAATTCCTGATGGAGCCGCTACAATAAGAATGAGAAAAATATAAAGTTTACCTACATTGCGGTGAAACTTTTTGAAGCCAAAATCTTTCCGAAGCATCGCAAGAAACCCGAAAAGAAGGACAAAAATACTGGTATAAACATGAGTATAGAAAAATATGAGATACTCCGGTCTTTCTACCACTTCTGTCTGTTTGATCATCAAAAAACTGACTTCAGGATCAAAAGGAATATATTCTAATGTGATTTTGAGCATCAACCAAAAGAAATACCCAAACCCTATGATGAGAAGGATTTTAAAAAAGGTATATATATTTCTTTTGGCATAAAGCATTGTTTGCTAATCAAAGTTGATAGTAAGCGGAAAAGTATAATAGCTGCGTACAATCGTGCCATTGGATTCTGCTGGCTTCCATTGGGCTTTCAATGATTTTATAGCTCTTTCTGTTTCTTTATTGAAATCGACATTATCTCCCGTTACAACGATGTTTTCAATTTTGCCTTTGACATTAACTATAAACTTTGCTCTTGCGGTGATTATACCTACTCCTTTTATTCTTTTCGTTCTTATTTTGTCAGCAATATCTTTTCGAAGTACCATCATGCCTCCGGGATATTCAGAGGGTATGTTGCTTACGATATGCTGCTGATCTTTCGGATGTTCCTCTAAAGGTTGTGCTTTAGCGTCCTCTGTCTGAGCGAAGGTAAGTCCGAATCCAAAGCCTATAATGAATACTAATGTTTTTTTCATGGTTTAGTTTTATTACAAGTTATGTTTTTATAAGCTATTAAGATCCTGTGCAATCAGCCATCCCTCACTCCAACAAGCCTGAAAATTGAAACCGCCCGTTACCGCATCTATATTGAGAACTTCTCCGGCAATATAGAAATTGGGAAGTAGTTTGGAAGACATGTTTTTAAAGTTAATTTCCTTTAAATCAACTCCTCCGGCTGTTACGAATTCATCTTTAAATGTTGATTTGCCCGTAACCTGAAACTTTTTCTTACAGAGGTTTTCCAGAATTTTCTGCATCTCTTTCCCAGAAATATTAGCAACCTGTTTGTTGAGGTCTACTTTTGAGACATCTAAAATCTTTTGCCAGAATCTATTGGTAATATCAAAGATTTTGGATTGTCCGATGGTCTTTTTAGGATTATTCTGTTTGAAATTATGGAAAATTTCTTCTGCCTCATCCATTTCTATAGATACGAAATTAACTTCTATTTCAAAATTATATTTAAGCTTTGCCAGACTGATGGCTTCCCATGCGGAGATTTTTAGAACAGCAGGCCCGGAGAGCCCCCAGTGGGTAATCAGTAAAGGTCCGCTTTCTTCGGTTTTCAGCTTTGGAATTGAAATTCCGGCATTTTCGAAACTTGTTCCCGGAAGGTCTTTCAACAAATCATCTTTAATATTAAAAGTGAAAAGAGAAGGAACAAGATCTACAATTTTATGACCCAGATTTTCAACAATTTTTAATGATTTTGGCGAACTTCCTGTTGCATATACGATATAATCTGCTTCAATATCCTCTGAATTGGTTTTTACAATATATTTTTCACCGTGTTTTTCAATTTCTTTAACCACAGATTTTGTCTTTACCAAGACATTTTTCTTTTGGGTTTCGGTTAAAAAAGTATTAATAATGGTTTGGGAAGAATTGCTTTCAGGAAAAGTCCTGTTATCATTTTCTATTTTTAAAGGAACATTTCGCTGGTCGAACCATTCCATTGTATCACCTGGCTGAAATTTGGTGAAAACACTTAAGAGTTCTTTGTTTCCGCGCGGGTAAAACTGTACCAGCTCGCGAGGATCAAAGCAGGCATGGGTGACATTACAACGTCCTCCTCCTGAGATTTTTACTTTTTGAAGGACATCTGAGTTCTGTTCTAAAATGGTAATCTTATATTTCTTTTCGTCAAGGTTCGATGCGCAGAAAAAGCCTGCAGCACCGCCTCCGATAATGATGATCTGTTTCATGTGTAGGTAATCTTATGCTGAAGATTATTTTTTCAAAAGTACAATTTTTATAAACCATCTTATTTGAGTATTTTTGAAGATTATAATTTTATTGAGACAAAAAACGATTTTCACATGATTTTCTACCATAAATTTGAAGTGCGTTGGAGCGATCTTGATGCCAATAAGCATTTAGCCAACTCATCCTATGTACAATATTGTGCACAAGCCAGAATGGCTTTTATGACCAAAGAGAAAATGGGAGTTACCCAGCTGAGCAGATGGGGAATTGGCCCAGTGATCCTGCACGAAAGATATTCTTTCTTTAAAGAAATCTATGCAGATCAAACCGTGATCGTAAGTGTTGAAATAGACGGATGCTCAGAAGATTCTTCTATCTACCGTTTCTTACACAAATTCTATACACCGGACGGATTGCACTGTGCTACCGCTGAGGCTACAGGAGTTTGGATTGATATGATGCTTAGAAAAATGACCACACCACCGGATGATGTTGTGGAAGCGATGAATAAATATAAGAGCCCGGAAACCGTGGTATTGTCAAAAGAAGATTTCAAAAAACTTCCTTTCCATCCACACAATATTGATCCGGCAGAAATAAATATATAAATGATGAATGATGATTCGTCAACGATACACAATGAAAAGTAGTATCCTTGATTTATCATTTATCAATGATCACTTATAAATAACAATGTATGTTTGAAGATAAATCACAGGAGCTCACGCCCATTTCGAAACTAGGAGAATTTGGTCTCATTAAACATCTGACAGAACATTTTCCTCTGTCTAATGAATCTTCAGTACTTGGAGTAGGAGATGATGCGGCAGTGATTAACCCTGAAAATAAAAAAGTAGTTCTTACAACAGACGTTCTGGCAGAAGGAGTACACTTTAACCTGGGGTATGTTCCATTGAAACACCTTGGATATAAGGCTGTAGTAGTTAATCTTAGCGATATTGCTGCGATGAATGCTACGCCTACACAGATTTTAGTTTCCCTTGCAGTATCCAATCGTTTTCCTGTAGAAGCTTTGGAAGAAATCTATTCCGGAATTCAGGCAGCATGTACAAGATACAAAGTGGATCTGATTGGGGGAGATACAACAAGTTCCAACTCCGGGCTGGTCATGAGTATTACAGCAGTAGGAATTGAAAACGAAGATAATATCGTAAAAAGAAGCGGGGCAAAACCTAATGATCTTCTTGTAGTAACAGGAGACTTAGGAGGAGCATATATGGGACTGCAGATTCTGGAAAGAGAACATGCGGTTTACCTTGCAGATCCGAATATGCAGCCGGAAATGGAAGGATATGATTATATCCTTGAAAGACAATTAAAACCTGAGGCAAGAACAGATATTAAAACTATTTTAGAAGAATTAGACATCAAACCTACTTCGATGATCGATATTTCGGACGGCTTAGCTTCTGAAATCCTTCACCTTTCCGATCAGTCTAATGTTGGGTTCAGACTGTATGAAGAAAAAATACCACTGGATAGCCTTACCATTTCTACTGCCGATGAAATGAACTTAAACCCTGTTATGACTGCTTTAAGCGGTGGTGAGGATTACGAACTATTGTTCACAATTTCATCCAATGATTTTGATAAAATTAAAAACCATCCTGATTTTACCATTATAGGACATGCTGTTGAAAAAGAAGACGGAAACTTTATGGTAGCCAGAGGTTCAAACCAATTGGTGGCTCTTACGGCACAAGGTTGGGATGCCTTTTTGGGCAATCAGAATGGATAAATTATATTTAATTTTGAATATTGTAGAAAACCGCAGCACTTTTTTTGCTGTGGTTTTTGTTATTAGGCAATTAGATTGTTGAACTTCATACCCTACAGATGAGCTTATCTGAGAAAAAAATACCTGTCCATAATCTGGTCTCTGAGGAATTCCAGGTCAATACTTTGGAAAACGGCCATCCTGAAAATTTTGAGGATGTACATCGGCACAATTTTTTCGAAATTATCTGGTTCAAGGAAGTTCATAAGGACAGTCAGCTTGAACTGGATTTTGAGAGCTATACCATTCAAAACAATCAGATCTGCATTATTGTTCCGGGGCAAGTCTTTAATATGAAACTACGCGATGAAAAAGGATATGTACTGGCCATAAGCAAAGAAATTTTCAAAGAAGCGTGCGATACCGAAGTCATTTTGGCAAATGGAGCAAAACCTTTCTTTTTAGATGAAGAGAGTAGCGAGACCGGGAATCTGCTTATTTCAATGATCAAGCGCGAATACTTAGGAGGTGGAAGGGTTGAAATTTTAAAAGCTTACCTGAGAGCCTTTTGTCTTATCATCACAGATCAGATTCAGGTGCAGAATACCTCCGAAGATGACAAACCAAGAATTCAACAGTTAGTTTCATTGATAGAAGAACATTACGTTACCCAAAAAAATACAGATTTCTATGCCGAACAGATCAAAATAAGTGCTCATCATCTGAATGATATTGTCAGACTTTCCAGGGGAATAACCGTGAAAAAAATGATTGCCCAAAGAACCCTTCTGGAAGCGAAAAGAGAGCTTAGTTTTGGAGCTTTAACAGTAAAAGAAATTGCTTTTAAGCTAGGTTTCAGTGATGCTTCTTACTTTTCCAGGTTTTTTAAAAAGCATACCGGACAGAATCCAGATGGATTTAATTCAGGAAAAGGTTAATCCTCAGAATGTTCCGTTATTTTTTACCCTGAATAAATAATTTTGGTCTAAATGGATTAGCCAATCCTCAGTTTGTGCTATCCTTCCTTCAGTTCTTTTATTGAAAAATGATGCTTTTTACAGCAATTTTGCAGCTGGAAAAATCGCCTATGAAGGCTTATCATTATTTATGAAGAAGAATTTGAATATTGTAGTGTTTATTCTTGCACTACTCAACACATTAGAGTCGCTGAGTATAGATCTTTACCTTCCTGCTTTCCCAAGTATGGCTAAAATTTTTAATACAGATATCGGGCATATACAGGTGTCCATTTCTGTTTTCTTTGCTGGATTTGCTTTCGGACAACTTTTATGGGGCCCACTATCGGACAAGAAAGGTCGTAAACCAATGTTATATTGCGGATTATTGCTATTTATTGTGGGTGCAACGGCAATTTATTTTACCTCAGATATTTATGTTTTATGGGCAATGCGTTTTCTGCAGGCGTTCGGAGGAAGTGCCGGAATTGTGATCGGAAGAGCGATCATTATTGATCTCTATGATAAACATAAAGCGGTCACTATCTTTTCCCAGCAGTCGCAGATCAGTGGTATTGCTCCTATTGTTGCTCCGCTATTAGGAAGTGTATTTCTTAAATTCTGGGGCTGGAACAGTTCTTTCGCCTTTTTATGTATTATGGGGCTGATTACTTTTTTTATGGTGTATAAATATGTGCCGGAAACCAATGCCAGAATTACTCTTTCGGATGATGAGGTGTTGAATGAAAAAGGATTGAAAGACCAACTGAAAATGATCATTTCCAATAAAGATTTTATCAACAGTACCATGGTTGGAAGTATTGCGTTTGCCTCTCTGATTATTTACATTTCAAATGCTCCGTTTTTATTCATGGAGATTCATGGGTTCTCAAGCAGTACATTTAGTTTTATCTTTGCTTTCAACTCATTGGCCTTGATAACAGCTGCTTATATTACTCCAAAACTGATTAAAAGAATAAGCAATTCAACACTTTTATTTACCGCTACCATTGTGTTGCTGGTTGTATGTACACTTCATATCCTGATTGCGGCTGAAAATCTTTCGGTTGCACTGGAAATTGCGATGCTTTATCTGTCGTTACTGTCGATTGGTATTTTGTTTCCTATTACATCGGCTCATGCTTTATCTCCATTTAAAGAAGGAAGAGGAACTGCAGCAGCATTACTGGGATTCATGCAGCTGATGGTTACCTTTTTAATCTCAGGGTTAATAGGATTCTTAGAAGCAGACTCTATCATTCCAATGGTGGTAACACGTTCGGTAATGGCATTGATCGCTGTAGGGTTCGGATATCGTATTTTTAAGACTCAGAAACCGATAGTTTAACTATTTGATTTTGCCGGAAAGTTAAATCCTATTATTTGATCATGTTGTCATACCATCCGGGCACTTAATCAAGTAATTTTTGTGAAAAATTGTCAAAAGGCTCTCTTTGCATAAAATTTAAAATATGAAAAGAAGTCTTTTCACAGCTTTCTGCTGTTTATTGCCTTTAGGAACCTTGCTTAAAGCTCAAACCGGAATTTCAGCGGAACTTAAAACTGAATATATTCCTTTTTCAAACTACATCCGCCCGGAGGACAGTCTGAAAACAAATTCTAAAAGTGATTTTAAAAGAATAGGCCTGAATCTGAGTATTCCATTATCGGTAAAAAAAGATGAAAATGGCAGAGTAAAAGCCTGGTCTATGCTTGTGGGAGGATCTTATGCAAAGATGACCCATAAAAATTACGAAACCTCTTTATTTCCAGATCAGATGCTGAATGCACAAGTGGGAATACAGCATATGAGACCTCTGGGAAAAAAGTGGAGCATGATGATGACAGCATCCGTAGGAGTGTACACCGATATGGAAAAAGTGAACTTTGATGATGTGTTGGGACAGGGAGGAGTTCTGTTTATCAGACATTTTAATCCGAATCTCGCATTAGGAGGAGGGCCTGTACTTACCACAGCATTCGGTGTACCTATGGTGTTGCCATGGATTTATTTTGACTGGAAAACCAACGGAAAAATTAAATTCAATATCAATTTTCCGGAAGGGATGGAAGCTGGTTATTTATTCTCCGATAAATTTGCATTAAAAGCGGTAGTTAACCTCAACGGAATGACTGTGGAAAGAAATAAAGACGGGAAATCGATCTTAATGGGTTACCAGCAAATCACTGCCGGGATCAGGCCCGAACTGAAGCTCAATGATAAGCTTACGCTACGTTTTACGGGAGGAACCGCCTTATTGAGAAGTTTCAGTGAAAATGACAGGAAAATCAAAAGTATTTTCAGAGACAAAAAAATAGCCGATCCAAGGTTTTCAAGTACATTTTATGCTGCAGTATCCTTACGCTGGAACCTGCCATAGAATAACTATAAAAAGGGAAGGTGTTTATTCTTCCCTTTTAATTTCTATTTGCTGATAAGTTTTTTATAAACCACCTGGTTCAGCAGTTCTTCTTTTCTTGTACGTGAAATAGGAAGCTCGGTTTTATTAATGAATAAACGACCTCCGGAAATCATATCAATGTGGGTGATATTGATGAGGTAAGACTTATGAATCCTGAAAAAATGATCAGAAGGAAGAGACTCCTCAATTGCTTTCATAGTCTGATGAATAATCAGGGATTTATCTTTAAAATGAAGCCTGGTGTAGTTCTGCATACTTTCAATATATAAAATATCTACCCAGGATACTTTGATGAAACTGTCAGACTGCCTTACATAGAGAAACGGATCATCTAGCGTTGTGTTCTTCTTTAGTTTTTCATTGGCAATAAACTGTTGCTGAGCTTTATTAACAGCCTGATAAAAACGGTTGAAAGCAATAGGTTTCAAAAGATAATCTACCACCTGCAGACGAAATCCTTCTAAAGCATACTCAGAATGGGCTGTAGTAAAAATACATAATGGGGGATTTTCAAGCTGTTCCAAAAAATCAATACCATTAAGATAAGGCATATTGATATCAAGGAAAAGAAGGTCAATATCACTTTCTTTTACCTTGGTATTGGCTTCCAGTGCTGTTGCAAAGGTACCTTCTACAGACAGGAAATCAATCTGTGCTGCCATTTCTTTAAGGTGGAATCTGGCCAAAGGTTCGTCATCGATAATCAGACATTTCATTTTGGGGATATTACTCATGTTCTTCAGACAGTTTTAGCGTTAAAGTTACTTTATAAATCAGATGATCAGTTTCAATGGTAAGATCATGAGCATCAGGATATTGTAATTTTAAACGTTTTTTTACATTTTGGAGGCCGATTCCGCCTGTTCCGTCTTTCTTTTTTTGAAGGGGAATATCGGAATATGAATTTTCAACATACAGGAAAAGAGTATGATGTTCTTCTTTACAGATAATTTTCACATAACCGGTCTGGCCGGGAAGCCGACACACATATTTGAATGCATTTTCAATAAAAGGAACCAGAAGGAGAGGAGCAATATAAGCTGTTTTACTCTGAAACTCCATGGTGGAATTTACATTCAGCTCGTTTCCCCAACGTAATTTTTCCACTTCAATCAGATTTTTAAGATAGTCGATTTCTTTGTCAAGCGATACCAGATTTTGATTACAATGATACAATTGATACCTGAGAATATCCGAAAACTTCATCAGCAGAAAGTCTGCAAGTTCCGTATTGGTCTTCATAAGAATATGAATGTGATTCAGAATATTAAATACAACGTGAGGGTTGATCTGATCCTGCAAAAGTTTAAGCTGGTTTTCCAGATGAGCCTGTTGGAGAAGGATATGATCACGTTCAATTCTTCCGTGTTCTTTGTAGAATTTTATTCCACAGGAGACGCCATTAATAAGAAATGAAGCTGGTAAAGACATATAAAAACCCTGCCATAAAAAAGGAAGCTGATCGTGCAGATTCTCTGGAAGTCTGTTTTTGGGAGCGAGTTCAACATAGGTGAAAATAATGGAAAAGAGTAAACTCAGCAGGATGATAACCAAGGTTGCATGAAGAAGAAACCGTTTCATCCTTTTCTCCCTTAAAGCTTTGGGAAGAAGTTTATTGGTCAAAAAGTGAGTGAATAAAAAAGAGCAGGCGGTAACGATAACCGCTTGAACCATTGCCAGATAAACCTCTGTTGTGGTCTGGAAATTACACCACAGAACGATCGCAAAAACAAACCAGAATATAATGGTAAACAGGTATTCTTTCTGTACAAAAGATTTTATCATAAAGATTTACAATGATTTGATAAAAAAAATTAGAAACTGTAGGAATAACAGTTTCTAACACGTAAAGATAATTGAAGTTTTTAGAATAGAAAATAACCTATTCCAAGACTGAAACCATGAGGTTTGGATTTGAAATCTTTACTGATATTTGAAAGCCCGGTTTCATACCGGAGATCAACCGTGAAGTTTTTATAATCCATCCCAAGACCTCCTGTAATCCCAATGTTGGATTTGTCAAAGTTTTTAAAACCATCCTGAAAATTTTGAGAAGCAGATAAACTGTTGTTGAAAGCATAGCTGTACACTCCACCGGCAAATACTCTTAGATTCATGTCATCATTTTTTATGATTTTATATCCTACTACTACAGGAATATCAATGGCATTCCATGTCAGCTTTGCAGAACCTCCTTCTTTTACATCGTAAGAGGCTTTTCTTTTGTTGAATAACGCTTCGCCTTGTACATACAGGCTTCCGACATCGAACCTTGTCACGATTCCTGCCTGATATCCGAAACCGTATTTTCCTTCCAAGGAAGAAGACTCCGTTGACGTTTTGGTAAAATTGGCCCCTCCTTTTACCCCAATATGAAAAGCTGTCTTTTGTTGAGCATGAGTATCCACAGAGCAAGTGATACACAATAAAAGAGCAGAGAATGCTAAAAATTGTTGTTTCATAATTTTATTATTGTTAGAAATTGGATGCAAAACAACAATTCTCAGGGCATGGGAGGAATTTTATTTGATGAACGGTAGAAAAGCTTTGACAAGAATCTGTTTTCGGATGAAAATAAAAATCGGAAGTATCACTACTTCCGATTTTTCATTATTAATAAGGTTGTTCTTCGCAGATAGAAGGAGGGTTACATCCGCCGCCGCCAGGATTACCACCGCCCCCTACAGCGATACATTGTCCGGGATTTCCGTCTTCATACATTTCGCACGCATACCCCCAGGCGCATTGGCAGTCGTCTTGGCAATTATAAGAGTTACCTCCCATATGGCATCCTCCGATTCCATTCCCTAAAATTTCAGATAATTCTTTTCTTAAAAGTTTTTTCATTGTTTTCATGATAATTTGGTGTTAAATGTTATTGTTTAAAATTGTACATTCTTGTAAATATAATAAAATTGACTTAAAGAACTGTCAATGAATTCCATGTGAATGGGTATTGTAAATAAAAGCCACTACAGGAGTGGCTTTCTTATGATTGATAAATAGTGGATCTTAGAAGCTGAAGTCCTTCTGATACAGCATATATTCTTTTTGGAAAAGAGGAATGGTTCCTTCATATCTTAAAGGAGCAATTCCAAAACCATAAAACATGTCTGCCTGAATCTTACCTTTTACAGAAAATATTCCTTTTCTTTCAGGAATAAAAGTGAGTCCTAAAGATGACAGGGCAGAGGCTCTTCCCCGCAACCCGGAATTGGCAATAGGAATAGAAATAAACATCAGTCCTACAGCTCCTTTAGCCTCTAAACCAGCTTCAGCAGATAAGTTACCTTCCACACCTGTGATGGCAGGATCTGATTTCTTCTGCAGATTAATATTGATTGATGGAGTTTTGCTTACTAAAAAGTTGGCATTTCCTTCAAGGTCCAAAAGCTGTCCCTGCACTTTTCCCGTTGCTTGCACTCCAAGAAATGGACCTGCAGAAATAGTAGGGCTTAAGATAAGTCCGGTAGGTCCTAAAACTACAGGTACAATAGGAATATTCAGATAGTCTGTAGTGCTTGCGGTGTAGCCAATACTTCCAACAATAGTTGCTGTGCTTTGAAGTTGGATATCATCCATGATGAAGTTGACGTAAAAATTGGATAATTGTCCCCACGAGAATGTAATGTTGTAATCAACTTTCGGAGTAAATCCACCTTTCACATTCACACTTGATGCTCCGGCCGAAGATAGAGGAAACGAAAAGGTTTTATCAAAATTAAAACGGTTGAAAGCTACTACCTTTTGTTGTTGCAGATTTTTTGCTTCAATAGAAAGGATTTTATTATTGATCTCCCGGGAAACCATCCCTTCTACAGGAACATAATTCACCATTTTTCCATTGATGCTCACAGGGGCTTTATCTGAAGGATCATACACACCACTTAATGTTCCGCTATAAATAAATTCTTCAAGCTTGGCACTCGAGGTCTGTACTGTGAACTGGTTGTTAGTTTTAGAAACAGAACTTACTTTTGAAAGGATGGTACTCACCTGATCTCCTTCTACTTTTGTACCCACAATAACAGTTCCTGCAGAAATACTGTCTGTTTGTGGTGTCGTTCGGCTAAATGTAATTTGCCCTTCATTATGAGCAGAAATGGCATTCACCGATTCGTCATTCAGAATAATAACATTTTTTTGTAAAGTCAGGCTCCCCAAAGTTTTCATTTGAACAGATTCTATGGGTTTTTCAACAGGAGTTTCCGCCGGGTCATCCTGAGAACAAGACGTTAAGAGAAACAAACAGAAAATAGAAAGAAGAAAAGAAAAATACAATTTTCTGTTGATTTTGAAGTCATTAGATTTCATTTTCATAAGCTGTGATTTTAAGTTTCTTTCTAATTTAGAAGAATTATTTAAAGCTTACAATAGAAATATATTAAATTACTGTCAATAACATAATGATTTTCAGTGAGATTTATATTTTATTCCTTTCTGATTATGATGAAATCTATACTTTATAAAGAAAGAAAAACCCGCTACAATAAGAGCGGGTTTTCATATTATTTTTTAAAAGTGAATACTAAGGGGAGAGAAACAGTAGATGACACGGGTTTTCCTTTGTCTTCTGCAGGTTTCCATTTTCCATTTTCTCTGATTCGGTAAAAAGCAGCTTCAATGAATGAGTTTACATCCTCGTTACTTCCTTTTACATTGGCATCAAGAGCATTTCCTTTAGAATCCACCACAAAAGTCATCGTCACTTTATAAGCATCGGAATAAAAACCTAAGAAATCCAGATTAATTGCTTCAGATAATTGCTTTTGGAAAGCGGATTTACCTTGATCATATTCTGCTTCTTTTGTCACTTTCGTTTTTACAGGCGGATCTTTGGCAATCACTTTTTTCTCTTCTTCGGAAACTTTATCAAGAGCTTCTTGATAGGTATTGATTTTATCCTCGGTAAGAAGCCACTCCAGCTTAGTTCTTAAATCATTAGGCTTAGGATATTTTTTATACAGAGCCGTTTTCTTTCTTTCGTATTTGGAATCTGCTCTCTGAAAATCAGAGATCTGTGCACTTCCTAAAACAAAAGATAAAATAAATGCTAATGCCAGGAGCTTTTTCATTTTTTAAGCTTTTACGATATTAATAATTACTTCAGTTGCTTTTTCCATACTTTCCAAAGCAACATATTCATAAGGACCGTGGAAGTTGATTCCACCAGCAAAGATATTAGGACAAGGAAGTCCCATGTAAGATAACTGCGCTCCGTCTGTTCCTCCTCTGATCGCTTTAATCTTAGGTTCAATACCTGCTTCTGTCATTGCTTTTGCAGCAAGATCTATGATGTGCATTTTACCTTCAAACTGCTGCTTCATATTTCTGTACTGTTCCTTTATTTCCACTTCAGCAGTTCCTTCTCCATGTTTTTGGTTGAATTCTGCTACTTTTTCCTGAAGGAATTTTTTTCTAGCCTCAAATTTATCAGCATCATGATCACGGATGATATATTGAAGTTTTGCTTCTGAAATATCAGCAGTGATGTCCATCAAATGATAGAATCCGTCAAAACCTTTTGTTGTTGCCGGTGTTTCATTGGCAGGAAGGGTTTGAGCAAATTCAGCAGCAAGTAGAGCCGCATTGATCATTTTTCCATATGCATATCCTGGGTGTACGCTCAATCCGTGGATTTTAACTACGGCTCCGGCAGCGTTGAAGTTCTCATATTCAAGTTCTCCAACTTCTCCACCATCCATTGTATACGCCCATTCTGCACCAAATTTTGCTACATCAAATTTGTGAGCTCCTCTTCCGATCTCTTCGTCAGGAGTAAATCCTACAGCAATTCTTCCGTGTTTGATTTCCGGATGTGCAATAAGGTATTCTGCAGCTGTTACAATTTCTGCGCAACCTGCTTTATCATCAGCACCAAGAAGAGTGGTTCCGTCAGTGGTAATAACAGTCTGGCCTACATATTTTTTTAAACTTTCAAATCTTGAAGGAGATAGAGTGAATCCTGTTGCTTCATTCAATAAAAGATCACTTCCGTCGTAGTTTTCCCAAACCTGAGGTTTTACATTCTCTCCACTGAAATCAGGTGAAGTATCATAGTGTGAAATGAACCCGATTGTAGGTCTGTCATCATTTTCAAGGTTAGAAGGAACATATCCCATAATATAACCGTGCTCGTCAATTGAAACATCTTCCAAACCGATTGCCTTCAGTTCTTCAGTGATGTAGTTGGCAATGTCCCACTGGCGGGCTGTAGAAGGAGTTGCCTCACTTTCAGCGTCGCTGGTAGAATATATTTTTACATAACTAAGAAAACGGTTCAGTAATTTTTCTTTCCACAATGGGTTGAATTCTATTGTACTCATCAGATTTATCATAAATTTTAACAAAGTTAGCAAATTTGATGCTCAGAATACGTTATTTGCGACCGAATATCAATTATTGAAATTATAAATCAGATATAAAACTTTGAAAATCAAAATAGTGTTAGATTTGTATGTACAGTATACGAAGTAGTTTAGTTTTATTATATTTGAGAAAATCAAAAAGTAAAAATGTTTCTTACAGAATGTCCTAGAGATGCCATGCAGGGATGGGGAGAGTTTATCCCTACCGATAAAAAAATAGATTATATCAACTCCTTAATGGATGTTGGGTTTGATGTATTGGATTGCCTGAGTTTCGTTTCTCCAAAAGCAATTCCGCAAATGGCTGACTCTGATGAGGTAGCAGAAAATATAGATAAATCCCGTTCCAATACAAAAGTTTCTGCCATTATCGGAAATTACAGAGGGGCGGAAAAAGCATTGAAACATCAATCGGTGGATATTCTGGGCTTTCCTTTTTCTATTTCTGAAACTTTCCAACACAGAAATACCAACAAAAGTCAGGAAGAAGCTTTTGATGAAGTTATCAAAATGCTAGAACTTGTAAAAAGTGAAGGAAAGCAGCTCAATATTTACTTTTCGATGGCCTTTGGGAATCCGTACGGTGAAATGTGGAAATGGGAGGATGTAGACCAATGGGCACAAAAGTTTTCAGATATTGGTGTGACGGATATTTTACTGTCGGATACAACTGGTGTGGCAACTCCTGAAACCATTGCTCTTTTGTTTGATAAAATACCTTCGAAATATCCGGAAATTAACTTCGGAGGACATTTTCATAACCGTTATGAAGATTCCTATTCAAAATTGAAAGCGGCTTATGACAAAGGTTGCAGAAGATTCGACAGTGCTATCAAAGGAATCGGAGGATGCCCGATGGCGAAAGATGATCTTGTAGGAAATATGCCTACAGAGCAGGTTATCAACTTTATGAGTGTTGAAAAAGCGGACCATAAGCTGAACCTTCTGAATTTCGAAAGTTCTTATAACAAGGCGAAGGATATTTTTCATTTTTAAGATAATTATAGATCTCATCAACGAAACCTTTTTGAGATATAAGATACAACAGGAGCGGGTTTTAGCCCGCTTCGCTATATTAGAACGTATTGGGTAAAGCCAAAATGTAATTCAATTCAACCTAAAAAATCAACAGAATGTCGTCAATCATCTCTCCATCTGAATTAAAAAACCTTCCGGCAGAAAATCTCATCATTCTTGATGCAAGAACCGGAAAAGATGTAAAACAAAATTATCTTGACAAACATATCAAAGGTGCCCGATTTATAGATTTGGATGCAGATCTGGCTGAAATAGGTGAAAATGCTGCTTTTGGAGGGAGGCATCCGCTTCCTTCTGTAGAAAAATTTGCTGAAACACTTTCAGACCTTGGAATTCCAGAGGGTGCTCATATTGTTGTTTATGATGATAAAAACGCTTCGAATGCAGCTGCTAGAGCATGGTGGATATTAAAGTCTTTTGGTTTTGAGCATGTTCAGGTTCTTGATGGTGGAATACAGGCTGCGGAAAAAGCTGGATTAGAATTTTCTTCAGGAGAAGAAATATTTGATAAAGCTTCTGTAATCCAAAAGAATCAATGGAAGTTACCAATTTCAAGTCTTGAAATTGTTGAAAATGATTTGAAAAATGGTTCTTCTACCGTTATTGATGTAAGAGATGCATATCGTTATAATGGAGAGTCTGAGCCGATTGATCTGGTTGCAGGACATATTCCGGGAGCGATCAATATTCCTTTTTCTGAAAACCTTGATGAAAATGGAAACTTTTTACAACCTGAGGTTTTAAAAGAAAAATATAAGAAGTTATTAGAAAACAAACCTGAGCATCTGATTATTCATTGTGGATCAGGAGTTACTGCGTGCCATACTATTTTGGCCTTAGATTATGCTGGTTTTCCAATTCCTGACCTGTATGTAGGCTCGTGGAGTGAATGGAGCCGAAGAGAGGGCAAAGAAATAGCAACAGAAATATAAAAGTAAAACCCCGGAAATCGTTCTGGGGTTTTATATTTTTAAAATTGATTAAAGCATTCCCAATTCAAACTTGGCTTCTTCACTCATCATATCCTTATTCCAGCTTGGTTCGAAAGTAAGTTCTAAATCAACGCTTTTTACATTCTCTACTTCGCCTACTTTATCTTTCACCTCTTGCGGAAGAGTTTCTGCAACAGGACAGTTCGGAGTAGTAAGTGTCATTATAATTTTTACGTCAGCATCATCGGAGATCTGGACATCATAAATCAGCCCTAATTCGTAAATATCTACCGGAATTTCGGGGTCATATACGGTTTTCAGTACACCAATGATTTCCTCACCAATGTCAGCAATTTGATCGTCTGTAAATTTCATTTTTTAATCTAGATTGATATTCCTTTTCAACAAATCTTCCTGACGCATACGCCGGAAAATATTTGCCAAAGTTAAGACATCTTTTTCACAATAATCAACAATTCTCTGCAAGTCTTTCTCTATGTAGTAAATTGATGAAACCATTGAGCCGTCAATATCATCCTTTGGAGTGGGAATACCAAAGACATGAGCCAGCAACTCAAGGGATACAAAACTTTTATAATCTCCGAATTTCCACAACTCCATCGTATCTATGTGTGGAATTTCCCATGGCTTTTTTCCAAACATTTGAAACGGAGCTGGGGGCTGCATTCCGTTAATGAGGTATCTTCTGGCAATCCATGGAAAATCGAATTCTTTTCCGTTGTGAGCACAGAGAATAACATTATAAAGCCTGGGACTGTTGAAAATTTCACCAAATTCTTTCAGCATTTTCTTTTCATCGTGTCCGGAGAAACTTTTTATCTTCAGCGTTTCATTTTTTTCTACCATTCCGATGGTAATGCAGATGATTTTTCCAAACTCGGCCATAATACCGGCTCTTTCATAGAAATCTTCTGCAGAAATATCATCTTTTCTTTGAAATTTCGTTTTCTTATTCCAAAGGTGTTGTTCTGTTGCAGAGAGTTCATCCCAGGATCCAGCTTGAGGAACGGTTTCAATATCAAGAAATAAGACCCTTTCTAAAGGTATGTTCTGTATCATATGTGTTTTTTAGTTTTATCCTAGTTGCATTCCGTTTTTGGTAGGCAGTGAAGGAGTGATAAGTGTGACATCTTTTTTGTCTTCACCATATACTCCCAGCACAAGACATTCGCTGAAGAAATTGGCAATCTGCTTTTTAGGGAAATTGACTACTGCTAAAATCTGCTTTCCTACAAGATCTTCTTTTTCATAAAGAGTGGTAATCTGTGCGGATGATTTTCGGATTCCTAAGTCACCAAAGTCAATTTCAAGCTGGTAAGAGGGGTTTCTTGCTTTTTCAAAATCGTTCACGGCGATGATGGTTCCGCATCGGATGTCAATCTTTTCAAAATCTGCCCAGGTAATGTCTGGTTTTACTGTCATGATAATGTGTTGATTAAATGTTCTACTTCTGTTTTCTGTTCTGCATATTTCTGTTGTAATACTGAATCTTCACCCATTCTTTTATAATACTCCAAAGCTTTGCCGCCGAAGAATTTTTTATGAAAATCTGAAACTTCCGGAACCTGGGGAAATACTTTATGAAAAAGCATTTCATAATAGGCCTGGAATTCTCGTTCATTTTTGTCTTCAATAACCTGTCCGGGAGCTTTTTGCCTTACATGAAGCATTTCGTGGGCTACCATATTCAAAACAAGGTTCAGATCGAAATCAAATAAATTTCTTGGGATCATCACCGTTTGCGGACCACCCAATTCTCCTTCTGCCGTCAGAAGCATTGAGGTAGATGAAAGTTCTTCCCTGAAACCAAAACCTGCAAAGTTTTCATGTTCCAGATTAAAAGAATGGATCAGGTATTGGGCCGCATCCAAAATCTGGTTGTGTTCCTTGTAGGCTTCAAGATGGAGATTAACCTGTTCGAAATTCATTTTGAATATGTTTGATAACAAATGTATTAAAATATTGAGAATACTGAGGTGGGTTGTAACAAAGGTTTTCGGATTTAAAAATAAAAATACTTTTTATATGTCAAGTTTTGTCGCTTCTCTGATGGATATTTGCTTCAGAAAAACACAGAAAATGAAACTTGACTTAAAAACACAAGGTGGACATCTTTTGCCGGAAACCACGTAAAAAAATAAGGCTAAAACCTGAAGAGGCTCTAATAAAAAGAACTTCAGATCTTAAACCTTTATAAAATCAACCAAATTTACAAAAAGATGGAAGCAATTAATCAAAATAATAGCTCACAAACCCTATTCAGGTTTGCTACAATGCGCAGTCCGGAGCTATCTGAACCCAAAAACAAAGAAAGAAGGTTTGTTTTCAGAAATGCTCTTACACAAAAAGGAGTAATTGATTCAAGAGTAGAAGCTGGAGAATCGCTGAAGAATGTCTGTGAAAAAATCAGGGACTTAATCATAGAAACTGAAGAATCTTTACAGGCGAGGAATATAGCATTCTATGAACTTGCTGTCTGGGTAGCAAAAAATAAAGAAAAAGCCAGTAAAACCGAGTTTGATGATAAGATCAATGCTTATAAAAAATCTCAGACAATTGTTGAAATTACTTCTGCAATTTGGGATAATCTTATTTATCAGGTAGTCACTCAAAAGGATTTTTATGCCAAAGAACTATTAATGCAGTTTCTGCATTTAGATCATATATTATCAAACTATTATGGGACTCAGGAACAATATGAGGATGTAATTAAAGCAAAAGTGGTTCTTCCCAGGGAACTTTTTAAGGTAAAAGAAAATTCATCTTCAAATAATACGGTAGTTTCAAGGGCAGAGGGTAAAATGTCAGGCAATATTCCTTTCAATAAAAGTGATCTGAAATTTGCAGAAGCAACAGTGAATCTTAAGAGAAATCAGGACCTGTCTACAGTTTTAGAGAAATATGAAAGAACTTATCAAAAGGAGTATGAAATAGCCTATGGTATAGCTTATGGGGAATACTTAGAAAGAGCAAGACCTGCACAGGCAGAATATGATAAGCAAGTAAAAGAACAGGAATATCAGAAAGAAATTTTTCTAGCTGCAAAAAATAACGAGGGCTTATCAAGTTTAAAATATATTCCGGTTCCTGATGTTCCTGCTTTTAAATTTAATTTCCGTCCTGAAATTGAAACAGAAAGTTTCTTGCAAAAATTGAGTGAAGAGAACACAGAAGCTTTACACCGGATATTCAAAACTTCTGACTTGACCGAAGCCTTAAAAGACGTCTCTACATTTACGGAGCTTTTTCAAGCCATTGAACATAATAATCATTTATTACAGCAAACGGTCTTAAATAATACAAACCTTTCCCCTCAGGTTTCTAAAATTGTAGGTGGAGTTGTTATACCTGTAACACAATCAATCAATACTCAGGAAATTTCTTTTACTGCTGTAACCTGGAATGGGAGCTTGGGAGTTGGTGACCATTCTATGATTTTGACTACCGATATAAACGATCCAAAACATATTGTAAGCGGAAAATACAATATTAAATCTGAAGATCAATCAGTCTTGGCTAGTGGTACTTTAGCTTCCACTTTTGATGCCCCTAATGTAACCTCTTTATTTAATACCCCGGAAAAAATACCCAATACTACCGTAAGAGGATATGAGGTTTTATTATTAGAAGGAGAAGTTACTCTTAATGATGGACTTGTATACATTATGAAAGGGAAACTAGGGGTGACTTCTGATAGAATTTACAGATTTCAGGGAACCGGAATTTTTACACTAAAAAATAAAGGAACTGGTGGCGATGGAGGAACAACCGGTAATTGCCTGCCTGTGTTATTAAGAACCAGATCCTTTCAAAACTATTCTGACAGATGGCTGTTGAGTATGAGTCCTAGAGAGACTACATCACTTTTTTCATCAGCTTCAGGAACAGTTAAAATATTGGATAATAATGGTAATGTTGTTCAAACCTCAAATCAATTAAAAGTTGCCGGTGGAGGAGATTATTTATCCCTGTTCAGCGATGGTGTTCTGCCTCAGTTACTTATTAAAGATACTATCAAGAACGGCTGTCAGTTTGAAGCAGAGCTTACCCTTGATGACGGAAAAATATATACCTGTAAAATTCCTATGATTACATATACTGCAGGAGGAATAGATCCGGTAACGAAAATTCATAATCTGACAGGTGAAGGGAGCATTTGCCTGAAGGGTAAAGATAATCCGATCACACCTGAAGAAGATCAACCATTTATTCCATCAGGTTTTGGAATGAGAAACATAGGTATTGCTGATTACCGAAAAGTAGAACAAAGTACTTATTGCTATGTAGAGGGGGAAGTTTCCCACATTGAAAATATCATGGCAAAAGAATATAAAGAGAAATCAACAAGGAGACTTAAAAGAAGTGAATCTCAAATCACTAAATCTACAGAATCTGAAAAAGAGAAATTGACGGATACTACATCTACGGAGAGAAATGAGATGCAAAACGAAATTTCGAAAGTACTTCAGGAATCCAAAGATTTTGCAGCACAGGCAGGATTTAATGCTTCATGGGGAGCCGGAGCAAAATATATGTTAAATACCGCAGCCAACTATGCTACTCATAGTTCCAAAGAAGAAAGTAACAGACAGGCCGTTACCGAAGCAAAAGATGTTACGGCAAGAGCATTGGAAAGGATTATTACAAAAGTAAAAGAAGAACGTATTGATAAAATTCTGGAAGAGTACGAAGAAAATAATAAACATGGATTTGACAATACCAAAGGGAATAATCATGTTGTAGGTGTTTACCGGTGGGTAGATAAAGTGGTTAAGAATCAAATTTTTAACTATGGAAAACGTATGATGTTTGAGTTTATGATTCCTGAGCCGGCTAAGCTACATTCCCTGGGAATAAAAATAAGTAACACTTCTGAAAACCAACTGGTAAAACCTATTGATCCACGAGAAGCGCCAGGTATGCAGATTAAAGATTGGAGTGCCCTTGCAGACTCAACAAAACTGAAATACTGGTTAGGGTATTATAATGTAGAAGTTGATGACAGACTGGAATCCATAGTGTACGTTGGAAAATCAATTGATTATTCTTCTACGGAATCAAAACAAGCCTCTTCAAAATCAGATCTTATTGCCATTCCGGAACATTATATTACCGAATCTTATGTTGTGAAAAGTAGTAATTCTTTTCCCGGTTATAATGGCTGGGGAAATGGAGCAAGTTTATTAGTGGGAGGAGAAAGTTCGCCTAATGCATTTTTAAGATTTGTCAGAGAAGTTCCAATTACTATTGCAACAACCAATGCTCATTATTTCCATGCCACGGTTAATATCAAATGTGTGCTGCAGGAGGAATATAAAAATGGGTGGTTACAGAAAGCATTTAACAAGATCATAGATGCTTATAAAGATGAGCTGAATAAGTATGAAGCAGCCTTGGCAGATGCAAAAGCTGTAGGAATTCAGATAAAAGGGTCAAATCCTGGATTCTATAGAAAAATAGAAAACACAATTCTAAGAAGAAACTGTATTTCCTATATGCTTAATCAAAACTCTGAGGCATCACTCACTTTTGGTAAAAAAAGATATTATACCAATGATAATTCCACTACAGAAACCTTTGAAAACACTGATATT
Organism: Chryseobacterium sp. Mn2064; assembly: GCF_049319685.1. NCBI lineage: Bacteria > Pseudomonadati > Bacteroidota > Flavobacteriia > Flavobacteriales > Weeksellaceae > Chryseobacterium > Chryseobacterium sp. Mn2064. The sequence goes on from NZ_JBMOUE010000004.1 coordinate 28,495, forward strand.
AAAGTGGACGAAAAGCTGGACAGATATGCTGCATTTATCAAATTTATGGAACAGGCATTTGAATGGGAAATCATGAGCTACTATTTCTATCCTTATTACTGGGGCGAAAGAAAGTCCTGGGCAGATTTATATCAGTTTGATGATAATGATCCTACCTTCAGAGCCTTCATGCAGTCTGGTATGGCGAGAGTTATCGTTACTGTAAGACCAGGGTTTGAGGAAGCTGTAAGACACTTCCTGGCGACAGGGCAAATCTGGAATGGAGGAGAAGTTCCTGTAATTGATGATCCTTTGTTTTTATCCATTGTGGATGAATTACGTTCACCAAAAGCAACAAAAGAAGGAGAGCCGTGGAGAGAAAAAATTCCTACATCTCTTACTATTCTACAGGCAGGTTCTATAGGATTAAAAGTTGAAAAAGCTTTGCCTTGTAACTGTGAACCGGATGTGAAGTTTGATGATGAATTGGGAAACTTTTGTGCCACCAATTTTGAATCCAATGATCACTTACTTGGCGTAGAAACCGGTGAAGGACAGAAAATTATTTCAGGAGATTGGGTGTAAGAAAAATTATTAATCAAAAAAATCAGAATATGTCTATTATAGGAAAAATTATACGTGTAAATGAATTGCCTCCGGTGGGGGAAAGAGAAACCAATGTCATTTACCAGGTAGCCGAGTCTGGCTCACCTATTTATACAGATTATGCTATTGATCAAAATGGCGACCTTAAGACCCATGCCGTTACCGATGGAAGTATTCCACTGGAGCTGGCAGATACCCATCTTTCGATTTCAAATGCTTCATTTGTTGCGGAAGGAATTAAATACCAGGCACAATACAATACCCAGACAAGAGAAAAACTGGATCATAAGCTGGATATGCCTTCTGTTGATGGAAATGCCCAGAATTATCCTAAAATTGTTGGTTTGGATGATAATGGAAATGTGGCAAAACTGCCAGCAGGAGATTTAGGTAAAAATATAGCTAATTCCTCACTTACTACTGTGCCTGGTGCCGGATTGACCCTTGGAGCTAACTGGACTCTCAATACTTCCGGGTTTTATTATTCGGTAACAGGATTGAGTGATAAATCTGCAGATACAACCTTCAATAGAATGATGGTACAGAACTCTTCCGGACAGATTTCGTGGAGTAATGGAAAAAATATGATTTCCAATTATCCATTACTGTTGAGTGATGCGGAGAAAGTAGCATGGAGAAACAGGATGAAGCTTTCAACAGAAAAATTTTCGACCGGAACTCCACGAATTGATGTGCTGTTATTACCATTTATCGACAATACGAAAAATTTTATTCAGTATACAACATTGGTGGGATTAAATCTCTTTGTAGATAATGTTTCATCTAATGCGTACATCAAGGTCAAAAGAATCAAAGATGCTAATGGTACTAATTTGTCAACTCCTGAAGAGTATCATGTTGATAATTTTACAGTGATGCAGAACTTTCCCAACAATTTAAATTTTGGGATCAATTGGAGTACAAAGCCAGAAGGATATTATCAGGTATTCGTTACCCATAATGGGTTAACAAACCCCAGCTCTCCTGAGCTCATTGTAAAGGCTGGTCTTACCTATAGTCAGTTTAAAGGAATTACCAATTGGACCTCGTTAACGGGAAGTGCAACCATAGATGATACCTCTATTTCAATATCCCAGGGTTCATTTGCCCAATCTGATGACTTAATTTCTATCGAAGATATTAATGCAGGATTTATGGTTTCTTTTTCAGTAAATAATAACCTGTCTAATTACGGAGCCAATTTCATAAGCTACTTTCATGGAGGAATTATGGGAGATGATGGTACCTTTTACGGTTTTGCAGCTTATGGTGGCGAAGGAAACTGGATCATTTATCAGGGAGACCTTTTGCCTGTGAGAAATGAGACGTTTCACATTGCTTATTATAATGGGGTTGTATATGTCATTGCAGAAAGTAACGGTATGACCTATCAACAATTCAATTCCACTTTTAATCAGTCTCCCAAGAGGTTTTGCATTTCGAGAGGAAGCGGTGGCCAAGGATCACTATCAATGAACCTACTTGGAAAAATATTATTGTCTTAAAAAAATATAAAATTATGAACACACATTTAACTATACCCGAAAATATTAAAGAAATTCTCAGCAGTATCGAAAATACATCACTGAATCTTGTAGAGTTACCCCTGCATGCGCATCCAAAGCTTCCACAATTTGCAAGAAGCATTCGGGTGTTGGATATAGACGCCAAATCTAAACAACAATTTATCTCTTTCAGGTATGAGCAGGTACTGAAAGACAAGGCAACAGGAGAAGAGATCAACATCTCATTGCCGACGCCGGAATGGGTGATCTATAAAGGAACATGGAGCTACCTCCGTGACAGCAACAGTAATTTTATAGAACTTCCTCTGCTTAATCCTGAAGCTGATAAGGATTCAGATAAGGTAAAAGTTCCAAGCTATCAGTACATGCTTTGGCTTCTGAAAAATAATAAGGTAGGCCTTACTGAGCTTTTAACCTCTTATCTGGATGAATTTGTGAAAAGTTGCAGAGACAGTCTGGACAAGCTTTCCTAAGAAGTATTAATTAATGGCAGAGTGTAACGCTCTGCCTTTTCAAAAAATAAAAATGATGGAAACACTTGAACTTAGAGAAATTATCAGTAAAGAATGGCGTACCGATGATTATATAAAAAAGCAGCTGCTATGCAACAAGCTGAAATACAGCAATCAGTTCAATATGCACTATATTCTGGATTATAATATCAATGATTATGATGCCATTGCAGAAGAAAATTATATAAAGGATGATCAAGAAAATTTCATTTATATAAACACTTATCTTAACAAGAATAAAGAACTTGTTGATCTGGTACAGACTCAATGCGAAATTAAATTTGAGATTAATGGGCCACAGGAGAAAGTATCTGCACAATTAATTTATTTTTATCACAGGGATGCTGATAATGTGTCGTTAAGGAGAAAAAAAGCAATTGTACTGGAAACTTTTTCTTATGAAGAGTTCAGAAATCTTGTTAAATACGTTGGCTATGATGATTTTGAAAATTATCCTGAATATAAACGATACTTTATCGAAATTTTTAAATCCCATTTTCTTAAAGCTGACGGAGATAAAGCAGCTAAAGAGATTAAGTTTCTTTATACTCAGGCACCGGAGTTTGTTCTTAAGGGAATGGAACTCGAAGATGAAACAATATTCGGACATATATTGGCTCTGACCAATCTTGATGATACCGGTGTTTTCAGTGGGTGGAGAGATGGAAGCTCTGCTTTGATCAACGCAATAAAAGCGCTTTCTGGTCATCATTTTCTCCTGGAAAAATTTAAAGCTGATCCGGGGCTGTGTAACAGAATTTATTTTAACTTAGATGGGGTTAGCGAGATAAACGGTGAAATGAAATCTAACCGGATTATTTTTGCTACTTTTCTGATGGAAGCCTGCTTGCTTTCAGAGAACCGACCAAAGGAAGGAGCCCCAGAGTTCAAAATAGGAAACGGATATAAGGTCAATACAAAGGTATTGGAATTAGGAGGGTTTCTTTTAGGCTTGGGAAAGTCCAGCGATAAAACATTTTATCTCCAACAGCAACAGGAAGTGGTAAAAAGAATTTTTATTGTCCCCAAAGAAGGAGATCCTAATGCAACTGAGCAAGTGACAAAGGATCTGGATGAAGGTGCTCAGTTTTATCCTCTGGATATGGTCTATTTCAGAGATATAACCCGGTCAGAGGCTTTGGATAAGGAATCAGGGCAAGAAGATTCAATTACTATGATGGTTCCTGCTATTTATGTAAAAGCATTGGCTGATGCAGAAAATTGGGAAAACATCAATGAAACGATGCGAATCGTAGCAGATATGATGGGAGTCGTTTTTGGAATAGGAACATTGGTATTAACAGACAATCCCTATCTGTTATTGGCAGCATTAGCGGATCTCAGCTTAGCAGTACCTGATCTTACCATACAGGCATTTCGGGAACAGATTGCCAAATTGCCGGGAGGAGAAGAGTTTCTGAGACAATGGGATCTGGTTTATAATGTTTTGGGAGCAGCTGTTGCAGCACCACAGGTTGTAGTGGCCTTGTCACAAGCTGTTGTAGCTTTTTACAGAGGCTGTTTAAGCTTACTGAAATTACCTGCGACGGCTGAAAAAGTAAAACGGGGTTTGAGAACGGTAGCTATTTCTGTATTTTTGGATCTGAACAGTGGAGTTTTTCAAAGAAAAGATCTCCGTATGTTTAGCCCTACAGAATGGGTAATCCCAAGCGCAGGGTTCTTTTCAAAAACTTCGGAATGTGATGCTTTGATTCAACACGGAGTATTCTTTATAGAGCTTGATGTTGCAACTATTATGGAGAGCATTAATAAAGGAAGTGGTATTAATCCTGATGTTATAGGAGCGATCAGCAATAATCGAAAGTTTGCTTTGATCTATAAAGGAGAGATTATTGCTCAGGGAAGTAGATATGATAAAGCTTATCAAAAAGTTTTACAAGGGATCAGGAAGGTAAGTGCTAGTTCTGAAAAAATTGGAGAAATATTAGAAGAGTTAATAAAACAAGTACGTATAAATAGAATAATTGAAGAAGATGGTTGGGTCGTAATTCGAGGTATAGAAGATGAAAATGTTGCTAAAGCTTGGTTAGATAATGAGGGAGAATTTAATATTTCGATTGTTACAAAAAATACTTCTTTAGAAAAAAATGGGAGGAAAATTTTTAAAAATTTATTTAATTTTATTAACAATGAATATGACGAAATTTTTAAAATTAGAGGAACTTGGAGAGCAAATAAAAAAATTGGAGATAATTTATTTTCTTTTAATGAATTTATAAAAAAAGGTATGGCTCCAGAAGAGGCTGCAAGGAATACTTTTACTGGAAAAATGGCAAGTGAATTAGGATTTAATACTGTTAAATTAGAATCTTCTACAATTAAAAACTCTGAAGGAGTCTATATTTCTGTAGATGTGGTATTCTTAAAAAAATAAATAATAATGACTATAGAAGAAAAATTAAACCTTATTGGTTTTAAGGGGTTTGTTCATTTAAAAAAAGATCTCAGAGATAACAAGAGACGAAAGTTTTTTAGTTCCAATTATAATGATAACGAGTTCAATATTATGATTGTAGAAAAAGATAATAAATGGACTATGGAAAAATTGGAGGATGCTGGACTAATTTCTAATGTTTTAAAGTTAAAAAATAATGAAATTAGTATTAGTGAATTAATACTTTTTTTTAAAAATTTTTACTATAAAAATGATGCAATATCGCAATACTTATAAAATTAATTGATAAAATTTATCAGATGTTTTAAAATTATTTAATATGGAAGATAGATTAATATTAGACGCAACGCATGCTGCAGTATGGAGAAAAAGAGTAAGTCAGATTTATACACATAAAGATATGTATAAGTTTGTAACTGGAGATTTAGATTTAAGTAATCTAAACATTGATATTGTTTTAAGAAATAAAGAAATTTTTGAGTGGATAATAAAACACCCTGAATATGATTATAAAGGATTATTGGAGTCCCCAAATACCAATGAAGATCTTTTTAGATTTTTTACCATATACTATGAAGATATTATTTTTAAATTAAATAAATATCTCAGTGGAGATTATATTATCAGATTATCAGAAATAGAAAATATGTAAATTAAGGCCGTTTTTAACTAGAAAACGGCCTTTTTTCTTTAGAAGATATTTGCTGTAAGTAGTTTTGTATTTACATATTTTGAATCTGAACGGCGGGGTTTCCAAAGAAAAGATCTCCATATGTTTAGCCCTACAGAATGGGTAATCCCAAGCGTAGGGTTCTTTTCAAAAACGTTGGAATGTGATGCTTTGATACAAAATGGAGCATTCTTTATAGAGCTTGATGCTGCAGCTATTATGGAGAGCATTAATAAAGGCAGTGGTATTAACCCTGATGTTATAGGTGCGATCAGTAGTAACAGGAAGTTTGCTTTAGTTTATAAAGGTGAGATTATTGCTCAAGGGAGTAGATATGATATGGTTTATCAAAAAGTTTTGCGGGAGATTAGAAAAATGAGCTTTAATTTTGAAAAAGTTGAAAAGATTTTGGAGGAGCTTAGAATATCTGCTTTTTGTGAAAGAATGCCCAATATTACTAATAAGGATCCTTTAGATGTTTTACCAGAAGAGGGGCTTGTTATTGGTTATAAAATGGATTCTCAGGGAGTTTTTAGACAATTAAATAATAATATTTTTCCATCTGATGAATTTGATTTTGTTATTACAAAATCTGGAGAATTAAAAATAGGATATAAACATCATTTATTAGGTAATCGGGAGGATGTATTAGCCGCTGGAGGGATTCGTTTTAAAAATGGAAGAATAGTAGAGTTTGATAATATGTCTGGTCATTATACACCAACATTAGAAGAAGCAGAGAGATTAGGAGAAATTTTAAAAGGCCTTGAAATACCTGTCAAAAGGGCTCGTAATGAGATCACACCTTTAGGTATAAATAGTAAAGGAGAAATTATACGGCTTGGAAAAGATAAAATAATATATATAGAAAACATAAAGTAATGGAGCAAATTATACAAAAACTACAACATGAAATAGAAGAACTTGGTTGGGATTCTTACAAACTTTTAAAAAATGAATTATTAACCTACAATTCTAGAGACTTAATAGTTAATCTGCTAAATTCGAAAAATTTTAGGTACAAAAATATAAGAAGCCTTTTGGTTATTATTCCTGAATTATGGAAAGATTTTAATCTGGATGATTGGATGTATATTATCCGGAAGGTTGACCGCCCAGCAAACTACCGATTATATATAGATGATGGTCCTTATTTTGAAGATATTCGTTTCCTATACAACTGGATTGGGGTTGATAGCATTAGTTTGTATAAAAATGATCTGGAAGTTTCTTCTAACAATAAGCAAAGTTTAGATAAGGTATTTCCTGTATTTCTACATGATACACTAAGGAATGGAGATTATAAAGAAGAATTTTTGGATGGCACTTTTGGAGATATAAAGTATTTCAGAGATATGAAACTTCGCTTGATTAGCCAAGGAGCAAAGCCTAGTCCCATGCCTAGTTTATAAGATTTGATGATAATTGTATAGGGAAATAACACAAATAAAGCTACTCCACGAGGTAGTACGTTGTCTAATAATCAAATAGATGTAAAGGAGGTGAAAGCATTGTAATCTTAGCTAATTCAGTTCATGTTTAATATACCTCCAAAGATTAGATCTTCTAGTTTGGTTTGAAAGACCAGAAAAATTATTTGACATAGGAAATAATATATGAATATGGCAAACCTCATCATCCTTTTTTATCAGGAGTACTAATATCTACCAGTTACTGAAGAAATAGGTGTAGAAAAGTAATTTAAAATTATTTAATATGGAAAGTAAATTAATACTAGACGCAACGCATGCTGCAGTATGGAGGAAAAGAGTAAGTCAGATTTATACCCATAAAGATATGTATAAGTTTATAACTGGAGATATAGATTTAAGTAATCTAAACATTGATATTGTTTTAAGAAATAAAGAAATTTTTGAGTGGATAATAAAACATCCTGAATATGATTATAAAGGATTATTGGAGTCTCCAAATACCAATGAAGATCTTTTTAGATTTTTTACGATATATTATGAAGACCTTATTTTTATATTAAATAAATATCTCAGTGGAGATTATATTATCAGTTTATCAGAAATAGAAAATATGTAAATTAAGGCCGTTTTTAACTAGAAAACGGCCTTTTTCTTTAGAATATATTTGCTGTAAGTAGTTTTGTATTTACATATTTTGAATCTGAATGGCGGGGTTTCCAAAGAAAAGACCTTCGTATGTTTAGCCCCACAGAATGGGTGATCCCAAGTGCATGGTTCTTTACAAAATCTAAAAAAGCAAGTCATAATGTAGATAAGGTAAAAGAATATTTGGACAGTTTAGAAAGATTTTCAAATATACAATCTGGAGAAGCTTTTAAACATCTTTATGAAGCCCTCCTTTTGTTTAATAAAAAATTGAAATCATACCTAATATAGTTCATTTTGTACTATATCTCTAAAAGATTAGATCACCTAGTTTGGCTTGAAAGATCAGAGGACGGTGTGTCATAAAATTATTGAAAATGAATAAGTTAATTTTTGAAACATTAGAAAAAATAAAACTGATAGAGTCAGCAAATACTTCTGTAGCTTAGGTGATAAATAATCAAAAACACTAAAAAATAGGACCGGAAGACATTTTCCGGTCCTATCAAACAAGATTAAGTGTAAAATTTAGCCTTTAAGGGCAAAAAGGATAATTCAAGTGATTAAAGATTTTTATTGATGCTTAATCTATGTTTAAAGGAATTGACAATAATGGAACTTTATTTTTGTAGGCCATGATGGCTGTTTTGCTACGGTGAAAAATAGATTCTACAAGATTGTATTTATAAGGAACCATTGTAAGAAGATCAGGATTCGTAATTCTTACTTCTTCTTCAATAGCCTTAATCACTTCTATGGCTTTGATCATTTTAAAACTATATTTAATATCATTCAGATCATATCCGGAGTTCAGATCATGGTCGTGAATGACCTCTGTGAAATCTTCCAGACTTTCACTTACATTGAAGATCTCAATTTCAGAATTGAATGCATTGATGAAATAATAGATATCATTCATAGCAGACCAGGTCATGCTTTTGTGGGTATCATAAGCAAATAGAATCTTTCGTATTCCTGTATATTCAATATGGGAAGGAATTATAAGGACAGGCTTTTTGATCCTGTGTATAGCTTTGCTAACCGTATTTCCCAACAACCTTTGTTCGAGCGTTTTTTCAGCCATTCCCAATACAATAAAATCACAAACAATAGTTGAAATACATTTTTCCAGCTCTTCTATAAAACTTCCTGAAGCCAGATAATATTCGGTTTCAATGGTGTATAATGTATTGATTTCAGATGCCTTTTCAGTCAGTTTCTTTTGATTTTTAAGGGTCTGTTCATAGAAAAAATCTGCTGATGCCTGGGCATTCAATGCATGAATAGACACTGTTTGAAGATTGAAAAGAACGATTTTATAGTTGTTTTCTTTAGCCAGAGAAGCTGCATAATGGGTGGCATTTTCAGCTTCCTGAGAAAAATCTGTGCAGACAATTATTGTTTTCATTGTACCGGATTTGATCCTGCAAAACTATCATACAAAGAGACATTCTTTCTTTAAAAATAAAGTGACATTGCATAAAATGGTGATGAAATGTACTTTTGAGGTGATGAAGCGTTGCGATTCATTCTAAGTGTTCTATTTAACGGTTCATCGATTGTTTTGGCGGTCTCGTTGAAATGATGGATATCTCATAGAAAATCTATTTCTATATTTACAATCATAAATTCCCGAATATGAACAGGATTTCTAAAATCAGGAAAAAAATTGTACGGAATAAAAAAATACTCTCTACCATGAAGAGAAGACTGGTGATCTGGACGGTAGCGATCATCACGTTCTGTGTGTTTTCTTATCTGATCAATCCTTTTGATCCTCTTTGGGATGGTTATCCCAAATCTTCATGGCAAACAATTGTAGAAGATTTATTGTGGGTATTTTTCTTTTCTGCCATCATTTCTGAAGTGAGTATTTCCATCGATGGAATTCTCAACAGACTGCTTCCGTGGAGAAACAGGACGGTAAAAAGACTTTTGATTCAAGGAGGACTTCAGATCATAGGAAGTATCCTGATGGTAATTATCATCAACTTTATTATTGAAAGTACCTCGGAAAGTCTCCCGGAAATGGATTCCCGAAAAGAATATACTCTGCTGGGACAGTGGGTGGCAACCAATATTATTATATCCCTTATTATCAGTGCTTTTAACACCGTAGATTATCTTTTGGCAAATTGGAAAAAAACCGCAGTAGAGGCGGCTCAACATAAATTGAGAGCTTCAAAACATAAACAGGCAGCCATGGCAGCAGAACTTCAGGCCCTTAAATTGCAGATTGATCCTCATTTTATTTTTAATAATCTGAGCGTTCTCTCTGAGCTTATTCTCGAAGATCAACAACTCGGATATGAATATTCGGAGAAATTTGCCAGAGTATACCGCTATCTGCTTGTTAATTCCAAAAAAGATATCATTGCCTTAGAAGAAGAATTGAAATTTTTGGAGTCTTATATATTTCTAATCGAAAAAAGAATAGGAGAAGGCGTCGTATTTAAAATAGATATTGAGGAAGAATATAAATCGATGTATACGCTTCCCTTATCATTACAACTATTGGTTGAAAATGCAATTAAACATAACCAAACCTCAAAATCTAATCCGTTAAGAATAGAAGTGTATACACTTCCTACGAAAGAACTGGTAGTTTCCAATACCGTTTTACCGCTCATCAATAAACCGGATTCTTCAGGAGTCGGGCTTACCAATATTATCGCGAGATATGATATTCTGGGATATACAAAACCCATTATAGAAAAAACTGAAAATCAATTTATCGTAAAACTTCCCCTGATATGAAGCTGAACAAAATTTTAATCATCGAAGACGAAAAACCTAATGCAGACCGATTGAAAAGACTCTTGCTGAAGCTAAGGCCCCACGCAGAAGTTGTAGCGGTAGAAGATTCTATTATTTCATCTGTTCAATGGCTGGAAAATAATGCTGCCCCGGACATGATCATGATGGATGTACGCCTTGCAGACGGATTAAGCTTCGAAATATTTAATAAATTTGAAATCAGAAGCCCTGTGATTTTTACGACGGCTTATGATGAATACGCCGTTCAGGCATTTAAATACAACAGCATAGATTATCTTCTGAAACCCATTGAAGAAGAAGAACTCGATATGGCGCTGAGACGTTACGAAACCTTCATAGAAACAGTTCCGTTTGTAGGAACAGCAATTGAAGGACTTTTAAACTATATTCAACCCAAAGACTACAGAAAACGCTTTCTTATTGCTCACCGTGATGGTTATAAAACCGTTTTGGCGGAAGATATCCTCTATTTTTATACAGAACTGGGAATGAGTAAGGCGATGCTGAATACCGGTATCGTTGAAAATGTTCCCCAAACTCTTGAAGAACTGGAAAAACAACTCGATCCTAAGTTCTTTTTCAGAGCCAACAGACAGTTTATTATTCATATAGACTCTGTAAGGCAGATTTCCAACCACTTTAATGGTAAACTCAAGCTCGAACTTCGAAAACAACCTGAAATGGAAGTGATTGTAAGCAGAGAGAAAGCCTCTATATTCAAATCCTGGATGGATTATTAAGATGATCTTCTTATGAATATTTCGAATAATAAATTTTGTTTCCTTTAACCTATTTACCTGTTATTTTCAAAATAAAAAATCTCCTCATCAATGTATGAGGAGATCTGTTGAAATAGGGAAGAATATAAAAGATCTTACTGTGAAAATCATTTCTACAAAGGAATAGCATACCCTAGGGAAACAGCAAAACCTCTGTTTTTTACATCCAGTCCCTTTTCATCAGAAATATTACTTAATCCCAGATTATATCTTCCATCTACAATCAGCTTGCCTGGCCCTGCAGGAAATGCTAATCCTGCCCCCATCTGCAATCCAAAGTCTACAGATTTGGTACTGCCGTATGCGGCTTTTACTTTGTCATTTTTCCCCATAAGGAAACCAATGGAAGGACCTGCGTTTACGTATACCGGGCCAAAGGTGTACTTCGCCAATACAGGAATCTCTATATAATTGAAATTATACGTCTGATTTCCAAAACTGTTTTTGAACCTTGTCCCTTTGCTGATAAAATTAACTTCTGGCTGTACAGAGAAATTGGTAAGACCCGTCTGTATATTCACTCCTAAACCTGCCTGAAAAGACGTTTTCGATTTTTCTCCGTTAACATTTTTGATGGCTTGGTTGGTAATGCTTATTCCAGCTTTGGGAATTAGCTCTATTCCGGTTTCTCTTTTTGCTTCTTTTGTCTGTTGGGCTTGTAGTCCGAAACCTAATGCGATGGCAGTAATAATTAATAACTTTTTCATTTGATAAAAATTTAAATGATCGACTTATTTTTTGATTTTTTAATACTGCGAAATTATGGCGATAAATAGCTCGCTATGATAGTTTTAAAGCCAACCGTATAAAATAAAATCTCAACCGTATTTTTAGAATGTTAGAGTGAAATAGCTGCTTTTTTACGAATTTAATCAGGTAATTTGGTCATATTTCCTTTCATTTTTCATATCATACGCTTCACCTGCGATTAATTACGCTTCACCATATTTTCACATGAATGTCCTTATTATATAAGCTTATTTTGCCACTGTAAAATTTAAAAGCAAATGTTATGAACTACAGAAAAGGATATTGGGTTCTTTCACTCACCGTAGCAGCAATACTTTATTCTTGCGGTTCCGGAAACGGACAGGAAAATGCCCAACAAATGCAGGCTCTCCCTACAGACTTTATCCAGATGAAATCTGGTGACGCAGATGTAGCAATGGGCTACCCCGGAAGTATAGAGGGACAGGACAATGTGGACATCAAAGCACAGGTGACAGGATATCTGGAAGCAGTATATATTAAAGAAGGTCAATATGTCAATAAAGGGCAGACGCTCTTCAGAATCAACCCTTCTGTGTATAATGAACAGGTAAATACCAATGAAGCAGGACTGAAAGCCGCTCTGGCTGCTCAGGAAACAGCAAGACTCGAAGTTGAAAAGCTAAAACCTCTTGTGGAAGGAAAAGTAGTTTCCGATATGCAGCTTAAAACGGCACAGGCCAGTTATAAAGTAGCTTCTGCACAGGTTGCACAGGCTCAGTCTTCATTAGGTTCTTCAAAGATCAATGCTAACTTTACTTATATCAAAGCGCCCGTTAGTGGATACATTGGAAGAATTCCTAATAGAATAGGAAACCTCATCAGCCCTTCTGATGCTTCTCCGTTAACAACCCTTTCCAATATAAATACGGTAAACGTTTATTTTTCTATGAATGAGGCCGAGTTTATTGCACACAGTAAAGCCACAGGAAATGGTTCAGAAAATGTAGAATTGATTCTGGCAGACGGATCTACCTATTCTCTCCATGGGAAACTGGAAAACGCCAGTGGAAATTTCGACAGAAATACAGGAAGTATTCAGATGAAAGCTGTCTTCCAAAATCCGGACAAATTGCTGAGAGCAGGAGGTACAGCAAGAGTAATGATTCACAATGAACTGAATGGAGTGATTAAACTCCCAAAGACTTCCGTAAAAGATATCCAGGATAAATTTTTTGTCTATAAACTGAACGGAAAAGACAAAGTGAAAATGACTCAGATTAAAATCTCAGGAAGCACTTCTGAGGATTACTTTGTAAAAGAAGGCGTGAACACAGGAGACAAGATTGCAGCCAACAGAATTGATGCTCTTACAGACGGAGCTCTGGTTGTTGCTAAAGTAGTGCCTTCTAAATAGTCGTATAAACATTCTTACAAAATTCAAAAATGTTAAAAAAGATAATAGACCGTCCGGTATTGGCGACGGTAATATCCCTTATCATTGTCATTTTAGGGATAATAGGATTAAACCAGTTGGCAGTGACCAGGTTCCCGGACATTTCTCCGCCTACCATTACGGTTTCCGGATCTTACCCTGGAGGAAACAGTGAGACGGTGATCCGTTCCGTGGTTACGCCTTTAGAAGAGCAGATCAATGGAGTGGAAGATATGAGTTACATGAAATCCACTGCAAGTAACGACGGAACATTTACAATCTCAGTAATATTCAAACAGGGAGTGAACGCAGACCAGGCTGCTGTAAATGTACAGAACCGTGTGCAGCAGGCTACTCCGATACTTCCTCAGGAAGTAGTAAGGATGGGGCTTACAACCTCGAAACAGCAGAATAGTATGGTGCTTATCTTCAATATTTATACTGAAGATAATAAACAGTATGATGAAACCTTTCTGCAGAACTATGCCAATATCAACCTTATCCCTCAGATAAAAAGGGTAAAAGGAGTAGGGCAGGCACAGATCTTTGGGGTAAAGGATTACTCTATGAGAATCTGGCTGAATCCACAGAAGATGTCTTCTTACGGGCTTGAACCTTCAGATGTATCCAATGCTATTGCAGACCACAGTTTAGAATCAGCACCGGGGAAATTGGGTGAAGAATCTGAGGCGGCACTGGAATATGTCATCCGATACAAAGGAAAAAAGAATAAACCTGAACAATATGAAAATATCGTTGTTAAAAATGATGGCACCAATGTGATCAGGCTTAAAGATGTGGCCCGAGTAGAATTTGGATCTATCAACAACAGTGGAGATAACCTTTCCAATGGTAAAAATGCAGTTACGGTAGCGATCATGCAGACAACTGGCTCTAATGCCAACGAAATTGAAATAGGGGTAAACAAAGCAATCGATCAACTTTCAAAATCATTTCCTCCCGGTATAAAATATACCAAGGTAATGAGTACTAAAGAAAGACTGGATGAAGCAACAGGACAGGTAAAATCAACCCTTATAGAAGCCTTTATCCTCGTATTTATCGTGGTGTTTATCTTTTTACAGGATTTCAGATCTACCATTATTCCAGCCATTGCTGTTCCGGTAGCCATCATAGGTACATTCTTTTTCCTTTTGGTATTAGGATTTACCATCAATGTTTTAACACTTTTTGCACTAGTGTTGGCGATCGGGATTGTAGTGGATGATGCTATTGTAGTGGTAGAAGCCGTTCACAGTAATATGGAAGGTACAGATCTTTCCGGAAGAGAAGCTACTCATAAAGCGATGAGCGAAATTACAGGAGCCGTAATATCTATTACGCTTGTGATGTCCGCGGTATTTATTCCGATTGGTTTTATGTCAGGTTCAGCAGGGCTTTTCTATAAACAATTCGCTTATACATTGGCCATTGCAATTATCATCTCTGCCGTAAACGCACTTACTTTAACACCTGCATTATGTGCCGTATTTTTGAAAAATCACCACGCAGAAGAAGGGAATAAACCTAAAGGATTCGGACAAAGGTTTGCTGTAGCTTTCAATGCAGGATTTAATAATATGACCAACCGTTATGCCAAAGGAGTCCGTTTTCTAATTGGAAAAAAATGGATTGCCGCAGGTTTGGTCGCAGGTATTATAGGATTATCCGCATGGCTGATGACAAGTACCACCAAAAGTTTTGTTCCTATGGAAGATGACGGATTTTTTATCTATTCTTTAAGTATGCCACCAGGAACAGGATTAACGAAAACAACAGAGGTTTCCAACAAGATCAATGCAATTTTGAAAACAGTAGATGCTGTTCAGGAAAATACATCCATTACAGGATTTAACCTGTTGAGTAACAGTGCCGGGCCAGCCTATGCCATGGGATTTGTGAAACTAAAGCCTAAAAAGGAAAGAGGAGCAGTCCAGAATATTGATGAGATCATGACCATTGTGAACGAAAAGCTTTCAGTTATCAAAGAAGGAAGTGTAATGAGCTTCAGAATGCCTCCTGTAGAAGGATATGGAGTAACCAATGATGCAGAGATTGTGCTTCAGGACCGTATGGCAAGAGATCCACAATCTCTTAAAGCCAAAGCAGATGATGTTATCGGCCAGCTGATGCAGGTTCCGGAAGTAGCTTATGCTTATACCATGTTCAGGGCAGATTATCCTCAGTTGGAGCTGGAAGTAAATGAAGATAAGGCAAAGCAGCTTGGTGTAAGTATCGCCAATTTATTAGGAACTGTACAGACTTATTTCTCGGGAGATCAGTCTCAGAATTTCTCAAGATTTGGAAAATTCTATAGAGTGAATATAAAAGCGGATGGTGTTTTCAGAATGGATGAGCAGGCTTTCAATGATATTTTCGTGAAGAATAACAAAGGCGAAATGGTACCTGCCAATACCCTGATTACTTTGAAAAAAGTATATGGACCAGAATCTGTACAACGATATAACTTGTATAATTCATTAAATATCAACGTAGTGCCGAAACCTGGTATAAGTAACGGAGCTTTAATGGATAAAATTGAACCTACTTTAAACAAGCTTCCTTCCGATTATAGCTATGAATGGACAGGGCTAAGCTTGGAAGAAAAGTCTGCAGGAAATCAAACCGTTGTAATTCTTGGATTGTGTTTGTTATTCGTCTATCTGCTGTTGGCTGCTCAATATGAAAGCTATATTCTTCCTTTAGCCGTAATGCTTTCTATTCCGACGGGGATTGTAGGAGCATTTTTAGGAATAAAAGCGATCGGACTGGATAATAATATTTATGTACAGGTAGGATTAATTATGCTTATCGGTTTATTAGCCAAAAATGCAATCCTTATTGTGGAATTTGCCATCCAGCGAAGAAAAGCAGGTCTTTCTATTCTGGATTCAGCGCTGGAAGGAGCCAAAGCGAGATTACGACCTATCATTATGACGTCTTTAGCATTTATTGTAGGAATGATCCCACTTATGATTTCTACAGGAGGGATGGCTTCCGGAAATAAATCGATCAGTGTAAGTGCGGCCATAGGAATGCTGAGCGGAGTTGTTCTGGGAGTATTTGTAATCCCAGTACTGTATATGTTTTTCCAGTATCTGGATGAGAAATTTTCATCTAAAAAGAAGTATCCGGTAATACAAAATCAATTGACAAATGAGAATATTTAAGATAAAGAATTTCCTTATTTCAGGCGCAGTGGCATCAGTTCTGATGTCGTGCGCTGTAGGAAAACCCTATACAAGAACAGAACTTCAGGTTCCTGAGACCTATCGGGAATCACTACAGGTAACAGGAGATACCATAGTCCTTCCCTGGAAGACGTTTTTCAAAGATCCAAAACTGATCCTATTAATAGATAGAGCCCTTACCAAAAATAATGAAGTGAGCGTTGCTTTAAAAAATATAGAACAGCTGGATCTTGCTTATAAAAAAGCAAAATTGTCGCTGATGCCGACGTTGGATTTCACTGCAGGAGCTAACAGAAGCTGGGCATCCATAAATACCCTTAACGGTTCTCTTAACGAGCAGTTTGTAGGAACGAAATACATAGACGACTTCAGCGCGGCTCTTAGACTTTCGTGGGAAGTAGATATCTGGGGGAAAGCTAAAATGCAGAAAGAATCTGCTGCTGCAGAATATTTTGCACAAAAAGAAAACCTAAATGCCATAAAAAGCAGAATCGTCGTTCAGGTAGCTCAGGCCTATTATAACTTAATAAGTCTCGATGAACAGGTGAAAATAGCCGAACAAAACATTGAATTGAGCTACAGTACTCTTAAGATGATGAATTTTCAGTTTAAAGCCGGACAAATCAATTCGTTAGCGGTTCAACAGTCTGAAGCGCAGAAGAAGACCGCAGAATTACTGATTCCACTAGCAAAACAGAATATTTCCATTCAGGAGAACGCATTAAGCATCCTTTGTGGTGAATATCCGAATAAGATAGAAAGAGAAGGAAATTTAAAAACAATGATCCCGGAAAATAAACTTTCAGAAGGTCTTCCTGCACAGCTATTGAGCAGAAGACCAGATCTGAAAGTCGCAGAACTGAACGTGATCAGCTTAAACTCAAAAACAGGATTGGCAAAGGCTGCCATGTATCCAAGTATCAGCCTAAGTCCTCAGATTGGAGTAAATTCTAATAAATTCAATTCTTGGTTTGATATCCCGGGGTCTATTACAAAAGCGGTTGCGGCTAACCTCGCAGCTCCTATCTTTCAGAAAAAAGAGTTGAGAACAGCTTATGAAACCGCTCTTATTGAACAGGAAAAAGCCGCTGTCAACTTTAAACAATCCGTCATGACAGCAGTGGGAGAGGTATCCGATGCTATGGCTAAATCTAAAGGTTCTACCGAAAGATTAGAACTTCTGGAACAAAAAACGGCAATTCTGGATAAAGGAATCAATGATGCTCTGAAACTTTACAAAAGCGGTATGGCCACTTATCTGGAAGTGATCACAGCGCAGAACAATAAACTCCAGAACGATCTGGAAACAGTAAACGTTACCCTTGAAAGACTCAATGCTGAGGTGGATCTCTACAGAGCTCTTGGAGGAGGAGTACAATAAAAGGTAAAATAATAGATTAATGCAAAAGGAAGTTACGTTGGTGGCTTCCTTTTTTTGATTTTAAAAAAAGAATGTCATAGAAATATGAAATTTTATAATCAGTAAATCAGGTGGTTATGTTTTGTTTTCTCTTTTTTGAAGAAAATCGTGCAAGATTTCCGGAAAACGAGGTTTATATCATTGAGTACTCTAAAATAATTAATGTTTAACGAAAAAATAATGCAATGAAAAAATTTACAGTACCCCAATTTTTTATAGCCGTATTACTGATAGTTACAGGATTCACTTTATACTCTTGCAATGACGACGGACCAGATATTCCACTGGTGAAGCTCGAAGAAATGCCCGGAAATTATAAAGGAAAACTGATTATCATACAGGGAACCACCAAAACAGAGAGCATCAAAGATTTTAAAGTAAAAAAAGATACTATAATCTTTGCAGAATTCCCTATCAATGAGATTGTAAAAACAGTAGTAAAAGATACAGGAAAAGTAAAAACAGCCTTAAAAGCAATAGGAAAAGTGAAATATAACCTAAACTATACCGCATCTGTAAACGCAGCTAACAATGTTGTAGAATTAGCGTTTGCCCCTAAAGCCCTGGAGTTTCAGATCCCGGTAAACGGAGTGAACAAAAAAACCGTGGTCACACTGGAAGCTAAGCAGAAAGGATTTTATGTAGGAATGGACCGATCCCTGAGATATGCTTTTACAGCACAGAAAATTACAGTAGATGGAACAGTTCTTACCCCTTATGAAGTCATTAATTATAACTTTCCATTCTGTATAAAAAATTAACGCATTTATATACTTGAATGTACCAAACTTTATAACCAAAAGTATATCAGTATAATACATTTTATAAATCCATTAACATCAATCTGTTAGTGGATTTTTTATTTTCATAATTGTATTTATTCATCCAAATATTTGTTTTACATTTGCGTTCAAATTTCAACGGAATAAACATCGAAAGTGTTTAACAACATTCTCTCAGATAGAAACTGGTAATTTTTAAAATGGAGGGGAATATGTTAGCAACTCTCATGTCATTATATGGCGTGAGGGGTCTGCTACTTATTTTACTCCTGCGGTATACCAGTACCCTATCTGATAAAGTAAGTTAGTAACCCTCACGCTTTCTATTTTTCAATAAGTATATTTTTTCTTCATAGAGGGTGAGAAGAACCTAAATCAATTTATGTTCAATCGAATTACGGTAAGCCGTAAGGAAATCATCATCTCACATAATACTTTTGTGAGTTAAAAAATCAAAAACTATGAAAAAAATTATCTTATCATTAGCCATTATTCTGTCAACTACAAGTCTAAACGCACAAGTTAAAATTTACAATGCTGATCTACCATATTTCAACAAATCCAATTTAGTTAAGCCATCCAAAACGGTTAAAAATGTGAACAACTTCACCAAACGAGTTACCAATATTACTGAATATAATGCAATGGGTCAATTGCATGGAATAAACATTGAATATAGAAGTGATACAAGTGTAGGCCTTATTAGATATTACCACAACAACAAAATAGTATACATTGCACAACCTTTTATGAATGGGAATGCTATACAAAAAGTTTTTAATTACAACGATAATGGTAGCTACAATGGTACTCAATCTTACACATATTTGAATTCTGATAATAAATGGGTTAGAATAGAATATACTTTTAATAATGGCAGGTTATCAAATATCGATAATAAATTCAAATTTCCAAATTATACAGTAAACTTTAAAGACGGTAAATTAAATGATGAATTTTATTTCTATGATAGTATACATTGCTCATGTTATTATTATGGTAATGCACAAGATGGTAAAATAAAAAACATAGCTAAATTTGAAATTGGTGGTGACTTATCGTTTAAAAACACATACTACTTTGTTAATGATAAATCAATAAAAAGTACAATTATAACAGACTATAGAAAACCATTTGAAGAAAATATATCCATTAATGAAATACCTGTAATTGTAGAAAACAAAAAGATACTGTTAGATAATAAAACTCCAAAGATTATATTTAATGATCAACTTGATTGGATGCTTATTTTAAAGGAAAAATCTATAGACCCTAGTTATAATTCTGATTTAGAAATGATTGATATGTCAGATACAACATTTGGTGCACCTAGTCCTTATACATTACCTCAGAAACAACATTAAACCCTCACAAAAATGTGATGGTTTGTTTATTTCGGTTATTAGTGATATTTTTGGGAAAAATTGAACTAATAACTATGGATAATTATATTGTTTATATCGAATTACATGATGCGAACGTCAATGATTATGAAAATCTAAAAAAGCACATGCTTGAAGATGGTCATTTTTCGGATAAAATAGTGGATATTAATGGTACTGCACACAAAATTTCAAGTAATTTTGTTTATTATGCATCAGGTAAGAATTTAGAGCATAAAAAAGTTTTTGATAATGCAAGAAATGCAGTTTTAAAAACTAATGCTAAAAATAGTATAGTTGTGGCTAGAACTGAATTTATTTCATTATTTAATCTTATAAAAGATTAATACAAATGTTGAAATCCATCATTATAGATGGATTTCAACATATTCATAATTTTGGGGAATATTTTCATCAGTCTTGTGATTAATACATACATTTTTAGTAGGTTTTTTAGTTGAAACTAAAACATATTGTTCATTACCAGTATGTCTAAGTTTATCAAACATAAAAAATCCTCTTTCTTTTAATTCTTCAAACAACTCTCTGTTTGTCATTTCGTTTGCTTGTTTTGCTTTTTGTGTGTTCATAAAATTTTGTTTTAAGTTTTAATTATTGTTATTGTATTTTTAAGATTGGTATATGTTAGTCTTGTATTTATAATTTTCAATACTTCTACGAATCTTTGCCCATCGGACATATCACGGGTATTGTATCGGTAAGAAAATTCGTTACAATACTTTTCTAGGTGTTTTACTGAACAGAAGTGATATATTCCGATCAGACCACGTTTTAGTATACTCCAAAAGCCCTCAATCGCATTAGTATGGAATTCACCTCTTTTGTAAGTACCTTTACTATGTTCTACTACTTCATGACGGTAATCTTCATGTAAGCCTTTATAACCTCTCCAACCATCTGTAATGAGTGTAGTTCCTTTCAATACACGACTACTTATAATAGATTTAAGCGTTTTTCCTTTTGCATTGGGTATTACTTTGGTAAAAACAGTTCCGTTGGAAATAAGGCCAAATACAGGTGTTTTGATTTTCAAAGACCTACCCTGTGTATTTTTATGCTCATTATTCTTCTTTCTTGCTTCACCACCTACATAAGTTTCATCAGCCTGTGTATCGCTATCAAAAACCACAATATGATCCTGATTAAAGTTATATCTAATTCGGCTCAAAAGAAACCAAGCTGATTTCTGCGTGATATGGAGGTCTTTGTGCAGCTGTACAGAACTAATTCCCTTTTTATGCGAGCAGAATATGTAAATGGCGGTAAACCATTTTCTTAATGAAATGTGTGATGATTCAAACATAGTTCCCACAGTTACTGTAAATCGGTTTTTACAATCACTACATTTATATAGACCTTTGAAATTTTCCTTATTTAATCTATAATGCTTATCTGATTTACTTCCACAATGAGGGCATTCCGGTTCACCATTCCATCTAATTTTTTCCAAATATTCCCTGCAATCATTCTCAGTTTGAAGATTGTCAATTAGGTCAATTATAGATTTGAAAAATGTATTTTTATGTAAATTTGTAGTAGACATTTATAGCTATTTTTAACTATTATACTATCTCAGTGAAGAAATCGGGTATGATTGGTACATTAAAGTATGTAATTGCGAAAATTAATTAACAGATCTCATCATCAATGGATTGCGTTTTATAAAGATGCAATCTATTTTTGCTGAAAATTTTAATACCTATCGAAAGAGCCACGGCAGCAGTCTATGGAAGAAACTAAAGAACAGATTTTGATAAAGCAACTTCTCAATAAAGAAGAAGCTGCCTGGAAAGAGCTTTTCGGAGCTTATTCCCGAAATCTGACTTATGTATGCTTCCGTTACATTGCCGAAAGAGAAGATGTTCATGATGTTCTTCAAAACAGCTTTATCAAAATGTTCCGCTCTATAGAATCTTTTGAATATAGAGGAAATGGATCGCTAAAAGCATGGTTAACCCGCATCGTAGTCAACGAATCTCTGAAACATATCAGGCAGAAAGGAGATTTCAAATCTACCGTTGAGGTAGAAGAAATTCCGGATATTCCCAATGAAGAAGAACCGGATTTTGAGGAAATTCCCAAAGAAGATATTATGAACATGATCAGAACCTTACCAGATGGGTACCGAACGGTTTTCAATCTGTATGTGTTTGAGAAAAAAAGTCACAAAGAAATTGCCGCCATCCTGGGAATAGCAGAGAACTCTTCAGCATCCCAGTTTCATAGAGCGAAAGCATTGCTCAGTCAGAAAATAAAAGAGTTTAAAATGTCAAAAAAAGCACAATATGAATAATGAATGGTTAAATAACCTGCGTAGCAGAATGGAAGACCATGAAGAGGATATTCCTGAAGGATTGTGGGATGACATCAGAGATGAATTATTCGCTGAAGAGAAAAATAATGCTCCGATTGTTGGTTTATTCAATGAAAATCAGGATGATATGGATTCTGAATTGCCGCCGGCAAAGAGTGTGAAAGGGAATCGGGCTTTGTTCTATCGTATTGGAGGAATGGCAGCGGCCATTGCTTTGCTTATCTGGATTATACAATTGCTGCCTGACAATAATACAACTAAAGTACTTTCTCAAAACCAGCGAGATATTCGGAAGAAAAAAGAGAAAAATTCAGGTTGGGAAATGCAGAAAATGCAGAGTGATCTAAACGAAAAAGAGTATATAATTTCAAATTTCAATTCTTCTGTGGCTGAAAATGCTTTGTCGATAAAAGAAGCTCAAAAAGTTGAAAATTATCAAAGTTTTAGACAAAATAAAACCGAAATCAATGATAATCTGCAACAAATAGGAAAAATACCGGATGGTACAACAGAAGTATTTTCTAACGAAAATGCTCGATCCATGAAAACCGTTCCCGAAAATGAAAAGATGGCTGACAATGAAAATGATAAAGAATCTCAAGTGGATGAATCTCCTTTCAAAGAACAGTTGTCAAAGGAATTATATGCTGAAAATATAAGCAAAAAAGTTTCAGAACCAGCCCAAAAGAAATCGTGGATGTTGAGTATGCTTACTGGGAGTGCTTCTTCTAATTCCGCAGAACAGCAGTTTCCCGGATATGCTTCTATAGACGGAAAAGCAATGAATATAGAAAAAGTCTTGAGTGCTACTGAATATATAGATGATCCTCTTACACAGATACTTCTGGCTAACCAGGATAGAGCTGTAGAAGCAACGATCAGGCATAAAGTTCCAGTCACAATGGGCCTCTCTCTTTATTATAGCTTAGGAAAAAAATGGGGAATCGGAACTGGACTGAACTATACAAAGTTAGCGTCCGAGCTTCATTCAGGAGGTGACACCAATTATATCAAGGCCGATCAGTTTATTCATTATATAGGAATTCCTGTTCAGATCAACTACAATGTATTTCAGAAAGGTAGGTTCACAGGATATGTAACAGGTGGAGCGTTGCTGGAGAAACCCGTGGCGGGAAATATTACAACAAAGTATATCGTGAATAATGAAATAAAGGAAACCTATAAAGAAGATTTGGAAAGTAAACCTCTGCAGTTTTCTGTAAATACAGCTATTGGACTTCAGTTAAAACTTGTCGACAGATTCGGAATTTACGCAGAACCGGGAATAGGATATCATTTCAATGCAGACCATTCCCCCAATACCATTTATAGAGAAAAACCATTTTATTTCAATGTGAGATTCGGGGTAAGACTGTTGCTGGATTAAATGTGGAAGAATAGGTAAATAAAAATCAATCTTAAATATTTATATATGAAAACAAAACTAATTCTTTTAGCGTTTGTGTTATTCAGCTTTCTGAATATCAAGGCGCAATGTACTCCTACAATTACCAGCCCAAGGCTTGGAGTAAAATCTCCAGGAACCATTCTCTTCTGTGATACTGAAAATGAAATACTTTCCACCACACAAACCTACGGAAGTTACCAGTGGTATAAGCAGGAATGGACCTGGCAGTCTCCCAATACCAATCCTTGGATGGCTATTCCTGGAGCAACATCACAACAATTAACGGTGAATGGGAGTGAGCAGTTGAATTATTTTAAAGTAATCGTTACAGATGGAGATTGTACAGCGGAAAGCCCGGCCGTTTTTGCAGACGGATTTGTGTATGGACTTCCTGCAATGATCTCCACATTTACACCAGGTACTTACGAACAAACTGATACCGGAGCTGTTAATGTGTGCAACGGAGCTTCCGTAAAACTGGAGAATATATTTCCGGTGTTGTATGGTAAACATACCTGGTTCAGATGCCTTCCGTCAAGCAATCCTCCGGCAGTAAATGATCCCTGTATCATTCCGGGTATTTCAGGCCCTACTTATAATGCGGTGGATAGTGGAACGTATGGATTTTATGCCTGTACAGAATATTGTCCGGACCAGTGTCAGATGTTGGATTCATTTGCTTTTTTGGAACTGAATTTTGGAGACTGGCCATTCTGTAACAATCTGGGAACCGGAGAAGTAAAAGCGAAAGATAACCAATTGAAGGTTTACCCTAATCCAACCGCTCAGCTTCTTTATATTGGAAAAGAATCTGAAAAGTATAAAGAAATAAAAATCATAGATATGTCCGGAAAACTTGTTATGACAAAAAGCAATCATCAATATAATCAGTCCATTGATGTGAGCCATTTGGTGCCAGGGAATTATATTATTATTTCCCAAAGTACCTCCGGAGTAGAGTATAGAAATAAATTTATAAAGAAATAAGATTAAATACTTGAAATTCAGACTTGTTTAAAGATTTGATTGTGGGTAAGAAGCCCAGATGCCGAAAGAACGTATCCTTATATGCAGAAGAGCTGAATGCATTTTAATACTTTAAATTCAGCACATGATACATTTTATTAATCCTTGTTCAATGAAAATCATCATAAAACCTTTCTTTTGGGCATCTGGCTTCTTTATTAAACATCTTATTTCTTCATCTAAAATCTTGGCGAAATCATCTTTTCGTTAGTTTTTAATAATGGTTGGGATCGGTACAAATATATTTTGTGCCGATTTTTTTTGAATAAAATTGGCACAATCTTTCATTTACGATATTGCATTGTCCTTGAGGATTAAAAAAGAGAAGGCATTATATTTGTAGATATTCCCGGAAAACATAATAACTATGATAGCCAGTATATTTACAGAAGAAGGACTCATTGTTCTGCTTTTTTTAATATTTCTGATTCCTGCAATATTATATACACTGCCGGTTTTTATTTACAATAAGTTGAAGAAGAAAGAGAAAAAGGGTTCCTATTACCTTCTTTCATTTTTAGTATCGGGAATTATGGGAGGAATATTTATTCTGTTTTTTGGTTATGCAGTACTTGGTCTTTACTGATTTTTTTGAAGCTTTAAAGATCCTTGTGGAGGTAAAATATTGGCAAGGATCGCTAAGAATTCCTGCATGCTTTTCTTTTGATAAGCTTCTTTCAGAGAAATAACCGTAGCTTCCCGGAGCATATGTTTACCTATAAT
This sequence comes from Chryseobacterium sp. Mn2064, assembly GCF_049319685.1. Lineage (NCBI taxonomy): Bacteria > Pseudomonadati > Bacteroidota > Flavobacteriia > Flavobacteriales > Weeksellaceae > Chryseobacterium > Chryseobacterium sp. Mn2064. Next base: position 54,249 of record NZ_JBMOUE010000004.1, read on the forward strand.
GGGAATCGTTACCAATTCAGGATCATTCACACTGATGGCCGTCAGAATTGTATTCCAGTTGTTGGTTTTTACCAATTCCAGTAAGGTTGGAATATCGTTAATCTCAATAGAAATGTGGGGTTCAATATTTTTACTTTCCAGTATTTTTTTGATAAAATAAGTCGTACTGTATCCGCTGTCGGGTAGAGCAAGAGGAACTTTCAAAATTTCATTAATGGTAATCGTTTTTTTCTTTGCGAGCATAGAATTTTTGGAAACGACCAATGTCATAGGAGATGAAAATAAAGGCTGATAGTTGAAAGAAGAACTTTCAGATTCGTTTCTGAAGGTGAGAATACAATCCAGATCTGTATGATCCAGTTTATCAATGAGTTCTCTTGTTGTTCCAAAAATAACATTGATTTTGATATTGGGATACCGTTCCGAAAATATAATTAGTGCTTTGGTAAGAAGATTTCTTAAAGCGTAAGTAACTCCTATAAACAATCTTCCTGTCTGAAGAAGGCTGAGATCTTTCATCAGCACCAATCCATCGTTGGCTCTGTTCACGCTTTGGGCAGCATATTCCGAAAACAGACTTCCGGCTTCAGTTAGCATAATGCGCTTGCCAATTCTATTGAAGAGAGGTATATTAATTTCATCTTCCAGCTGTTTTATTTGCTGAGAAAGTGTGCTTTGGCTAATGTTGAGTGCTTCCGCTGCTGCAGTGAAGCTCAATAGCTCTTTCGCTTTGAGAAAATATTTTAGTTGACGAAGTTCCATTAATTTATATTTTCAAAGACTCAACAAATGTAAGCAAAACCTTCAACCTTTTTCTGTAGAAAAAAATTATAATTCAGGAGAAACATCAGCTCTTTTTGACTTTCTGGAGTATATCACAAAAACAGTAACAGCTAATATTCCCAATACTCCTTCTATAAAAAGGACACTTCTCGTACTGAGAAACTCTGCCATAAATCCAATTAATAAACTTCCGATAGGCGTCATCCCAATAAAAGCCATAATATAATAGCTGATAACCCGGGCTCTCATTTTAGGATCAGTATTCAGCTGAATATAAGTGTTAACGGCAGCAGAGTGAGAAATCATTCCCAAACCACTTAAAACCAACCCCCAAAATGCCAGATGAATTCCTGGACTTAACGAAACAGTAAAAAGTCCCAAAGACATAATACAGCTTGAAAAAATGATAATTTTATGAAGTTTGCCCATTTGTTTCAATTTCGTCATATACACAGCGCTCAGCAAAGACCCTATTCCTACCGCACTTTCAAATAAAGTAAATGTTTTGGAATTTCCCTGAAAAACTTCTTTAGCAATTACCGGAAGCAAAGTCGTAAACGGAATGAGCATCAGGCTGAAAAAAGAAAGCAACAAAAGCTGGGAAAAAATAGTCTTTTCGTTTTTCACATATCGGAATCCTTCTTTTAATTCACTCCATACATTAGAAAGATGAGGTTTACTTTCATATAAAGGCAATTTCATCATATACAGACAATAAATGACAGGAATAAAGCTGACGAAATTACTGATGAAACAAAAATCATCACCAAATACAGATAACAGAATTCCCGCTAGTGCCGGCCCCACAACCCGTGCAAGATTACTCATTGCTGAATTAAGCGCAATAGCGTTAGGTAAAGCTTCCTTATCATCCACCAGATCAATCATCATAGCCTGTCTGCAGGTGACGTCGAATGCATTAATAATGCCCTGCATCAGCGTTAGCAGAATAATAATACTGATATTGTATACCTTAAAATAAAATAAAATGGCCAGTAAAAAAGCCTGAAGTGCCGCTAAGAACTGGGTGTTTTTCATCACCTTATATTTGTGGCTGTGCTCTACAAAACTTCCTACATAAGGAGATAAAAGTAAGGTAGGAATTAACCCTACAAAACCAATCACTCCTAAAATAAAAGGAGAGCCTGTGAGTTTGTAAACCACCCATGCAACAGCTGTTTTTTGGATCCAGGTGCCTAATAAGGATATCGATTGGCCAGTGAAAAATAATCTGAAATTTGTGGATTTTAATGCGACTAATGACTGCATCTCAATTTTTTAGCAAAGTTACCCTGCATTTCAAAATCGGTAAAACGCTTTTTTTCGATAAGATCGATCGGTTTTACTAATGGATTATTTTTTTAGTTGAGCCAGAACCGTCGGAAGAGTATTGATTCCCCAATGTTCCACAAACTTCCCATTTTTTACTTTTACAATATCAATAACATCAATGCTTATTCTTTGTCCCGTTGCTTTAATGCCCATCAATTCGCCAGTGTGTGTACCGCTGATATTTTTTCGAGTAGTCACAAGGTCGCCTTCTGCAATCTGCTCATAGATAGTTACTTGTAAGTCTGGCATTGCCGGACGCAGAATATGATTAAACGTATAGATCATTCCGTTCGGGCCATTATCTGAACCGGATGGAGCAGAATGATTGATAAAATGATCATCCATAAGTTCCTGAAAACTTTGGATGTTTCCCTGTTCGATAACTTCTTTGTTGAAACGACGTACAATACTTTTATTAGTGTCTGTTAATGAATTCATAGTATTTTTTTTTAATTACAGGACAAAGGTAGGGCGGTTACGAGAAGAGTGGTTAGGGCTGGAAGATCATCGGCTATTCCCGGACGGTCAAATATTGAGAATGATATTGACTTGGAGTAATTCCAAAATGTTTCCGGAAAGCTTCTGAAAAACTGGAATGATTCTGATATCCCACCCGATAAAATACTTGAGAAGGGATGGTATCTGATGAACGAAGCAAGTCTGCAGAGAGTTCCATTCTTTTATTAAGCAGCCATTTTTGCGGAGATGTATTGTATAAGTGTTCAAATCGTCTTTTAAAAGTGGAAGTACTCATATTGCAGAGAAAAGCGAGTTCATCAATCGTGGTCGGTTTTCCAATATAACGCTCTACAACCCTTTTTAGCTGTAGATTTTCACGATCCTGGGTAACAATTCGGAACGACTGTAGTTTCTCCGGATCACTTTGTAGGAGATAGAGCATAAGTTCTTCCATCTTCAATTGTCTTATTTCTGCAGTAAGCAAATCCGGATGTTTTAATAATATAAATAAAGAGTTGATATACTGTTGAATAAAACTGTCTTGTTGATAAATCAAATAAGGTTTTCCATTGTGTTGTTTAGCCTGAGAACGAAGGTGTTCATACTTAATCCAGAAACGGTTATACATTTCGTTGCTGAAATAGATCAGAATACTGGTAAACTCGTTCTGGTCGGATGTCACTTCCGAAGTCAGAATATTTCCTGTGGAAAGTAGTATCAGTTCTCCGGCTTTCACTTCAACAGACGATTCTGGATAATCTACCGTTTTGTTTCCGTTTATTAGCAAATTGATCATATTTCGGTTTAAAATGATCTTGTTTTTCAGTGTTTTATGATTCGATTGATACAGTCGTATGATGATTTCTTCTTCACAGATAATGGGTTCGGTAAGTAAATCGTCTGGGAGAAAGTAGGTTTTCATAAAATTATATTTCCTAAAATAAAGGTAATGAAATTGCGGTTTCCTTTTCTTTAAATGTTTTTTTATATCAGTTATTTTAAAGGATATTGTTCATCGAAATCTGAAATTTTCAAAATAACATATTATTTATATTTACTTCAAAAACACATCTATGCTGATCAAAATTTATGGAAGCGCCATCCATGGAGTTTCTGCCCAGACGATAACTATTGAAGTAAATGTCGATAGTGGAGGAGTTGGGTACCACTTAGTTGGACTTCCCGATAACGCCATCAAAGAAAGCAGCTACAGAATTTCTGCTGCCTTGAAAAATGTAGGCTATAAAATTCCCGGAAAGAAAATCACCATCAATATGGCTCCGGCAGATCTCAGAAAAGAAGGTTCCGCTTACGACCTTAGTATTGCTATTGGAATTCTGGCAGCATCAGATCAGATTTTGGCTGATGAGATTGAAAATTATGTTATTATGGGTGAACTTTCTCTTGATGGAAGCTTGCAACCGATCAAAGGGGTTTTGCCTATCGCTATTCAAGCTAGAGAAGAAGGTTTTAAAGGAATTATTTTACCCATTCAAAATGCCAGAGAGGCTGCTATTGTGAATGATCTGGATGTATATGGTGTAGAAAATATCAAGGAAGTTATAGATTTTTTTAACGAGAATAAACCTATTAATAAAATTGTGCTGGACACTAGAAAAGAGTTCCACGAGAAGATCAATGATTTTCCGTTCGATTTTTCCGAAGTTAAAGGCCAGGAAACGGCTAAAAGAGCCATGGAAGTTGCCGCAGCAGGAGGGCATAACATCATCCTGATCGGACCTCCGGGAAGTGGAAAGACGATGTTAGCCAAAAGAGTGCCCAGTATTTTACCTCCTTTAACATTGAAAGAAGCGCTGGAAACTACAAAAATACACTCTGTTGCAGGAAAAATAGGAACTGAAGCTTCTCTCATGACCGTACGTCCTTTTCGCTCTCCCCATCATACCATTTCAGATGTCGCTCTCGTTGGAGGAGGTAGCTATCCACAACCTGGAGAGATTTCCCTGGCCCATAACGGAGTTTTATTTCTGGATGAAATGCCCGAATTTAAGCGAACAGTTCTTGAAGTAATGAGGCAGCCTCTTGAAGACCGTGAAGTGACTATTTCAAGAGCAAGATTTACAGTAAATTATCCTGCCAGCTTTATGTTGGTGGCTTCCATGAACCCAAGTCCGAGTGGCTTTTTCCCAGATGATCCCAACAATACCTCTTCTACTTATGAAATGCAGCGGTATATGAATAAGCTTTCCGGTCCGCTTTTGGATCGTATTGATATTCATATTGAAGTGCAGAAAGTCGAATTTGATCAGCTCTCCGAAAAGAGGAAAGGGGAGAAAAGCAAAGAGATCAGAGAGCGGGTTTTAAAGGCTAGGGATATTCAGAATGAACGATATCAAAATCTAAATATTAGTTGTAATGCGCAGATTGGTCCCAAAGAAATTGAAGCATTCTGTGATCTTGATGAAACTTCTTTCAATCTTATTAAAATGGCCATGGAAAAACTGAATCTTTCGGCAAGAGCCTATGACAGAATTCTAAAAGTTGCTAGAACGATAGCCGATCTGGAACTCTCTGAAAAAATTCTTTCTCATCATATTTCTGAAGCTATACAATATAGAAGTCTGGATCGGGAATTCTGGAATGGGTGATTTGAAAATAGATATATTGAATATAAGATCAGTTGAATGATATACAGCAATCCCCAGACAGAAATTGCCTGGGGATTTATATTTCAGAATGATATCAATCAATTTACTGTTACCTTGATTATATTTTGAACCGCAGGAACAGGATATTGAGTTCCTACCTTTGAAATCACCATATTCTCAGCCTGCGGAGTACCTCCAAACAATGCCTGATGATTTCCCGCTCCCGGATATTGGTCTATCCCTGTTCCGGAATCAAATAATGAAGTTTTTGAAGTAAGATCTCCAGTAGCATTAGCGTCAATACTTTGTTCGTTAGCATAAAACCAGTCGTTTGAAAAGCCAAACATTGTGGCATAAGCAATTTTATCTCCCGGATCGGCCTTGAAACCTGTCATCACTTTATTCCCCGGTGCTACTGGCGCACTTCCGGCAATGTAAACATTTTTTACATTCGGTAAAGCTTTCAGACTGTTTTGAAGTTTCGTCACATTTCCAAACTGAGCAATATCTTTTAATCCCAATCCGTTGTCTGCTTTTCCTAATTCATAGATCGGATTTTTATCACCTCGGTAAACAACCACTAATACAGGGGAAAGCCCAGTCATAATTCCTGTATTGGCACTCAGTTTTGTTTTCATTTTATCAATATTTCCCATTTGTGCTATATCTGTAATTTCAGGATTTGAAAGTGCATTGGGCGTAAAGAAAGGAGCGCTGTTGAGCAATTGAGACCCATTATAATTGGAAACCGCCCATACTCCGGGTGAAAATGGAGTTTCGTTGGTCGTTCCTCCTGAAGTATTGGTGATGGTTAATGTAAACTGAGAGGTTACATCATTGTAAGAGAGATTGAGCTTCATCAGTTGAGAAGCATTTACATTAGGAACCTGTGCGATCGTTTTGCTTTCTGCCGCTCCGGAAATATTGTCTTTTGTTCCGTTGTCCCATAATAATACGCTTGAAGAAACATCTCCGGTGATTGCATTTCCGTTTGCGTCAAAAAGTTTGATCCCCGGTTGTTGAGAGGCAAAAAACCAGTCTTTTGATGCTCCATACATGGTGGCAAACATTAAAGCCTGTGTTTTTCCCGCACTGAATGTAATAGAAGTCGTTTGTCCTGGCATAATAAGAGGAGAAGCTCCTGTTCCCTGAAAACTTCCGCTTTGTACAAAATCTTTGGGAGTAACCACATTTTCAAAGGTGATGGTTCTTTGAAGGGGTAGGTCTTCCATCATATTATGGTCTGAATTGTCACAAGATAAAAGCATAAATGCAGCAAAAATACCTGTTACAGGGGCTGTGATTTTTAAAAAGGTTTTTTTCATAAAAGTAAATTTTTAATAATTATTACTGATTTTTAAGAATGTAGTCGGAGCTTTTTCAAATCCTGACAAAAAAAATTAAAATAATTTTTTACGGAATAAATGATACGTCAAGTTTTGTCGCAGCTACAGGCCATATTTGTGTCAGAAAAAGAGATCATATGCTTTTTCATTAATTCAAAAAACAAAAAATAATAGATGGATCATTTTATTGTACTGGCTAAGGATTTTGTTCCTAATGAAAGCGCTGTTATAGACATCAAATCAACGAGGTATATAGATACTTTGGGAACATTGGAGTTTCAGAATAATACAGGGCAGGTGGCTGAATTCCACTGGCAGGGAGACATTATCCCGGAGAATAGAGAACAGGCTGGATATTTTAAAGAAATGATGAATGATTTGGGAATTAAAGTCAATCATTATGATGGCTTTATTACCGTTACCAATGGAGGAGGATCCCAATATCTGGAAGGAAAATTGAAAATATAAAAAGCTAGGCTAAAGTATTTGCATATCTTATTATATTTGTTTTTTGCCAATCCATATAAATAAATGATCGTAAGGCGGTATCATTTTTCTAAAAACAAAACATCCTGATATGACTGAAAACTTACAGCACACAGATGAAAATGACTTTCCTGTTGAAAAGATTTTCACCAATTTACTTTGGGATGATCTCATCTTAAACTCTGCTACTAAGGAAAATATCATCCAGATAAAAAATGATATCTTAAGTCATTTGATTAACAGAGCAACATTGTATGGTCCTTTAGGTACAGGAAAAACAACGACTTCAGCTTTACTGGGTAAAATTTTGAAGCAGAATGTGTATAGGATAAATGCCCCAAAATTACCATTATACAATCTGGTTGAAATGAAGAATTATTTAAATGATTTTTTCATCAAAGCAAAAGAAAATGTTTGGATTGTTGTTCTTCATGAACCGTACCTTTTATTTAGAAATCGTGACGCTGAGATTTCGGACTTTCTTATTGAAAAAATTAAAAACTATCCAGGTGTAATATTGTTCACTATTAATGGTGAAAATGAGGAAGGTAATGCGTTCTATAATAAAGACTACAAAACAATTGTCTTCAACAAACCTGATGTTCAGGAAAGGATATTACTTTGGAAAGAATATCTGGAATTTGATACAACCTTACAGGATCCCGATTTTTTAACAGAAATCTCTGAAAATTTTGTTGTAACAGGCGGCCAGATTGTGAATGCTATACGTGCTGCTGCTATTACAGCTTCGAAAAGAGACAATTCGTCTTTAATACAGAAAAAAGACTTAGTGGATGCCATTACAGCTGAAATTAAGAAATAAAATGGGAAAAGACAATGCCGTTCCAGGGAATATTAAATCCCTTTTTTCCCATCCAGAATCATTTGAATCATTTTGATCTTTCTGTTTTCCCTGGTTTCCTGCTTTTTGGCTTCTTCAATCCAGCGGATGTATTCCTTTTTATGAGTGTAGCTCATTTTGTCGAATAGGGCTTTAGCTTCAGGATTTTCAATAAATACGACCACAATATCCTCTGCAATTTCTACAACCCTTTCTTCTTTATCTTCTATTAAAGAAACGGAAACCTCATCTCCAAAGGTTTTACCAAGTTGTTGTCTGACTTCCTGTGTTAACCCTAAAATATGACTGTCCGATTTCATTTTGGCAAGACTTCCACGATATTCAACCTTATTGTCGAATGTAGCTTTTACTTTTACCAATCCTTTTTTATTGAAAAGCTCTTCTGTAGAGAATGGGAATGTTACAAAAGCGGCATTCATCTGTCCGTTTTGCTGTATAATGGCAACAAATTCTATAGATGGAGGATTCATGTGATAAAATGTTTTAGTTTTCAAAAATAAAAAAACCGTGAAAGTAAATTTCACGGTTTCAAAAATAGATCAAAAAAGATTATTTTTTCTTTATTTTCTTAGGAGTTACTGTAGTCCCAGAATTTTTAGTTTTTGTGTCAGCTGGAGTGTTTTCACCTCTTACAAGCTTCAATTCGTCAACGATTCTTCTTGCACCAGCATATTTGTCGATAGTCCAAAGAACAAAACGAACGTCTACGTTGATCGTTTTCTGCCATTCAGGCTCGAATACGATATCACCGCTTAATGCTTCGCTGTTTCCGTCGAATGCAATACCGATAAGATTTCCATCACCGTCAATTACCGGAGAACCAGAGTTTCCACCTGTAATATCATTGTTAGAAAGGAAGTTTACTGGCATATATCCTGCAGCATCAGCATATTGTCCGAAATCTTTAAGGTTATAAAGATCGATCACTCTTTGAGGAAGATCAAATTCTTCATCACCTTTCTTGTATTTTCCAACAAGACCTGTCATATCAGTATAATAGTTATCAGTAATACCGAAGTAGTTTCTGTCGTTTCTGATAGGTAATTTATCTACAGTACCGTAAGTTAATCTCATCGTAGAGTTTGCATCCGGGTAGAATTTTTTCTCAGGCATAGCTTTCATTAATCCTGCTAAGAACATACGGTTCTTTTTAGCAAAGTTATCGTCTACCTGAACAAATCTTTCGTTGCTCATTTTTTGGTCAGCAATAATTCCGTTAGCAGCTTTCCAAAGTGGATCAGCATCTAGCTTTAAAGCATCTGGATTCAACAAGAAGTTTGTAGCAGATGTTTTGTTCGCAAAAATAGAAGAGTAAGCAAGGTTAGAAACCGTTTTAACATCTAATCCTAAGATAGTAGCAGAAGCGATGTCTTTGTTTTTTACTCTTGTTTGGTAAAGATTAACCATACCTGTTAACATCTCTCCTTCAAGATTTGGGTTGAAGTTTTCGTAAGCTGCTTTAATCGCTGCTTCAGTTTTAGCCTTCATAGCCAGTCTGCCTTGCATATCCTGAGCGGCATATGCTTTAAGAACAGATCCTACTTGTATCGCAAGAGAGATATATTTAGCGTTTCTTGAGAATTGAGACGCATAGTTTCTTTCAACATTTCTGTCAGAAACCTGCTTGTAGTAAGCCTGAATATCTTCTAATATACCGTCATAAGCATCATTTCCAGGAAGCATAGACCATTTTCTGAAGATATCTTCTGTTTTTTGCTTGTCAGCGATTGTTCCGTTTTTCTCTACAGCATCAATAGTTCCCTGTCTGTTTTTCCAGTAGTTGGCTACAGAAGCATATTGAGAAGCATAGTTAAGCTGAGTAGCTTTATCCTTATCCATGTATTTTTTCATTACATCCATGGCTAATTTAGAAGCTTCAACCCAAGCCGGGTAATCTTTGTTTACCATTTGCTCGATTCCGTAAGAAGTCAGGTAACGGTTTGTTCTCCCTGGGTATCCTAAGATCATAGAGAAGTCACCTGGCTTAATTCCTTTAAGAGAAACCGGAAGGAAGTGCTTCGGCTTCAAAGGAGTGTTGCTTGGAGAATATTCAGCAGGGTTTCCTGCAGCATCCGCATATACTCTGAATACAGTGAAGTCAGCAGTATGTCTTGGCCATTCCCAGTTATCAGTATCTCCTCCGAATTTTCCTAATGATGAAGGTGGAGCACCTACCAATCTGATGTCTTTATAATCCTGGTATACGAAATAGTAGAATTCATTTCCATTGAAGAAATCTCTTACCACTACTGTATATTTTCCGTTTTCAGAGTTTTCTGCTTGAATCGCTTTTGTTTCAGCATCAATGACAGCTTTTCTCTCTGCTCCGGTCATATTGTTGTTTAGTTTGGCGTTGATTCTTTGTGTAGCATCATCCATTCTAACCAAAAATCTTACATAAAGATCCTTTGCATTGAACTCGTCTTTCTGTTTCATTGCCCAGAAACCATTCTTCAAATAGTCTTTTTCAGGAGTTGAAGCAGCAGCAACAGCACCATAACCACAGTGGTGATTCGTGAAAATAAGTCCTTTATCAGAAACAATTTCTCCCGTACAGAAACCACCGAAACTTACGATAGCATCCTTTAAGCTTGAATTGTTCACTGAGTAAATTTCCTCAGGCGTAAGGTGTAGACCCTCTTTTTGCATATCAACACCGTTAAGTCTCTTGATGAGCATAAGCAGCCACATCCCCTCATCCGCCCTCATCTGAGCAAAGCCCAGCAAGAAAGTGAATAGTAGAAATAGTCTTTTCATTTATAAAATAATTTTTGTGTCGCTAATTTACTAATTTTTACGAGATTCTGTCCCGGGTTGGTATGAAAATGGGATGATAATTCACATGAAAAAAATACTGTTATCACTTTTAACCGTTTTATTTTTAGGAGTTGTTGTAAATTGTTCTTCAATACCGGATAAAAACCTTAATCTTCAAAGACAATGGATGATGGTCTCTTTCGATGGCTTTTCCAAAGATCAGCTTATCGCCAATAAAGCTGAGATTAATCTGACATCCAGTATCGTTAATGGTAAAATTCAGGGAAGTTCTTACATGGGATGCAACAGGATGTCTTTTACTTCCGAATTTAAAAAAGGCGGTAAGGTGAAGATATCTCAGGGAGCAAGTACAATGAAAGCATGCGAGGACATGAAGTTGGAAACAACCTTTCAAAAGAAATTTGAAACAATGACCACGTATTCCATAGAAGGACATTTTTTGACCTTGTCTGATGGCAAAGGAAATATAATGAAGTTTGTGGCAGCCGATTGGGATTAATAAAAACCTATTCTATATACAACAAAAGTCCGCAGTGTTGCGGACTTCTTTTTTGTTTGAAAAATCTAGTTTGGTTATCAGCTTTTGGATGGTTATTAGTTTTAGCGGTTACTAGTTTTGTAAGAGGTTATCAGTTTTTAAAATTTTTCTTTATTTCTTCCAGAAGGCAGTATTCGGCAGTCTGGTAATGGTCGTATTTGTGTTCCTAGAATTTATAATATTGTGATATGCCTGTCTGTTTAGATTGGTTTTACCCTGTTGTATCCCGAAGAAGAGTAGCGCTATCTTCTTAATAGTTGTAAGGAAAAGGTGATGGAATATACAATGCTATTATCCAACAGGAGAAAAACACGGGACAATAAGTAATTTTTTTTTCATAGATATCGGTTTATTGGTTATTGAATGTAAACCCAACTATGGGGAACTTTGGGAAGACTAAATTACTTTCAATCCCAATCTGATGAGAAGATAATAGACGAACAGCAAAAATAATAGACCAACGGCATTTTGTATCCTTTTAGGAATGAAAAAAAGACAGGTTACTTTTATAAGCTCTGCCAATGGGAAGCCTGATCTGGTGGGCCAATTCTATTTCATGACAGCTTTTTCCTCGGATGAGATGACGAGGGACGGCATAACTGCGGTGTATTCTTACAAAAGAGTCAAATACGTTTTTTTGAAGGAGATTTCCCAGGGAATTTAAAATACAATGATTTTTTTCTAAAGTAATAATGCGGGTATAATCTTTTAAGGCTTCCAGATACAGAATATCTTTCATTTTGATCTGGAGAATAGTGCCGCCTTCTTTGATGTTGATGCAGTTTTCTCCAACCATAGCATCATAGCATTTACACTTTTCTTTCACTTCAAAAAAATCAAAAAGTTTTTGCATAGAACGATGAAACCGCTCTGAAGTTAAAGGTTTGGTAATGAAGTCTAAGGTGTTGATTTCGAAAGTTTTTGCGGCCTCTTCCGGATGGGAGCTCACAAAGATGCAGGCCGGTATTCTATGTGACCGTTTTCGGAGCTCAAGACCGCTCATGCCTTTCAGATGCGTTTCTGTTATAAGCAGATCGATGGGAGCGTCAAGGTGAGGAATTGCCTTTTCTGCCGAGTCATAGGAGCCGACAATCTCAATACTTTCATAAGATTTGATATAATGCTGAAGAACCAGCCTGTCCAGTTCATCATCATCAATAATCATACATCGAATATGGGTCATCATGATTTTCTGGATATTAATTCTTAATTTAAATAGTTAAAAATCAGAAAATTATTACATAAAAATAATGATTTTTTGTCAAACACTCTACAGCCAAACTTAAATTTATATTAAAATATATTATTAAACACAATTTGATTTTGTTTTTTTTCGGAAAAATATTAACTTGTAAAAATCATAAACATAGATAGAACTTAATGTTAGAAAAGAAAGAACATAATTATGAGAAAGCAGTCCTTGTGGGGGTTATTACCCAAAATCAGGATGAAGAAAAACTGACGGAGTATTTAGATGAACTGGAGTTTTTGGCTTTCACAGCAGGCGCAACAGTAGAAAAGCGTTTTACTCAAAAATTAACTCAGCCGGATTCCAAAACCTTTATCGGGAGCGGAAAAGCCATAGAGATCAAAGAATATGTAAAAGAAAACGAGATCGGAACTGTTATTTTCGATGATGAACTCTCTCCTTCACAGCTTAAAAACCTGGAAAGAGAAATGGAAGTGAAAATTCTGGACAGAACCAATCTTATTCTCGATATTTTTGCCCAAAGAGCGCAGACTTCTTATGCAAGGACTCAGGTGGAACTAGCACAATATCAATACCTTTTGCCACGATTGACCCGAATGTGGACCCACTTGGAGCGTCAGAAAGGGGGAATCGGGATGAGAGGTCCCGGGGAAACGGAAATTGAAACCGACCGTCGTATTATCCGTGACAGAATTACCTTACTGAAAGAAAAGCTGAAAACGATCGATAAGCAAATGGCTACGCAACGTAATAATCGTGGAAAAGTAGTACGTGCAGCTTTGGTAGGATATACCAACGTAGGAAAATCTACGCTGATGAATTCAATCTCGAAATCTGAGGTTTTTGCAGAAAATAAACTATTTGCTACCCTTGATACAACCGTAAGAAAAGTGGTGATCGGAAATTTACCGTTCCTTCTTACCGATACGGTAGGATTTATCAGAAAACTCCCTACACAACTGGTAGAATCCTTCAAATCTACTTTGGACGAGGTTCGTGAAGCAGATCTTTTGATTCACGTGGTTGATATTTCGCACGAGAGTTTTGAAGATCATATAGAATCTGTGAATCATATTTTAATGGAAATTAATGCTCATCAGAAACCGATGATTATGATTTTCAATAAGATTGATGATTTCAGCTACGAGAAAAAGGATGAGGACGATCTTACGCCTTCAACCCGTAAAAACATTTCTCTGGAAGAATGGAAAAAAACCTGGATGGCAAAATCTAAATATCCAACGGTTTTCATTTCTGCACTAACGAAGGAAAACTTCCCTGAAATGAAGAAAATGATCTACGATGAAGTCATGAAAATTCATATTTCAAGATTTCCTTACAACGATTTCCTTTTCGAATATTTTGATAACGACGAAGAAGAAAACAAGTAATGAAATATCATTTTTTCCTTTTATTCATGATGCTTTCGGTTTTCGGGTTCAGCCAGAAACCGAAGGTTGATTTAAAAGCAATTGAGAAAAGTCTCAAAAATTCTGATTCTCCGTACAATTACGAGAAACTGATCTTTAAGTATAAAGGTTATCCAAAATCTTTAGATAGTATAGAAGCTCAATATCTGTATTATGGAAGAAATTTTAGAGACGATAAGGTCCTCACAACGAGTGACAGTTTTAAAAATCTTGCGGAAGCTTTTAAAGGAGGAAACTTTGCAGACTGTATCAAACAGGGAAAAGCATTGTATGATAAAGATCCTACCAACCTCGATATTCTGCTTATTCTTCTCAGAGCATATGACTCGTTAAAAGACGGGAACAATTTTATGCATCATCTGAACCAGTTCCGATCTCTTACGGATGGGATCAAAAGTTCAGGAGACGGAAAATCTGAGAAAACAGCTTATTTCGTCAACTCTGTGGGGGATGAGTATATTCTGCTGAATATTCTGAACATCGGACAGGATTATACCAGAAACTCTAAAGTGGCCAAAGACGGAATGTATGACATCTGGGAGAAAGGTGGCCAACAGACTTATATTAAAATACTTTACTTAGACTAACCCAATTAATCTCTAAAAAACACTTAGTGGAATTATATTATTCATTTTCAGCATTAATCGTATTAGCATCCATATTTGCCTATCTTAATTACAGATTCTTAAAACTTCCGAGTACAATCGGGATCATGGTGATTGCCATCGTGGTTTCTATTTTCCTTGTAATGTTTGGAGAAACAGTACTTCCGAGAACTTTTGGACATCTTCATAATCTGATGAACAGCATCGATTTTACAGAGGTTCTCATGGGGGCAATGCTTAATTTTCTTCTCTTTGCAGGAGGAATTCATATTAATATTAATGATCTGAAAGAGCAGTTTAGACCTGTAGTGATATTTTCCACAGTGGGAGTTGTGATTTCCACTTTTGTAGTAGGATTCGGAATGTTTTATTTGCTGCCTTATGTGGGTATTCAGCTTCCGTTCATCTACTGTCTTGTTTTTGGAGCCTTGATTTCTCCTACTGATCCTGTAGCAGTTTTGAGTGTTCTGAAGCAGGCCAAAGTATCCAAATCTTTGGAAACCAAAGTCGCCGGAGAGTCACTTTTCAATGACGGTATGGCGGTAGTGGTTTTTACAGTGGTTTTACAGCTTGCTATCGGAAAAGAAGTGGATTTGGGAGTTGAAAGTATCGGTTTGCTTTTGCTTAAAGAAGCAGGCGGTGGTATTTTACTGGGGGTTTTACTCGGTTGGATTACTTCAAGACTTATGCGTGAAGTAGACGACTATATTATCTCTGTGTTGGTAACACTTTCGGTCGTAATGGGAGGTTATCTGATTGCTAGACAAATGCATATTTCAGGACCATTAACGATGGTGGCTGCAGGTCTTTTTATGGGGAACTTCAATGTCAGATTCAAAATGAAGTCTATTACTCAGGATTATTTGATCAAATTCTGGGAATTGATTGATGAAATTCTGAATGCAGTATTATTCCTTTTCATCGGATTTGAACTTTTGATGATTAAAGATCTAAAACACTTTATGATTCCAGGGTTGCTTGCGATTGTTGTTGTTCTATTCGCCAGATTTATTTCGATCTGGGGACCTTCAAAAGTTTCATCATTAAGAAAAAGTTTCAGTCCGCAAACGGTAAAAGTTTTGGTTTGGGGAGGAATTCGTGGCGGAGTTTCTATCGCGTTGGCGATGTCTATTCCTAAAAGTGAATACAGTGAAATTATTTTAAGTATTACCTACTGTGTAGTAGTATTCTCAATTATTGTACAGGGACTTACCATTGCGAAGGTGGCTAATCCTAAGCAGATCAAAGAAGAGGAAGAAGAAAGTGAGAGTATTGCTATTGAAGAGAACGCATAACGATCGATGAAAAATATAATTAAAGAAATACAGGACGCGTTAGCCGTTTTATCTATTCCGGAAAAAGCAGAATTCTTTCCAAGGTTCTTCAAGACCGGAAAAGGAGAATATGGCGAAGGAGATTTGTTCTTGGGCGTAAAAGTACCGGATCAGCGTTCTGTAGCAAAAGAATATTATTCCAAAATAAATCTCAAAGATCTCAGCTCTCTGATTGCTTCAGAATATCATGAGCACCGCTTAACGGCGATTTTCATATTGGTTTCTAAATTTGAAAAAACTAAAGATCTTGAAGAAAAAGAACAGGTGGTTCAGTTTTATTTAAACCATTTGCCTTATATCAATAATTGGGATATTGTAGATTCAAGCTGTTATAAAATATTGGGGAGATATGCTTTTGAAAATCAGAAAGAGCATCTTTTAAGAGAACTTTCAGAATCGGAAGAGATGTGGCATAAGAGAATTGCAGTTGTAGGTACGATGCATTACATCAAAAAAGGATCATTCGATTTTACAAAAGAATTCGTAACCAGAAACTTAAAGCATCCTCATGATCTTATGCACAAGGCCAACGGATGGCTACTGCGTGAAATGGGAAATAAGAACGAAGGAGCACTGATCAGCTATTTGAATCTCTACTATAAGGAAATGCCGAGAACCTGTCTTCGGTATGCTATCGAAAAGCTGGACGAGGATCTTCGTCAGGATTATCTGAAAGGACGTATCTAAATAATATCCGGAAATAGTACCGTATTTTCCCCTAAAAAAATACCGGGAAACAGCCATTTATGCCTAAAAAAACAAAGATTGTAGGGATGTAAAGCCAGAATTAAGTAATTTTGTGTTTTTAAGCCCAAATCATGAAAAATTTTCTCAAATTATTTCTGCTGTTTTTTCCTTTATTTTTCCTGACAAGCTGCTTCGATATTTTGGATAAAGTAAATCTGAAAGCAGACGGAACAGGAGAATATACCATCATTCTCAATGCCAGCAAAAGCAAGACAAGACTGGCCTCAATTTCTAAAATGGAAACCATAAATGGCAAGAAAGTTCCTAAAAAGTCTGAAATTGAGAATAAAATTAATGAAGCTGCCAAAATTTTCAGAAGCACTCAGGGAATCAGCAATGTGAAAACCTCCCTGGATTTTGATAACTATATCATTAAACTAAGCTGTAATTTCAAAAAAATTGAAAACATCAATGCCGGACTGGAAAAACTGAAAGCTCAAAACATTTTGGGCAAAATGGTTCCTACACAAATCTATAGCCAAAACATCGAAAAAAAGATCTTCACAAGGAACAAAGTAAATACCTTCAAAGCAGATTACGACAAGATGAGTAAAGCAGACCGCGAAGTCTTTAATGATGCAAAATATACTTCCATCATGCAGTTTGAAAACGCAGTAAAGTCGCAAACCAATACAGCTTATCTTCTTTCTCCGAACAAAAAGGCACTTAAGCTGGAAGCCGATATTCTGGACTTGATCTTTCAGAAAAAACAAATACAAAACACTATTTTATTTCAATAAATTTCTACCCTATAATCATGAAATCGATCTTATTAAAAACACAAACAATATTCTTTCTGCTTTTGGGCTTCACCTTGGTTTTTGCTCAAAACAGTATGAAAATTCCGAGTGACGCCGTATTCTATATGGAAGTTAACGGGAAAGAACTGAACAATAAAATCAACTGGAATAAACTGAATCCTTTGCTGAATGAATTAAGCAAAAAGAACAAAGAAAAACTTTCCTGGAACGATTACTCTAAAACTGGGATCAAATACGACGCAACTCAGTATCATTATGCGAGTTTCAATGATTCTATCAAAACGTACAACACGCATTTTATTATTGATAACAAAGAAAAGTTTCAGGAATTTGTTAACTCTGTTAAGAAAAAAGGACTGGAGATTTCTAAAAAAAGCAACTATTCTTACGTAGATATAGACGATGATATTTTTGTAGCCTGGAATGGAAGTCGCGCTGTCCTTAGCTTTGTAAGTTACACGAAGCCTTATAAAGATGTTTGGAAAGATGAAGCAGTGGCTGATAGTGCTGTAGCCGTTGCTGTTGATAGTGTTGCTGTAGATGCTGCCGATAGTGCCTATATTGAAGAGCCAGAGAAACCTTTTGATTATAAAGATGAAATAAAAAATCTAAAAGACGATATCAAATACCTGAAAGAAAGTATAAAAGATAATAATCTTGAAATAGCAAGAATTCAGAAGGATATCAAATATCTTCAAAAGCACCATAAATATCCAAAAGAAAAAGAATATCCGGAAAGCCCGGAGCAAGAAGAAGAGCAACCGGCTTATGACGAAACCGAATCTGATACAGCTTTCCAAAAAGAACAGGATTCTATTCGTAGAGAGAATTATAAAATAGTCAAAAAACAGGTAGAAAATCATTTTGATCAATATTTCAGCTCCAATCTTACCATCGAAGTTCCTAAAGAAATGGTAGCCTTCAGAGACGATCATTCTGATGTTTTTGTATACACAGATTATGGCAGAATTGTTAACGAAGGAATCTATGGTAAAACAATGAAGCTCTATGATTTTGGACAGGTATTTCAGAATATGTACAACTCCAGTACAGCATACAACCTGTATTTTGATAAAGATAAAGTAAGGTTAGTCAATAATTATCAGCATAAAAATCCGGAAATACAGAAAAATGTATCCGCAATTTATAAGGGTAAGAAAAACAGAAAACTTCTGGATCTTATCAATGATAAAAGTGTTGGATATTATGCTGTGAATGTAAACGGAGGTAAATGTTTCGATCTGATGTACAGCCTTCTTCAGGACTCGGGTGAAACGGAATACAAAAAAGAAATGGAACTGATCATGGAAACCATGAAGATTGTGCTGGATGAAGAAGCCATTGCGAAAATTGCCCCAGGAAACGGAATTTTTGTATTGAATGAATTGAAGTCTAAAACAGTTGAATACACAGATTATGAATATGATGCAGACTTCAATGAGAAAGAAGTAAAGAAAACTAAAGATATCGCAGTTCCCAACTTTACTTTCGCTTTTGCAACAGAAAATGAAGGTTACTGGAAAAGAATCTTTGAGCTGCTGACAACCAATAAAAAATTAGCAAAGAAATTCTCGAAAAAAGGGAACTTCTATACCTTCAAAGATGAAAAATCGGGAGGATATCTGGATCAATTGTTTTTTACCGTGAAAGATGGAGTAGTGTATCTGATGAGTTCTACAGAAAATATTCTTCCTACCACTCAGTCTGAAGTTTCCAGAAAGTGGGCCAAAGATTCTTCCAAATATCCTTTGTCCGGAAGATTGGATCTTCAAAAGCTGCTTGTTGGCCTGGATAAAGAGTTTAAAAGCCCGTCTGAAAGAAAAACACTGGACTTTCTGAGAAAAAATATAGGCGAAATGTACTACAAAACGGAAGTGAAAGGAGAAAGTATTGAGACCGAAATGAATTACAACATCAAAGGTTCTTCCGAAAACAGTCTGATGTATTTCTTTGAACTGTTTGATCAGATCTTTAAAAACAAAGAATCGGAGAAAAAAGCCCAGATTTTATAAATGAAGAAAAAGAAGATTATTGTCCCGTTAATTTTGTTGCTCGCAGTGACAGCGCTCTATCTTGTGTTTTTTCATAAGGATAAAACCCTTAAATATATCCCTGAAAATGCAGATGTAGTGATTTTGCTCGATGTAAAAAAATTCACAGGACAATATATCTACAGCCTGATCACACATCCTTCCCATTGGTCAGGGAAGAAAAGTAAGAGTGAAAAATCAACGTCTCTACAAGATTCCGGAATCAGAATTCCGGATTTTTTGCAGGTTTTCCATATTAAAAATTCAGGTTATTCAGAATGGTATTCTGTAATGGAACTGAAAGATAGGTCGGAGTTTTTAACCTTTTTAAAGTCACAAAAGTTTATTGATAAAGGAAATAACCGTTTCCAGAAAGATCAGCTTTTTATTGCTGTTGAAGGAGATCGTTGTATTGTCGGGACTTCGGATAAAGCTTTTGCCACCATAAAAAAGCAGCTTCTGAGCTCTTCAGATCATAAAACATGGAATGCTGGAGATTTTATCAATGGAAGTTTGGGAAGTATTTCTTTTATTTCAGGTCAGAAGTTTCAAAATTTTAGTATTGATTTAAAAAGCGATGAGATCGAGATTAAAAATGATTCAGATTCTCAGATTTTAGACGAAACCAATTTCCAAATTCAACAAAGAAATCACTTTCTGGAAATGGAACTGGATGCTGAAAATATAAAGAAATACAGCCGTTTTTTTAAGAAAGATATCTCAGATTCAACACAGATCAATCGCGTTACTGCAATAGTAGATCTTGAAAAGGTAAATGATACCATCATCAGCTATGGTTACGATGACAATTTTAATGAAATTGAGAAAAAAAGTATTCAGCAGATTACAGAACCCAATTATGTCATAGGCATTGAAAGTAAAGCGCCTGAGAAAACATGGGAGTATTTCCAGCATAAAAAATGGATCAATGCTCAGAATCAATTCACGCTTATTCCCTTTCAGCCTAATATGATCAGCGAAAAAGGAAACGGAGTTGTCATCCGATCAATTAAAAATAATATTCCGTTATCTCCGGCATTAAAAGAAAATTATATTCTGATCAGAAATAATGCTCTTCTGATTTCTTCTCGGAAAACATTAGGTGAAAAAGAAAAAAGAATCGTTTCAGATATAGATTACCTCCTTTATCGGAACAAAGGCACAGAATATTTTGTGAAAGTGAAAGCCAAAAAAGGTAAACTTCCTTTAATTTTGAGGTGGTAATTTTTTTAATTATTAAAAATAAATAGATTCATGGCTCTGTCAGATGTTATGCTGCTTAAAACAGTTACTCACTATTTTCTGCATTTTGTTTTTCCCGTATTTATTGCGTTGGTCTTTTATCCCAAAAACTGGAAGAAAGTATACCTTATTTTGCTGGCGACAATGTTGGTAGATTTGGACCATCTTTTTGCAACCCCGATTTTTGATCCTTCAAGAGGAAGTATCGGATTTCACTTTTTGCATTCCTATTATGCGATTGCGGTGTATTTTTTGATGTTGTTTTTCAAAGGAAATATCAGAATTATAGGAATTGGGTTATTATTTCATATGTTAACAGATTTTCAGGATTTTAACCTCTGGCCGCATTAAAATAATATTAATATTTTCTTTTAATATTGAAAAAGTTATAGATTTTTTGTATTTTGTAGTCACTTTATGAGACCTAAAGAATTTTTACATTATACTTATATTTTTCCTCTCCTTGCGGTAGGATATTACTTTTCCGGATTGATGGGAACGGGTGTTTTTTATGATATTCTTGCCGGTGTTTTGCTTATAGGAAGTGTTTTATCGGCAGTGCATCATGCAGAAGTTGTAGCTCATAAAGTAGGGGAGCCTTTTGGAACCATTATCCTGGCGCTCTGTATCACCATCATTGAAGTCGCGTTGATCATCTCGCTCATGGTTGCCGGCGGAGATCAGGCGATCACGCTGGCCAGAGATACGGTTTTTGCTGCTGTAATGCTTATTCTGAATGGAATTTTGGGAATTTGTATTTTGGTAGGTGGTGTTAAATACCACGAACAGTTTTTCGCAAGAACATCTGCTACTACTTATCTTGTAAGTATTGTCTCTATCCTGATTCTTACACTGGTACTTCCTAACTTTACTTCCAGTGTTAACGGTCCCTTTTATAATGAAGCACAGCTTGTTTTTGTATCCATTGCCTGTCTTGTCATTTATGGAGTTTTCCTGATGGTACAAACGGTACGCCATAGAAGCTATTTTATAGTTCCTGACGAGCATCCTGAGGAACATTATATTCCATCACTTACTAAAACGCTTATAAGCTTTGTTTTCCTGCTTATTTGTCTTGTTATTGTAGTGCTTATGGCTAAGGGATTATCCAATACTATTGAAGGGATGGTACAAAGCTTAGGAGCTCCTAAATCTTTAGTAGGGGTAATTATCGCCGCGGTTGTTCTACTTCCGGAAGGTGTGGCTGCTATTAGAGCGGCACGTAGTAACCAGATTCAATCCAGTTTAAATTTGGCATTAGGTTCAGCGCTTGCAAGTATAGGGCTTACAATTCCTGCTGTATCTACAGTGTGTATTCTGTATGATATTCCATTAGTACTGGGATTGGACAAAAAAGATATTATTTTACTTTCTTTATCCGTATTTATTGTAATGCTTTCCCTGAGTAGAGGAAAGACGAATATCCTTTATGGTACCGTTCTTCTTGTGAATCTGGCAGCTTATATCTTTACAGTAATTGTTCCTTAAAAGGAAATTAATAAACTTCTTATAATCTTCTGGCCAGGTCCATTTTGAAAGCCATTAATTTTGCTATATTTTCAGATTTATAGATCGCCATATCTGCATTTTCTCCAACAAAATTCTCTTCAATAGTCGTTCGCCATAGTTCAAGCCAACGGTCAAAATGATTTTGTTCCATCGCTTTTATTTCATTAATAGGAAAGTGTACACCCATTGGGTTTCCTTTGTAAGACATCTGCCCAAAAAGAATAGATTCCCAGAAAGAATACATCTTTGGAAGGTGTTTATCCCAGTCTACTTTGGCAATATCATTAAAGAAAGAAGAGATGGTATCATCCTTCACAACTTTTGCGTAAAACGAGTTGACAAGGTGCTCGATATCTTCTCTTGACTCCAGTTTTTTCATACTTCAAATGTACTTCAAAATCGAATGATAAATGAAAAGATCCAATTGATAAAATTCATGAAAACAATATTTTATCTTTGCAGTGGAAAAGCAGAAAGGCTACTTTATCAATTCATCCTTTTGACCTTTTACTATTTAAAAACAAATGATATCGATATGACAAGAGGATTCAGAAAGATCATCCGCCAGAAAAATGCGGAAAACAGTGGCTTCGGGAGCAATGCATCCGGAAGGTTCATCAACAAAGATGGTCTTCCCAATGTTCAGAGAAGAGGCGTAAATGTTTTCAATAGTTTAAGCTGGTACCATACCATGCTGAATCTGTCTTCATTCCGTTTTATTTCCTATCTGGTGATTGCCTATATTCTGGTAAATCTGCTTTTTGCGATGATTTACTATCTGATTGGCGTAGAACATTTAACAGGAATTGATAAAAGCGATCCAATGAATGAGTTTATTGATGTCTTTTTTTTCAGTTCCCAGACATTTACCACTGTTGGATACGGAAGAATTGCCCCTGTGGGCTTTTTAGCAAGTCTTGTGGCTACTTTTGAAGCTTTTTTAGGATTGCTTACCTTTGCCATTGCAACAGGACTTTTTTACGGACGATTTTCAAGACCTCGGGCGTATCTCAGGTTTTCGGATATTGCGGTGATTGCTCCTTTCCAGGGATCTTCAGCGTTGATGTTCAGATTGGCTCCTTATAAGAATAATGCGCTTACAGATGCAGATGTTATTGTATCAACGGCTATTGAAGTGATTGAGAATGGGGTGGCAAAAAGTAATTTTTACAGGCTTGATACCCAGATGAGCAAGATCAATACCTTGGCGTTAAACTGGACCGTTGTTCATAAAATTGATGAAAATTCTCCGTTCTACGGTTTTACAGAGGATGATTTTAAAAGTACGGATATTGAACTGATTGTTCAGGTGCGTGCGTTTGATGAAGTCTTTTCAAACACAGTAGTTCAGAGGTCTTCCTATGTGACGGGAGAAATTGTGTATGGAGCAAAGTTTGTTCCGATGTATTATCCTAATAAAGATAACCTTACCACTGTTCTGGATCTGGATAAAATAAATGAATATCAAAAAGCAGAACTTCCGGCTTCGGTAAGAAATGAAGAGTAAATGAATTTAGATTTTTATAAAAAACAGGCTTTACAAAAACAGAAAGAACATAAGAAATTTCTGGACGGACTGAAGAAGAAACCGCCCAAAAATCTTGATTATATTGTACAGGAAACTCACGACGAAGTTTTTGAAGAAATAGATTGTTTACAGTGTGCCAATTGCTGCAAAACGACAGGCCCATTGTATACAGAAAAAGATATTGAACGTATCTCAAAGCATCTCCGTATGAAGCAGGCGGATTTTGAAGCCAAATTCCTGAGAGTTGATGAGGATAATGATAAAGTTCTGCAGAATCTTCCCTGTTTTTTCCTTAACAGTGATAATACCTGTTCCATATACGAAGTACGACCAAAAGCCTGCCGAGAATATCCTCATACAGACCGTAAAAAGATCTATCAGATCAATAACCTGATGTTAAAAAATACGGTAATCTGTCCTGCAGCCTTTGAGTTTGTGGAAAGGATGATGAAAAATGCCGGGAAATAATTTTTCCTGATTCCTCTTGTCAAGGTTCAAAACGTTGACAAGAGGAATCATGGAGAAGCGACCCATATAAATTACTTTTCATCTCTTAACTTACTCAGTTCAATTTTCTGTAAAATCCTCTTAAATAATTATAAAGTCCGTTAAATAAGTTTGTTACGTGTAATTTTATAAATGATGCTTCGTTTAAATTAAACAATCATTTAAAATATTACATTATGAAAAAGTTATTTTTAACGGCGGCATTTACATTAGTTGGGGTAATTGCAGTATCGGCGCAAACAGAGCAAAAGAAAACCACTGAAAATCCTAACAATTCGCCATCAACAACTCAAACAGAAAAACCGAGTTCAAAACCTAGTCCTACTTCGGATCCTAACAGCCCGCAGAGAAATACGACTACAATGCCTGCAGACACTGCTGCAGAAAAGAAACCAACAACGGAAACCACTCAGCCTGCTGATGTTACCAAAGAAGAAAAGAAATCTAAAAAGAAAAAGTGATCGTCCTTTATAAACCCTAGTTGCAATCCTGAAATCTTGTATTTCAGGATTTTTTCTGTTCTATTTCATTCATTCTGAACTGTATTATTCTACCCGCTAATTCTAGGGGAAGATTATCATGTATTGGAAATTGTACAGCGCCTTTAGAGAACTTGTACTCTTTTTCCTTAAAGTCATTTTCAAAATTCTTAATACCTTCTGCACCAGGATAAAACCCTATATGATTTTTATATCCGGCAAAGTAAATTAGTGGTTTCCCTTTATACCTAAAAGCGGGCATCTGATATCCTATGTATTCCTCAAAACCCGGACTTAATGAATGAATAAACTGTCTCAGCTCAGTTAATTTTTTCTGTACTTCCTGGGGAAATAAAAGGATATATTCATCTATATTTTTAAACGTATTTTTCATCCTTATAAAAATAAAAAAAGTGCTGCAATACGCAGCACTTTCTCCTTTCACTTTTTACTTTTTTCCCATTATCCCGGGAACAGGCTGTATCAAAAAAGGTCGGGAATTTATCCCAACCTTTGTTTTTTTATGTTACACAACTCCTTGAGCTAACATTGCTTCTGCTACTTTTACGAAGCCGGCAATATTGGCACCTTTTACGTAGTTTACATAGCCATCTTCGTCTTTCCCGTAGTCTCTACAAGCTTTATGGATACCGATCATGATTTCCTTCAATCTTGCATCAACTTCTTCAGAAGTCCAGTTAAGACGGATAGAGTTTTGTGTCATCTCTAATCCTGAAGTAGCAACACCTCCAGCGTTGGAAGCTTTACCAGGAGAGAATAATACTTTATTGTCTAAGAAATAGTTGATAGCGTCTAGTGTAGAAGGCATATTAGCAGCTTCAGTTACACATACACATCCATTTTCAACTAAGATTCTTGCATCTTCTAAATCTAATTCGTTTTGAGTTGCAGAAGGGAATGCTACATCACACTTCACATTCCAAGGACGTTTTCCAGCGTGGAATTCAGCAGAAGGATATTTTTTAGCATAATCCTCAGCTCTGTTGTTTCCTGAAGATCTAAGTTCTAATAAATAATCGATCTTATCTCCGCTGATACCATCTTTATCGTAGATATATCCGTCCGGACCAGAGATTGTTACTACTTTAGCACCAAGCTCAGTTGCTTTTTTGATAACTCCCCAAGCTACGTTTCCGAAACCTGATACCGTTACTGTTTTTCCTTGGAAATCCTGTCCGATAGTTTTAAGCATCTGCTCTGCGAAGTATACAACACCATATCCTGTAGCTTCAGGACGGATCAATGAACCTCCATAAGCAAGTCCTTTTCCTGTAAGAACTCCGGTAAACTCGTTTCTGATTTTCTTGTATTGTCCGAATAAATATCCGATTTCTCTTGCTCCAACACCGATATCTCCTGCAGGTACGTCTGTTTCAGGACCGATGTGCTTGCATAATTCTGTCATGAAAGCTTGGCAGAAACGCATTACTTCCATATCAGATTTTCCTTGTGGATCGAAATCTGAACCTCCTTTACCACCTCCCATTGGAAGAGTTGTCAGAGAGTTTTTGAATACCTGCTCGAAAGCTAAGAACTTAAGTACAGATAAATTTACAGTAGGGTGGAAACGGATTCCTCCTTTGTATGGTCCAATAGCAGAGTTCATTTGGATTCTGAAACCTCTGTTAACCTGAATTTCTCCTTTATCGTCAACCCATGGAACTCTGAAAATAATAATTCTTTCAGCTTCAGCCATTCTTTCAAGCAGCTTCATTCCGGTGTATTCTTTTTTCGTAGCAATGAATGGAATTACAGTTACGGCAACTTCTTTTACAGCCTGTAAAAATTCCGGTTCGTTAGGATTTTTTGCTTCAATTTTTGCAATAAACTCTTGGATTTTCTGGTCAATATTATATTGTTCCATATATTAAGGTTGAATATTATTGTCAACAAATTTAATTTTTTTTTCAAGATTCACAATACTCTATTTCAACATTGTTGAAAATTTAATAATAATGTCCTGTAATATTGTTAAATTAATAATTTGTGACCAAATTTTATTAAAAATTAAATGTTATGTGTGAAATAATGCAATATTAAGAAATCGTTAATTGTCAGATTGCAATAAATTGTCTCCCGGAAAATGATTTTACTTTCCCCAAAAGTTCCAATTCTAGAATTATCGGTAATATTTTGTGTGAAGAAATCTTAATTTCATGGGTAAGATCGTCCAAAGAAATCTGTGGATTTTCTTTTATAGCTTGATATATTACTTTTTGATTATCAGATAATTGTAGGGCTGTTTCGCTATGAGGAAAAAGCTCTTCTATTTTTTCCAGAGGTTTATGAAATCCGAGCATATCAATAAGATCTTTTATGGTAGAAATTGCTGTTGCTTTATTATGGAAAATCAATTGATTACAACCTTGGCTTTGCAGATCTGTGATTTTTCCGGGAAGAGCAAAAACATCTCGGTTGTAATCATTAGCGAAGGCTGCTGTGCTTACAGAACCTCCGCCAAATCCCGTTTCTATTACAATTGTTGAAGGTGACATTCCGGCTACAATTCTATTTCTTTGAATGAAATTTTCACGGTCCGGTTTTCGCGATGAACTGAATTCTGTGATCAACGCTCCGCCTTCCTGAAGAATTTTTTCAGAAAGTTTTTTATTTTTTGCCGGATACAAATACTGAAATCCGTGCGCAAGAACCGCTATAGTTGGTTTCTTGCTGCGAATAGACTGCTCATGAACCTCTTTGTCAACACCAAGTGCAAGACCACTTACCGAGGCATATTGTGAGGATTGTGAGGTTTTAAAAAAGTCTTCGATGAACTGTTTCCCATAGGAAGTCATATTGCGGGTTCCTACAATGCTTACTTTTTGTAAAGATTCATGTAAGTTTCCTTTTTGGTAAAGAATGGATGGAGCATCGGTGCACTCGTTAAGAAGTATAGGGGTTTCCTGAAGGTGTCTGAGCTTTATCTGAATATTATTCTTTTCGCAAAATTTTAATTCTTCTTCTGCGAATTTCAAATGCGTTGGGTTGCCAATGTCGGATACCGTTTTTTGCCCTATTCCCTCCATTCTTTTATGCTCTTTTTTAGCATGTTTCCATGCTTCGTATGCACTTCCGAAAGTTCGGACAAGTTTATGGAAATTAATATCGCCAATCTGGCTGCATTCGCGGAGAGCAATTGCGTATAAATATTCTTCGGAGATCATATG
Organism: Chryseobacterium sp. Mn2064; assembly: GCF_049319685.1. NCBI lineage: Bacteria > Pseudomonadati > Bacteroidota > Flavobacteriia > Flavobacteriales > Weeksellaceae > Chryseobacterium > Chryseobacterium sp. Mn2064. Next base: position 82,012 of record NZ_JBMOUE010000004.1, read on the forward strand.
TGTTTTTTTTCAAATGTAGTGAAATTAAGCTTTTATTTCTTTCTTAATTCATCCAAATGATCCCAGATATCGTCTCTTTTTTTGTACGGAAGTTCAAGAAAATCTTCCGGGTGGTTTTCTTTATATTGCTGCCAAAGTTTATCGTCTTTTTCGCTATAATAATTCGGAAATTCCCAAATGAACTTTTTCTTCTTCTCTCCAACATTTTTAAAGGCAAAAGCAATAATACTTCCCACTACCGCTCCTGAAAGATGGGCCTGCCATGAAATTTTACTGGGTTCCTGCATATTATAAAATAATTCTTCAGGAAGCATTCCCCAGACTAAACTTCCGTAATAAAGAACTACCAGCATAGAAATGGTAAGAAGCTTGGTATTCCACTTGAATACACCACTAAAGAAAAGGAAAAAAGCAAGCACATATACAACACCACTGGCACCAATAGTACAGGTGTACATATAATCGCCGGTAAGAATGTCTATAGGAGGAAGAAGCCAAACCAGCAACCCTGTAGCCAGCCAGCCGATAATGAAAACTTTATTGGCCACCAATGGATAGAACTGATAAAGCAGAAACATCAATGCCGCAATCGGGATAGAGTTGCCTATAATATGATCCAGATTTCCATGAAGGAGGGGAGACGTAATAATCCCCAAAAGTCCTTCTGGAAGTAAAGGAATGATGGCTCCAAAGCAACTTGCAAAAAAGCCCTGTGTTTGTAAAAAATACCCGAACCACATTGCAGAAAGCATCAGCAACGGGTATATAATCGCTCTTTTGGAAATTACATTTTTAAACATGAAGAGTGTACGTCAAATCAAAAGCCAATGATAAATTTCGGAAAATTTGTCGATGAATTTTTCTTACCGGTCTGATTTCAAGACAAAACGTATCAATTTTAACATTTGTCCTCATTATTTTGGCACTGAATTTATTAGGTAGTATATTGTTAAACAATGAAAATGAAAGGTAAATCGATTCTTTAAGGATGATTTTACCTGAAAAAAAAATTATATTAATATTTTTGCATTGAAAATTATTTAGAGTAATGAAGAAGTTTTTATTGATTCTTTCCTTTTTTACAGGGATTTATGCAAGTGCTCAAGAAGAATTAAAAAAAGATTCCGCAGTGGTGGATACTATCAAGTATTGGTCTATACAGGGAAAAAACACCCTAATGATCAACCAGGCGGCCTTTTCCAACTGGGTTGGTGGTGGAGCTAACAATGTTGGTTGGCTAGCGGGGATTAATTATAATCTAACCTATGAAAAAGATAAAGATCTTTGGGAAAATATAATTGTTCTGGGATATGGGCAAAATGATACGAAAGGTTTGGGAATAAGAAAAACCCAGGATGTCATCAACGTATCAACCAATTACGGGAGAAAATTTTTGAAAAGCTGGTATCTTTCGATGGGAGCGGGTCTACAATCTCAGTTTGCACCAGGATATGAAGACGGCAACAATCCTGAAGCAAAGAAAATATCTGGTTTTATGGCTCCTGGTTACGTGAACGTCGGGATGGGTATCACATACAGACCGAATGACGATCTTACGGTAACTTTACGTCCTACCAACGCCAGATGGACGTTTGTGCTGGACAAAGAACTTCAATTAGCGGGAAATTACGGTTTGAAGAGTGATGGAGATTCTTCTTTACTACAATTCGGTTTCTTGGGGACCGCAGCTTATAAACTGAAAATTATGGAAGATATCTTCCTAACGAATACTGCATCAGTCTTCTCCAACTATCTGGATCGCCCGGATAGATTGGTATTGGCTTACGGTGCTATCTTAAACCTTAAAGTAAATAAATACATTTCATCGAATATTACCCTGGATCTGCTGTATGATCACAATCAGATTGAGAAAACTCAGCTTAAGCAGACCTTGGGAATTGGGTTTGCTTACACGGTTCAAAATGGTGTAAAGCGTTCGGAACGTAAGGACAGCCAGTGGTGGATCAAGAAATAATTCAGAATCTTGAATTTAACAGAAAAACACTTCATTTTTGAAGTGTTTTTTTTGTTTTTTAGAGGTGGGTTTTTAAGTTTTTTTAAGTTCAAACGTGGTTTTTTCAGTGTTTAAATATTTAATTTTCATTTTGTTATAAACAATTTTCAACTTGAAATCAATTCATTTTATGGTGAATTTTGTCACGTCATAAATTATTATTTATACATTTGTAATAAATCGTTAAATATGAAAAAACTTTTATTAATCGCTTCCGTTTCCATCGGGGCATTGGCTGCTGCTCAGGAGGCCAAAACAGACACTGTAAAAGCATGGTCTATTCAGGGCCAAAATACTTTAATGCTGAATCAGGCTGCCTTTTCGAATTGGGTAGGCGGAGGAGCCAATAACGTAGGATGGCTTGCAGGTGTCAATTACAACCTTACTTACGAAAAAGGAAAAGATCTTTGGGAAAATATTATTATTCTGGGCTACGGGCAAAATAATACCCAGGGAACAGGAGTAAGAAAAACTCAGGATGTCATTAACCTTTCCACCAACTATGGTAGAGAATTTGCCAAAAACTGGTATTTTTCTGCAGGAGCCAGTCTTCAAACACAATTTGCTCCCGGATATGAAGACGGTAATAATCCTGAAGCCAAAAAGCTTTCCAATTTCTTTGCTCCAGGATATCTGAACCTGGGAGCGGGGGTAACATACCGACCTAATGATAATTTAACGGTGACCTTACGACCTGCGAATGCAAGATGGACCTTTGTCTTGGATAAGGATCTTCAGACAGCTGGAACGTACGGCCTTAAGAATAATGGAGATTCTTCGCTTTTCCAATTCGGTTTTTTGGGAACAGCAATGTATAAGATCAAAATCATGGAGAACATTAATCTGACCAATACAGCGTCTGTATTCTCCAATTATCTTGATCATCCGGACAGGCTTGTATTGGCTTACGGAGCGATCCTAAATATGAAAATCAACAAATATATTTCTTCCAATATCACACTGGATCTTCTCTATGACCATAATCAGATATGGAAAACTCAGCTGAAGCAGACTCTAGGAGTTGGTTTTGCTTATAATATTGATAATGGCAAGAAACGTTCTGATAATAAAGATAACCAAAGTTGGTTAAAGAAATAGTGCTCCTTACAGTTTATATGAAATAGAAAAAGCACTTCTTAATGAAGTGCTTTTATGTATCAATATATATAAATTTTAAAATTCTATATCTACTTCTAGTTTCTCAGCCAATAGCTTTGAAATTTTTTCTTTTAAAGGCTCAATGTCAATATTCTGCATTGCATCATTGGCAAAAGCGTATAAAAGTAATGCCTGAGCTTCTTTTTTAGAAATTCCTCTTGCTCTCAGGTAGAATAAAGCATCTTCATTTAGCTGACCTACAGTACATCCGTGGGAACATTTCACATCATCTGCGAAAATTTCCAATTGAGGTTTCGTATCAATGCTTGCTCCTTCGCTTAATAATACGTTGTTGTTTTGCTGATAAGCATTTGTTTTTTGAGCAATTTTATCAACAAAAACTTTTCCATTGAAAACTCCGTGGGCATTCCCATCGAAGATTCCTTTGTAGTTCTGATAACTTTCACAGTTCGGGAAGTTGTGGTGAACCGCTGTATGGTGGTCTACCAATTGATCTTTCCCAATAATGGTGATTCCGTTCATGAATGAATTGATGTTAGATCCATTATGAATAAAATCAAGGTTATTTCTTACCAGCTTACCTCCGAAAGAGAATGTATTAACAGTCGTTAAGCTGTCTTTCTCCTGTTTAGCGAAAGTATTGTCGATAAGATATGATGTATTGTTATCGTTCTGAAGTTTGTGCCAATCTGCTTTTGCATTAGGATAAGTAAAGATCTCCGTTACAGAATTGGTCAATACATAAGTACTGTCAAAATTGTGGTGACTTTCAATAATTTCTACTTTAGCTCCTTCTTCTACGATCAAAAGATTTCTTGTATTGTAGAACGTATTTTCCTCTTGGTTTTGAGAAATATAGAAAACGTGGATCGGCTTTTCGATCACTACATTTTTAGGAACTTTCAGAAAGAAGCCATATTTGCAATAAGCAAGGTTAAGGTTTGTAAAAGCCTGTTCTTTAGAAGCAATAGTATTGAAATATTTTTCAAAAACTTCTTTGTGCTTGTCATCGTTCAACGCATAGTTGAAAGAAAGAAACTCAACATTTTCAATAGAAACCTTTGAAAGCTCTTTGTGAAGCTTACCGTTTACAAAAACAATCCAATCGAAATTTTCTTCTCCTAAATGCAGTTCATCAAACTGTTCTTTAGTGATGTTATGGTTCTCTTTCGGGAAGAAGTTGTAGCTTTTTTCCGTGATCTCCTTTAGATTGGTATATTTATATTCTTCGTCTTTTTTAGTCGGAAAACCAAAACCTGCAAACTTTTGAAGAGCTGCTTTTCTGTCCTCATCCAGAAATCTGTGACGAAGACTCTCCAAAAATTCATTATGGTTCTCTATAATTTGTTCTTTTAATGCCATTACTGGTATATCTGTGGTTTGCACCATTTTTTCTTTTTATTTGAAGTAAAATATTGTCATTCCGAGGAACAGGGAATCCAATTTTTAATATGAGAGATTCTTGGTTCTGCAACAAAAGAGGTGCGGAAGTTTTTAATCTCTGAAATAATCGATTTTCTTCTTAGTTAAGCAACCAGTCGTATCCTTTTTCTTCAAGTTCTAATGCTAAAGACTTATCACCAGTTTTGATGATTTTTCCATTCGCTAAAACGTGAACAAAGTCAGGCTGGATGTAGTTTAGCAATCTCTGATAGTGAGTAATCAAAAGTACTGCATTTCCTTCGTTTTTAAAATGATTTACCCCGTCTGCAACAATTCTTAACGCATCAATATCTAATCCTGAATCTGTTTCATCAAGGATAGCCAATTTAGGATTAAGCATCATCATCTGGAAGATCTCGTTTCTTTTCTTTTCACCTCCCGAGAAGCCCTCGTTCAATGATCTTGAAAGGAAATCTTTTTTGATCCCTAATTTCTCAGACTTCTCACGAATTAACGCAAGCATTTCTTTTGCCGGCATTTCTTCTAATCCGTTTGCTTTTCTTGTTTCGTTTAAAGCAGCTTTGATGAAGTTCGTTACAGAAACTCCCGGAATTTCCACTGGATATTGGAAAGAAAGAAAGATTCCTTTGTGTGCTCTGTCTTCAGGAGCATCTTCAACGATATCTTCTCCCTGGAAAAGGATCTCCCCACCAGTTACTTCGTAATCTTCTTTTCCGGCGATTACAGAAGAAAGGGTAGATTTACCAGCTCCGTTTGGCCCCATGATAGCGTGAACTTCGCCTGGCTTTATTTCAAGATTAATACCTTTTAATATTTCTGCGCCATCTTCAATTTTGGCGTGAAGGTCTTTAATTTGTAACATTCTTGCTAACTTTTTCTTTTTATAATTGTATGAGCTTCTCTTCTGTATCAGCAGATTGTCTTTATCTGGGATAGGTCCTCAATAAGACGATAGAAGCTTTTTATATTTTATGTTTGTAATAATCTTAACTGAAGATTATTCTTATATTTTCGTTTGTAAAGGCTTTTGATCTAATAAAAACACTGACAACCTTGCCATTATATCAGTTTGCTTTTATTGGAAAGATCTTTGGATTTATCCCACTGAACCTTCTAACGAAATTTCCAGTAGTTTTTGAGCTTCAATAGCAAACTCCATTGGAAGTTTATTCAGAACCTCTTTACTGAATCCGTTTACGATAAGAGCAATTGCTCTTTCCGTATCAATTCCTCTTTGATTACAATAGAAAATCTGATCTTCTCCAATTTTTGAAGTGGTTGCTTCGTGTTCCAGCTGTGCAGTAGGATCCTTGATTTCAATATATGGGAACGTGTGTGCTCCACATTCATTACCCATCAATAAAGAATCACACTGAGAGAAGTTTCTCGCTCCTTTTGCAGAAGGCATTACTTTTACCAAACCTCTGTATGAGTTTTGAGACTTTCCTGCAGAAATACCTTTTGAAATGATCGTTGACTTGGTATTTTTTCCAATGTGGATCATTTTTGTTCCGGTATCTGCATATTGGTGGTTATTGGTTACTGCGATAGAGTAAAACTCTCCAACAGAATTGTCTCCTTTAAGAATACAAGACGGATATTTCCATGTTACAGCAGAACCTGTTTCAACCTGCGTCCAAGAAATTTTTGCATTTCTTTCACAAAGACCTCTTTTCGTTACAAAGTTGAATACTCCTCCTTTACCTTCTTCATTACCAGGGTACCAGTTCTGAACCGTAGAATATTTAATTTCTGCATTGTCTAATGCAATAAGTTCCACAACTGCCGCGTGAAGCTGATTCTCGTCTCTTGATGGAGCTGTACAGCCTTCAAGATAAGAAACATAACTTCCTTCATCAGCAACAAGAAGAGTTCTTTCAAACTGTCCTGTTCCTGCTTGGTTGATACGGAAGTAAGTAGAAAGTTCCATAGGGCATTTTACGCCTTTAGGAATATAGCAGAAACTTCCGTCAGAAAATACTGCGGAGTTCAATGCTGCGTAGAAATTATCTCCTCTTGGAACTACTTTTCCAAGATATTTTCTTACTAAATCAGGGTGATTTTTAATAGCCTCAGAAATTGAACAGAAAATAATTCCTTTTTCTGCCAATGTATCCTGGAAAGTAGTTTTCACAGAAACTGAGTCCATTACGATATCTACAGCTACTCCAGAAAGTCTTTTCTGCTCTTCGATGTTAATCCCTAGCTTTGCGAAAGTTTTCAATAATTCCGGGTCTACCTCATCAAGGCTGGCTAATTCCGGTTTTACTTTTGGAGCTGCGTAGTAACGAATTGCTTGAAAATCCGGCTTTTCATATTTGATGTTCGCCCAATCAGGTTCTACCATTTTCTGCCAGATTTTGAAAGATTCCAAACGCCATTCAGTCATCCATTCCGGCTCTTCTTTTTTAGCAGAGATGGCACGGATGATATCCTCATTTAAACCAATCGGGAAATCTTCATAATCTATTTTGGTTTCCCAACCGAATTCATATTTTTTATTTTCTAGATCGACTCTTAAATCGTCTTCTGTATATTTACTCATTACTATTTTTTAGATTTCAGATGTTAGATTTCAGAATTCAGAATAGCTCTGAGGTCTGAAATCTAGGATCTAATGTCTTTTCTCTAAAGACTAAATGATTCTCCGCATCCACAAGTTCTGGATGCATTCGGGTTGTTAAAAACAAACCCTTTTCCGTTCAATCCTCCTGAATATTCAAGAGTTGTTCCTGCTAAATAAAGGATGGATTTTTTATCTATAATAATTTTGATGTTATTATCTTCAAAAATCTGATCTGTGTCTGTTTTTTGGTTGTCAAACTTTAAAACGTACTCTAAACCAGAGCATCCGCCGCTTTTTACCCCCACTCTTATATAATCTTCAGCAGGGTTAAAACCATCTTCAGTCATCAACTGAATGGCTTTCTCCTTTGCATAGTCTGATACTTTTATCATTGTATTTATTTAGAATGATTTAATGATGCAAAAGTACAAACTAATTTCCGCAATCTCAAATCGAAGATATCTATTTTAATGATTCTGATCTTAATAGATTATTTAAAAAATATAATGAATCTTAAAATTGTGCTGTTTTTTGCCGATCGTACTGAGAATCTTTAAGTTTGATTTAACTTTAAATCATCTTTTTTATCTATAAAGAAAATTGGCAATGGCACAAAAATTACTTGGCTTTTTTGCATTGTTTATCATAATAACGTCTTATGGGCAGACTACAAGATATATTTATGAAACTATGGTTAATCCGGATTCAATTAATCTGGTAAGTATGAAAAGTGAGCGGACTTTTTTGGATATTAATAAAGACCGTTCTTTATTCATCAGTGAAAATAAATTGATAAGGGACTCTCTTTTTACGTCTTTCAAACCTGAAGCGAAAGAAACTCAAAAAAAAGAGGAAAAAGAATTCTCAAAATCGGAAGGTCGAAAACACATGGAACCTACTTTTTTTGAGTACTTTATCACCAAAAATATTCCGCAACAGAAAGTGTATTATTATGACCGGGCAGCCGGTAAGCAGATCTATTATCAGGAAGATAGACCTCTGCACTGGGAAATTTCAAATAATATTGAAAAGCAGAATGGTTATACTGCTCAAAAGGCAGTTGTCAATTTTGGAGGAAGAGAATGGACCGCCTGGTTTACAAAGGATATTCCCGTTTCGGATGGACCTTATAAATTTTCCGGTTTACCGGGTCTGATTGTTAAGCTGGAGGATGATAAAGGCGATTATAAGTTTGATTTTGTCAAGAAAATTACGGTTAAAAATGCTTTTGAAGAACCTATAAGTTCAGAGGCGAAACAAAGTACAAGAATTAATTTTCATGGCGATAAAGCAGCTTTAGAACTTGAATTTGGTAAAAATCGAAAGTCTATAGCAGGAAATAATGGGGGAGAAGCAATGAATTTTGGAGGAGGAAGGCATCAAGGAGGTATGAACGGCGGTGGCGGAATGAGAGGTGGTGGTCGTTCAGGCGGTGGAATGCACAGAGGAATGGGTGGTGAAGGCAATAGTATTCCTATGCAGCCTTCTGGTATAGATAATGCTTCTTTTAAGAGTACAGGGGTTCAGAATCCTATTGAGTTGAATTAAATAAAAACCATATAAATGAAAAAATTAGGAATTATCGCCCTTGCGATTTTTATACAAAACGTTGCTGCACAAACAAACCGGTTTGTGTATCAGGTTACTATGAAGCCGGATGCCGAAAATAAAACAGATATCAAGACTGAAAATGCTTATCTGGATATCTCTCCTGAGAAATCTTTGTTTTATTCTGAAAACAGAATCAAGAGAGACTCAATTATACAGAATGCTTTTCAGGGAGGTGGCGGAAGAGGTAGCTTTAACAGAGATCAGATGGAGAGCTTAAGAACCAATATCAACTATTCTGTAGAAAAGGATAAAACCAATCAAAAGACCTACTTTAAAGACAGAATAGGAAGAGATATTTATTCTTATGAAGAAGATAGACCCATCAACTGGAAAATTTCTTCGGAAACAAGAAAAATAGGAGACTATAAAGTTCAGAAAGCTGAAACCGATTTTGCCGGCAGAAAATGGACCGCTTGGTTCACGACAGATCTGCCTTATCAGGACGGACCTTATAAGTTTGGAGGTCTTCCGGGGCTTGTTGTAAAGGTGGAAGATGATAAAGGAGACTATTCTTTTGATCTGATGAAAAACTATAAGATTGCAGAACTTCCTACTTTGAATCAGTTTGGAAATACTTTGAAAGTAAAAAGAACCGATTATTTGAAACAGCAGCAGAAGTTTAAGACAGATCCAATGTCATTTATGGGTGGGCCTGGAGGATTTTCCACAACCATGAGAATAGGTGGCGGCGGAAGAGGCCCTGGCGGTGGAAACCAAGATCCTGCTGAGATGAGAAAAAGAATGGAAGAAAGAGTAAAAGAAGAAGCAAAGAAAAACTCTAATCCTATTGAATTACAATAAATTAAAAACGGCTGTCTCAAGTGAGACAGCCGTTTTTTTATGTTATCATGTAAACATCTTTCTATAGATACATTATTGAGTTTACAATTGAATTATCTTAAAAGCTCATTGAAAGTATCACCTTGTCTGATATCTCCGGTGTTGTATCCTTTCATAAACCATTCTTTACGCTGTGCCGATGAACCATGGGTAAAGCTTTCCTGATTAACATATCCTTGCGACCTTTTCTGTATATTATCGTCTCCTACCGCCTGTGCAGCATCTATTGCAGACTGAATATCTCCCGGTTCAAGAATGTGCTTGCTTTCATCCGTTCTTCTAGCCCAAACTCCTGCATAAAAATCCGCCTGAAGTTCTGTGGCAACCGATACACGGTTCATTTCTGCTTCAGAATATTTCCCGCTTCTTCGTAAAGCGTCTACTTTTTGTGTGGTTCCTAAAAGTGTCTGTACATGGTGTCCAACTTCATGAGCTAATACATAAGCTACAGTAAATTCTGTAACCTTAGCTCCGAATCTTTGCTGTAATTCGTTGAAGAAACTCATATCCATATACACTTTCTGATCTGCAGGGCAATAAAAGGGACCCATTGCGGCTTGTGCTGGACCGCATGCAGAAGTTGTATTATTTTCAAAAAGAACGATTTTAGGATCTGTGTAAGTCATGTCATTTTCTTTGAACACCTGATTCCATGTTTGAGAATTCCAGGCATCCAACATTTTGATCATTTCTCCTATTTGTTTTTCATTGGCAGTGAGCTCTCTTCTTTCACCAGAGTTTCCTGAAGACTGCATACTCCCTGAGTTCAGAATTCCCGAAGGATCTCCTCCCAAAAAGAAAACAATTGCTGCTATAATTAAAGTACCGAGTCCGCCGCCTACGATCATACCGCCACCTCCGCCTCCAGAGCCACGGCGATCATCAACGTTACCGCCTCTGTCGTCTGTCCATTTCATACTAATATATTTTTGTATCGTAAATTTATAAAATTTAAGTTTATAAAGGTTAATATCTTATCATTGGAAAATTTTTGTTTTGGAATAATGAAGCAGGATCTTGAATGGTAAAAAAAAGGAGGATCATAAATATCCTCCTTGTAAGTAAAGTTATATACCTTATATCAGAAAGTATAAACTTATCATATCTTGTTAATCGCGAATTCAAGATACTATTTTCGATTAAGTTGTTTGGTTTTCAGCCAATAAGAAGTTGATTGATATGCTGAAATAGCATCGTCCACCAATTTTTGATCTGTATTTTTCAGCAATTTTTCATCGTAATAGAGCTTAAATTCTGGACTTAAACTGCTTTTTTCCAGTTCTAAAGAATATTGTTTCACCTTTTTTACCGGTGAGATGATCGTAAGGCGATTATCTTTTACAAAACCTAAATCCTGATATGTTGCAATATATGCCTTAGGCTGGAATTCATTTTTAAGCACGTCCTGACCTAAGAATTTTGACTGATAACTGAAATTCAATAGTCCAAATAGGGTAGGCATAACATCAATTTGTGACATCAACCCATCAAACTTATGCGGCTGTATAAATCCTTCGGAAAAGATCAGGGCAGGAATTCTGTATTTATCCATAGGAAGTTCTGTTTTTCCGGCACTCGATGCACAATGATCTGCAATGATCACAAAAACAGTATTTTTATACCAGTCCTGTTTTTTGGCCATATCAAAGAACAGCTTAAGAGAGTAGTCCGTGTATTTTACACCTCCTTCACGGGATTTTGCGGTTCCGGGAATGTCTATTCTTCCGTCAGGATAAGTAAAAGGTCTGTGGTTGGAAACCGTCATCCAATGATTGAAGAAAGGTTTTCCGGATTTTGCTTCCGAATTCATCACCTGAATGGCTTTTCTGGCCATATCTTCATCGGCAACACCCCAGACATTGGCAAATGTGATTTCTTCAGGTTTAAAGTTATTTCTGTCTACAATTCCATAACCATTTCCTCCAAAGAAGTCCTGCATATTGTCAAAGTAGCTATATCCACCGTATAAGAATTTCACATCATATCCTTTGGATTTGAAAACACTTCCGGTTGTGAATTTATTTTTATTGTCATTTCTTTTGATAATGCTTTCTCCTGCGGTAGGCGGAATACAAAGTGTTAAGGCTTCAAGACCTCTTACAGTTCTGTTTCCTGTTGCATAGAGATTGGTAAACATCAGAGATTTGTCTGCCAGGCTATCAAGGAAGGGCGTTATTTTCTGGGTATTTCCATAATGCTCCATGAAATCTGCGGAAAGGCTTTCAATGGAAATCAGGACAACATTTTTCTTTACTTCTGGTTGTTCTGCTACAATATTTCTTGATAATGTATGTTGTGGATACTGGCTCAGGAAGTTCTTTTCTGCCTGCTTTTGGTCAAGCTGTGAGTAAAATTGAAAATAATCAAGTTCGTTGTGAGTGAAAGCCCAATAAAACTTAGGAAGTCCGTTGGCTTCAATTTCGTCTGCAAAAACATTGTCAGATTTGATCTGCATTAAAGACGGTAATGCGAATGTGCTGATCGTACAAAGAATGATAAACGATACCAGTAATACTATTTTTTGTTTAAAGTCCGGTAACTCCAGCAATTCGTCTTTTGTTTTTTTATAAATAAACCATGTGATGGTAAGAGTGACAATCATGATACCGGAGAATAGAGGAATAACCGGATAGCTTTCCATGATATTTCCGATTACTTCATTGGTATAGATCAGGTAATCTACGGCAATGAAATTATAACGTACTCCAAATTCATTATAAAAGAAATATTCACTTACTCCATTGAAAATAATAACCAGAACGTAGAGTTGTAATGTGATGAAATAGAGACTGTTTCGAATTTTAATTCTCTGGGTAGGAAGAAAAAGCATCAACCCAAAGAATAGTGTTTTCATTCCCACAAAAACTAGGGCAACTTCTGTAACAGAACCTCCGTATTGCTTGAAAATATTATTGGGAATCAACCAGATGTACAGAAAAAACAGCACCAGGGCTCCGAAAATAATATATCCGTATGGTTTTTTATATTTTGAATTGGAAAGGAACAGAAAGTAAAGGGCAAGGATGGAACTGGCCAGAATGAACACAAAAATATCATTCACAAGTCCTACCAGCAAGACTTTTATGACTTCGAAAAATCCAAAACTAGCGGTAGTAATAGGATGAAAAAAGAATACTGTTCTTATTATCAACGATATAATAAGATAGAAAACTCCTAAGTATAGGAACGGTTTTATTTTTCTTAAAAACATGTATTTACTGTCTATATTAGTTTTCACAAAGATAGTTGTTGTGTACAACTTTTAGCGGGAAAAAGTAAAAACATCAGGTGTGTTAATGAAATTTTATGAATCTTTAAGAGTGATCAGAAGTTCACAACTTGGAATTTTGGTTTTCTTTATATTTATTTAGAGTATAATCTAAGCATTGATTAGAAAAAGGTTGCCCCAGAAGTGAGACAACCTTTTTATATAATTAAAATTGATAAAAATTTAGGAGTGACCGAATCCGATGTTTCCTTTCTTATCAGATAAATTCTTTTTAAAATCAATCATTCTTAAAGCTGTAACCGCTGCTTCAACACCCTTGTTTCCAAGATTTCCACCGCTTCTTGCGATAGACTGCTCTTTAGTATCATCTGTTAAAACACAGAAGATAGTTGGCGTATCGGTCATAATATTACAGTCTTTGATTCCCTGTGCTACAGCAGAACAAACATAGTCAAAATGAGGTGTTTCTCCACGGATTACACATCCGATAGCAATCACAGCGTCATATTTTCTCTCTTTGCAAAGCTGCATGCTTGCATAGTTCAATTCAAAAGCTCCCGGAACAGGAAAAAGTTTAATGTTTTCAGGCTTTACTCCTTCTTTTTCAAGAATTTCCAAAGCTGCATCACGAAGATTGTACGTTACAAAATCATTCCACTCAGAAAAAACAATGCCGATAGAAAAATCTTCGGCATTGGTTATATGAAGTGGCTTGTAATCGGAAAGATTAACTGTTGCCATTTTTTAATAATATTTAGTCATTTCAATGTAAGAATCAGACATTCCGTTGTCATAATCCTGATATTTCTCGTCAATTGAAGAGAAGTATTTTTTAGCTTCTGCTTTTTTGTTTAATCCTAAAGCAACAAGACCTGCTTTTCTTGTGAAATAGTAAGCTGTATAAGGATCATCAGATGCTGTAGAAGCCTGGTCTAGTAGAGATAAAGCTTCGTCATTCTTGTTAAGTCCTGACTTTGCATCTGCCATAGCACCATATTTCATTGCCATTAAAGTCTTGTTTTTAGAAGAAAATTTATCTAATAAATCGTAAGCTTCCTGAAATTTCCCTTCTTTGAACTTCAATAAACCTGCATTGTAAGCAGAAAGTTTACCAATCTCAGTAGAAGAATATTCGTTAGCTGTACCGATGAAACCAGGATTAGCTGCAGATTTTCCGCCTAATGCTTCTTTATCTTTACCTTCAGCAAGGTTTTTCTGAGCAGCAAGGAAACTTTTCACAGCTTCCGTATTTTGAGGTGCAATTACAAACTGCTTGTAAGCAAAGAATCCTAAAACTCCTAAAAGTAAAACACCAAATACAAGACCTAGAGGTTTTGAATATTTTTCAATGAATCTTTCAGTGTTTAAAGCCTCTCTGTCAAGGTCTTTAAAGAACTCAACCGTTTCTTTACCTTCTTGCTCGTTCTGAGCACTCTTTCCCAATTTTGCCATAAGTTTTTAAAAATTGAAATGCAAATTTAATTGTTTCTGAATGATTTACAAAATACTTTATTGGTATTATTATGTAAATGTTGAGAATTTGTTGTTGTTTGTTGTAAAAAAGCTTCGGCCCTGTTCAATCTGACATTTTTAAAACTGCACTTTTTGCAGGTATTGTCTTACTGAACAGAGCCGAAAATGTATGGTGTTTACTTTTTTAATATTCCAGAATATGATAAACTTCTGCGTTGTATTTTTTCAGTTTTTCATCTCCGTTCAATCCTTTTAAGCCGATCAGGAAACTGAATTGAGAAACAGTTGCGCCTTGCTTTTCTACAAGTTTTGCAGCAGCTTCTGTTGTTCCTCCTGTTGCTAAAAGATCATCATGAATCAGGATTCTTTGCCCCGGTTTTATTTGCCCTTCTCGGGTTTCAATTACGGCACTTCCATATTCAAGATCATAGCTTTCTGAAACTACTGGTGGAGGAAGTTTTCCTGCTTTTCTGATCAGGATAAACGGAACTTCCAAAGCTACGGCAATAGCAATTCCGAAAAGATAACCGCGGCTTTCGATCCCGCATACTGCATCTATTTTACCTTTACTGAATGCTACAAGCTCTGCAATTACATCTTCATAAAGTTTTGGATTTAAAAAGATGGGTGAAATATCCTTAAACTGTATTCCGGGAATCGGGAAATCAGGAATATTTTCAATTGTTTCTTCTAGTCTTTTGATCAGTTCTGTTGAAGCCATTTATGGATTTATTTTATAGCTGGAAATTTTCCAGTCTCCGTTTACATTTTTAAGCCCGAATGTTACCTTTAAAGAAGTTGTTTTTCCTGTTTTATCAGTTACATCATAAGTAGCATTTACACTTGCTCCGTTAGGATTGGTAGCATTGGTGGTAATATTTTTTACACTTACATTCTTCACCGATCCAAATCCTGAATTTGGATTAGAGAAAGACTCGTAGCTTCCCCAGCTTGGGTTGTTGGATACTTCGTAGGCTGCTTTTAGATTTTGAGAGCTTACACTGTTCAAAAATTTGCTCACCGTATTCTTAGGATCTGCAACGGGTTGTTTAGGTGCCGCCGGTATTGCTGGTGCCGCTGTACCGGGTTCTGTAGTTGTAGGTGTTGCTGTAGGATTGTTTGGATCTATAACAGCACTTGGTTGCTGTTCTACTGCAGTTGTATCTGTTTTAGGAATTGCAGGAACTTTCAGAGCTGCTGCGTTGACATCCAGCCCGATTTTTGACATTTTGAATGTCTTTGCAGTCGTTTTTACAGAAACAGTAATATCGATTTTGTTATCTACTACTTTTGCAGCAGGAATAGAGGAGAACTTTAAGTTGAATCCTTTAAAATTATTATCCTGCATTAGGTTTTTGGCTGTAGCAAGACGTACTCCGTTGCTGAAAACCTCTAAAGTAGCTTCAAGACCAGCGCCTGTAAATGCTACCGGCTTTCCTGACGTATCTACAAGCCTTGGAACAATCTGGATTGCTGTTGGCGCTCCCGTTCCGTCATCACCGGTTGGTGTAGCTACAATGCTAAGGGATCCTGCTTTTACATCATTTGGATCACTTTCTTTAGCTTTATCATCACCGAAGATATTCATTTCTCCAAGTGAAGGTGGGGCAGTACTTGCCCATTCTATTCCATTCTTTTGTGCTACTTCATCAGCAAGGGTCATGATTTCAGGAACTTTTTTTCCGTTGATCAGCTGTCCCAAAGCTTTTAGCTCATTCACATCACCGTCGGCTTCTACCCCAAATGTCTTAAGGATGTAAAGAGCTTCATTAAACTTAATCTGCTTAATGGTAGGTAAGCTGGAAGTCATATCATTGATACTCGACTGCAGCGTTTTAGTATTCGTAGCATCTACATGATCTTTCTTACATGCTGTAAAAAGCAACAGACTGAAAACAAGTAGAAAAGAAAACTTTTTCATTTTTATTGGGTTTGTTGCAAATTTAGTAAAACCTTTATTAATAGTAGATTTTATTTTTTGTTTTGTTTTTCTTTCAGATCATCCTTGAAAAAGCTGCTGAATATGGTCTGCATATTGGGAAATGAAGGATCTTTCCAGAATTGGGTTTGGTAATTACTGTAATCTCTGTCGAATTTTACTTTTTCAGTCTCTTTATCATTGCTGAAGCTAAGTTCTGTTGGGTAAAAATTATTGTATGAAATAATCTGGTTGTATTCGGGTTCGCTTTTGTGTTTAAGTTTTACGTACATGACCTCATTATATTCCAGAAAATTTTTCAGACTTTTCTCTGAATTTTTTTCAAAAGACATATTTAGAATTGTTTTAATATCGAAAAGCCTGAATCCAAATAACGAAAGCTCTTTTTGCTGAAGAACAGCATCTGTGACTTCAATCTGGTCTTTCTGGTCTCCTTTTAATTCTTTTATGATGTTTCTTTTTGTTTTATATTCTTCTGGATTGCCAACATATTTAAGGGTAGGAAGCTTTAACGAGCTGCTGGTATCCCATGATGATACTTTTTTCTTCTCATTTTGTGCATCTGCGAGATAAAAGATCCTGTATTGCTCAATATTGGTGCTTTTCAGTTTTTTTGTTTTATTGTCAAAAACATAGGTGATTACTCCATCGGTATAGCTGTTCAGTCTGTTATTCATCGTTACATAGGCATTAAAGTTTCCTTTTATATGAATATACTTGGCAGGTTTGGTGTTCTTAATAACTACCGTTTCTATTTCTTTAAACTGATCATTGATAGTAACGACTTCTTTATCGATATCTGAGTAGGAAAGATTGGCTACCGGAAAATTATTGTATACAATCTGGAATTTCTCCTGAGAAGGCGATAGTGCTTTTTTCTCAATTTTTCCGTCAATATCAGAGAAGGCAAGTATATTTCCATCTTTACCGAACACTGAAACTTTTGGCAGTGGCTTATTTGTCTTTTCAGAAACGAAAGTAATGGTCTGTGCATTCGAGAAGATTGAAATCAGACAGAATACAAGGTATAGCAGATACGTTCTTTTCATAGCAGTATTTTGTTTTGATTGATATTATCACAGAATTTAAATATGATGATGAGAAGAACAGGAATATTCCCTGAAAAGACTTTGCTACATCATTGTATAATAAGATTCTGATCATTTAACAATCAGTCTTTTATAATTTTATTTTGTTACAAATCTTTAGAAAGTGCTTTTGGGGAGTTGTAATTCTCTCAATGAACAAATTATTAAGAATCAGCTATTGATGATTGTTTCAACTTTACTTAATTAGAAAAATATTGTACTTTTATCTACATATAACATACACAAAAGGCTACCAAGTTTTTTGTTTTCCTTAATTTTTTGGATTTTAATGAATAGTTTAAAAAAGAGATACCATTACTACCGTTTTTTTTTCAGCACTAGAAAGTTGAGAAAGAATTTCCCATTCTATAAAGTAGATTCACTGGCGGAAACTATTGATGATATTACGATTCATAAAAAGAATATAAGCAGATTTGGAGACGGAGAGTTTCGACTGGTTCTGAATACTGCAGGTATTGGTTTCCAAAATGGGAGTGAAGAAATGACTGTCCGGCTTCGTCAGGTCTTGACATCAAATTTACCTAATCACCTCGTTGCAATTCCTGAAACATTTTCTTTAAAGAATAATCTTAATTGGCGGGTGAAATTTTGGTGGCTCAATTTCATCAATACTATTGGAGTGCAGATTTCTCATTATCTGAATCCTCAGAAGAAATATTCTAATGCTTTTATTACCCGTTTTTATTTAGACTATGAATCGAAAAAACATATTCCCCATATTCTTAAAAAATTAAAGGGAATTTGGGAAAATCAGGATGTGCTAATTGTAGAAGGAGAGTATTCAAGATTGGGAGTAGGGAATGACCTTTTTGATGGTGTTACCTCTTTACAGAGAATTCTTTGCCCGGCGAAAGATGCTTTTGCAATATATCATGAAATTCTTTCGGAGATCAAACTTCATGGAAGAGATAAGCTGGTTCTTCTTGCTTTGGGGCCAACCGCTACGATAATGTCTTTTGATTTAGCCAAAGAAAATATCTGGGCTATAGATATAGGGCATGTTGACTTGGAATATATGTGGTATCTGGAGAATGCTCAGGAAAAAACACCCGTTGTCGGAAGATTGGTGAATGAAGCTACCCAACAGCAGAATGTAGAAATTCCGGAGGGCGAAAGAGAGAAATATGAAAAATCCATTTTTAAGAAATTGTAAACTATTCTTTCCTCATATGGATTCAAAGGCTCAATTGTAAGATTGATTGAATTGTTTAATAAAATAAAATATTATTTTTGTTTCAAATAGACACTATGATTAAGAAAAAACTGGGGCAGGTAAACCGTCTCGTCAAAGACATCGTGGCTTTTGAGGAAATCAAAAAGAACAAACCCGAACAAACTCCCAAAGCAGTATTGGTTAGTATAAAGCATCATACCATTTATCATCGGTTTTTCTACCTATTGCTTAAATTCTACAAACTTTCCGGATACAACGTTTATTATCCGATGGATTTTGCCACTTTTAGAAATATCCGCAATAAAGAAAGATATCTCGGAATGATCGTTCGGGAAGATAATTTCTTAATTGTCAATAAAAAATATAAACCTGAAAACTACATTGAGCTAAAAGATGAAATGTTCAGCCCGGATTATTTCTCTGCTTACTTTGAGAACGGCAACCAAAAGGGAAATACGTTTCATATCCCCATGAGCTTTCATCCTTTGATGTATCATTATGGAATTTGGAACCGTCCGGTTGACATCTATAAAAAAAGAATAAACTCACTTTTCTGCTATGGTAATTTTGACTCTCAAGCCTATCTTGAAATCAAGAGGACTGAATTTTCTGTGGTTCCCCGAACAGAGCTTCTCAGCTATTTTAAAAGTAAGTCCGATTTTGTTGCTATTCCCGGAAAATCTGAGATGTTGAAAGCAATAGAAGAGGAAAGTTTAAAAGGAAAATATGCTTTTGCTATTAAAGAGAACTTTGAACTTCCGATGGAAGATGTGAGAGAAACCTTGTCTCATTTCAATTTTTACTTTTGCTGCCCTGGCGTTGTGATGCCCTTGTGTCATAACGTGATTGAAGCAATGTCGGTAGGTACAATTCCACTGATTCAAAAAGAATATGCAGAAGTAATGTATCCTAATCTTACAGATGGGGAGAATGCCATTATTTTTGATGACTTACAACATTTGGATTCTATATTAAGCAATCTTTTTGAAACTCCTGAATCTGAAGTAAGCCGGATGAGAGCAAACGTATTGCAATACTTCCAGAACTATCTTACTCCGGAAAGTATGATTGAACATTTAAATGAAAGCCTAAGAAACAAAGAATTGGTTTATTTACAGGCTGAACACCGAACGGTAAAATTTGTCCGATAAAGTATTCATACTTTTATTAATGATATAAAATATCCCCTGAAGGGTTCTTCTTTTCAGGGGATATTTCTTTTCCACATACATTGTATTGTTTGAAATACACTCATAAAAAAAAGACCAATCATAGGATTGGTCTTTTTTGTTTATTTCTGTTATAAGTCCTTAGAAAGGATACTCATAAATTTCAGATTCGTGTAAGAATGGGTTTCCTGTAGGGATCAACTTCAGTTTAGACAGAGCTGAAAGTACAGTGAACATAAATAATCCGATAACGAATAATAAAGCTCCCAAGATTAGGATGAATACCTCCGGAGTGTTCCAGTAAGGTCCTACCGTTCCAGGCATTACCATGTTGAAATAATCCAAGATGTGTCCTAAGATAACTACTACAGCCATTGTTGTAACAACTTTGTAGTTTCTCTTGATGCTGCTACTTACTAATACCAATAAAGGTAATAAGAAGTTTACGATCAACATTGGTAAGAACGTTGTACCATAGTGTTGGAATCTTCCAAAGAAGTAGTTAACCTCTTCCGGAACGTTCGCATACCAATAAAGCATGAACTGAGCGAACCATGTATATGTCCAAAGCATACTTGTAGCGAAAAGGAAAACTCCTAAATCGTGTAAGTGGTTGTCATTGAACTGAGGAAGGAATCCGTTTTTCTTAAGGTATACACTTAGTAAGATGATTACAGCAATACCACTTGAAAGACAGCTAACCATTGAATACCAGATATACATTGTAGAGTACCAGTGAGGGTCAATAGACATCAACCAGTCCCAAGCCCAAGCTGCAGAAGCAAATCCGAAGAAAGCAATATATCCTACTGCCCATCTGTAAAGGAATTGGTATTCTACTTTAGATTTTGTTTCGTCTACTTTTTTAGACTGAGCTTTCAGTTTCCAAGCGAAGAAAGAAGCACCTAGTACATAGATGAACGTTCTGATTGCATAGAAAGGAATATTCAGGAATCTTTTCTTTTCGAATAAGATCACATCGAAATGAGCAGAGTTAGGATCTGTTAAATCCGGATCCATCCAGTGGAAAAGGTGTCCTTGGTGGAAGATATTTAAAAGCATTAAGATGATCAAAATAGCTCCTCCGTATGGAATATAAGAAGCGATAGCTTCCATTACTCTTGTAATAATGATTGGCCAACCTGCATGTGCAGCGTGTTGAATACAATAGAAGAATAATACAGCACAACTTACTCCGAAGAAAAATACAGCTACAAAATGTATTGCCGCTAAAGGCTGGTTGTGGATCTGTAGAGTAGCGTGCTCTAGGTGAGCAGCATGATCTTGAGGCCCTACCATTTCACTTGAGTGAGTAGGTGCATTATGACCGGAAGCATGAACAGCTTCCATCATTTGGTTAATCTTCTCAGTAGAGATTCCTTTGTTCATAAAGAAACCAATACCAAATAGTACTAAACCTGCAACAAGAAGTATTAAAGAAGTTGATTTTAATTTTGGTGAAAAACTATACATTTCTTTTCTTATTTTTTAGTTTCAGTAGTAGTTTCAGGTTTTGCTTCAGTAGTCGCTGCTGCCGCTGGTGCTGCTGCTCCTTTTTTGAAAGCGCTCATCACATACATTGCAACTCTCCATCTGTCTCCAGCGTTTAGTTGTCCTGCATAAGATCCCATCGCGTTTCTACCGTTTGTTAATACATAATGAACAGATCCTACAGTAATTTCTCTGTCAGCATAGTTTGGCACTCCTGAGAATGCTCCACTTTGTACAATAGGTCCTTGTCCATCACCTCCTGTTCCGTGGCATGCCGCACAAGTGTGATCAAACAATATTTTTCCTCTTTCAATATCCTTAGCTGCGTTAGCTGGGTTTAGAGGAGATACTGTCAGTTTTTTAGAAGCATCATACCCTGCGTTGTACTGGTCAACATTCTTAGGTAATAAGCTTTCTTCAAAAACTCCATCTTTATTTTGAGGAACGGATCCTTCTACAGGAGAAAGACCTGTTGCTCCATTATTTTTAACGAAAGCAGGAATTTCATTTTCATGATCTGAATAAGCGTCCTGAGCTTTCATCAATGGATCATAAGCTACCGGAAAATACATGTCCGGGAAATATACCAACGGAGTATTTTCTTTTGGTCCGCAAGAGTTAAGTAAAACTGTTGTTAAACCTAAAACTGCTGTAATTTTTAATACATTCTTTTTCATTTTAAGCGTCTTTAACAGTTATTTCTTCAACTCCAGTTTCAATAAGCAACTGTTTTACAGATTCTACATCTTCAGTTACAAACTCCATCATGAATTTATCATCAGTAGTTCTTGGATCCGGATTCTGAGCTGGAGCTCCTGGATACATTTTGTTTCTAACCAAGAAAGTTAAAGACATCATGTGAGCTGCGCAGAATACCATCAATTCGAACATAGGAACTACGAATGCCGGCATATTGTGTGCCCAGTCGAAAGCTGGTTTACCACCGATATTCTGAGGCCAGTCGTGGTTCATTACATACCAGGTTAAAGTAGCACCGATAGTAACACCATAAAGAGCGTATAGAAAAGCAGCATCAGAAATTCTAGTTTTCTTTAATCCTAAAGCCTTATCTAGTCCGTGAACCGGAAACGGAGTGTAAACCTCGTTTATTGCGATTCCTTTATCGTTGAATGCTTTAACGCCGTTCATTAAATCGTCGTCGTCAGCATAAAGTCCGTATACAATTTTAGTGGTGCTCATCTCCTTCTTTTGCTTTATAAGTTTCACCTGAGATTTTCAAAATCGATTTTAATTCAGCCTGTGCAATTACAGGGAACGTTCTTGCGTATAATAAGAATAATACAGAGAAGAATCCGATAGTTCCTAAGTATACACCCACATCAATGATCGTTGGCTTAAACATTGTCCAAGATCCTGGTAAGTAGTCTCTAGAAAGGTTGATAACGATGATATCAAAACGCTCAAACCACATACCGATGTTGATGATTAATGCAACAATGAATGTCCAGATAATGTTCGTTCTAAGTCTTTTGAACCAGAATGAAGCAGGAACTACAAGGTTACAGATGATCAATGACCAGAATGCCCACCAGTAAGGTCCTACAGCAGCACCTGGAGAAAGATATGTGAAATCTTCAAATCTAGATCCTGAGTACCATCCGATGAAATATTCAGTTGCATAAGCTACCGTTACCATACCACCTGTAAGAACGATTACGATGTTCATAATTTCGATATGATACATAGTGATGTATTCTTCTAAGTGACAAACTTTTCTAGCTACTAACAATAGTGTTTGTACCATTGCAAATCCTGAGAAGATCGCCCCAGCAACGAAGTAAGGAGGATAGATCGTAGAGTGCCATCCTTTAATTACTGAAGTCGCGAAGTCAAAAGATACGGTTGTGTGTACTGAGAATACAAGTGGAGTTGCTAACCCTGCAAGAACCAAAGAAAGTTCTTCGAATCTTTGCCAGTGTTTTGCTTTACCACCCCAACCGAATGCTAGGAATGTATAAATTTTCTTAGTCCAAGGAGTTTTAGCTCTATCTCTGATCATTGCAAAGTCAGGGATTAGTCCCATGAACCAGAATACAGTTGATACCGAGAAATACGTAGAGATCGCAAATACGTCCCAAAGTAGAGGAGAGTTGAAGTTCCCCCAAAGAGAACCGAATTGGTTTGGTAAAGGGAATACCCAGTATCCAACCCAAACTCTACCCATGTGAATTACAGGGAAGATTGCTGCCTGTACAACCGCAAAGATCGTCATCGCCTCTGCAGATCTGTTTACAGACATTCTCCATCTCTGTCTAAATAATAATAATACTGCTGAGATTAGGGTCCCGGCGTGACCGATACCTACCCACCATACGAAGTTGGTAATATCCCAACCCCAGTTAATAGTTCTGTTAAGCCCCCATGCTCCAATACCTGTTCCGATAGTGTAAGCGATACAGCCGAATCCATAGAGGAATAGAACTAGTGCAGCATATAATGAGATCCACCATAATTTACCTGCTCTTTCTTCGATAGGTCGTGCAATATCTTCTGTGATATCGTGATAAGTTTTGTGACCAATAATTAGAGGTTCCCTTATCGGAGCTTCGTAATGTCCTGACATTTTTTACCTATTTATTATTTAAACTTTATTTTTCTACTCTGTTTCTTACTTTAGTGTGATAGAACACGTTTGGTTTTGTTCCGATCTCCTCTAGTAAATAATATCTTCTGTTGCTAGAATATAATTCTCTCACTTCAGATTCTTTATCATTCATGTCTCCGAACGTCATTGCTCCAGTAGAACAAGCAGCAGCACAAGCACAAGAGTTTTTGAACTCAGCGTCTGTTACTTTTCTGTTGTCTCTCTTAGCTGCTAAAATAGTAGCCTGAGTTTCTTGGATACACATTGAACATTTCTCCATTACCCCTCTAGTTCTTACAACTACGTCTGGGTTAAGTACCATTCTTCCTAAATCGTTGTTCATGTTGAAATCGAACTTGTCGTTTAGGTTATAAGTAAACCAGTTGAAACGTCTTACTTTGTACGGACAGTTGTTTGCACAATATCTGGTACCGATACATCTGTTGTAAGCCATATGGTTTTGACCTTGCTTACCGTGTGAAGTAGCCGCTACAGGACATACAGTTTCACAAGGAGCGTGGTTACAGTGCTGACACATTACAGGCTGGAAGATTACATCTGGATTCTCAGCAGGATTGTTTAATGCTCCTTCACCACCGAATGCAGTTCCGTACAATTCAGGAACAGCCATTCCTTCTTTTAATCCTTCGTAAACTTCTACTTTTTGAGTTGAAGAGTAGTAACGGTCAATTCTTAACCAATACATATCTCTAGACATTCTTACCTCTTCTTTACCTACTACAGGAACGTTGTTTTCAGCCTGGCAAGCAATTACACAAGCACCACAACCTGTACAAGAGTTCAAGTCGATAGATAAGTTGAAGTGAGGTCCATCTGTATCATCAAATGCATCCCAAAGGTCAATTTTTCTTGCTGGAAGAGCTCCACTGATTGTGTGGTATTCCAAAGGCTTGTTCCATCCTTTGTGCTCATCATCGAAAGCTACTCCAATGAAATCAGCCAAAGGAACTTCCTTAGCGATTTCGTAACGACCCATCAATGTATTTTGAAGCTGGATCCCTGCGAATTCGTGATCTTCTCCTGTTTTTTCGATTTTAGCACCTGAAACAACAAGGTTAGAACCGTCAAATAAAGGATAAGCATTTACTCCTGTATCAGCAGTTGCTCCAGAATTCTTCTTACCATAACCAAGAGCAAGACCTACAGATCCTTCTGCCTGACCTGGTTGAATAAATACAGGAACATCTTTTATTGTTACTCCATTTACAGTAAGGTTTACAATAGAACCATCCAACTGCATTCTCGCGTTAAGATCGTTGTCAATTGCAAATTTCTCTGCATCTTTAGGAGAAATTGTTAAGTAGTTATCCCAAGACATTCTTGTTAACGGATCTGGTAATTCCTGCAACCAAGGGTTGTTTGCCTGAGTACCGTCTCCCATAGAAGTCTTAGTATATAATACCAATTCTAATTCTGAAGCTTTGAAGTTTCCTAATTCAGCAATTGCCTGAGCAGCATTTCCTCCTGCATAAGCCAATGTTGTTGCATTATTAGAAGTATTGATACCATTGTATAATGCTTTGTTGAAAGAAGTTGCTCCTAAGATAGACCCTGCACTAGATTTTAAATAATCATAGTAATTGTTAGCAGCATTATTTTTACCGTTTTTCCAAACCAATAGAGACTCTTCAATCTGTCTTGATTTGTAGATCTTTTGGATCGTAGGCTGCATTAATGAATATACTCCAGTCTGTGGTTCGATATCTCCCCAAGACTCTAGCCAGTTAGCTACCGGAATTACAGCTTTCGCTGCTTTGTACATTTCATTTTTCTTATCTGCTACAGCAACTACATAAGGAACTTTAGTTAAAGATTTTTTGAAATCTTCTCCTTTTGGATGAGAGTAGATAGGGTCTACGTTGTTGGTAATTAATACTCCAACCTGACCTGCGTTTACCCATCCTAAGAATTCCTGGTATCTTGCTTTATCAAATTCTTTTAAGAAATTAGCTTTACCTGTGAAAGCAACTGAATTTAATTTTTGGTTGATTAAGTGTGCTAAAACCTGTGCTCCTTTAGAACCGTCAGCTAAAACAACAGCTTTGCTTCCTTTTGCTCTAAGTTCGTTAGCAATTTCAGTAGCAGTTTTATCAGTAGTACCACCACCTACGATTGCGTTGTAAACTTCAACTAAAGTTTTGTTTACTGCACTTGGCTTTAATCTGTATCTTGAGTCAGCATTGGCACCAGTTAATGACATGTTAGATTCCACTTGGATGTGTCTCAACATGTTTGAACCTGGCTTTCTTGCTGCTGCGTAAGAAGTTTCTAAGCTTGATGCATTATAGTCTCCTAAGAAATCAGCCTGGAAAGCAACTACCAACTCAGAACCTTTAAGGTCATATACTGGTAATGCTCTTTGTCCGAATACTTCCTGAGCTGCATCTAGAGACGCAGAGTAAGGGAAAGCATCATAAGTTACTAATTCTGCTGTAGGATATTTAGCTTTGAATTCTGCAAATAACTTTTTGAAAGTTGGTGAAGCAAAAGAGTGTGATAAAAGAACAATCTTTTTGCCTGACGCTTTAGCTTCTTCAAGACCTTTAAGAACGAAACTGTCTACTTTATCGAAAGTCTCATCTTTTCCGTCTAGTTTCGGCTGTTTTACTTTATCATTATCATAAAGAGAAAGTACACTTGCCTGAGCTCTTGCATTTGTTTTTCCTAAATCACCTGCAACTGGGTTTGGATCAATTTTGATTGGTCTACCTTCACGGGTTTTTACTAAAACGCTAGCGAAATCGAAACCATCAAAATATGTTGAAGCGTAATAATTAGGAACTCCTGGAATAATATCGTGTGGCTTTACCACATAAGGAATCGTTTTAATTACCGGAGCTTCACAAGCAGCAAGAGTTACCGCTGCTGTAGAGAATCCTAGTAATTTTAAGAAATCTCTTCTTGAAGTACTGGAACCATTCTGTTCAGCATCTCCAAGGAAATCTTCTACCGGAATTTCTTCCTGGAACTCTTTAAGAGCCAGCTTTCCATTTAAAGCTGGGTCTTTAAGTTCATGAATACTTCTGAATTGTATTTTGTTTGAAGCCATTTATACTTCTAATTTTTTAGTTATTAATAATGACATTTACCACACTCAAGACCTCCAATTGCATCTACAGTGATCTTACCTCCATCTTGTGGATATTGTTTTTTCAACTTGTCGTGTAGATTTTTGAAGTACTCTTTATTATAACCGTTGTTCATATCGATCTCAGTCGTTCTGTGACACTCGATACACCATCCCATCGTAAAGTCATTAGCCATTTGAACAACGTTCATTGTATCAATTTTTCCGTGGCAAGCTTTACATACAACATCAATTTTGTTGTTAGGATTCTTTTTGTTGAAAGAATTGATGATCGCTTGTTCACCAGCAATTACGTGCTGAGAGTGATTGAAGTAAACGAAGTCTGGCATGTTGTGGATTCTTGTCCATTCAACCGGTTGTGTTTTTCCTGTGTACTGTTGTTTAGCAGGATCCCAACCTGTTGCTGCGTAGATCTTCTGGATTTCTCCGTCATAGAATGCCTTGTCTTTTCCTGGCTCCATGTAGTGATCTTTGTTGTATTCAGAAATAGTTCTGTGACAGTTCATACAAACGTTCATAGAAGGAATTTCAGATACCTTTCCGTATTTAGCACTAGAGTGACATAACTGACAGTCAATTTTCTGTTCTCCAGCGTGGATTTTGTGAGAGAAGTAGATAGGCTGCTCAGGCTTATACCCTTTGTAAACACCAATCCACATTAACCAGTTCCATACTCCGTAAGCTGCCAGAATAGCTAAGATAGCTAGTAAAGCTTTACCTACATAGTGGAACTTCTCATACATTTCGCTAAACGAACGAACTCTGGTCTCGTTAAGACCTGCCAGCTCTTCAGATTGGCCTAATGTTACTAATTGTCTTAGTTTAATTAAGATCCAAACTAATAAACCTGCGATCGCTAAAAGTGAAATGATTACAACGTTTGTAGTAGTTTTGTCTGCAGGAGCTGCCGCAGCTGCGTCAGTTGCAGGAGTCGCTTCCGGTTTTTTCTCTTCCGGAGCCGGAGGATTAGTAGTGAAAGCTAAAATGTCGTCTATATCCTTATCTGTAAGATTTGGAAAGACCTGCATTTCAGTCTTATTAAACTTTTCAAAAATCTCATTGGCGTATTTGTCCCCAGAAGCCCTAAGAGCTTTATTGTCTTTGATCCACTTGTGAAGCCAATCTTTGTCTACACCACCTTCTGTCTTTACTCGTTCTACAACCCCTTTTAATGGAGGTCCGACAACTTGTTTGTCCAGCGCGTGACATGCAGTACAATTCGCTTTGAAAAGTTTCTCTCCGTTTTTAGGATCGCCGTCTTGCCCGTAAAATGAAGCACTGGTTGATAGCAATAAGCCTATTGCGATCAACGTTTTTTTATAATGCTTTCTCCAACTAATCATTTAAATTATCTTATGTTAGTAAATTATTGAACATTCAATCAATTCCGCAAAAATAATATTTTTAACAGGAATTTAACGGTATATCGAAAAGGGAAAATATCATTTACGTTTAATTTGTATTGATTCTAAATAACTAGTTTGGTATAGTTTTTTAATTTGTATAAATTTGCGCAAACAAGTTTAAATGAGAAATTTGATTAAAATATTTTCGATATTATCATTATTTGCTTTTTATAGTATTGATGCACAGCAGGTTGTTAAAAAGGATACTCTTTCAGGGACAGAGCTTGTCATGACTATGGATTCCAAAATAAATGCTGCTTTGGAAGGAATTGAAGGCAAGTGTTCTAAAGTTGCTACGAATAATTCTTCTAAAGATATCAGTAGTATTGATAGTGGAATTTCTACAGGAACGACTACAAAACCGAACAAAATCTATGTTCCCAACAGAGAGCTTACGAATGCTGAAATTTGTAAAAAAAATCCAAGAATTTTAGGATTTAAAATTCAAATTACAACAGTAAAAAGTAACGAGGAGGCCAACGAAGTGAAGTCATATTTCCGAAAAAGATTTCCTAATCTAAAGGTAGAAACAGATGCTTCTTTACGACCAAATTATAAGATTTTGGCTGGAAGTTATTTTACCAAGCAAAGTGCGGCAAGCGATATTGCAAAGATCAGAGAATACTTCAAATCTGCAACTACGGTACAATATAGAATTTTCTGTGCAGAAGCTAAGTAATAGGAAGACTTTAAATAAAATAAAGAAAAAGCGGAGAAATTTCTCCGCTTTTTTTATTGGTAATAGGTTTCCAAAAACCAGAAGAATTCTGACATCCGGAATACATTATTGCAAAGCAGATAAAATGACAGTAACACGAAGGATAATGTTAAAACAAATAGAATTTTAGGAGATGATCTGTAAGCGTAAAAAAGCCATCCGATCATGATAGGGTAAACAAAAACAAAGTGTCCTCCATAAATGTATGAAGTGTGAAGCCCGAATCTCATAACGCAATGAATGATCACATCAATGAAAAATGAAATCATGATGACCTGTACCCATTTGTTTTTAAAATTTTTAAGATAACTCCAACTTATAAGGAGTAGGAGTGCCCCTACAAAAATGTAGGGAAAGGCTGATGAATAAAGAACCATATACAATCCTTTGAAATCAAAACCTTTCATATTGTGTTTATCGGAAATAACAAATCCCGGGAAAAGAATGTTCCCTCCAAAAAAGAAAGAAGTGATCATATCCCAAGTAGGCATAGATTCTACATTAGAAAACTTTTCATACTGTTGATTGGTTTTGGAGAATATATTTTGGTATTTGAAATCAATTCTGTTCAAATAAAGAAGAACAAAACAGATAGTCGCTACTATCACCCTTAATGCCGCATTTGCTAGTTTTTTCCAGCTTTTAAAAAGATCTTTTTCAAAGAGTACAGGGATAAAAACCTTAATGAAATTGGTAATAGTAAGTCCTCCAATGCTTACCGCTGCAAGAGATAAAGCAAGGGAAGGTGTTTTCTTTTCTTCTCTAAGTTTTATAGCAGCATAATGATTATAAAGGCTAAGTAGGAAAAGAGTGTATGTGAAATTTTCCGGAGTAAATGAGAGAATAATGTTGGTTGAAAACAGTCCGAAAAACAAAATAATCAAAAGGCTGAGTTTTAAAGGTAGCCTGATAATATTTTTCAGATATTTAAAAATCTGAAGGATATTGAGCGTGATGACAATGTTACTTAGCCATGCAAGTGTTAACCTAAAGTTGGCATCCATTTTTCCTCCCGAAACAAATAATGAAAATTCTCTGATCCAGTTGAAAAAGTAATAGGATAGAGGATGTCTTTCAAAACTTCCTCCAGTCATCAGGATCGATTTGTTATCAAAACTGAAGTAAGCATCCCAGGGAATTCTACTGTCGAATATGATCCTATAGTGTATGGCTATATAAGATCCTAATATCCCATAGCAGATGATGAAGAACATAAAGACTGCCAATTCTGTATAAGATGAAGGAAAAACCAACCTTAAGAAATTGATAAATTTAGTTTTGATAAAAGACACGTTTGGAATTTTTTGCAAAAGTAAAATAAAAAACCACCAAAGCTGGTGGTTTTTATGAAGATTATATAACAGGTGTTATTGCTTGATTACTTTTTCCGTTGTAGATGTTCCGTCGGAGAAGTCTACTTTCAGAAGATAGGTTCCTTTTGGTAAAGACGAAATGTCTGCCTTTTCGGAGTTGCTGCTGTTGATTGTTTTTCCAGACATATCGACAACAGAAGTTGATTTTACTTTTTTATCTGTTTTGATGTTGATCTCACCTTTAGTTGGGTTTGGATAAAGACTTACGGCTGATTTTGTTTTTGAAACCTCATTCGTAGAAAGAGTAGCCGCTGTAGTAATTTTTACGTCATCCAACATAAACATATATTTATCAGATGACATATACTGGAACCCGATTTTTACAGTTTGTCCTGCGTAGGCATCAAGATTCAGTGTTACCTGTTGCCAAGCTGCGTAAGGGGCAGTACTTGCAGTAGCTCCTGTGATGATTGTAAAATTGGACGCTGCTGTTGGAGTACCACTTCCAGTGTAAACTCCTACTTTATAGCTTTCTGTAAAGTTAGGAGATAATGCTTTTACCCAAAATGTTAAAGTGTTGGAAGAGGCACCAAGTGTTACAGCAGGTGTAATAAGCCAATCATTATTAGCTGTTACAGATGCAGTAGGAACTCCAGCCCATGAAGCAGCGAATTTTAATCCTCCGTGAGGAGTGAAATTTCTTACCTCATCATCTGTAGCAATTACCGTTAGATTGTTAACAACATTAGAAGCAGAAGGGGTAAAGATTTGGAATGCCATTGGAGAACCTGCATTAAGCCAGTTAGCGGTCCAAGAGTTGGATGTTACTCCGCCAACTGTTGGGCCTCCGCCTGTGTAGGTGTTCAAGCCATCTAAATCAAGTGTCTGCCAGCTTCCGATTCCTGTTGTAACGAAATTGGAGTACGTTTCAAAGCCCTCATCGAGCAAAACTGTTTGGGAATGCGCGATCGTTCCCAATAATAATCCTAAAGACAGTATAATTTTTTTCATGTTAAAGATTTTTCTAAAATTAGTGAAAATATCTAATATGATGCAAATTGTTCAATGGAATGTCTTTAATTGTGTATTTTGTTTATGAACTACAGGAAAGCGTAGAACATCCGGCAGTGCCATCGTAATAAGGAGGCCTTTTGGTTGAGAACTCCGGGAAAACCTCCTGATAAGGGGACTTTAGCGCTTTTGTTAGTTTATCCAGCATTTCTGTTTTACCCAGATTGATCTCTTCAATACATTCGTAGAGAAGGTAATTTCTGAGTGTGAATTTAGGGTTCGTTTTTTTCATCATATTTAATGATTCTTCCCTCGAAATTGTGTTTAAACTTAGTCTTGATTCGTGATTTTTGATAAAGTCTTTCAGTTTTTCTGCTTTTTCTTCATTCAGAACAGTGTAAGACGTGTCTTTAAAATGCTCCTGAATAGGAGTGCCTGAAGTTATCTTTTCCAACTGATTGAAAAATAAAGTATAGTCCAGTTGTAATTCCTGCATTAAGCCTTGCCAGTTGGTAAAAAAGTCTTCGTCTGTTTTTAATAAACTATCAAATCCGAATTTTCTGCAAAGCATTGTATCGTGAGCTTCCCAGAAATAGGTGCCATATTTATTCAAAGTCTCTTCTAAGAATTTTTCATCTTTAATTAATGGGTGAAGAGCATTGGCAAGTTGCCAAAGGTTCCATTGTGAAATCTGTCCCTGCTTTCCAAAGGCATATCTTCTGCCTGGAAGATCTGTTGTATTGGGAGTAAAATTCAGATCATATTCATCCATCATAGAATAGGGTCCATAATCAATGGTAAGACCAAGAATGGACATGTTATCGGTGTTCATTACGCCATGTACAAAGCCCACTCTGAACCATTCCACCATAAGGTTTGCCGTGCGGGTACATATGTTTTCGAAAAAGTCTTTATATTTCTGAGTATCGGACGATGTGATTTCCGGATAATAATTTTCAATTGTAAAATCAGCAAGCTCCTGTAGACTGTTGTATTCTCTTTGTGCAGACATCAGCTCAAAATGCCCAAAACGAAGAAAGCTTTCAGCGGTTCTTATAACAACGGCTCCTTTTTCAAGCTGAGGGTTTCCGCTATACATAATATCACGAACCACATTTTCTCCTGTAAAAGCTAAGCTAAGAGCTTTGGTTGTAGGAACTCCCAAATGATGCATTGCTTCACTCATTAAGTACTCTCTTACTGAAGATCTGAGTACGGCCCTTCCGTCAGCATGTCGGGAATAAGGAGTCGCTCCGGCACCTTTCCATTGGATTTCGGTTTTCTTCCCTGAATCATTTGTGATTTCCCCGGCGAGGATTGCACGGCCATCTCCAAGCTGGCCTGCCCAGTTTCCGAATTGATGTCCGGCGTAGGCGGTTGCATACGTCTGAACGTTTTCAGGAAGGTTATTTCCCACGAGAAAGTCAAGATCCTTGTCTTCATATTTTCCCAGTCCTATTTCTTCGGAAAGAGCTTCGTTAAAGGCAATCAGTTTAGGATCATCAAAACCTGCAGGTTTAACGGTGGCAAATAAAACCTTCGGAGTGTTTCTCTGCATAGTGTTGTTGGAAAAATCTCCGGGAAATTCCTTAATAAAAGGTTGGCTGATACGTTCAATATTCATACATCAAAGGTATACATTATAAAAGAAAAGACCTTCCAAATTATTGAAAGGTCTTGTATATTTCTAAAAGAGAAATTATTTATTAAAATCTACTTCATCATTAGAATGAAGATTTTCGTTGATATTGTCCTCTTTCTTTTCTGTAGGTTTTTTAGGGGAAGGATCTGAAGGTCTCGGATTCTTGATCTCGTCAATTGTCTGAAGGCTTCCGTCATCTCCGTATCCGCCGCTTAATCCTTTAAGGTTTGAACAGCCGTCTTTCCAGTCTGAAGGTTTGACAAACTTGTCATCAGGAGTTACTCCTAAGCTTTTGTCTGCCCATACTTTCTTCATAAAGATAGCCCAGATTGGAAGTGCCATTCTCGCACCCTGACCTTCTCCTGTACCGAAGAAGTGGGTTGCCCTGTCTTCCCATCCAACCCATGCTCCGGTTGCCAGTT
Organism: Chryseobacterium sp. Mn2064; assembly: GCF_049319685.1. Lineage (NCBI taxonomy): Bacteria > Pseudomonadati > Bacteroidota > Flavobacteriia > Flavobacteriales > Weeksellaceae > Chryseobacterium > Chryseobacterium sp. Mn2064. Next base: position 115,376 of record NZ_JBMOUE010000004.1, read on the forward strand.
TTGGTGTGATACCCATAAACCATCCGTCTGAGTTGTTCTGTGTCGTACCCGTTTTGGCTGCAATTTCTACTGCTTTAGAGATTCCTCTTCTTCCAAGTTCACCGGAAGCGGTTCCGTATTGTGCTACACCTTTCATCAGTTCAATCATGGTGTAAGCATACATTGGGTTCATTACTTCCTTAGGCTCTACATTTACTTCCTTGATAACTCTTCCGTTGGCATCTTCAATTCTCCAGATCATTTCCGGTTTGTTGTAGTTACCATAGTTGGCAAAAGTACTGTAAGCACCAAGCATTTCATAAATTGTAATATCTGATGAACCTAATGCGATGGTATTGTTTCTAGGGATATCTTCTGTTACTCCCAGGTCTCTTGCAGTTTGAATAACGGCATCTACACCTGTCATTTCAATAAGTCTTGCCGCAACGGGGTTTTGAGAGTTTGCCAATGCATCTTTTAAAGTCATCATTCCTCCTCTTCCCGGTACATGCCATCCGTTGTGGTCATATGTTCCGTTAGAAACAGTGGAACAAGGTGTCATTCCCAGTTTCATAATAGCAGTTGCATATACGAAAGGTTTGAAGGTAGATCCTACCTGTCTCTTACCTTGTTTGATGTGGTCATATTGGAAGTGTTGCCAGTCTATACCACCTACCCAAGCTTTGATCTCTCCGGTTCCCGGAACCATAGACATTAAACCTGCCTGTGCAATTTGCTTGTGGTATCTGATAGAATCCCATGGAGACATTTCAACTTCTTCCTCACCGTTCCAAGTAAATCTTGAAGTTTTGATTGGTTTTTTAAACTCCATCATAATGGAATCCTCAGGCATACCGTCAGCTTTTAACAATTTGTATCGGCCGGTTCTCTTCATTGCCTGAAGCATCACATCATTAATCTGCTTGTCAGTAAGATAATAGAAAGGTCTGTTCTTTCTTCCTCTTTGCTCTGCATCAAATCTTTTTTGAAGATCTGTTAAGTGTTCCTTGATAGCATCTTCTGCATACTTCTGCATTTTAGAATCAAGAGTAACATATATTTTTAAACCGTCTTTGTATAGGTTAAGTTTTTTGCCAGTTTCTTTTTCATTCGCTTCAAGATACTTGTCGATCTCTTTTCTAAGGTAGAATTTATAATAAGCAGAATATCCATCGGTTATACTTTTGATAGGGTGGAAATCTACTTCTATAGGAGTACTCGCTGCTTTTTCATAGGTAGCGGCATCAATATATCCGGTTTTCTGCATCTGATCCAATACGACATTTCTTCTTTCTTTTGCTTTTTCAGGATATCTGTATGGATTGTTCTTTCTTGGATTTTCAAGCATTGCCACAAATGTTGCAGCTTCAGGTAGAGTTAGCTCAGAAGTTTTTTTGTTGAAGTAAACTCTTGAGGCCATTTCTATTCCATTAGCATTGAAAAGGAAATCAAATTTATTGAAGTAAAGAGTGATAATCTCTTCTTTTGTGTATCTTTTTTCAAGACTTACAGCAACAACCCATTCTTTTAATTTCTGGAAACCCCTTTCAAATTTATTCTGAGAAGCGTTTCCAGTGAAAAGAAGTTTAGCAAGCTGTTGAGTAATGGTAGATCCACCACCACGCTTACCTCCGTAAGCAACTGCTCTGGCAATAGAGTACAAGTCGATCCCCGAGTGCTCTTTGAAACGCTCATCTTCTTTAGCCTGAAGAGCATAAATAAGGTAAGGAGGAAGGTCTTTATAAACAATAGGCTGTGTTTTTTCTTTTTCAAACTTGCCCAAAGTAACTCCGTCTGAAGATATGATCTCAGAAGCGACAAAGATATCCGGGTTCTCAAGTTCTTTTACATCTGGCATTTCCCCAAGAAAACCTTGAGAAACGGCAAAGAAAAGTCCTGAAATCCCCAAAACTACCGCAATAAATCCAATCCAGATAAATGAAACCCATTTTCTCCAGGAGGTATTTTTCTTTTTTTTGGGAGGTAAAGGAAATGTCTTCCCTCTATTTTCCGTGTTTTTTTTGTTCTGTTCCATTATTGATGGTTACGGTTTCTATTTTTACTCCAATATCTTCAATTCCTGGAAGGTTGTCGTTTCTCATAGCCTGTAGAAGACTTATTTCATACTTACCTTTCTGTGGGAATATGTAATTTAATTTATACTGAAACAATGTTTCCTTCGTGTCACCAAAACCTGTACCAAGCCATTCTCCGTTAGGTTTTGCCAATATATAGTTCAATGTATCGGTTTCCTTTTTCTTGTTCTGGAGATTGGTGAAATTGACAATAAACCTTATATTACTGTAAGGGTAATTGTTGTTGTTTCTTACGACAAATATAATATTTTTAGGATTCTGCGGATCGGCAATTTCAAGATTAAATTTTTGTTCACTTTTCTTATTCCACTTATTGTCAACGGAATTCATGGTGACTTCTCCTCCTGAGGAAGAGTTGCAGCTAAAGAAAAGGATAAGGGAAAATAATCCTAAAATATTACGCATTTTTATCTTTTTTTGGAGGATATTTCTTTTTAAATTTTTTCTTGCTAGGGTTGCTCTGAGGTTTTTTATCAGCATCAGAACCAGCATCAGTTTTTTCTACAGCAACTTTCTGCTGTGGATGTTGTTTTTGCTGTTTGGGTTGGTTTACAGAATGAGCATTAGGGTTCTCAGATCTTTCAGTTTTTTCCGGTCTTTCTTGCCTTTCCGGTCTGTTTTTCTTTGGCCCTTGTCCCTGTTGTTGATTATTATTAGGGTTAGGTTTATTCTGATTATTTCTGTTTCTGTTGTTTCCTCTGTTTTTCTTTTCGAAACGGTCCACATTATTTTCCTGAATAAGGTCAATGCTGTGTGATGGAGAATCAGGTTGTTTAAGGTCTTCCAGAGGAAGTGTTCTTTCACCTCTTTTATTCTTTGCAATCAGTTTCTTAACAAGGTCGATATCAAAATCGTACCATGCAATAGAACTGTCAACGTAAGCAAACCACATTTTCTTTTTGAAAACATCTATTTTAATACAGAATGCTTTTCCTTTTTCTGTATCCAAAGTGGTTGAAGAAGAAGGGAAGTCGCTTAGCGCATCCAGATAACTGTCTAGCTCATAGTTGAGGCAACATTTAAGCTTGCCACACTGTCCTGCCAGTTTTTGTGGGTTGATACTCAGTTGTTGGTATCTTGCTACGTTGGTGTTTACTGATCTGAAGTCTGTAAGCCATGTGGAACAGCAAAGCTCACGTCCGCAAGATCCAATTCCTCCTACTTTGGCTGCTTCCTGTCTGAAACCGATCTGTTTCATATCGATTTTTGTTCTGAAAGCACCGGCGTAATCTTTGATTAACTGCCTGAAATCTACTCTGTTATCTGCTGTGTAATAGAAGGTGATCTTTGAAGCATCTCCCTGGTATTCTACATCTGTAACTTTCATTTCAAGACCGATTCTTTGTGCGATTTTTCTCGCTTCAAGCTTTACACCGTCCTCTTTTTTTCTTACTTCCTGCCATACCTCAAGATCTTTTTGGTTGGCCTGTCTATATATTTTAAGTGCAGATTCTTCTGAAAATTTCTTCTTTTTCATCTGAATCTTTACTAGTTCTCCCGTAAGGCTTACTACGCCTACATCGTGTCCCGGACTAGATTCTACTGTAATTACGCTACCTATATGTAAAGGAATGTTGTTTACATTCTTATAAAACGATTTTCTGTCATTTTTAAACCTAACTTCTACAAAATCACACCTGTTTGGTGCCGGATTGTTGATGTTAGAAAGCCAGTCAAAAACACTTAATTTATAACTATTCCCGCAGGTATTTACATTTTCACAACCATTTGCGGTTTTTTTAGGACCACAAGAATGTGCAGAATCGCCGGATGTTTTACATCCACAACTCATATTACTATTATTTATAATCTTGCAAATTTATGTATTTTTATCTTTATGCAATTCTAAAATACTTAAATAACCTGAATTCGGGATAAAACATTTCTGTATTTTATATAAGGTGTTGTTTATCAGTTGTTAATTGGACTGTTGAGTTTCGCAATGTTTAACAGAGTTAGTGATATTTATTAATTTTATGAAACTCTTGATAAAATTTAACATTTTTCTAATCTTTACTCTTTTTGTACTTTGTTTTTAGGATAGATTCGTTTTGTTAAACAATTGTTTAATATTAAACAGTTGTGATAATTTGTTTGTGGCGGTTATTTAAATGTTTAACAATGTTTATTTTATGCTTTGTTTTTCTTCAAGTGTTATTTTAAACATAGTTTTCTTTGGATGTATTGTTTAAAATATTGGCAAATATTAACAGAGGTATTCAAAATAATTTTATATTTGGGTTATATAATAATAGTCTATGAAAAAAATATTAGTATCAACTGCTTTATTAGCTGGTGTTCTATCTTACGCAGGAGGCTTCAGGGTTTCATTGCAAGGGGTAAAACAATTGGCAATGGCGCATACTAGTGCTCATGCCGAAGATGCGAGTGTGACATTCTTTAACCCTGCGGGTATGTCATTTATCCCTTCTAAGCTGAGTATAGCGGCAGGAGGGTTTGGTGCAAGTAATAAAATTACTTTTCAAAACCTGAATACTTTAAACAGTACATCAACGGATAACCCACTGGGGACTCCTTTCTATGCTGCGGTTACTTATAGACCAATAGAAAAATTAACTGTAGGTCTTAGTGTAACAACACCTTTTGGAAGTACAATCCAATGGCCAGAAAACTGGGAAGGCAAAGAAATGGTTCAGAAATTAGAGCTGAAAAGCTTCTATTTCCAGCCTATGGTTTCCGTAAAGCTAGCTCCATGGTTGGCTTTTGGGGCGAGTTATATCTATGCAAGAGGTATTGTAGACTGGGATAAAGGAGTAACTCAATTTGGAGGACAAGTTAATATTAAAGATACAAAAGCAAGCGGTCATGGATATGGATTCGGTTTCTATTTCAGACCTGATCCAAAATTAGATGTGAGTATTGCTTACCGCTCACCGGTAGATATGAAAGCTAAAAACGGAACTGCATCATTCCAGTTTCCGTCACAGGCTATTTACTCTCAGCTAAAATTAAATGCAGCAGGTCAGGATGGCTTCTCTGCAACACTTCCGCTTGTTGAAGAATATACTATCGGTTTGACGTATAAATTCACTCCGAAATGGCAGGTTTCTGCAGACTTTAACTATCACGGATGGGAAAGATACAGCAAACTTGTATTGGATTTCCAGAATGCGCCTATCGGAAATCAGGCAGATCCAACAGTTCTTGTAAGTCCTAAAAACTTCAGAAACAGTAAAACATTCAGATTGGGAACTCAGTATGCGTTCACGAATATGATCTACGGACGTTTGGGAGCATATTATGATGAATCTCCTTACACTAACGAAAACTTTATTCCTGAAACACCTTCATTTGATACTTTCGTAGTTACAGGTGGGGTAGGATTTAAACTGAAAAAGTTTGGAGTTGATATTGCGGGAGGTTATGCAATGCCTAAATACAGAGATGTGAATAATGCTAACCTAGGATTTTACGGACAGGCAAAAGCGAGAGCATTCTACTTTGGTCTAGGTGTATCTTATAACCCTTTTTAATTGAAAGACTATGAAAAAAATTATAATATCAACAATTGCTGTTTCTGCACTTCTTTTTACGGTAACAAGCTGTAAAACAGATTTTGATACTGATGTAAAAGATATTCCGGTAACGAAAGGGGAAGCAGACTTTACAACATATGTTGCGCTGGGAAATTCCCTTACTTCAGGATATCGTGACGGAGCATTATATAGCAGTGGCCAAAATGAATCTTATCCAAGTATGATTGCCGGACAAATGAAATTAGCCGGAGGAGGAGCTTTTAAGCAGCCTTTGATGCCTAATGACGTAGGAGGATTTACGGGTATCCCTGGTTTCTCAGGAAAACTGACGCTTCAGCTGGTTAACGGATCTCTAACTCCAGTTCCAAGCAGTCCTGCTGCGGCTTTAGATGATGTTTCTGCAGGGAGACCTTATCAGAATATGGGAGTGCCGGGAGCTAAATCATATCATTTGCTTGCTCCAAACTATGGTGACAAGGCTGGTATTCCATTGGGAACAGCGAATCCTTACTTTGCGAGATTTGCATCTTCGGCAACAGCGAGTGTTATGGATGATGTTAAGATTCAGAAACCAACATTCTTCTCCCTTTGGATTGGAAATAACGATGTATTGTTATACGCCACCAATGGTGGAACCAACTCTCAGACAGTAGGAACTACAACAACTTATACTACCGCTACAGTTCAGACAGGAAATATGAACCCTGCTACCTATAAGATGAATGATATTTCGGATCCAACCGTAGTAGCTGGTTCTATTAAAGGAATTCTTGATAATCTTAAAAGTGTTGGAACAACAAAAGGAGTTATTGCCAACATTCCTTATGTTACTTCTGTTCCTTACTTTACAACGGTGTCGTACAATCCTTTAACACCAGCGTTATTAGGGGCTAATCTGACGACTCTTAATACAAGTTTATACGGGCCATTAAAGCAGGCACTTACTGCTTTTGGGGCTGGAGATAGAATCAATTTACTTTCTTCTACTGCTTCAAATCCTGTACTAATAAAAGATGTTGCTCTAGCGGATCTTTCCGCACAGCTTACTGCAGCTTTGACTCCGTCTTTGGGCCCAGCAACAGCTGCTGCTTTCGGACAAATCTTTGGACAGGCAAGACAGGCGACAAAAGATGATTACATCCTTCTGACTTCAAGTTCTCTAATTGGGACTAATGCTCCAAATGCGCCTGCTCCGGTAAATGTTTACGGAATTTCTTATCCGCTACAAAACCAGCATGTGCTTACAAAAACAGAAGCAGGGTATGTAAAAACAGCGATAGATGCTTATAATGGTTCTATAAAATCACTTGCAGACGCTTATGGATTGGCATTTGTAGATGCTAATGCTAAAATGGTTGAGCTGAACGGACAGTCAGGAATTTTGTTTGATGGCGTAAAATACACCGCTAAATTCGTTACAGGTGGAGCTTTCTCTCTTGACGGAGTTCACCTTACAGGACGTGGGTACGGTATTGTTGCCAATGAATTTATTAAATCAATCAATGCTAGATACAAATCTACACTTCCACAGGTAGATCCTAACAAATATTCAGGAGTTAAATTCCCTTAATAATTGATAAAATAAAAACTTAGAAACCACAGGAGTAAATCTTGTGGTTTTTTTTTAAATTTGCAAAATCTTTTAAAAAGTAAAAATGGCCGATCAGTTAAGTTATCTATTTTGTACAAGAACCAGCAGGGACTTGGCAGAGAAAATTGCCCAGAGTTATGGGAAAGAATTAGGAAAAATCAACTTTCAGGAGTTCAGCGACGGGGAATTTGAGCCTGTTTTAGATGAATCTGTAAGAGGAGGAAGAGTTTTCCTAATCGGATCTACGTTCCCTCCTGCAGACAATCTTTTGGAACTTCTTCTAATGATTGATGCAGCAAAAAGAGCTTCTGCAAAGAGCATTACCGTTGTAATTCCTTACTTCGGACTTGCCAGACAGGACAGAAAAGACAAACCAAGAGCGCCGATCGGTGCTAAGCTAGTTGCTAACCTTCTTACTGCAGCAGGAGCAACAAGAATCATGACAATGGATCTTCACGCTGATCAAATCCAGGGATTCTTCGAAATTCCGGTTGATCACCTTTATGCTTCTACTATTTTTGTAGATTATATCAGATCTCTAAATCTTGATAACCTTACGATTGCTTCTCCGGATATGGGAGGTGCAAAAAGAGCGAAAAACTATGCAGGTCACATTGGTGCTGAAGTAGTAATTGCTTATAAGGAAAGAAAAAAGGCAAATGTTGTAGAAGAAATGTTCCTTATCGGAGATGTAACAGGTAAAAACGTAATCCTTATCGATGATATGATTGATACTGCAGGTACACTTTGCAAAGCTGCGGATATCCTTATTGAAAAAGGAGCAAAAACCGTAAGAGCAATGGCAACTCACGGAGTGCTTTCAGGAAAGGCTTACGAGAATATTGAGAACTCAAAACTTTTGGAAGTTATTGTAACTGACTCAATTCCTGTTAAAAATAATTTGTCATCTAAAATAAAAGTGCTATCTTGCGCCCCATTATTTGCGGATGTTATGACAATGGTTCATGAGCATAAATCAATTAGTAGTAAATTTGTTATTTAATTGATTTTTAGCTATTTGCAAATTAATATTAGAACAATTTTTTAAATTTTTTATAAATGAAATCTATTACAATTCAAGGTACAAAAAGAGAAAGCGTGGGCAAAAAGTCTACAAAAGCTTTACGTGATGCTGAATTAGTTCCTTGTGTTGTTTATGGAGGTGAAGCACCTTTAAACTTCTCTGCTGAAGAGAAAGCTTTCAAAGGATTAGTTTACACTCCTGAAGCACACACGGTATCTATTGAGGTTGATGGTCAAACAATTCCAGCTGTTCTTCAGGATATTCAGTTCCACCCAATTACTGACAAAATTCTTCACGTAGACTTCTATCAGTTAGCTGACGATAAGCCAGTTATCATGGAGGTTCCAGTAAGAATTACAGGACGTTCTAAAGGTGTTGTAGCTGGTGGTGTTTTACGTCAGTCTTTCAGAAAGCTAAAAGTAAAAGCTATTCCTGCTAACTTGCCAGATGAGATCGTTGTAGACGTTACTCCATTAAGAATCGGTAACAAACTTTATGTAGGAGGAATCAAGACAGAAGGTTACTCTTTCGTTCACCCAGACAATGCAGTTGTTGTAGCTGTTAAGATGTCTAGAAATGCAATGAAAGGTGGTGCAGCTGCAATGGAAGATGATGAAGATGAAGAAGAAGTTGCAACTGAAGAAGGTGCAGCTCCTGAAGCAGCAGAATCTGCAGCAGAATAAGAATTACTTATTTACACAATATCAAAACCCGTCATTTTTTGGCGGGTTTTTTTATGAAACAAAACGTTGCTTAATAGGTTGAATTGCAGGTTCCAGGTATGATGATCTTAGTATTTTCCCAATCATAAACTTTCTTCACCCTTTACAATTGAATATTTCTATCAACACACAACGATCACCTTCCTTCCTCATGCTTCCTTTCAGAAAAAAAGCCGTAAATTTGAAGTGTTCTAAATAAGAACGTTTTAATTTAAAAAATAAATAAATGTTTGACATTCAGGAAATAAGAAGCCAGTTTTCTATATTGGACAGAGAAGTGAATGGTAAGCCTTTGGTTTACCTGGATAATGCAGCCACGTCGCAAAAGCCAAATTCGGTTTTAGAAGTCTGTCACGCATATTATACAGAGCTTAATGCCAATGTTCACAGAGGAATTCATACATTGAGCCAGTTAGCAACAGAAGAAATGGAACTTTCAAGAAAAAAGATCCAGAAATTCATCAATGCTGAACATGATTTTGAAGTTATTTTTACAAAAGGAACAACAGAAGGGTTGAACCTTATCGCTTATATTTTAACACAGAAACTGCAAAAAGATGATGAGATCATTATCTCTTATCTGGAGCACCATTCCAATATCGTTCCATGGCAGATGCTTTGTGAAAGAACCGGAGCCAAACTTCGTGTTATTCCTATTGATGAAAACGGGATCCTTCAGTTGGATCAGTTTGATCAGTTTTTAAGTGAAAAAACTAAAGTTGTTTCTGTAAATCAGGTTTCCAATGCATTGGGAATTGTGAATCCTATTGATGAGATTATTGCAAAAACAAGAAAGAATACCGATGCTTATGTTGTGATAGACGGAGCTCAGTCTGCACCTCATTTCAATATAGATGTGCAGAAAATGGATTGTGATTTCTTTGTTTTCTCAGGCCATAAAATGTATGCACCAATGGGAACAGGTATTCTATACGGAAAACGTGAAATACTTGAAGCATTGCCTCCTTTCCACGGTGGTGGGGAAATGATTGCGACCTGCTCTTTTGAAGGAACAACCTATGCAGGACTTCCTTTTAAATATGAAGCGGGAACCCCTAATGTAGGAGGAAATATTGCCTTAGGAGCTGCTGTAGATTTCATGAATAAAGTAGGGCATCAAAATATTCAGAATCATGAAAATGCTCTTCTGGAATATGCACAAAGACAGTTGCTGGAAATTGAAGGGATTAAAATTTATGGTGAAAAAGCCAACAGAACTGGAGTGGTTTCATTCAATCTTGAAGGAGTAGGTATTGCTTCAGATGTAGGGATGATCCTTGATAAATTGGGCATTGCTGTGAGAACAGGTCACCATTGTACACAACCGATCATGAACTTCTTTAATATCGCAGGAACAGTGAGAGCGAGTTTTGCTGTTTATAATACTTTTGAAGAAATTGATGCATTGGTAGAAGGAGTTAAGAAAGCTCAGAGAATGTTAAGTTAATCAATAAGGATACTTATTATTATATAAATTAAAAAGCAGCTATTAAGCTGCTTTTTTTAATCCATGGGAACACAGTAGCATCGACCATTCACAATGACCTGTTGATATCCGATTGCACATTCCAGGCAGATTTCTCCTCCTGCTACAATGCTTTTCAATTTTTCTTTGCTTAGTTTTTTCATAATAATGATTTAAGGTGTTAATAATCAAAGATAAAGAAATAAACAAAAGACTACTGAAAAAATTAACGGACATAAAAAAGCCCTGTTAATTGATAACAAGGCTTGTCTATTATTAAAAGAAAAGATCTTATAAGTTCGGTTTCCAGTCCACTACTGCTCTGATGAATGCCTCAGCATTTTCAACAGGAACATTAGGGAGAATTCCGTGGCCTAAGTTGGCAATATATCTGTCTTTTCCAAAACGGTTGATCATTTCATTCACCATTTTCTTGATCGTTTCAGGAGTTGAATGCAATCTTGCTGGATCAAAGTTCCCCTGTAGCGTCATGGTGTGGTTAGTCAATGTTCTTGCGAATTCTGGCTTAATAGTCCAGTCAACACCAAGAGCAGAAGCTTTAGACATTGTCATATCTTCCAGTGCAAACCAGCATCCTTTTCCAAATACCACTACGTGAGTAAGGGGGCTCAATGCTTCAACAATCTGGTTGATGTACTGCCATGAGAATTCCTGATAATCTGTTGGAGAAAGCATTCCTCCCCAAGAGTCAAATACCTGTACGGCAGAAACTCCTTTTTCTACTTTTCTCTTTAAATAAGCAATCGTAGTATCGGTAATTTTTTGCAATAATAAATGAGCTGCTTCCGGCTGTTGGAAACAGAAAGATTTTGCAATATCAAATGCTTTACTTCCTTTACCTTCTACACAGTAGCATAAGATCGTCCATGGTGAACCGGCAAAACCGATCAATGGAATATCATTGTCCAATTTCTGAAGAGTCAGTTCAATAGCATCAAAAACGTAGCCTAAAGTATCATTTACATCCGGAGTTTCAATATTTTGAACCTGCTCCATTGTTCTGATAGGAGTATCCAACCAAGGGCCTACAGATTCTTTCATTTTGAAATCGATTCCCATTGCCTGTGGAACTACCAAAATATCAGAAAACAGAATCGCAGCATCCAACGGAAATCTACGGATTGGCTGTAAGGTAATTTCAGCAGCAAGTTCAGGAGTCTGACATCTTGTGAAGAAATCATACTGGTCTCTTAAAGCAATGAATTCCGGCAGATATCTTCCAGCCTGCCTCATCATCCAGACAGGAGGTCTTTCAACGGTTTCTCCGCGAAGTGCTTTTAAATATAGGTCGTTTTTAATCATAATCTATTTAAACTAATATTACCGTTTCTATCGGTAAAAGATATTCTATATTGGGCTTCCGATTTCCTTTCTTAATAGTTCAAAGATGGAAGTCAGCGTATTTCCTTCGGAAGTAAAAATTTTTTCCTGAGTATAATTTCTCAATTCGGAAGAAGTGGTTTCCCCAATTGAAAAAAGCTTCATATTGTCCAAAGAATTTCGCCTTGCAAAACTACGAACTCCGCTCGGACTAAAAAATACTGCAGCATGATATTTTTCAGGTATTAAAGGGTTGATTTCCTCCGTATTATATATGGTGATCTTTTTGTACTTGATGTTTTGCAAAGGTAAATCCTTGTCCAGAACATTGATGGCAAGGTTGCCACAGAAATGAAGAAATTGCTCGTGCTGGCAGTTTCCGATAATAAATCTGGAAAGTGTTTCAGCATTTTTCAAAACCTTAAAAGTTCCGAACCCAAATTTTCTCAATGCTCTTTTCGTTTTTTCTCCTACACAGTAAATCTTATTATAATTTTTAGCCGTAAAATTTTCGTTGGGCTTAAATTTATTTTTGAAAAAAGCCGCCACCCCATTTACACTGGTAAAAATCAGGGAATAATTTTTCAACTCAAAAGGGCTGATCAGAATAGGTTTGGTCTTAATAACCTCAATACAGTCAACCAGAATATCCTCTCCTAATTCTTTGGATATAATGTTCTGGTCTATATTTTTGGTAAATAAGATTTTCATGTCTGTATAAGGTGATAAAATGAAAAGTAAGGGTAAAAGAAAATTAGAATTTGCAACTACAATTATAAAAAGAGTAGTTTAAATCTGGCTTTTGATTTCCGCCATCAATTCTTTTCCGCCATTTTCAAGAACAACTTTTGCAAACTTTTCGCCAAAATTTTCAGTAGAATTGTACTCGAAGTTTTCGTCTATAGCAATACAGTTTTTACCATCTAAAGAGCAAAGTGCAGCTCTAAAACGCATCTGATCGCCCATAATTTCTGCAAAAGCTCCAATAGGTGCTGTACAGCCTCCTTCTAAAGTGCTCAGGAAGTTTCTTTCAATTTCCACACAGATCTGTGTAGACTGGTGATTGATCTGGCGTACAATTTCATTGATTTCCGGTTTGTCAGAATGTCCTGCCACCGCGATAACTCCTTGAGAAGGAGCGGGGATCATTAAAGGGAGCATCTCATAATCGATCTCCATTTTCATTCTTTTGATTCCGGCTAAAGAAAGTATAGTGGCATCAAAGTTCCCGTCTTCCAATTTTTGAAGTCTGGTTTGAATGTTTCCACGGATGTCAGAAAACTCTGTATTTGGATAATTTCTTAACCAAAAAGCCCTTCTTCTTAAACTGCTGGTTGCCAGTTTCAGTTCATGAAAATCTTTATTGCGTGCAGATTCTTTTCTGATCAGAATATCTTGTGGATAATCTCTTTCCAGGTAAGCAATCATCTCAATATGATGAGGCAATTGTGTAGGAACATCTTTTAAAGAATGTACGGCAATATCAATCTCATCATTCAATAGAGCGATATCAAGGTCTCTTGTGAAAACCCCGGTAATGCCTAAAGAATATAATGGCTGATTAAGGTTCTTATCGCCAGAAGAGACGATAGGAACAATTTCCGTTAAATAATTGTTGTTCTGAAGGTGCCTCGCAACCTCTCTAGCCTGCCAAAGTGCAAGTGCGGAATTTCTCGTTCCGATTCTAATGCTTTTCATTGAATTCGTTGTTTGGTTGTTCAACTAATATTTCGTGCATTAATTTACTAATTTCTTCGGCTTTCAAGGGATTATCAATGATATATTTTGCAAAACGGTTGGTGATCTTCTGGATCATTTTCTCAGAAAGTTCCATGTCCGTGATGTTTATGTATTTATTCTTTTTATAAAAATTGTGCATTTCGTTGCGTTCCATATTCTTTAAAACCGCTTTGAAATGATGAATGTTTGGAGCCAGCTTTCTTTTTTTCTCCCATTCAATGAAATCTTTCATCAGTTCCTTAATGATTTTTTCAGCTTTTGGGATTTCTTTTTCCCGCTGTTGAATCGTTTCCTGGATCTGTTTAGAAAGTTCATCCACATCAATCAGTGTTACATTTTCATTTTCGGTAACATTCTTTTCCACGTTATGAGGAATAGAAAGATCGATGATTAGTGTTTCTTTTCCATTAGGGAAATGAGACTGGTTTACAATAGGATGTTTGGCTCCTGTTGCTACGATAAGAATATCAGTATTTTTTAATTCCTTGTCAAAATCAGAATAATCAACGTGGGGAATATTATATTTCTGAGAAATTTTTTCAGCTTTATCCTGAGTTCTATTGGCAATTTTGATTTTTGGCTGATACACATGTTTTACCAGGTTTTCAACCGTATTCTGTCCAATTTCACCCACTCCCAAAAGAAGAATGTTCTTTTCGGTAATTCTTTTCTGGCTGTTGAGAATATAATGAACCGCTGCGTAAGAAACAGAAGCAGCTCCATTCGAAATCCCTGTTTCATTTTTAATCCTCTTTGAAATCTGAATAGCCGCATTGATGGCTCTTTCCAGATAAGGATTTGAGTTTTGTCTCTCTTTTTTAAAGCGGTTGTATGCTTTTTTGATCTGACCGATAATTTCAAAGTCTCCGATAATCTGGCTTTCAAGGCCAGCAGCTACTCGGAAAAGATGAATTAAAGCTTCCTCTTTCGTCAGAATATTCGCAAACTGAAGAAAATCTGTAATATTAACTCCAATAGTTTTGCAATATTCTTCTGCAACTAAAAGATAATTGGGAGAAGTAGTATAAATTTCGGTCCTGTTACAAGTGGAAACCACAAATGCATCTCCAAGATCTTCCTGATGGACTCTGGAAACAAAGTTTTTGATGTTTTCATCAAAGAATGCAAATTTTCCTCTCGTTTCTACATCAGCTTTCTCGTAGCTTATGGAAAGCACGGCAAAATTAGATGTCTGATGAATGTTGGAATACTGTAACATAAGCAGTCGCAAATTTACGCTTTTTTTAATTAATCCCCCTCTGATAGTATATATGATAATTATCGTAAAAAACTATAAGAGCAATGAGAGGTATAAACAGTAAGCAATATGTAAAAGATTAAAAAAATCAGTGAATATGATTGATTTTATTGTTGGTTTTTTTCTGAAAACAGGTTGTTTAATATTTGGTTTTCAGTTTTTTAAGATTTAAATAAATTTATCATAATTATTTGAAAAGTAACCTTTGTTTTTCTTATTTGCCTTCTCTGTTACCTTTGTTTTCCTAATCGTTTTACATATTTGTAATTTCACTTTTTTACCTTTTCGGAGCTCCATTAATTTTAGTTGAACTCAAACTCTGTAAACATCTAAACTGAAAGTTAATAAAGAATTATAAATTTTAATAAAACTTTAACCAAATTAAGTTGGTGGGAAATTTCTT
Source organism: Chryseobacterium sp. Mn2064 (assembly GCF_049319685.1). NCBI lineage: Bacteria > Pseudomonadati > Bacteroidota > Flavobacteriia > Flavobacteriales > Weeksellaceae > Chryseobacterium > Chryseobacterium sp. Mn2064. The sequence continues at coordinate 130,492 of NZ_JBMOUE010000004.1, forward strand.
TAGTAGTGTTAAATTTATATCTTTGTAAACTTAAAATCAGAAGAAAAATATGAGTTTATTTGATATGTTTACGCAAGAAATTGCGATAGACCTTGGAACTGCTAACACCCTTATCATCCATAATAATAAAATTGTTATAGATCAACCGTCAATTGTTGCGATTGAACGTTCTTCGGGTAAACCCATTGCTGTGGGCGAGCAGGCTAAACATATGCAAGGTAAAACTCACGAGGATATCAAAACAATCCGTCCATTGAAAGACGGTGTCATTGCTGATTTCCACGCTTCTGAACACATGATCAAAGAATTTATCAAAAAAATTCCTGGGATCAAAGGTAAATTCATTCAACCGGCATTACGTATTGTAATCTGTATTCCTTCTGGCATCACTGAAGTTGAAAAAAGAGCGGTAAGAGACTCTGCTCAAAAAGTAAACGCAAAAGAAGTTCGATTAATTTATGAACCAATGGCTGCTGCAATAGGAGTAGGGATCGACGTACAGAAACCTGAAGGGAACATGATCATCGATATAGGTGGTGGTACTACAGAAATTGCTGTCGTGGCTCTTGGAGGTATCGTATGTGATAAATCTGTGAAGATTGCCGGAGACGTATTTACCAACGATATTGCTTATTACTTAAGAACTCACCATAACCTTTACATCGGAGAAAGAACAGCTGAAAGAATCAAAATTGAAGTAGGTTCTGCAGTAGAAGATCTTGATGTAGACATCGAAGACATCCCGGTACAAGGTAGAGACCTTATCACAGGGAAGCCTAAAGAAATTATGGTTGGGTATAAAGAGATTGCACGTGCATTAGATAAATCGATCATCAGAATTGAAGATGCTGTAATGGAAACCCTTTCTCTTACTCCGCCGGAATTGGCAGCTGATATTTACAAAACAGGTATCTATCTTGCTGGAGGTGGTGCATTATTGAGAGGTCTTGCAGACAGAATCCACAAAAAGACTGGTCTTCCTGTATTTGTAGCTGAAGATCCGTTAAGAGCAGTTGTTCGTGGAACAGGTATTGCTCTTAAGAATATGGATAAATTCAATTTCTTAATAAAATAATTTTAACTTTTTACGACTATATATCTGAATGGGATTTTTGCTGAGATTATTTTCGAAGAACACTCTTTTCGTCTTCTTTATATTCCTGCAAATTATTGCTCTGGTTTTGATATTCTCCAGAAATGCCATGCAACAATCCTGGATTGCGGGTCAAACGGCTGCGTTTAATTCCTGGGTTTCCGGATATATAGATGAAGGAGTTTCTTATCTGAAGCTAAAACAGATCAACGAAGATCTTGTTGTTCAGAATAAAGCCCTAATGACTGAACTTTATGGAAAAGACGGAGCCAAAAATCCTGTTTTCAGAAAAGTTCATGATACCATTGGTGGTGGGCAAATCTATACTTTTGTTGACGGAGAAATTGTTTTCAACAGTATCAACAGAAGAAATAACTATTTTACAATCAACCGTGGCCGAAGAGACGGTGTCTTTCCTCAAATGGGAGTAATGGCGCCAAGAGGTATTGCGGGGATTGTTATCAATTCTACAGACGGTTACGCATTAGTTCAGTCGGTCTTAAGTGTAAACAAGATCAGAATTAATGCAGCCCTTAAAAATTCAGGATACTTTGGTACTTTAACATGGAACGGCGATAACTCTAGGGTGATGCACCTTGCCGATATTCCTAAGTATGTTGCGTTAAAAGTAGGAGATACAGTTGTTACAGACGGTAAATCTGCTATTTTTCCAAAAGGGCTGACTATTGGTACTATCGCCGGATATTCTGTAGATAATAAAACCGGCTTCTGGGATATCTCCGTGGAGCTGAGTGAAAAAATGGGAGCGTTGAATAAAGTGTATGTAGTGAAGAATCTGAAGAAAGCAGAAGTGCAGAAGATTCAGGATACTATGCAGGCTGTAATAAAAAAAGAAAATGATTAGCAGAACTTTATTTACCGACATATTGATCATGATTTTTCTTGTGGCATTACAGATATTTGTATTGAACAGGATTATGCTTTTTGGGAAATATACTCCGGTATTATATCCCGTGTTTGTCATGTTCTACCCATTCTTCAGAAATAAATTTCAGTTCCTGGCATTAAGCTTTCTGATAGGATTGTCTATTGACGGTTTTCTTTATTCATGGGGGATTAATGCATTTGCAACAACGTTGATTGCTTATTTCAGAACGTTGATTTTCAGGACTTCTACTGATACGTCTACAGACTTTTTCTCTTTTCAGTCCCTTCAATGGGCGCAGTTTTTGCTGTTTTTATTTTCAAGTATTTTTCTGCATCAGCTTTTAGTACAGTATATTGAGTTCTTTAAGTTCAGCAGATTTTTTGAAATATTATTTAATGTGTTGGTAACAAGTGTAATTTCCTTTATATTTATAGTCATCTACGCATTAATATTTAAAATCAAACAAAAAGTTTGAACACACGTTATTTAAAAATCTTTTCCATACTTGTCACTATCGCCCTTATTTTTGTGGTGAGGCTTGCTTATTTACAATTATTTACAGACCGTTACGCTTTAAATGCGGCCAATACTTCCATTAAAACGGAGTATGTCATTCCGCAGCGTGGAGTTATTTTTGACAGGAACGGAAAGATCATGGTAGGAAACCAGCCTGCTTATGAAGTGTCTTTTACTCAGGCTTTAATGAAGCCGGATTTCGATACTCTTGGATTTTGTAGCTTGATGAAGATCAGTAAAAACGACTTTATCAACCGAATCAACTTTATTAAAAAAGAAAAATATTATTCCAAACTGACTCCGATGACTTTTTTAAAGGATCTGAGCAGGGAAGATATTGCAAGAGTTCAGGAAATTATCTTTAAATATCCTGCCTTTAATATTGTACAGCGTCCTCAACGTCAGTACGAAGTTTCCACCTCCGGAAATCTTTTAGGATATACAAGTGAGGTAAACGAAAGAGATATTAAAAAAGATTCTGTGTATTACTTACCGGGAGACTTTATCGGGAAGACAGGAGTTGAAAAATCTTACGAGAAGGAACTTCGTGGAATAAAAGGAATAAAATACATCCAAAAAGATATCAGACTCCGAAATATTGGTTCTTATAAAAATGGAGCCTTAGATAGAGATGTTGTTACAGGGAAAGATATTACATTAACGATCGATTATGACCTTCAGAGAACAGCCGAAGAAATGTTGGTCAACAAGCACGGTGCAATTGTAGCTTTAGATCCTAATAATGGTGAAGTTTTAGTGGCAGCAACCGGACCGGATATTGATCCGAATCTTTTCACCGGAGCGAATAAATCAAGAAACTTATATGCGTTGTCAAAAGATACGCTTTACGAAAATAAACCTACTTTTGACCGTTCTTTACAGGCAGGTTATCCTCCAGGATCTACTTTCAAACTGTTAACGGCTCTAGCTGCTATGCAGATGGGCGTTATGGATGAAAAAACAATTTTCCCTTGTGGTGGTGGATTCTTCTATAAAGGTAAAAGAATAAAAGGGCACGGTGGAGCAGATCCGTTGATTCCTTCTATTCAGGTTTCCAGTAACTGTTTCTTTACTTACGCATTTATTGCCATCATCAAAAAATACCCAGGAAATCCTTCGAAAGGTGTTGATGAATGGAAAAAAATCATGAGTAGCTTTGGAGTAGGAGAATTCTTGAATAATGACTTTGCCGTAGGAGCAAGAGGAAGAATCCCTTCCGGAGATTTTTATGAAAAAAGGTTTAAAGCCATCATGAAAGCCAGTGGTTCCCAAAGAACTGATTTTAAGAACTGGGATGAAATGTCAACCGGAGCCATTTATAACGGAATGGGGCAGGGAGATGTTTTGGTAACCCCTATTCAATTGGCCAATTATGTAGGAGCCATTGCCAACAGAGGATGGTACTATACTCCTCATATCGTAAAAGCGATTGATGGAAAGCCAAACCCAGATCCAAGATTTAAAGTGAAACACCAGACTTTGGTAGATCCTAAACATTTTGAACCTGTTTTAAAAGGAATGGAAGCTGTGGTTCTTAGAGGAACTGCAAGAGGATTGAAATCCAATGATTTTACGCAATTAGCTAAAACGGGTACCGCACAGGTTCCGCAAGGAAAAGATAACTCCATCTTTGTACTCATTGCTCCGGCAGATAAACCAAAGATTGTTGTCGTTGCAGTAATGGAGCATGCAGGATTTGGAGCAACGTGGGCAGGTCCGGCTTGTACGGTGATTGCTGAAAAATATATTACAGGTGATTTAAAAAGAGAAAATCTCTATAAAAAAATGATTGGCGCAAGCTTTATGCCTGAATATAAAAGACAGTGGATTGCAGATCTTAAACGTAAAGGTTTGTATAAAGATCCTAAGCCTGATTCCATCAAACAGAAAAGAATAAAAGACAGTCTGGAGGAGGTAAAGCAACAAAAAGCCAAGCTGCAAAAGAAAATAGAAGAAGAAACCAAAAATAATAACACTGCTAAAAAACCTGTGAAGCAATGAAATGGACGGAAGGAATAGATAAACTGGGCCTTGGGCTGTACTTCCTGCTTTGCATTTTTGCGATTGCAAATATTTACAGTGTAGACCAGAAACTGGGAGAAAAGCAATTAATGTTTTTCGGAATCTCTCTATTCGTAGGATTGATTATCTTCTTTAGCCGAAGTAAGTTCTTTGAAAACATGGCCGGTATCATTTACATTGGAGGTGTTCTACTATTGATAGGACTTTTCCCGTTCGGGAAAGAAATCCTCGGACAGAAGAACTGGTACAAGTTTGGAAGTTTCACCATGCAGCCGGTAGAGTTTGCGAAAATAGGAACTGCTCTTATGCTCTCCAATTATGTTTCCGGACCGGATTTTAATCTGAAAAATAAGAAGTCTCTGTGGACGACCTTAGCCATCGTAGGAATTCCTGCAGCAGTAGTTTTGGCCATTCCGGATGTAGGATCAATGCTTGTATTTATTGCGTTTTTCATTGCATTATATAGAGAAGGGTTGAGTGGTCTTTTATTTGGGATAGGATTTATTTTTGCCGGAGTATTCCTAATTGCATTAGCCATTCCTCCAGTGTATGTTGCGGTTGCGGTTTTACTGATTGCCGGAGTACTTATTGCTATGAACTATCATAGAATGTCCTGGGATGTTATTTCCATTTCAGGAATTGCTGGATCTATACTTTTGCTTTGTGGATTGGCTTTCGGTTCTCCTTATATTTTAGAAAAGTTACCAAAGCACCAGAGAGAAAGAATTGAGGTTCTTTATAAAGGAGAAAAAGCATTTAGAGATACATCAGGATACAACCTATTATATTCTAAAACTGCGATTGGTTCCGGAGGACTTTTCGGGAAAGGATACCGTGAAGGATCTGTTACCCAGGGGAAATTTGTTCCAGAGCAGGAAACCGATTATATTTTCTGTACAGTAGGTGAAGAATGGGGATTCTTAGGAAGTGCTATTCTGATTTTATGCTACATGATATACATCGGCAGAATTTACTATCTGGCAGAAAAGCAGAAATCTACTTTTAACCGCGTATTCGGGTATTGCTTTGCATCTATTCTATTAATGCACTTTTCCATCAATTTAGGGATGGTTATGGGGCTTTTCCCTACGGTAGGTATTCCGTTGCCATATTTCAGTTATGGTGGAAGTTCGCTGCTTGCGTTCTCTATGATGACTTTTATATTCTTTAAGCTCAATTATTCCGATAAGAACAGTTTGGTATAATTATATTGAAGGAAGAATACTATTACAAAAATCTTAATTTTATAGTTGTTAAAAAATCTGTCAAACGGCAGACTGTATTGCTATTGATAAACCATAACCATTATGAAAGAAGCTTATATCCTGGATCAGAATTTTGAAAGCACAGACTTATCTCAATTGGAAAAAGGAGAGTATGAAAACTGCACCTTCAGAAACTGCAATTTTGAATATGGTGACGTATCAGGATTCAGTTTTTCAGATTGTGAATTTATCGGATGTAACCTCAGCATGGCAAAACTGGTTAAAACAGCTTTTCATGATGTGATTTTTAAAGAATGTAAACTTTTGGGCCTCCAGTTTAATGATTGTAATGCATTTGGTCTTTCCTTCAGATTTGAAGAGAGTGTTCTGAATAATTCCGTATTCTATCAGACCTCTGCTAAGAAAACTGTTTTCAAAAATTCTAAATTGATTGAAGTAGATTTTACCGAATGTGACCTATCCAATACACTCTTTAACAATTGTGATCTGTCAGGAGCTGTTTTCGATAATACAAACCTTGAAAAGGCTGATTTTAGAACATCTTACCACTATTCAATAGATCCGGCCGTAAACAGGCTAAAAAAGGCCAAATTTTCCTTATCAGAAATATATGGTCTCTTGTATAAGCTCGATATAGAGATTGATAAAAACAGCTAGCCTTTGAGCTGGAAAATAAAAGAAGAATATACCATAGCCGAAACAATCAATTGTAAAGTGGAAAAGAGTTCGTTTTAACCTTACTTTTCATTCAATGTATATTCTTTTTCAAACGAATAATAATAACTCATATAAAAAAGCCATCAGATATCTGATGGCTTCATTATTTAAATCAATTATTTATAAAATTAAAAATTTGCTGGTGTAGCTGGAGTGATTGCTGCTAAGTTATTATAAGCTGCTCCTTCTGCGTTAATCATTCTTTTTGCAAATCTGAACTTAGGTCCCCAATAAGAATCATTCAGCGAAGAAATCATTACTCCTTTTGATGTTGCTGCATGGATAAACCTAATCTCACCCTCTTCACTAACGCTTTCTACAATACCTACGTGAGAAATTCTTCTTCCATGTGAAAAGAAAATTAAATCTCCTTTCTGTAAATCTCCTCTTTCAACACTTTCTCCTTCCTGAGCCTGAGAAGCTGCTACTCTTGGTAAGCTAAGACCTGCTGCTGCTCCAAATACAGAAAGAACGAAAGCTGAACAATCTATACCGTTTCTTGTAGTTCCTCCATATCTGTAAGGAGTTCCAAGGTATGTTTCAGCTTCTGTAAGGATACCGTCGATGGTTTTATTATGTTTGATTGCTTTGGCAATCTCAGAATTTTTAATAGCTTTTTTAGCATTGGCTATAGACGCCGCTTTTTCAGCTAGGAAAGAGTCAATAAGCTTCTGCTTATCCTGCTCCATTTTTTTGTTATCTATAGAAGCTAGTTTGGCATCTGTTTTGTATTCTTTTGTGTAAGTTGCTGGTTTTGAAACTACATAATTTGTAGCACACGATTGCATTGACACTGTAGTAACTATAGCAACTAAATAAAACAAAACTCTTTTCTTCATATATATTTGATTAACCGTGTTAAAAAGGGATATTTATTTTCAAAAGCATTACAAAAGTAGAGATTCCCATTAAAAGACCCTTGTTATGATAATTATCAGGATCTTATTTTAACACATTTTAACATATTATTTACATATGTTAAAGAAAAATAAACCGCAACAGCCTGTTTTTGGCATGTGTGCGGTTTTTTTTATTAAGAGTCTTTAACAAAATTATTTCCATTTATCCTGATTCTGGATGTTTTTCAAATTTCCGCATCAGGAAATGGAATTATAATTTTTGTTAATAATTGTTTGATTGTGAGCTTATTTAGAGGTCTTTACAGCGATATTTTGTCCGTCGCGAATTTCCTCAGTTGCATTCTTAACAATTACATCTTTTGGAGATACAGGTCCAATGATTGTTGTCGTTTCTCCATTAGCAATTCCTGCAGTTACAGGAACCCAATGCGCTTTATTTTTTTCCACTTTAATGACAAAGATTCCTAAAGTAGAATTCAGTACAGCGGTACTTGGAACAGACAATGATTTGTTGTTTTCGCTTAAAGGAAGAATCACATTCGCCACCATACCCGGGAGAAGTCTTTTGTCTTTATTGTAAACATCCATTTCTACCCACTGAGAGCGAAGCTTATTGTCTAAAGCTCCGGCAAATCTTGCTATTTTAGCATTAAAAGTCTCTCCAGGAATAGATTGAATGGAAAACTTAATGTCTCCGTTTTTATTGAGTAATCCGGTGTAGGATTCAGGTACATTCACTACCAAACGCAATCTGTCCTGCTGTACAAGACTGAACATTGGGAGATCAGACCCTTTACCAGAAGGTCCCACATAAGCTCCAGCGCTTACATTTCTGGTCGCAATATTACCACTGAACGGGGCTCTGATCTGCAGATAATTTTTAACATCCGCCACTTCATGAAAAGATGCTTTTGCAGCCTCCAATTGTGCCAAATCCGATTTTTGTGCTGCTAAAGCCTGTTCCAGATCAAGAGCGGAAATGGTTCCCGGGGTTTTGCTGGTTTCTTTTAAACGGTCGTATTTTGCCTTACTGGCAATGTATAATGCTTCTTTTGATTTTAAGGCTGATGAAGCCGCACTTTGCTGAGAATTGATCTCAGGAGCTTCCAGAGTAGCCAATAATTGGCCCGCTTTTACCTCATTTCCAACATCTACATACAACTTTTTAACAAAGCTGCTGACTTTAGCATATACATCCACTTTCTGATAAGGTTGCAATTCCCCTGGAATAGTTGTTGATGAAGAAAAATCTTCCTGTTTTGGATTTACCGTTTCAATTTCCGGAGATGAAGGCTCGGAAGACTTTTTTGCTTCCTTTTTCTCCTCGTGTCCACAGCTCTGTAAACTGAAAATCAGGACCGCCGGAATTAGATATTTATATAATCGATTCATATTTTATTATTAATAGCTTAAGGTTATTTATTTAACAATTTCAGGCATGAAATGAATGCTTTCTTCATCTTCAGGATCAAGAGATACACTTTGAGTAGTTGCTTTTCCTTGTCCCCATGCAAAGGCTAACGGAAGAATGAATAGAGCGGCAAATGTAGAGGCTACAAGACCACCGATAACGGCTCTTCCTAAAGGTGAAACCTGATCTCCAGCTTCTCCCAGTCCCAATGCCATTGGAACCATTCCCACAACCATGGCCAGTGCGGTCATTACAATAGGTCTTAACCTCAGCGCTGCGGCTTCTCTTGCGGATAAAAGAGCATTACCATTATGTTTTCTTAACTGTTCTGCATTGGTAATCAATAATACGGCATTGGAAATTGAAACCCCTACAGACATGATGATTCCCATATAGGATTGAAGGTTAAGCGTAGATCCGCTGATGATCAGTAATGCTAAAGATCCTACTAAAACAGCTGGTGCAGTCACCAATACAACACCAGAAACGGTGAAAGACTGGAAGTTAGCTGCGAGCATCAGGAAGATAACAACAATAGCAATAATTAAGCTGCTCTGCAAACTGCTTAGAGTTTCATTTAAAGTCTGGCTTAAACCAATCAATTGAATATTAAGACCTCTTGGAAGTTCTCCAATATTATCAATGACTTTTTGAACGTCTCTTGATGCGGTTCCTAAATCGGTATGATTAAGATTAGCTGTAACAGTAAGTGTAGGCATGGCTCCAAGGTTGTCTGTTTCCCCGTAGGTAAAGCTATTTTTAATAGTAGCTACATCACCAAGATTCGGTCTGTTAGAGTTTTTTTGTAACGGAATTCCGGCAATCTCTTCTTTGCTGTTCATTTTATTTTCAGGAATCTGAACCTGTACATTGTAGCTATATCCTGCTTTCTCATCGGTCCAGATATTCTTTTCTGTGAATCGGGAAGATGATGTGGAAGCCACTAACGAACGGGAAACATCAGACATATCAATACCCAACTGAGCAGCGCGAACACGATCAACATTGATATCCAGAGCAGGATATTTTATAGATTGCCCAATCTGAACATCTCTCAGATATGGAATTTTCTTAAGCTGCTCTTCAATTTTTTTAGCATATGCCTCATTAAGGCTTTTATCTCTTCCTGATAATCTTACTTCGATGGGTGTCGGAGAGCCCTGGCTAAGAATTTTTTCTGTCAGTTCAATAGGTTCGAAGGATAATTTCATATCAGGATTAATGCTTTTTGCCTTTTCTCTGATTTTATCCTTCAGATCATCCATATTGGTGTGATATTCTTCATTTAAGCCCACCTGTAAAACCGTTTCATGAGATCCTGCCATCCAAAGATAGATAGGGCTTACGGAGAAAAGAGTAGGGTGGGTTCCAACATAGGCGGACGTAATTGAAACATTATCTTTTCCGACAATTTCTTTAATTCCATCTAATAATTTCAGAGTCTGAAGTTCTGTTTTTTCAATTCTGGTACCATCCGGAATACGCATTCTTACCTGGAACTGACTTCCGTTTACCTGTGGTAAAACATCTCTTCCGATACTGTTTAAGAACAACGCCACCATTCCCATCATCAGTAATATATAACCAGTCACTAATATTTTTCGATATGGCATAATTCTATCCAAAAATTTAAGGTATCGGAATCTTATCTTTTCAAACAGGCTTACTTTCCCGTCACGGTTACTGTCTTCATTTTGAAGAAGGATCTCTTTTTGGCTCCAGGTGTCATTTTCGTCACTTAATCCCGCGGCTTGCAATTCTTCAGAGTCTGTAAGGGTATGACCGTCTTTTGCTTTATGATGCTTTACTTTCATGATCCAGTTGGCCATTACCGGAACGAAGGTTTGTGCAAGGAAATAAGAAACAATCATACTGAATCCAATAGCCAAAGCAAGAGGAAGGAACAGTGATCCCGGAATTCCTCCCATTGTAAATGCGGGAGCAAAAACGGCTAGAATACAGAATAAAATTAAGAGTTTTGGAAACGCAATTTCCTTACAGGCATCCCAGACGGCAAGAGATTTTGGTTTCCCCATGTCCAGATGCTGGTGTATATTTTCTATAGTAACGGTACTTTCGTCCACCAGAATTCCGATGGCGAGAGCAAGTCCGCTTAAGGTCATAATATTGATCGTCTGCCCAAAAAGATTTAAAAAGAGAACGGCAGAAATAATAGAGGTCGGAATGGTGAGAATAACAATTAAGGCTCCCCTGATATCTCCGAGGAATAAAATTACCATCAGCCCGGTGAGGATGGCTCCAATAGTTCCCTCACTTAATAAGCTTTTAACGGAATTTATTACATAGGTCGATTGGTCAAACTCAAAACTGACTTTTACATCATCCGGAAGGTTAGACTGAATCTGTGGCAATTGTTTTTTCAAATTCTGAACAACGTCCCAAGTAGAAGCATCGGCACTTTTGGCAATACTCAGGTAAACGGAGCGACGGCCATTAACCAATGCGTATCCAGAAGTCATATCTGCTCCGTCTGTAACCGTGGCGACATCTCTCAGATAAAGATTCTGAACACTGCCTTTATACAGCGGGATATTCCCAAAATCTTTTACGTTTTTAATCATCGTATTAGTTGGAGTGATATAGTATTTATCTCCGATTCTTACGTTTCCGGAAGGAGCTGTCTGATTGTTCAGACGTAATGCTTCAACAAGTTGATCCGGGGTCATATTGTGCTGTCGCAGAAGATCTGGATTAGCATTAATAACCACGGTACGGATATTTCCTCCAAAAGGCGGAGAAGAAACAATCCCTGGAATAGAGGTGAAGGTTGAACGTACATATACATTGGCAAGATCCAGCAACTCGTTGTTTGACCTTTTATCACTGCTTAAAACAAGCTGTCCGACCGGAAGGGTAGATGCGTCGAAACGTATAATGAATGGTGGATTGGAACCGGGCGGGAAGGCGGCCTGAATCCTTGTGGAAAAGGAATTTAATTCTGCCGCAGCCTGGGCCATGTCAGTTCCGGGATAGAAATTAATTTTCATTAAAGTCAGTCCCTGAATGTTTTTGGTTTCAATACTTTTAATCCCGTTCACAAAGAGGAAAATATTGATGTATTGTTTGGCGAAAAATGCTTCCATCTGTTGCGGGGTATATCCGCTGAAAGGGTGAGAAACATAGATCACGGGTAAATCCAGTTTAGGGAAAATATCGACTTTGATGGAGTTTACAGATCGTATTCCAAAGAAGAACAGACCGGCAACGATCACTAAAATCGTAATGGGTTTTCTTAATGCAAATCTTATTAGGTTCATTGAGATAATGTTGATAATAATTGATACTAATCTTAGAGTTCGTTTTCAAATACAGAAAAATCACCCAATGCAGCTGCTTTTAATAGTAAAGCATTCCAAACATTGCTTACAGCGATATCTCTGTCGGTTTCTGCTCTTACTAATGCATAAATGGCCTGAGATAAATCAACGAGATCGGTTAAGCCGTTTTTATAAAGAACAGACCTTTGAATGTAAGCATCAGTAGCAGATTTCAGCTGAATAGGAACCTGATCATAAACAGTAATGGCATTTTTCCATTTATTATCAGATAGATTCAATTGAGCCTTTAGCTGTTGTTCTGCCAGATCATATTCATGTTGTAAACCCTGGCTTACATAATCCTGAGCGCTTATTTCCTTTGATAATCTGTAGGTTTGAGTGAAATTCCATGAAACACCAAGCCCTACCAGGTAATTACTTCTTGTAGGATGAATTCCATCCCAATAAGAGGTAGAGTAATCATTTTGATTCTGTGCATAGCTGTTCCCGAATCCTGAACCTCTCGTCTGGAAGATTCCTACCATTGAAAATGAAGGATAATATTGGGTTTTCAGAAACTGTTTTTCCTGTTCACTTACATTTATCCTGCTTTTATATAAAGCTAATAAAGGGTGACTGTCTAAAGAAGAACTTTTTTCGGAAGGAAATTCATCTGGAATTCTTTTTAATAAAGTACTGTCCAGTACAAACTCCTGAGCGGGAATTCCCAATAATTGGGCAAGTTTGTTTTCCTGCTCCTGCTCATTGTCTTTTGCTTTGGTGTAAGTAATCATGGCATTGGCGTAATCTGCTTTTGCCAGTGATAAATCAACACCAGGAACAATTCCGTTTCGTTCTTTCACCTCAACAATTCGTCTGATGGTGTCGGTTCTTCCCAGATTTCGGGCGTAGGAAAGTTTTAATTTGTTGGCTGCTAAAACATTCAGATAGGCAGCCGCAACTTTCACTTTGTGCTGGAAAATTTCATCAGATAAATCTTTGGTGTCTCTCTGATTTTTAGATTCAGCCACTTTTACTCTTTGTTTGGCTTTTCCAAAAGAGAAAAATTCCCAGTTGACATTGGCCAGATACAGGGCTCCGAAAGAAGCATTCCAGTTCTGGTCAGGAAGGGGAAGCCCGGATGAAGCGACACCATATCCTCCGAAACCATACAGAGGACCATTTTGTCCGTTGACGGTTCCGTAATCCTGTTGGAGGCTGATGTTAAGATTAGGCAGGTATTGCCGTTTTGCCAGTTCTATGGATTCTTTCGATGATAAACGATAAGACTCCTTGGCTTTGATAGATCCGTAGTTTTGAACGGCTGTTTCCAGCGCAGACTGAAGTGTGAGAACTTGCTGTGCTTTCGTAGTGTTGACAAAAAAAACGGATAATAATGCGAGGATAAAAACTCTTGAAAGCATCTAACGTATTTTTCTTTTTTCAAAGTAAAAAATACATTTTGAAGCAAATTTGAAGTTATAAAAATAATTTAGAAATCAATTATTTAGCAAAATTAATCACCTGCTCTACAGGTTCAAATAGAACTGCGTTTTCCGAGCATATCTTTTCGCTGATTGACGACTCGTGCATTTCGGTATTGTCGAAATAGATGGTGATGCTGTGCCATCCATCGTTAAAATCATAATGTACAGCGAAATCATTGACTTCGCAGATCTGTTTTACAATAGAAAGGCCCAGCCCGATACTTTCCTGCGACTGATTGTTTTTCTTAAATCTTTTGAAAAGTTCCTGCGTCGGAACATGAGGTGGTAATCCCGTATTGTTGATCTGAAAATAATTGTGTGTTAAATTGATTTCAATTTTCCCGCCTTCCAAATTGTGCCGAATCGCGTTAGACAGAAGATTGCTCAAAAGAATCTCCGCCAATGTTGGGTGTATTTTTACATAAACGCTCTTCTCACAGGTTCTGTTTAAAGTGATGTTCTTCAGTGCAAGATGATCGGCATACATACATAACGCTTCTCTTTCTACACGGCAGAATTTTAGTTCATCTTTGGTTGGAAATTCATTATTATTCAGTTTGGTAAGAAGAATTAATGAACGGTTGATTCTGCTTAACTTATCAATGGAATTTTGAATGTCAGTTAACAGAATCGCTTGACGTTCATTGATTTCTGTTTCTGCCAACAATTCTATTTTACTTTGGATAATGGCCAAAGGAGTCTGAACTTCATGGGAGGCATTTTCGGAAAACTCTTTAACGGAGGCATAATCTTCCAATGCTTTATCTGTCATTGTTTTCAGAAATTCATTTAATTTTTTGAACTCTTTTGTACTTGTTGGTAAAAGCTGTAGGCGTTCTTTTTTCTGAATACTGAATTGCTGAAGTTCATTAATGGCGTGATGAAAAGGTTTTAAGATAAATTTTGACAAAACTCTTGCTGTAATTAAAACAATCGTTGTGATTAGAAGAACTTTCCACACAAAAGCGACAAGCATTCCGTCAATAATCTGATGGCTGGCTGTAATATAGCCGTATGATGATATCTTATAGGTTTTATCATTAACCTTTGCGTAAGAATTAACCAGAATTTTACACTCATTCTTAGAAACTCCTTTGTCTTGTAGGCAAGTATGGAAAATCTCCGGTTGGGAAGGAAGCTTTTTCCCATTAAATAAGCCGATAGAAATGGGTAGGCCCTGAGTCGTTTTTGCAGGTGCTTCTCCTTTTTCTATTTGATTGATAACGTAATTATTGACGTTTTTCAGTCTTTCGGTCTCAAAAGTATCAATACGCTTTTTTATACTGCTGTACGAGATGTACATGCTGACAGGCGTTACAAGCAATACAATGGCAATAAACCAGACTGATATTTTATTCAATAAATTCATGAACCATTATATTTTAAAGCATTAAACTTGTAGCCTAAACCGTAGATCGTTTCGATATAATCGTTTCCCTGCGCAACCCCGATTTTTTTTCTTAGATTTTTAACGTGCTGATAAACGAAATCAAAATTAGCTAAATTGTCCGTATAATCACCCCAAAGATGATTGGCAATGGATTGCTTCGATAATACGCGGTTTTTATTCACAAGAAAATAAAGCAGTAGTTCAAACTCTTTTTGAGTAACTTCTAATCTCGTGTTACCGATGATAGCCTCATAGGTATCTGTATTTAAGGCTATTTCGTTGAATTTAACCTCGTTGTAACCATCCATTTTTTTTCTACGGTAAACCGCTCTTAGTCTGGCGTGCAGTTCCGGAAGGTGAAAGGGTTTGGTGATGTAATCATCAGCTCCTTTTTCCAATCCGTTGATTTTATCGTCCAATGCATTTTTAGCGGAAATAATGAGAATTCCGCTGCTGATTTTTTCGGTTTTGATGTAATTCAGAATATTTAATCCGTTTCCGTCGGGCAACATAATATCCAGCAATATGCAGTCATAAGAATTGAAAGTAAGTCGCTCCAGAGCTTCATTATAATTGTAAGCACATTCGCAGATATAGTTCTCGCCTTCAAGGTAAAATTCCATACTTTGAGCAAGTTCTCTGTTGTCTTCTATGATCAGGATTTTCATAATTGATGCAAAATTATAATTAAATTCTGTACCAATTTTGAAGTTGTTGAAGTCTTTGTCTATTAATATTTTAAGTTAAAATCTTTTAAATGATTTAAAAACCATTTGAATCAAAAAAATTCCCCGGAAAACCGGGGAATTTAAACTAATATGGAACTTTACAGGACGTTATTTTGTAAATAACATTTCTCTGTATTTTGTCATTGGCCAAAGCTCATCATCTACCATCATTTCCAATGCATCAGAAGCTTCTCTGATAGGATCAAATAATGGTTTTACTGTATTACAATAGCCTTCTGCCTGTTTTTGACTGTCTGATATGCTTTTTGCAGCTTCTCTGGCTTTAAGAAGATCTTCAACACCAAGCTTAATTTTAGAAACATTTTCAGAAATGCTGGTAATTAAGCTCATTTGTTCTTTCGCTAAAGATTTGAATTCTTTGTCACCAAAGATTTCTTTAAGACCTTTTACGTTTTCAATTAACCTGTTTTGATAATTTAAAGCAGAAGGAATGATGTGGTTTCTTGCGATATCACTTAACACTCTTGCTTCAATATCGATAACAGTAGAATATTTTTCTAACTTGATTTCGTTTCTTGCTTCAACTTCTCTGTGGTTGAAAATTCCCATTTCTTCATAAAGATCTAAGAATTTTTTATCCATTTCCTGCTTTAATGCTTCCGGAGTTGTTTTAAGGTTGTTCAATCCTCTTTTCTTAGCTTCTTTCGCCCAGTCATCAGAATATCCGTCACCTTCAAACATGATGCTTTTGCACTGTTTGATGTATTCTCTTAATACATTGAAGATCGCTTCATCTTTCTTAAGACCTGTTTCAATCAAAGCGTCAACTTCTGTCTTGAAATCATTAAGCTGTTTTGCAGCAATAGTATTCATTACGGTCATAGACTCCGCACAGTTTGCAGAAGAACCTACCGCTCTGATTTCAAATTTATTTCCTGTAAATGCAAATGGAGAAGTTCTGTTTCTGTCTGTATTGTCTAACAGGATTTCAGGAATTTTTCCAACTACATTTAATTTTAATTCTGTTTTTTCTTCTGGAGATAATTTTCCGTTCGTTACTTTTTCAAGTTCCTCTAAAACACTGAATAACTGACTCCCGATGAATACAGAGATAATAGCCGGTGGAGCTTCGTTAGCACCCAATCTGTGATCATTGCTTGCAGAAGCAATACTTGCTCTTAATAGATCCGCATATTCGTGAACCGCTTTAATCGTGTTAACAAAGAATGTTAGGAACTGTAAGTTTTTCTTTGGATTTTTTCCTGGACTTAAAAGGTTTTCACCGGTATCAGTTGCTAAAGACCAGTTGTTGTGTTTTCCACTTCCGTTTACACCTGCAAAAGGTTTTTCGTGGAAAAGGATATGGAAGTGGTGCTTGTGAGCTACTCTTGCCATGATATCCATCAATAAAGAGTTATGATCTACAGCAACGTTTACTTCTTCAAACATTGGAGCAAGCTCAAACTGGTTAGGAGCAACCTCGTTGTGTCTTGTTGTTGCAGGGATACCCAATTTCATACACTCAATTTCCAACTCTTTCATGAAGTTCATTACTCTTGTTGGAATAGAACCGAAATAGTGGTCATCCAGCTGTTGTCCTTTTGCCGGAGAATGTCCTAATAATGTCTTACCTGTTAATACAAGGTCTGGACGAGACTGGTATAATGCTGAATCTACAAGGAAATATTCCTGCTCCCAACCCAAAGTAGGAGTTACTTTCGTTACGTTTTTGTCAAAATACTGCATTACATTCGTAGCAGCTTCATCTACAGCATTCAAAGCTCTTAAAAGAGGTGCTTTATAATCTAAAGTTTCTCCAGTATAAGAAATAAAGATCGAAGGAATACAAAGTGTAGTTCCCATGATAAATGCCGGAGAAGTTGGATCCCAAGCCGTATATCCTCTTGCTTCAAATGTGTTTCTGATTCCTCCGTTCGGGAAAGATGATGCATCAGGTTCCTGCTGGATCAGCATATTTCCGCTGAATCTTTCGATGGCTCTTCCCCCTTCAATTGGCGTAAAGAAAGAATCGTGCTTTTCTGCAGTGGTTCCTGTCAAAGGCTGAAACCAGTGAGTATAGTGTGTTACACCTTTGCTCATTGCCCAGTCTTTCATTGCTACCGCTACCTGGTCTGCGATGTGTCTTTGGATTTTAGTTCCTTTTTTTATCGCATCCATAATAGAACCGAATGCTTCTTTTGTTAAATACTCTCTCATCGTTTCTTCAGAGAAAACATTTTTGCAGAACAGTTCAGATAATTTTGCAGGGATTTCAACAGAGTTGTCTTTTCTGAAATCCTTAAATGGTAGGGTTTCTAATGCTTTGAATCTTAAGGTTGACATATTTGGGTGATTTTTTACAGGGCAAATTTACAAAAAAAATGAATTGAAAATATTTTACCCCTAATTTTTTTAGGGGTATTTCGAATTTTAACTAAAATTTAAACAATGGTTTTATTTGTAAGAGGGGTCATTCTCTATTTATACTGAATCAGAAAATGGTTTCTTCATCCTCTTGAACCGGGTTGGTATGAATGCTTTTTCTAAAAATAATCATAGTAATGATTACTGTAATCGCTAGACTCATCACCGTAATAGTATTGGATCCATATCCCTCATTACAAAATTGCATGAAAACAGGATACGTTAAAGCTAAGGATAATATATAACTTATATAGAGCTTTCGGAAATATAAATTGATCAGATACATAACTGTCACAGAGACGAAGATCAAAGGACCTATTCCGTCCAGAAAACCAAACAATCCTATAACAGAACTTTTTAGAAGCAATAGAAAGATATTGTCACGAAGAATATTGTCATCCGAATTCCCTTCTTTTATAATTAAAAAAAACATAAGCACTAAGAAATAAAGCAGAATATGACAGATCCATACCTTCCAAAAAAGAGAAACTTGATGTACCCTGTATTTTATCTGGCTCAATATTCTTGATAATATCATGACTATGGCTCTTTGAATTGAACTGCCTTTTTATCTCAAATCCTATAACTAAGGTTCTATAAATATAAGATTAAAAAAAGAAATAGTTATTATTCGGAACAGAAGAAAAACTAATGCTCTGTCTTATTGTTCAGTTTGCTTTATCCATGGCTATTAAACAACTTATTAAAAGATAGTTAAAATAAGTTGAACGGAGATTTTGTATATTTGTGTGAAATTTATTTTATGACAAATTCTAGAGCAAGAGAAACCACAGAGGCTATTGAAAGATTATACATCTCTATGAGACATTTATTTTATAGAGGATTTTTCAAGCCGGGAGGGGTTTCAGGAGAAAGTATCAGAAGTTTGTTGAAGATCATCAATCCGGAAATTTACGGAACCATGAATATTCCAAGCAAATTGGAACTTGACGGGTTGATGTATGTTTTAGACAGACTTCCGGAAGGGATTGAGGAGTGTGCTTTTATTCATCTTACATCCGATGAAGGGTTTGATAAAGGAAGTTTCGAACCTATTGTTCCGAAGAAAAGAAGAAGAAACTGTTATAGAATAGACGAACACCAGATGAATATTGAGGTTCTTTTGGGCCGTTCCGAAATTTATGACATTCTTACCCACCTTACCTTCTTATTTATAGAAGCCGATAAAATCCGTAATTTGGCATTCATTCAGGATGAAAACTGGAAGCCGACACGTGCTTTCAAGATTATCGAAGAAGTAGTAAAAGGAGAGAAAAAATTCAGCAGAAAAGAAAAAGAGGTGGCGCTTATTCACCTTTCCTCCCTTATAGGAAGATCTTTTGATGAAACGCTAAGAGCTTACAATACTTTTGGAGATGATCAGAATCCTGACCGTTTATTCAAAATCATCTACAACTTAGGAAAAGTAAGTCTTGATGATGCGAAAGGAAGTAGAGAAAGAGAAATTCATTTCAGTTCTATATTAAAAGAAAGAGTAGGACACCACTATTTTGGAGAAAAATGGGCCAACAAAGTGAAGGAAGTTTTATTTGAAAACAATCTTCATATGCGTCCGCTACACATTATTTCTGCCAATATGCACTCGGTGAAAAATATGCTGTATTCCAATAATGCACTTAAAAAGAAGCAGCATAATGAGGTAGATTACAAACTGTACGAAGAAATTTCAAACAAAAAAGAACTTCGTGATAAAGTCTTGAAATATGCTTTGGATGAAGGTATGATCCATATTGCCGACAAGAGCGGAAGTAATATCGATGTACAGATCATAGACCTCAGCAAAACAGACCTTAAGAATACACCATTCGCAGACTGCAAATTTGGAGGAGATGATGTGGTAATGGTTTTCGACTATGCATTCGGAGAACAGGCTTTCGAAGTAATGGACGAATTACTAAGACCCTTCGAGCATAAAGGAGAAGTATATATGATGCATGTAAAATCTGTTTCCATTATGGGGAAAGCAGGTATTCTTACAGGAGAAAAAGGAGATATTATGATTCCTACCTCTCATATTTTTGAAGGTACGGCAGATAACTATCCTTTTGAAAATGCATTAAAGCTGGAAGATTTCAAAGATGATGAACTGAAAGCTTTTGAAGGGCCAATGATTACCGTTTTAGGAACATCCCTTCAGAATAAAGATATCCTTTCCTACTTTATGAATACTTCATGGAAGGCCATTGGTCTTGAAATGGAAGGAGCACACTATCAGAAAGCCATTCAGGTTGCGTCTAAGATCAGACATCACATTTCACCGGATCTGTTTGTATGCTACGCGTATTATGCATCGGATAACCCGTTGGAAACAGGAAGTACATTATCCTCAGGAGGATTAGGACTTACAGGAGTAAAACCAACTTATCTGATCACCTTAAGAATCCTTGAAAAGATTTTAAGAAGCGGAAAAAAAGAAGCTTCAGCTAAAAAATAATTGTAATGTAAAATTATAATATCAACCTCAGATGTATTGGCATCTGAGGTTTTTTTTGATAAGCCAATTAATAATAGTAAACCACAATTGTCATTTAATATATACTATCAATTCCGTTACTTTTTTTAAATCAACATTATCTAACTCTACGTCAGATTTGAGTTCATCAATAATCATATAATCACCAGATTTCAGATTATAAATCTTTTCTTTAGCAATATGATCAAACGAGTTACCATAATTAAGTATTGGCTTTCCCTCGTTGATTTGATAACGGAATTTTGAGACCTTTCCTAGCTCCATAACTAATTGAGGGATGAAAAATTCTATTTTAGAATTAGCAAGCTCCTCTTTTGACAAAGAAATTTTTTCAATTTTGTTGTTAATACTTACAAAAGGATTGCTAATGTTTAGTATTCGGAATTCTCTTTTATCAACGATCTCTTTCCCTTTAATAAAACCTGTTATTGTAATTTCCATAGAAGAACCTGTACCTGGAGTAATGAAATACTTACTTTCACTTTCTTTATAAACTCCAGGCCCACTTACTTTAATACTATCAGACTTAGGGATATAAATTGTCAGAGGATTCTTTACGCCTCTGTATAAAATATTAAGTTTTTCATTTTCTATGATAGCTTTATCATGTGAAGATAAAATATGTTTTTTCGCTGTACAGGAAATGCAAGAACAGAAAATAAGAGTATAGTAAATAAATGTTTTCAAAAGGATTATGAATTATTTTCACTAAAATATATAAATTAATATAATAGGAACGATTTTTTTCGCTTTCTTCTTTTATCCTTGTCAAGGTTTTAAACCTTGACAAGGATCACAAAATCTTGCTGAAAAAATCTTATATTGTGACTCTTGAAAAATAAAAATAATGACTTATGAGTTCAGTATCAGAATTATCAAAAAGATTCAGAGAAGTTATGTTGGATGGTCTGTGGATCGCCAATACCAATTTTAAAGATCAACTTTCAGCCGTTACCTGGGAGCAGGCTGTCACCAAAATAGATTCTTTAAATACTATTGCCATGCTTACCTTTCATATTGATTATTATATAGCGGGGCTCATAAATGTTTTTGAAGGAGGAGCCCTTGAAATAAAAGATAAATTCAGTTTTGATCTCCCTGCTATAGAATCTCAGGAACAATGGGAAACACTTTTAAATAAGCTCTGGAAAGATTCCGAAAAATTTGCATCCTTACTGGAACAGATGCCCAACTCCAAACTCGATGAGGTTTTCGTTGACGAAAAATACGGAAACTACAGAAGAAACATCGATGGAATGATCGAACACTGCTACTACCATCTGGGACAAATCACCCTAATCAAAAAACTTCTCAAAACCCCATAACGATTATAGTTTTTCTCTCCCCTCTCAAAAAATATCCCCAATCATCTGCGAGAATCCGTGTCATCTGTGGTGAAAAAAATAATTTAACAATCCACATTTAAATTCATCTAAAACCCTATAAAAAAGAATAAAAACCCTCTTATAACTCCACATTTGAGGGTTTTGTTTAAATTACCTACCTTTAGAAAAAATAAAATTTTAAATGAGAAAATCGGCTGCAATCATTTTTGCGTTTATCATTTCACAATTTCAGGCTCAGCAAGGAGCTTACTATCAGCAGGCTGCGAAGTACAAGATGGATATTGATGTTAATGCTGAAAAATTTACCTACCAGGGAAAACAGACTTTAGAATACACCAACAACTCACCGGATGAGCTGAATGTCGTGTATTTCCACTTATACTGGAACGCTTTTAAACCCAATTCCATGATGGACCAGAGAGTGGCTTCCCAGGGAAAAAACGGAGACTCCAGATTACAAAAAGACGGAATTTCAAGATTGGCTTCCATTCCAAAAGATCAGGAAGGAGCTCAAAATATCCATTGGATTAAACAGAATGGCAAAGACCTGAAATTTGAAGTTCAGGAAACCATCATGAAAGTCTATTTGGCTGAACCTATCAAACCCAATTCAACAACGACCTTTACGATGGATTGGGATGCTGTTATCCCTCAGCAGATCAGAAGAAGCGGAAGAAATAACAAAGAAGGAGTAGACATGACCATGACGCAATGGTACCCGAAAATTGCAGAGTACGATTATGACGGCTGGGCAACTTTTGATTATTTGGGAAGAGAATTCCATGCACCATTCTCAGACTTTGATGTTACCATTAAAATCAACAAAGACTATGTAGTAGGAGCAGGAGGAATCCTTGAAAACCCTTCTGAGGTAAAAGGATACGATGCCAACGCTAAAATAAAAGCAGAAAAAGATAAAAAAGTAAGCTGGAAATGGACGGCTAAAAACATCCTGGATTTCGCTTGGAGTGCAGACAGAGACTATTCTGTAGAAAGCTTCAATGTTCCGGATGGACCGAAAGTTTATTTCGTTTACCAGAAGAATGATAAAACAAAAGCGTGGGGAGAAGCACAGCCTTACGTTACGAAATACTTTCAAATCATGAACTCCCACTTTGGGAAATATGTATATCCAACCTATGCTTTCATTCAGGGTGGTGATGGCGGAATGGAGTATGGGATGTGTACCATGATCCTTGGAGAAGCGAAAAGCGTTAAAGACCTTTTAGGATTAATGGCTCACGAAGGATCTCACTCATGGTATCAGCAGATGCTTGCTACCAACGAATCGGTGCGCCCGTGGATGGATGAAGGTTTTACGAGCTATGCAGAAGGATATACCATGTATCAGCTGTTCCCGGAGCAATTACCGAATCCTTTTATGGAAAGATTGGATGCCTACAGGAAATTTGTTAAAAAGGGAATTGAAGAGCCTGCAGTATGGCTGGGAGATCACCACGATAACGGAACTGCTTACACCTACGCTTCCTATGTGAAAGGAGAATTGTTCCTTGTTCAGTTAGGATATATTATGGGAGAGGAGAAACTGGCAGAAACCTTGAAACAATATTACGATCAGTGGAGCATGAAGCACCCTTCAGACAGAGACTTCCTTCATATTGCTCAGAAAGTTTCCGGGATGGATCTGAAGTGGTTTCAGAACTATTGGATTAATACAACCAAAACGATCGATTACGGAATCAAAGATGTGAAGTATGAAGCCAATTCTACCACCATTACATTGATCAATAAAGGTCAGGTTCCAATGCCAATTGATTTCAGTGTGCTGACAAAAGATAAGAAGGTCGTTACTTATCAGATTCCTCTTAATATGACACATACCTGGAAAGAAAAAGATGCTTACGGAGAATTCAAAACAATGCCTTACTGGCCTTGGACTCAGAAAGAGTATACCATTACGGTTCCTTATACAAAATCTCAGTTATCTGTATTAGGAATAGATTTCAGCCAGAGACTTGCTGATGTAAATATGGAAGACAACTTCGTAGAAGTGAAATAATTTCTCGGAAAAAATATAAAAAACCGCAACAACGTTGCGGTTTTTTTGTTATCAAATTCTTTAATATTCTTTGGAGAATACGATCCTTTCTAAGGTTCTTTAATCCATTTCTTAAATAGCCACCAGTTTAATATTCCTGAAATGATCATGATTAGAGAAAAATAAATATCGAATTCAGTATGGGTGGCCAAAACAATTACAGAATAGATGCTCATGAAATAAACAATGTGTATCCATAGGGTATTACCATACTTTACTGTAATAAAATACAGAATACTGAAAACACAGAAATAGATCAGAGCAAACAGCAGACATTCATAAGTGAGAACCAACAGAAGAATAAAATCTAAACCATAGGGAGTTTTTGAAATAGCATAAATTTTATAAAACTTAATATCCGTATTCTCACTGAATAGATACCCGAACAACAATTGTAATATATTCTTAAAGAATATAAAAATGTACATTGTTCCTATTAATTTTGGAATGGCTTTACTGAATTTCATAATCATTACAAATAATTAATTACATCCTAAAGAACTTAATGGTACTTTATTTCTAAGATAGTCTCTTATTTTCGAATATTTCGGTCTATAGGTAATTTCTGGTACTTTTGAAGCAGAGCCTCCTTTCTGATTGACATAGGCCGATAACTTATCCTGCATTCCTGTCCAAAGCTGGTCGGCTCCCAGAAAAGCAGTCGCTTCCATAATATAGTTGGCAAGGTTTGGCGTATCTGTAACTTTCTTAGATACCCTGTCAACTCCTCTGGTGTAAATATACATGGTGTTTCCCTCCATATAATAACTGAAAAGTCTGTTTCCTGCTACCGGATGTATACCATCATAATCCATGCCCATCGGAGCTTTTATTGTGGAAAATATCCATGCATTGCTGCTTACCCCTGAGCACACCACAGTTCCGTCATCTATAGGAATTTCAATATGGATAAGAGCTCCTAAAGGATTGGAAGAATTCCATAAAGCAGTATCATCTATACCATAATTACTATCCACGATTGGGGTGAACTTCTCTGCAAATAAATTGATGTTAAGTCTGAAAAAGTTGAAAAACTCTGCAGGAGTATATTTCTCATTACTATTAGGCTTGTTAGGTAAGTTGCTTATTTTAACAGGGAACAAATCCATATTGACTCTGGCACTTGCAGCATCATCCAGATCTGTGATTTTCCAGTTGCTCCACCAGCTGGTCTGGTTTTTAATATTTTCAAGTTTTGACTTTACACTTTGAGGAACCTGGTGAGTGGCTACATCCTGCCAGAATGGTAACTGGCTGCAAGGGATGTCCAATAGCAGATTCGGGTTTTGTGTAACCGCATTATCGAGAGTTTTAAAACGCTGGAATATTTCTAACGGAGAATCAATATCAATATAATCCGATTGCAGAAACTCATATACCATATTTAAGAATTCATGGCCTAAATCATTCACCTGAATACTAGGATTATCTTTAATATATTTTAAAGTTGCTTTCACAAAAGTTTGTTGCTCCTCATTTAAAAAGAAATTAAGAGGATAAAGTTGCTTCACGGCTAAAAACTGGTAGATCTTTAATCTGAACTGATCATTACTGTTTATTTGAGTGATCTCTTCTGTACTAAGACCTAGTGGGTTAAAATCAGGCGGATTCTTTACAGTACCGGTCTTGATGCCTTTAATACTGTATATCGGTGCAACCGTAGGGATCGTAATAACAACAGGAGTGGTAGGAGTGGAAGGATCATCTATTCCGCCACCACCGATGCCACCACCGCCACCGCTGCCCCCTCCCGGAGATCCGTCTCCGCCACCAGGACTTCCTGGGTTTCCGCCGCCACCGCCACCGCCGCCAGCGTTACAGTTTGGGTTATTATAAGAAACTACAATATCCTCAGGCATATAAGAGTTTTCTACATCGCAATACTGTCCGTTGGTATGGTTACCGGAATGCCCGCAGTTGAACGTCGTGATCATGTAGGTGGTACATCCTACAGAAAATGTATCTACATACATTATTTTAGAATTCAGGCCTCCTCCTGCTGTATTTTCAACCAGCTTTTCAAGTTGATAAGACTTGGGATCAATTTGCATATTCGGAAGTCGCTTGTACTTGATAATATGCTTTTCTGCAATTTGATTATCTACATATTTTAATACCAGTTTCTGTTCATAGTCAGTAGGAGCTATTCCCAGAATATAAAAAGAATAATACTTGGCATTCAAATAATCTACCTCTTCAAAAACATCTGTATATACTTCAATTCCATTGATGATGGTACTTTTTGAAGTATTCTTTACCGACGAAGAAAGATTCGTTTGCTTTAAGAAATCATTTACCGCCTCTACATTTGTTTTAAGTCCGAATTTGGTCTCATAATCGTGCTTAAAGAGTCGCTTCGTTACGATATTATCTTTCGTGAAGACATTCTGATTTTGGCTGGGATTGTTTGAATTGACGTAATCTAATTCTTCACGACAGCCCAACGTGAGAAAGGCTAATGTGAATAACATTAGAAGTTTGAGTTTTTTCATGGTTTTTAAGGGTTATTATTTTCGCAAGTATAGAGTTTTTCTGCGAATATTTTATTGATTTTCAATAAAAATGTTTTTAAATATCCTTAATGTGTCGTAAATATTCAATTAATAAAGGGTTTTATTGTGAATGTGATGTTTTTGAAATAAGTCTATTTCAGTGAAAAATAATAGTCGTTTGGTTACACCCAATGTTGTTTGAAACCAACGGAGCCCTTGTTTGGTTTCCCGCAAGTTGCAGAAGACTTCCGGAGTCCTCCGGAACTCATAAACAAGTCTGTTTTAAACCTCCGGATATCTCCGGAAGAGAGAATCAACCTTGTTTGTAACTTCCGGAGGAGTTGTGTAGGTTACAAACAGTCTTGTTTTAAATAAGGAAAAAATAGAGAATTCTTTACGATAGCTTTCTTTAAAAATTACTGGATACCGAACTGCTGTACCATCCAGTGATGAGGATGGTTCTTGATAAGGTCTTTTTTCAACACCTCATCCTTGGTATGCAGATAGCCATATACTTTTAAAGGAATGGAGTCCGGGTATTCCTTTAATCCGCTGGTAACGGTAGCCTGGGCTTCCACTTTCTTCTGACCGGCATCTAGGGCTTCTGTTTTATAGATATAAATAATTGCAGGAATCTTTCCGTATACACTTTTAGCCTCGTTTTCCAGCAGAGTCATAGTTTCTATCTGGAACTCCGGATTGGAGGGTCTTCCTGCCATTACAGTCTGGCTGATATGCTGCTGATACATCAGAAAAAGAAAAAGAAGATGAAGGTTTTTCGTATTGGGATCAGAAAAAGTTTTCTCAATCTTATGCACCGTTTCCGGGGTCATTTCATCATCATCCGCCTGCAGGCTTTTTTGGTAAAACTCATCCATCAGATCGTAGACGGTTTTATCGTTAGCATCAATAGCCGTCTGGCTTTTTATCTTCTGAAAAGTTTCTTTTATTTGTGGACCTGACTGTGCAAAAGCAAAGAAGCTGAAGCATAAGAAAATTGCCAGAATCAGATTTTTCATAATGGGTTGCTAAAGTTTTCTGTTTAAATATAGGTATTTGTTCCAAGAAAGAAAAAAGAAATGAGAGGAACATGGTAATTTAGTTTATAATCAAAGATTATTTTCCTAAAATGATTAATTTTAGGGCAGCAAAATAACAGAGAATTTCTATTCTTTCTATTACAGAACGACCGGAAATTGAATTGAAAAATAGGTGAATGAATTCAATCGTAATCAACGTAGGAAACAGCAATATCCGATTTGGTCTTTTTGATGATGACAATTGTGATATATCGTGGGTAATCAATACAAAGCCATACAGAACTGCAGACGAGTTATATGTTCAGATGCTGATGCTTTATCAAACCTACAAAATTGAACCCAGCGAAATTCAAAAAGTAATTATAGGTTCCGTAGTACCTCAGCTTACTAAAGTGATGAGTGCGGCCATAAGAAAGATCCACGGGATGACTCCTGTGATTGTAGACAGTAGCACGCCCTCCATTGTTCAGGCCAAATCCAAATCCAGAGGAACCGATATTTTTGCAAACCTTGTGGCAGCACATATGCTTTACCCGGGAAAGAAGAAAATAGTACTGGACTTTGGAACAGCGCTTACTGCAAGCTGCATTTCTGAAACGGGGGAATCTCTAGGGGTAATTATCGCTCCGGGAATTATTACTTCTCTGAATTCTCTGATCAGCCAGACTGCCCAACTTCCGGAAATTGAATTGAAGAAACCTAAAACGGTTCTTGGACTGGATACTGTAAGCTGCATGCAAAGTGGTATGGTATATGGTTTCTTAGGAATGGTAGAAGGCTTTATCGACAGGATCAACGAGGAAGTGAATGATGACTGCTTTGTGATAGCTACCGGAGGTGTTTCTCATGTTTATAAGCCATTGACGAATAAAATTCACCTGATGGACAGGCTTCATACCTTGAAAGGTCTTTATTTTCTGGGAAAAGATTTATAAATTTATCAGATGAAGATGAGGTTCTCTCAAAATGAGACTGCATCATATTCTCAACTTTAACCTTCACTGTCATGAAAAAGTTCCCTACAATAGAAACAGAAAGACTTATTCTTTCCCAACTGCAGGAGAAGGATATTCCTTTTATTGTTGAATACCTTCAGCATAGGATTTATTCTGATCTTACTTCCAATATTCCTTATCCCTATACAGAGGATGATGCGAAATTTTGGCTGAAAATATCCAGAGAAGCTTTTGAAAGCAATAGCGGATATACTTTTGCCATTCGCGATAAGGAAGATCATATTATTGGTGCTATCGGACTTCACGACAGAGAAGATGATAAGGCAGAGCTGGGATATTGGATCGGAATTTCTTACTGGAACAAAGGCTACGTAACGGAAGCGGCAAAAGCTATTGTGGATTTTGGCTTTAAAGAGCTGGAAATCAATAAAATTTTTGCTACCCATTTTCCTCATAATCCTGCTTCGGGAAGAATCATGGAGAAAATAGGAATGGAAAAGGAAGCCGTTTTGAAGCAGCATATAAAGAAAGACGGGGAGTATTATGATCTTACGATGTATTCTGTTTTTAATGACAGAGACTAGTCTATTGATCTGAATAGTCTTACAATACAATAAAAAGTCAGAGAATATCCCGGTATTTTCTGACTTTTTTCTTTTATAATCATTCCTGAACGGAAGAACTGTGAAGATTTTAAGATAAGCTTTGCCTGTAATGATAAAATAAGGATGAAATTATCTCTTACTTTTAAAAAAATCTTTCACAATAGAAGAGCATTCACTTTCCATAATTCCTGTGATGATTTCTGTTTTTGGATGCAGGGTGAGGTGCTTGTTGATGAACCCTCTCTGCTCATCTCTTGCGCCTATTACCACTTTGGAGATCTGCGACCAGGATAACGCCCCGGAACACATCACACAAGGCTCCATGGTTACATATAGAGTACAGTCTTTTAAATATTTCCCGCCCAGAAAGTTAGCAGCTGCGGTGATTGCCTGCATTTCTGCGTGAGCAGTGACATCATTTAAGGTTTCAGTAAGGTTGTGGGCTCTTGCGATAATCCTGTTGTTGGATACGACTACACATCCGATAGGAACCTCATCTTTTTCTAAAGCGGCTTGTGCTTCCTGCAGGGCCATTTTCATATAATATTCGTCCGTAAACATTGAATTAAAAGCTAGTATAAGAAATCGTCGTTAATGTTTTTTATCCATTGAATAGAAGGGTAAACACCAGGGTGCTCTTCTTTATTTTTCATCCATCGTTAAAGTTAAAGGAAGCTTAAACCGATAGGAGGTTGGATCTCCGTTGAATGTGGCGGGTGAGAATTTCTCGGCCAGTGAGTACAACGCAATTTCCGCCTGTCTGTTGAACGTAAAATTATCCCCTTGAGCATGTACGTTGCTGATGCTTCCGTCTTTTTCTACAATGAATGCTACATCGGTCTTTATGGTTTTTTCTTTAGAATATACTCCGTCTACGTAGAGAAGATCTACCACTTCCTGTCTCAGAGAATTGAGTCCGCCGGGATAGTCGGCTGCTTTTTGCGGATTGAGAGATTTTTCGGAGACGTTTTCTTTTACCTTTTTGAGGGTTTGAAGGTCTTCCAGATTTCTTACTCGCAGTAAAGCTCCAATAAGGGCGGTGTTTTCAATGCTGTCCATTTTTTTCATGAAAAAAAGGAAATCTCCTTTTATTTCAGTCTTCTTTGTCGTATTGGATTCTGCGTCAAATTTTTTCTTAAATTCTTTACTCAGCATACTTCTGTGCTGGTTGTAATAGTTTTTCACAAGCCTGAATTCTTCTTTCTGCTGTGACAGGCAAAAGGAAGAAATAAAGCAGGAGAGGATGATGAATAAAGTTTTCAATAAGGTATATTTATGTAAATATAACAAAAAATATCAGACAGAATGATTATCTATCAATTCTCAAGATAGCGATTCAGAGACTCTTGCAGATGATTGCGGATGTCATCAACTAAACATTTAGGTTCCAGTACGGTAACTTCTTTTCCATAGGAAAGAATTTCCTGCATAAAGTCGTAAGTAGGGTGGAGGAAAAACTCAAAATAGATCTCTTCCGGCGTTTCTTTAGTTTCTTTCTGAGACTGATGAAGCGGAAAACTTTTGATGTATTCTCCCTGATGTCGGCTGCACTTTAAAACAATTTTTTCGGGTTTCTGCTCTGTCAGATTCATGACACCGAAAGCATTCTTAAAATGTTCTCTGAAGTTGTATTTGTATTTTTCGCGGTATTGGTTTTTGCCTACATCGAGGTAATTGATCCTGTCCAGTCCGAAAGATTTCAGGGCTTTATCTTTGGTATCAATAGCGATGAGGTACCATCTGTCTTTGGATTCTTTCAGGGCAAGAGGATGAACCTTGCGGGAGGTCATCAGCTTGTTTTTGTAGTTGTAATGCTCGAAGGAAACAATTCTTTTATTACGGATGGCAAAAAATAGGTCATAAAAATTCTCCACTCCGGTTGGTTTTCTGCTTTCAAAAAAGATGAAGTTGGCAAAATCCGGATGGGTATTCATGGCGTTGCTTACCTGAAAAGATTCTAATAGTTTTTGGTTGTATTCATCCACTTCCATAATGGGGCGACTTTCGATATAATAACGGTTGTCACCCTTTTTTTTGTTGTGAATGGAAAGATTGAAAAGGTCGGAAATCTCACGGATATCTCTTTGCAGGGTACGAATAGAGTAGCTCTTGATATCCGCATCCTGGAATTCAAAAGAGTTTAAAAGATAGTCTTCCAGCTGGGAATAGGTAGCGGGAGAACTTTCTAATCTTTTAATAATTAAGGCATATCTCGTCAGATAAAAGTCTTTCTTCATAGTAAAGTTTTGTAAGACAAATATATGTGCTTAATGCGACAAAAGGTGTCGTGTTTTATTTTTTATGTCATTAAAAATAGGCAATGAGGATCTCAATGAAATAATAAAAGCAGCAGTAAAGTTGCTGCTGCTTTTGTCCCAAAGTTTTACTTCTGGTGTTTTTTTGTATATAATATCTTGACTATTTGTAATCAAAACGGTCTTCATCGGGGTACCAGTAAAGGTCTAAACTTGGTGTCATTGTTCCATTTTCATAAGATTTTATATTGTCCTCTAAAGTTCCTAAAGAACCAAAGCTTACGACTCTTCCCGTTTCTTTTTCCACTATAAAAGGTCCTGAACCTACAAGAGCTGCAGTAGGATCTCCTTTTAAAATATGTTTTTTAGAATTGAAAAAATAAATATTGCCATATGGCTTGTTTAAAGTAGCATTGGGAATAATCATCGTCTCAATATTTTTTGCAACTATTCTTCTTATGAAACGTTCTGCGATTTGTAGCATTTCTTTGTCTGTTAACATAATTTATTCTTTCTTAAAAGCTTAACTAGATTTTTATTCATCTCCATAGTATGCTTCAATAGCATCTTCAACATCTTCTTTGAGTGTTAAATTGGCAGGAAATTTAATAAGTAGATTTTTTAAACACTCAATAAATTCTTTACTTTGAAGTTTATAAGAAATGTCTTCGAATCTTGAAGATATCCATTCTAAAGTATCTTCATCAAGGGTATTTATTGTTTTTATTGACTCTTTTACATTTGAAAGTAATATTTTAACGATCTGATCTTTGTCTTCCGAAACCGTAGGGTCATTCACATGCTTATTTCTAATTCCTTGAACAATTTCTATAATTTTTGTTTTCATATTTATTCTTTAAATGGAGATTATATAATTTTCATACATTCCATCAGAGGAAAATCCTTTTGAATAATCATATTTTCCAGACCAGTAATCCATATTAAATCTATTGTCTGGATCGTCTTTTTTCCAAAAGTTTAATTTTATGGAATATTGTTCATTATGATCTAATTTTAAATATTTATAAACCTTTTTTGCTATGATTTTTCTGATTTGATCTTCTGTATGTTTCATGATTATCGAGTTGCATATATTAAAATGAGTTGATACTATATAACCCATATAAGATATGCTTTCTAATGAGCAAAATAATAAAAACAGCAGTAAAGTTACTGCTGTTTCATTCAAGAGTTTTTACTTCCTGTGTTTTTTTTTGTAAAGTACTTTGATTATTTGTAGTCAAAACGGTCTTCGTCTGGGTACCAATAACGATCTAAACTTCGTTTCATTGTTCCATTTTCATAGGCTTTTATCTTGTCCTCTAAAGTTCCCAAAGAACCAAAATTTACGACTCTTCCCATCTCTTTTTCCACTATAAAAGGCCCTGAACCCACAAGAGCTGCGGTAGGATCTCCTTTTAAAATATGTTTTTTAGAATTGAAAAAATAAATATTGCCATATGGCTTGTTTAAAGTGGCATTAGGAATAATCATCGTCTCAATATTCTTTGCAACTATTTTTTTTATAAAACGTTCTGCTATTTGTAGCATTTCTTTGTCTGTTAACATATTTTACTCTTTTTTAAAAGATAGTGATTAGGGATTGATAGTGCGGCTTCTTGTTATATTAATTAAATTGTTATTCAAAGCTAATATTTATACTTGTAAATTTGATCATTAAGTTTAAGCCTGAAGCTTTTCGGAGTAAGTTCTATGCTGTCAATCGGGCTATTGTTTATGGTAAATATCGTTTTATTCTCCTGGATAGTTTTTGTGAAATCTTTGCCTTTCAATGTTTTTTCAACCATGGGAATGAAATCATGAGAATGCGTAAATTCGAAAAACCTTTCTAAATATATTGCTAACCCGTCAGGATCTTTTTGAGTTTCAGTAATTTTTTCTATATCTGTTCTTAAAAGATGTTCTTTCAATTGGATCGTTACATTATCTTTATAAATAGCATCCCCATTTTTACCAATATAAAAAAAATCTCTTGGGGAATCATTTTTATAAGCTATAATCAATAGCTCTAAAACTTTTTCTAAGGGTCCGGTTTTATTGAAATCTCCGTATTTAATAATATCAAAGGGATTGGGTCCATCTAATATTTTTTCATTGATGTCATTCCATAAAAATCCTAGGTTTGTTCCTTCGTATTCCATGTTTTTTATTTAGGCAGAAATAAAAAATCACCTTAAGGTGGTTATAATTATCAATGGAATTTTTTTGATATTTTCATATTTGCACCTAATTTAAAAAAGGTAGGAGTGGCTTCCAAATATTCTATTCCACTACTAGAATGTAATATATACTTATCTCCATTTTTTGAATAGTTTTTTCCCGCTAAAGATTCTTCAATAGTTTGATTAATCTGTGTAAAAGGAGTTATCATATTAAATTCAATATACTCGAAATGATCATTCCTATTATATTTGAACTTAAGAGATTTTAGATCACTTCTGTATAGAAATGTTTTTGTATATAATATACCCTCCGATTTTTTTTGTTTTTGTATTGTATGGGAAATAAGAGCACTTAATAACGACCCATTTGCATATTTATCTTTAAAGATGCTAATAATGAGACTGATAAAATCTTTTAAACTACAACTTTTTAAAAATACTTCTATTTCTGTTTTTTCGTTGTCATATTTCATAAGTTCGTTGATGCTTTCTATAGGATCATCTATTATCTTCATTGGCTCTACGTAATAGAAGACTTCAAAATCTAAACTTTCTCTTTTCATAATATTGATTATTGATATTTAATATATTCTACTAATTCCCCAAGTTCATCTATAAATGTGTCAGCTATTTTTTGATCATACAATAGTTTAGCATTTTCATCTTTTTGAGCTTTAATTATTAATTCTACATTCTCTTCTTTTATTCTTTTAATAACACCTTTAAGAAAATGGCTCCAAGTGTTTTCTTCAGAAGGAAGATCTCCCTTCTTGATAAGAGCATAAATATCTCCATTTTTACAAACAGCTCGCATTTCCTGCATATTTCCCTTAATAAAAGTCATAATGTCAAAAGAGCTTAAGGGAGTACTTGTTGGGTGATTATGGGTAAATATTCTTATATACTTTCTAGTACTTAAATCTAGCATTGCTGGAATACTTAATCCTTTTGGTGAGTTATCGGTAAATTTCTCACTAATTACTTTTCCTTCATGGTTGACAAAGGCTCCATATTCTACTGGCTCTTCGATTATTTCCTTTTCAATTTTTGAAATACCTTCCAAAGCTCCTGTATCATCAAGATGTTTTGCTTTTATAACGTATTTTGTTGACCCACCTCCTTCGGCTACAGAGCGTCCAGCTAGTCTTTCTAGCTCTTCAATAATGTCATCGATTTCTTTGGCTTCATCAGCATTTTTAGCCGATTTTCTGATGTCATCTTCGTGTTCAAGAATTTCTTTGGCACTTTTTCTCAATCCATTATGGATAGCGACACTCAATTCTCCGGATAAAGATAATAATTCCAGCCAAAATAAATATTCAGATAATGACTTACTCCAAGCAGCATCTCGTGCTCCGGAAAGTTTCAGTAAGGTGTTTACTGTACCACTTGTAATTTCTACTATAGCTGCCGTTGCTGCTACAGCCTTTCTTACATTGGCTACGGCTCTTCCTGCTTTACTTACAAAGCTAAGCTTTTCTGCTTTTGCTGCAAATTTTGCCAGATATCTGAATTTTCCAATGTTCCCGACTCCGGAAACGGTGGTTAGAATATCTGCGGCATATTCTGCAGTTGTTATGACATTGCTCCAGAATTGCTTATCACGATTGGCTTTTAGCATAAAGGCAGGGACCACAGAATCCAGTTTCAGTTCTGTTTCCTGGTTTTCAATATCTTTGAGATAAATAGGGTAGAAAGGATGATACCAGAATTGATCTATAATTGGGACCTGTGTAGGCACCAAATTATCTGTTTTCAAGCCTGGCCTCATTTCAGTGGTGGTTTTCCCCGTATCGTATAATGTTTTTAATAACCTTCCTTTTTGCTGATGGGTATCAAAAGTCATACTTACATTGCTGAAATAAAACCCAAGAGCTTTTTCAGAAGAATAAGGAAGGAATAAAAGTCCGTCCGTAGTTGCAAATTCAGGATTTTTTTCTGTATCAGGATAAATGAATCTTGATTTTTTCCATACCTGGCTGATTAGTTTTGCAAATTCAATGAAATTATCTCCATTGATCCTGTCATAAATAAATTCAAACTTGGAAATATTTTTGTCGCCGTCTTTTATCCTTTCAAGGAACCAATTCATGAGTTTTACTTCCTGTCCTTCTTTTTGCAGAATAATTTTTATGAGTTTTATAAAAATATTTTCTTCGGCAAGATTTCTTGTATTGGTAAGGCTGTCTCTACTCATCGCCATTTCCATAAGAGTCCATAGGAAGTTTTCATTAAACATTGCTGCTACAGACTCAGGCAAGTAGAACAAGGTTTTCATGGCATCATAGTAAGCCAGTGTACTTTTACTTTTGATGCTGTCTTCTATTTTATGAATAACCTGATTCATAAACTGATCTCTGAAAGAATCTCTCTGGGGATTGCTATTTTCTCCTTTTTGTAAAGAAAATCCTTCGCTAAATAAAGTCTGATCTAAGAAAGTCAGTATTCCGCCAATACTTGTGAATTTTAATATAATGGAGCATTCATCGTCAGGCAGAAGGAATTTTGGTCTATATCCTTTTTCATAATATCTGTATTTGAGGATGAAGTTTTTCAGTCCGTATTCTATCTGAAGAAAGGGAATTAAAGTCATTCTGCCTTCTTTCTCGGATTTAAGAACCTGAACTTTCTTTTCCGGATTGTTCCATATATATTGTGCATCCTCAAATAATATTTTTATAATTTTTCCAAAAGTGGTCACATGATCGGTATAATCATAAGTGTAGGTGTCAGTTTCTATATCTTTCAGATATTTCCCTTTAGGATCATAATATATATTGTCTGGGAAAATGGCTACTGCTTTTAAACTTTCAGCATAAATGACTACTAAGTTTTTAACAGTATCATAAATATACGAGCTTGTTCCAAATTCTATAGGAAATTCTATAAGCCATTCATCAGGTATTGTTTCTGTCGTTTCATCTAAAAGGTTGACATATTCTCCTGTGGATTTCTTTACATAATATTTATTGTTTCCATTGTCTTTCAACAGATAAATTGCTTCAGCATGATGGTTATCAAGAATACCGAAAATTCGTTTGTATTTACTAAAATCTGTTTCGAAAGTATTTTTATTGACATTATAAGCTTCACCATCATCTAAAGTTGTTAACAAAACTTCGGTGGGAGGTAGTGCGTTTTGCGCGGCTTCTTCAGACCTTCGATAGAGTCTGAGAAACTCAATAATTTGTTCGAAATCAGCCATTATTGTTGGTTTTAGAGTTTATGGATGATAATTCATTCTCGGGAAAAATCATTGTAAGTTTATTGTTGGAGTAATGTTCCTTTATCGTCTCTTCATCCAGTACGAGAAGATCCAGATAATAATCTTGATCAATTAATACATAGGCATTTTTAAGTTTGCATTTAGCCTGTACCAGAACATCCCAATCTTTTCCTTCCAGAGTATCCCATTCATCAAAAGGAACTCGGCCTCTGCTTCCGAAAAGAAATATTTTCTCAACAGCAGTAATATCATCAATCTTTTCCTTTAAGGTTGTGAGGATATAAGGCAGCACTTGATCGTGCTGCCAAATAGCCTCGAGTTTTACTCGACTCATGGTTTGTATGTTTTTAGAGAATTAAATTAAGAATCTTGATAGAGGCAGCTTTTCAGTATATTCTTGAGATTCAACGAGTCTGTCATCTTTGTCAAAAAGTCGGTTTGATGAACCTGTGAAGAAATCATCCGCAAACTTTAGGAAATTAATACCATCCGTTGTAAAGGCTAATGTGTCTGACATTTCTGAATACGGAGGTTTTACAAATTTGAAGTTTTTGATTTTGTCTATATCTACTCGGATTGTAACTCCATTTTCTGGATTGGCAAATGCTTCAATACCCTCTATTCTGGAAAGACCACCAGCCAAATCGCCATAAAGTTTCACCAGAGAATCTGTTTTAGACCATTTTGCATCTCTTACGACTTCAATGGTTTGTCCCATACACTCATATTTTCTAGGAAACTCATTGGCATCATCAAGATCACTAATAGTATTATAGGATCCCGTACTGTCTAACTGTTTTAGTGAAAACTGGATCTGCTTAGTGCTTGATTTAGTTCCCATTAAAGAATTATCTTTTACGAAATTACTTTCAGTGATCACATCTCCCGGAACTTCAAATTCGTTAGGATCTTCAGCCGTGAAAGGTAAAGCGTGACCTACTTTTAAGCCGATACTTTCTGCCTGTAAAATGTTTAATGGAGTTGGAAGTCTTGTAATCCAAGCTTTTCCTTGTTTTACTCCTTTAGGCTGCTTCATTTCATCGACAATAGACATGTAAAGTGAATCTCCAATTACAGGTACTTCACCGCCATTCCAGATTTTTCCGGTTGCCATATAGAATTGTACTGCATCTTCAAATCCTGGACGAACTGTGGCAACAACTCTTGCCATACCACTTTGTAAGAATGCTCTGAACAGAGGATCTACATCTTCAGCCTGGTAAAGATTTGCCCATTCTGTTTTGTTTGCCCAATAGTAAGGATACAGATAGTAAGAAAGATTCTCCCATTCGAAGGCCTGTTCCATAAATTTCAGGAAGGCTGTATATTTATCAAGTGTTGAAGATAAATCTGTTTCGTAGTCTGTAAAGGTACTTCCTGTAGTTAATCCTGCCATACCATATCCATGGGTAGAATTGGCTGCTCTGTTGATCATATAGGAGATACAGTTTTTACGAAGCACTGTATTTTCGATTTGACGGTAGAATCCAGGGTTGGTTCCTTTGATTTGGATGCCTGTCGCTTTTTCTTCGGCTATTTTCTGCTCATAGATGGCTAATGCTTTTTCATAGCTGTCAATAATTGCTTTGAATGTTTTCTGTAACCACGCATTTCTTGCTTCAGTAGTTAATTCCAGGTTCAGTTTTAACGTTCCCTGCATAATTGGACTTTCTCCGGTTGCAAAACTAAATTCCAGTTTATTTTTGATATTTAGCGTTGTCGTTGTTCCGCTTATCTGAGTGCTGTTTGGTGAAGTAATCCAGTTGGTTCCCTGTCCTCCAATAGTCATGAAGGCCTGGTGAGCTCCTTTGAAGCCATGTGGATAAGTCTGGAAAGTGTAGTCAACAGTTTTCAGTAAATAACCTTCTGGAACTTCTACTTCTCCGTTTCCGTTGACGATCTGAACTTTGTCATCATCTTTTCCTCCGAAGTTCCCGTCACGCCCACTGAATGATTTACTGATCGCAAAAGCATCTGCTGGTCTTTCATCAATTTCGGCATTATATTTACTTACCCAGTGTTTTAAGGTAGCATCATTATTTAAAGAAGCATAATTCTCCATGGTCAGAGTGCTTGCTTTTCTTGGGTCTTCAGGCTTTACAAGATCACTTTTTGTTGGAGAGCTATCCAATGTCATTCCCAATGTATGAAGTTTAGCAGGTTGAGGAACCATGAATTCAAACATCAGACGTTTTCCATAGTTATAGATCTGGTTTTTCATGAGCTTGTCTACCCAACGGAAAACTCCTACAACGTGTTTGTCTCCTTTCGTGTTATCAAATCCGTGTTTGTTGTTTTCTTCAAACTCTTCAATGATTTTTTCAATTCTTTCTTCATGAACTTTGGTCACCACTCTGTCTAATGCTCTTGCGGTAATATCCTGTGCCTGAGTTACTGCCTGTCTTGTACTTTCCTCTTTAGAAGAATGGTTGGCATATCCGCCTGCGACTCCTGTGCTAAATGAAGCTCCTCCGGTCATTTCCCATTTGGCATCGAAATGTGCCTGTACATTGGTATCTCTGGATTCCTGAAGCATTTTGGCGATTTCACTCTGCATTTCAAATCTTGTAGCAGTAGTTGTATCTGTAAGCTTTTCTCTTTCAGTATCTGAAGAAGTAGTGCTTGTATTTTCGCTTCTTCTTAATCTTCTGGTCGCTTTTTCACGATATTCACGTGCCATTACATTTTCGATGTGAGCGACTTCTCCTTCTACATAGGCATGGGTAGTTTGCTCTACTTTAAGATAATCTGCAATACCGATCTGCTTGAACCCGAATCCTGAAGGGATATAAGAATCATCTGGTTGCTCAACAGGGTCTTTAACTTCATTTACCAATTCAAAAGATGAAGAGTAGCAGGATTTCATCGTAATAATCCTTGGTTGGAAAGTAGTTACTTTACCGTTGGTGAATGTAATTTTAACATCCATTGTAAAGTTTTCTGTCTGAGTGATGTATACACCGTCTGTTGTTGGGCTTGCTAATAATTTACTTAAAAAGATTTTATTTCCGACGCGGCTTTTTTCAAAATAAGTTCCGGAAATAGGGCCTGCGTTGGTGTAAAAAGTATAGCTCATGCTGGCTACATTCCATGAAGCATCAGGTACATCAATAGATAGATCCAGAGAGGTGAATCTCATGATAAATTTCGGACATAGCTGATAGGTAAAAGGAATGGTTTCTACTCTTGAAACAGGAAGAATAACTCCACCAATGCTTGTGTAGGCTTCAGAATTATCCATCATATTGTCCAGGATGATTCTATTGGCCTTTTCAGAGGCATTTGAGATAAGATCTTTTACCTCATTGAAGGTATTTCTGCCTGCTAATAAGCTGTCGATCATTCCGCTGTTATCAATTCTTCCTTTGTCTCTCCCTGAAAAATCATATTCTAGAAGTGATAGCACGGTATCAACACTATCTGGTTTTAAAGTATTTGCAAGTGTTTTTCCATCAATTTCAGAACGGAATGAGAAATCGAATTTATCAAGTTTTGGATAAGGAATTTCTTCTGGCCTTTGGCAAGGGTCAAGTGGATTATAAGGCTGATCAGGTTTTCTGATTTCGCAGAATTTTCTTCTTGCTTCCTCTACACGAGCATAATAATCATCAATAATATTCTGATTGGCGTTATTGTACTCTTTTTCTTCAGATTTATATTGTTTTGCATATTCTTTCTTGTATTGTGTTTCAATAAGAGAAAGTTCTTTAGTTAAGACATTGTATCTGCTCAATAAGGCTTGGGCTTCCTGGATTTTTTGTTGCTTTTCCATATAAGCTGAAGGCGCGGTTTCTGCTCCAGACTCTTTTTCTGCCATTTTTGAAGCAATACCAATAGGATTAGCATCCGGAGTATCCAGCATTAATTCTTTAGGAATTACAACTTTTGCAGATAATAGATCTTTGTATTCATCTCCACCTGGGGCTGAATTTTTAGGATCAAGAGTATGGGCCGCTAATAAAAGCTGCATCAATCCCTCTTTAACATAAAAGTCTTTTTGAGTAACAATCTGGTAAATTAAGTTATTCCATAAATTGATAAGATTTGGAAATACATAAGAAGAGGAAAATTTTACCTGATTCTTTTTCTCATTGAATTGATTATAAGAACATGTGTTTTTGTTTTTAGCAAGCCATAAAGCATAGTCATATACTACTGCATATACTTGTTTCAAAGTTTGAGCATTTGGAATAAAATTGCTGTTTTGCTTATAAAGTTCAGCTCTTTCTTTTAATACTCTTTGTTTAGAAGAACTTGCGGCTACCGGTCTATAGAAAGAATCATCGGTTTTTAAGCTATCCGGAATCGTGATGAATTTTTCGTTTTTGTTTTCTTCATCAGGTAATTGAGGACTTCTCAGGTTTACAAACCTAAAAAGTGTTTGTGATGGAGTGTTATCAGCCGATGAGTTAGCTGCTTTGTTTTCAGTATTGTCCATTTTGTAATTTTGTTAAGTGTTTTAATTAAGATTGATTGAGAATTTCTTTTCAATAGAGTTTTTTCTTGGTTTTACCTTATTTTTTTCGGTGGTTTCCGGCAAGAGATATCCACCTTTGGTTTTGATTTCCAACTTTATATATTGATATTTCTGTCTAATTTTTCAGACATAGTTCTGGCTGTCCAACATTTTGTGAATGGTGAATTCAAAGGTGTTGAGAATGTTTAATGAGACTGTTGAGCGTATATTATAAAGGTTTCAAGAGGTATGTCAGACAGCGGCAGAACTTGTCGTGTTTTAAGTTTTTATTTTATAATGAGTCTTCTTCCAGGATATCATTATCAAAATCTTCTCGAAAGAAGTTTTCAATGTCGTTCAGATAGTTTTCATAGTCTATCTCTGCATTTTCAATGTCGCTCCATTCTATAGTATAGAGATCTTCATCGAAGAGGTGATCTGTTTTTTGATTGGGCGTTTCCATAGTATGTGTTGTGAGATTTTGGTTATAGTTTGAACATATTTCATGCTGTTCAACATAGGTGAATGGTGAATTCAAAGGCGTTTTAAAAGTTTTTATAGATTGCTATTTTGTGTCTTTTTTGATACTCCAAAGGTAGTGGAGCGAAGCGTCAAAACTTGACGTGTTAAAAAATGTTTTCCATTTTTTTTAATATAATCTTTAGAACTTATATTATCTATTTATAAGGTTAAAAGCTTATATTTTATTTTTGATGAGTTTCTGAACAATTTGATTCAATGTTTCTCTGTTATCGTCAATATAGCTTAGTCCTGCCTGGATCAGGTTTTCAATGTTTGATCTTCTTACGTTATCCATTGCGGGAGAGGCATTTTTAAGAGAAGGATTCAGTCGGATATAATTTTTCTGATTTCTAAGTCCCAGAGTCTGAAACATCTGACCCAGTTGATAATCTACTGTTTCTGCATTGGCAGACATTAAAATATCAATGATTGGACTTACCCAACCTATTTTCCCCGCTTTTTCCAATCTTTTAAAAGGATAAGGGCGTGCTTCGATTCCTGTTCCTATGGAAATAATGATCATATCATTTACACCAGGATGATTTGCTTTCTGATGATTTTTCAATACTTCTGCGAAAGGGATCTTTCTTGCTTCTGCATAGGCACATAATGCCGGATTATTGGCAAACATTCCTCCATCAATCAAACTGAATATCTGCCCATACATAGATTTGATCTGAACCGGGCTGAAGTAAGTAGGTGCTGCGGAAGTCGCTCTGCAAACATCTTTTACATAAAAATTATCAGTGCTGAGGTTGGCTTCCCATGAGTTGAAAAGTTTTGCTCTTCTGTTTTCTATATCATAACTTGTTATTAGACATGGTTTTATTAATTCTTTTAATTCTAAATTTCCAAAAAAATCATTTAAGTTTTTCTCAAGAGCTTCCTGAGAAATTCTTTCATTCAATAATCCGAATGGATTCACCAGTTTTTCCCAAAAAGAAACCTGGAAGATGTCGCCGCCCTTTTCCGCATACAGTTCTAGCCCTTTCTGGATAGAATATTTTGCTTTTCGGGTTTCATCGGGACATAGAATAATAGAAGCAATCAGACCTCCTGTACTGCTGCCTGCCACAAGATCAAAATAATCCCCAAGTTTAGCTGTAGGTTTATCATGATGCTGTAGCTGCTCTTCTATGTAGCGCAGAATAATGCAGGTAATAATTCCCCTTATTCCACCCCCGTCCAAAGAAAGAATGGTTGTCTTTTTCATGTGATATTTTTAATAGTTTTTTTAAAAGGACACATATACAATCTTAAATCTGCAAAATCAATTGATTTACGAGAAGAATGTTCTGATTTTGTACTTAGATTTTTATTGCTTTTTTGTTGTTTTCTTCTAAAGCAAAGATAGGACTGGGAAGCGACAGAACTTGTCGTATTATAAAGAATTTCAATGAGTTTTATTGAGAATAAGTTGCTTTTAATCAGTGATTTATGTTTTTGATTGTTTTTTTATTTTTGAGAATGTATATCCGCAGTAATCTTGAAATAATGCAGGTATCTATTTGCCATAATTTGAAAAATTATTTATTTAATATGTTTTCCTTTTGATAAATAATAAGGAGTCGCTCTTACCGTTTTTTTTAAATAAATAGTCACAAGGATGAAATTTTAAAATATTACATAGCCTTCTTTGTCTCTTGGCATTTTCAAAAGCGTTCTCCAACTTGTTTTCACTGGACCTTTTTTAGACGGAATTGTCTTTTTCTCAAAATGAGGAAGATCTTTGAATGTTTTCCAGTTTCCACCCCAATCCCATCCATGCTTGGCAAAGATTTTCACACATTCATACCAATCGGCAACCTTGTCATTGTCCCAGTCTTTAGCCGTATCCCAACTTGGGGTCTTTCCATCAATCATAAGACAGATATCCACTGCCAGGCCATAATTGTGAATACTTTGTCCTGCCTTTGCGTTGGTTACTTTTTTTCCAGAGGTAATTCTCCCGATTGCATATAGCTTTTCCTGCTCCTCAAAAGACCTTAATCCCTGGGTAATTCTGATCTTTGCGCGTCCGGTAAGCGCTTCATCACACTCTTTTATAATCTGCTTGACTTCCTCCCTTATTATTGGGTGAAGTTTCTGAATTCGTTCTAATGTT
The DNA here is from genome assembly GCF_049319685.1 of Chryseobacterium sp. Mn2064. Classification (NCBI taxonomy): domain Bacteria; kingdom Pseudomonadati; phylum Bacteroidota; class Flavobacteriia; order Flavobacteriales; family Weeksellaceae; genus Chryseobacterium; species Chryseobacterium sp. Mn2064. The sequence continues at coordinate 174,232 of NZ_JBMOUE010000004.1, forward strand.
ACTTTATCCATAATTTTTACTGTTATTAAGCAAAAATACATCAGATAAGCGACGAAACTTGACGTGTTTAATTGAAATTTTAAACATTATTAAGAGAGCTTAAAATCAAAAAAATATAAAAAAATCATTTTTAGCTTTTAAAAATCAAATAGAAGTAGTAAATATGATTGATAAAAAACACAATATTAAATGCATACGATTTTACCATTCTTTCTGGCCATGATTGCGGCTATTGTTTTATTGAATATGTGGGCTACAAAACTAAAAATAGCCTATCCGATTCTATTGGTCGTATTTGGATTACTCGTTAGTTTTGTCCCCGGTTTACCCGTCGTGAAGATCAATCCGGACCTTATCTTTTTCATTTTTTTGCCACCATTGTTATTTGAAGCAGCCTGGTCTATCTCTTTTAAAGAAATGAGGCGTTGGTGGCGTATCATTGGAAGCTTTGCTTTTCTGGTAGTATTTTTTACGGCCTTGGCTGTGGCGGTAGCAGCTAATTATTTTATTCCCGGGTTTTCTATTGCACTAGGATTTTTGCTGGGTGGAATTGTTTCTCCTCCTGATGCCGTAAGTACAGGAGCCATTATGAAATTCGTGAAAATTCCTACCACAACTTCAGCTATTCTTGAAGGAGAAAGTTTACTGAATGATGCCTCTTCTCTGATCATTTTCCGTTTTGCACTCATTGCAGTAGGAACCGGGCAATTTGTCTGGCAGGAAGCTTCTCTGGATTTTGTATGGATGGTAATAGGAGGAGCAGGAATAGGCCTTTTACTGGGTTGGATTTTTGTTCAGGCACACAAACGCCTTCCTACAGACGCTTCCTCTGATATTGCATTAACCCTCATTGAACCTTATCTGATGTACTGGATTGCAGAGCAGGTTCACTGCTCCGGAGTGCTTGCCGTAGTATGTGGAGGATTGTATATGTCGAATAAGCGGATGATCTTTTTAAACAGTACGAGCCGCATAAGAGGATATAGTGTCTGGGAGAGTTTTGTTTTTATTCTGAATGGTATCGTATTTTTAATCATAGGGTTAGAACTTCCTGAAATTGTTGGCGGTCTTCGTTCTGAAGGAATTCCGCTGGGAATTGCCATCAAGTATGGAGTTTGGGTAACCGGAATTCTTATTGCTGCCCGTATTATAAGCTCATATGCAGCAATGGTTGCCACTTTGATCTTTCGGCGAAGTGTTGCTCCCAGAGCGTCCTCTTTCCGAAGGAGATTGATGATGCCTCTTTTATTGGGATGGACAGGAATGAGAGGAGTTGTTTCTTTAGCCGCCGCTCTTGCTATTCCTATTACTCTGGAAGACGGAACTCCTTTTCCCAACAGGAATCTTATTCTCTTTATTACTTTTGTGGTTATTCTGCTTACACTTTTGGTTCAGGGGCTTACATTGCCTTACTTTATAAAGTATGGTCATGCCTTTGATGATTTTATAGATGAAGAAAAAGAAAAGCAGGCCAAGCAGGAAGTAAAGCAAAAGCTGAAACAGCACGTTTATCATTTCCTTAAAAACAAGCATGAAAGCGAGCTAAACAGCCATGCCGGTATGGAACGAATACTGAAACATTGGGAAGAAAAAAATCAGGCCAACAGTACAGATTGGATGGATGAGAGTGTTCGTGCGGTACTTTTTGAAATGTTAGAAAGTCAGAGAAAGTTTTTGTTAGATCTCAATAAAGATATTACGGTGAATGAAGAGATCATACGTCATCAGCTATATCAAATTGATCTGGAAGAAGAACGCTTGAAGATGATAGTACTATAAATCTTATAAGTGAGTTTAGTAATAGTTTTTTAAATGCTAAATTAAAAAGCTAATGCGACAAAACTTGTCGTATTTAATAATTTTATTTATTTGTTTTTCAGCGTGTTAAATATTGTGTTAATTCTGTTCTAAAAGATTATTTTATTCCTTAAAAACAATAATTTTGTATAGAATTTACACATTCTATTGCTATGTATGCTCTCGTAGATTGCAACAATTTTTTTGTTTCCTGTGAAAGGACGCTGGATCCTACACTGGAAGGCAAACCCGTTGTGGTTCTTTCCAACAACGACGGATGTGTTGTGTCCAGAAGCAAAGAAGCAAAAGATCTTGGAATCCCTATGGCAGCACCGGCTTTCAAATATAAAGATCTCTTTCAGGAGTATAATGTGAAAAGCTTTTCCGCCAAATTTGAGCTGTATAACTACAAAAGCCAACAGGTCATCAATATTGCTAAATCTTATGTTTTAGAGTATGAAATTTATAGTATAGATGAACTGTTCCTCGATTTGACAGGGTATAAGTATATCGATATCTATCAATATGGTCTTACCATTAAGGAAGATATTTTTCAAAAAGAAAACATCCCTGTAAGTATAGGAATTGCATCCACTAAAACCTTATGTAAAGTTGCCAACAGAATCGTAAAAGATTTTCCTGATAAATTTAATGGTGTATATATTCTAGATACCCCTGAAAAAATTGAAAAAGCCCTGAAGTGGCTCAACATACGAGATGTATGGGGAATTGGGCGAAAACTTGCCGCCAAAATGAATGATAGTGGTATATACAAAGCTTGGGACCTTCTTCAGAAACCTGAAATGTGGGTTAGAAAAATGATGGGAATTCATGGGGTAAGAATGATCAATGAATTGAAGGGGGTTCGTCAGCTGGAACTGGATAAACCATCTCCCAAAAAGTCAATTGCAGTAACAAGGAGCTTTATGCAGATGCTTACCCAAAAAGAAGAAGTTCGGGAACGGGTAGAAACTTTTGGGATGTATTGCTCAGAAAGGTTGCGAAAACAGAATACCTGTTGTAAAATGATCACTGTTTTTGTACAGACGAATCGTTTCAGAAAAGACCTTCCAGAGTATAGAAATGCCCTTTCAAGAGTTCTTCCTAACCCTACCAATTCTTCTATTTTAATAGGAAGAGTCGTGAATGAACTTTTTGAAGAAATTTACAGAGACGGATTTTATTACAAAAGAGCAGGAGTGATGGTAAATGATTTTGTTCCTGAAGATCAACGGCAGATCAGCCTTTTTGAAGAAGATACACAAAATCAGCATCTTCCTGTGATGAAAGCCATGGATGCCATGAACCGAAAATATGGTAAAGATAAAGTCCGTTTGGGAAGTATGAGCGGAGAAAATACGTTTGGCCGTGCAAAACTCTCTCCCGAATATGAAGCTTTTTTGAAAAAGAATACGTTGCCGGAAGCGAATTTTAGATTTCACTAGAAAGGCATTTTAACAAAGTATCTGCTATTTTTATATCTATTTCCTCTCATACTTCCAGTTTCTCCCTTTACCTTCCGAAATCCATTCCAGTGCCTGTGCCATTCTTTTACTTCTGGTTGTCTCTGTTTTAGCCTCTACGATCCAGGAAATATATTCCTTTCTGAATGAGGGTGAAGCTTTTTCAAACACCGTTAAAGCTTGCTGATTCACCTGTAATGCCGCTTGAAAATCATCGGGAACTTCCATTTCCGTTTTGGAAGGAGCTGCTTTTTTCATCGTAACTCCCATATCTGTAAGTTCCATGGCTTCCTGAATCGCTTTTTTAAGCTGAGGTTTGGATGGCAGATCTTCAACCCGGGTGAGCTTTCCCAAGCTGAACATAGAATTTTTTTCAATCTCCTGAGTGATCTCCTGCATGGTTTTCATTTCCTTTTCCAGCCAGAATCCAAAAGTACAATGCTGCTTAAAAGAAGCCACAGCACAAAGATTTTTTCCTTTGTAGATAAAGTGAGGAAAACTCCACTTCATGGTTTCTTCCGCTTCCGGGCAGAATTCATGAACGGTTTCACGGATATAATGTAATATGGGTTTAGCAAAATCCTGCGATTTTTCAATATAAGAATCTATTTTTGAGGAGTATTTTTCCATCGTTTTCTATTGAAATAATGTTACCGTTTCGTTGACAAGAAATTTTACCTGATCTGGTCTTCCCCGGTCATTTTTAGGATTGTTGGCGTAGCTTCCTGTTTTTACAATCACCATATGATGCTCAGGAACCATAATAATATACTGTCCCTGTAATCCCAGAAAATAATAATGTTTAATAGGATTATCATGATTGATCCAAAGCCCCATTCCGTATATATATTCCGATTTTTCAGTTGGAGTTCTCATCTTTTCTATGAAATCAGAATTAAGGATTTGCTGATCTCCCATTTTTCCATTGTTTAAAAACAGTTGTCCGAGCTTGGCGAAATCTCTCGCGTTGGAATGAATGCAGCAATACGTTTTCTCCATTCCGTAATCATCTGTTGTCCATTTAGCGTTTTGTTCCATTCCCAGAGGGATCCAGAATTTTTCGGATAAATAGGTTGCTAAGGGTTTATTTAAAGCTTTCTTTAATGCAAAGCCAAGAAGTTGAGTGGCTCCGCTCTGATATTCAAAATGTATTCCCGGCTCTTCTTTGAACTTTCTTGAAAATACGGCTTTTGTCAAACTTTTACCATAATAAGCTTTAGCGTTGGGAAGAAACGGATTGTTGTAATTTTCATCCCAATCCAGTCCGGCTTCCATTTGGGCAAGGTTTTTAAGAGTGGCCCGATTACCAAAGTTCTTCTCCTTAAATTCAGGATAGAAATCTGAAAACTGATCATCAATACTGGTGATCAGTTTTTCTTCAAGAGCTTTTCCCAGAAGCATAACTGTTACTGCTTTGGCCATGGAAAAAGAATTGGTCTGAGAAAGCTGATTATAGTCGCCCCAGTATTGTTCATGAAGAATCTTACCATTTTTGATTACTACAAAAGCAGCTGTTTTGGAATGATTTAAGTCATCAACTAAATGTTTAGGTAACGTTGTTTTGTTATATCCGGGATCTTCTTCCCAAAGTATCGGTTCCTCTGTAGCAATAGGATTGCTGGGAAAAAGATTTCCATCGTCAATATAAGCACTGGATTTCCCTTTGAGATAGGTTTTGGATATCCCACTAAATAAATAATCGTATCCTAAAAAGTAAGCTGCTGTAGCGCCAATTACAGCTCCGCCTATCATATATTTTAGTATTCTCATTTTTTCATGAATCGGTTCTTAACAAATTTAGAATAATTTGAATATAAAAATTACAATGAACCCGCAAATAAGTTATTTTTGCTTTTATTGATGAAAAATATGACCAGAAAACTCATTGCACTATGGTGCCTTTTTCTTTCTGTGATGGGAATTGCACAGCTATATAAACCTATAGATACAGCAGATTATACACAGAGAAAAGCATTTTTGATAAAATTTACAGGGAATAATGAAGCCACAATAAAAAAAATAAAGTCACAATATTCCGGGAAAACGTTGTCTGAGCTCTCTAAAATTTATAAAGATTTTGGAACGGATTTCGAAAAGCAGGTAAAAAATAAAGATTTTATCTTTAAATCTGATTTTGAGACAAGTATTCAGTCTCTTATTCAACGTCTTAAAAAAAATAATCCCCAGGTTCCTCAGGATCTGAAAATTTTAATAGCAAAGGATAATACACCTAATGCTTACTGCCTTGCTGACGGAACGTTTGTGATCAATATGGGGCTCTACGGCTGGCTGAACAATGAAGAGGAGATTGCGGCTGTTATTTCCCACGAATTGGGGCACAAAATAGAAGATCATTCTTTTAAAACATTTTTAAAAATCATAGAACAGGATAATCTGGATAAAATCACAGTTCAGAATATAAAATCGACTACAGAAAAGAGAAGCCAAAGTCAAAACCAGAAAGCTTTTGATATTTTTAAGAATACCATTTACAAAAAAGGTGTAGAGAGAAGGCAGAATGAAATGCAGGCGGATTCTTTGGGATATGTTATTTTTAGAAACAGCGATTTTAAGAAAGGAGAATATGTAAATGCTCTTCAGAAGCTGGAAGATTTTGATACGATATCGCCCAGAGCCTTGAAGATAGAAACCTATAAAAAACTTTTTGATCTTCCGAAGCAGGCATTTAATGATAAATGGATGAAAAAAGAGGACTTTTCGCTTTACAATTATAACTTCTATAAAGAGAAACTGAATAAGGATTCTCTGTCTTCACATCCGGAAATGTCCAGAAGAATAGATCAGTTGAAAAAAACATTTACGGAACTTAAGACTTCTGTAACTCCGGAAAAACCGTCCGATCTGTTTGTGACATTAAAAAAGGTTGCACGGATGGAAGCGTTACCGAATTATTTTCACTCCGAAGATTATGGGCTTGGAATTTACGCTGCAATGCAGTTTTTGCAGGATGAGGAGGAAGAGAAATATTATAAAAGCTGGCTGGGAAAATGTTTTTCTAAAATATATGAAGCAAGGAAAAACTACAATCTCAACCGGTATCTGGATAGGATAGAACCTAAAAACCAAAGTGAAAGCTATCAGCAGTTTCTGAATTTTATGTGGAATTTAAGTCTTGATGAAATAAAGAATATTGCAGACTTTTATAAGACGAATGAAACAATAGCGAAAGCAAACTGATTCTATAAGTTGATCGCTAATTAAAGAAGCTGTCTCAAATTTCAAGTACTTTGACTTTTGAGACAGCTTTTTCTTGTATGCTAGTAATTTAATTTCTCCAAACGGATCTTATTGAATTTTTCCTTTTCGTTGTACTCACGAAGCAAAATATAACCCTCTTTTCCTACGTAAGGAATAACAGTGTAGTTATCTTTTTCGGAAATGGGGATAATTTCCTGTTTGAATTTTCCGTCAATAATTGTATTGATGAAGAGATTCCATCTTTTCTGCCTGGTAACTTCATCCTTTTGATAATCGCGGTAGAAAAACACAACATCTTTTCCTCCGTTGAGGTACTGTGAAAAGAGATAGTCACTGTTTACCCATTTCGATTTTTCTTTTTCAAAAACCTGAACATTTTTCACCTTGAAATCTTTGTCTGTATAAATGTAAACAAGATCTGTGGTTTTGGGAGCATTGTATTGGCCTGCAGGTTTATACTTTTCAGATAGAATGCCTACGCTTCCATCGTTCATAAAGTACATATCTTTAGTCTGGAGGAAATAACCGTTCTCTACATAACCATTTTTATCTACTTTTGGAAGGAAAGCTGAAACATTCGGTTCAAAATTGATCACTTTGGTATCAACCGCAAAGTTTGATTTGTTAACCATCATTCTGGCGAAACCTACCGATTCTGAGCGGTCATAATTTCTGCCTAACAGAACGAATTTATCATCAAAGGTTTTGTCGTTATCAAGCTTTCTGTAATCGGAGTAGAAAGACTCAATATTATCAAGGGTATCATCAGATAGGGTTCCTTCAATTTTTTTATTGGAGGCTTCTTTTCCGGTTTTCATATCAATAGCAAGAAGGCTGAATGTTTTCTGCTTATCGTTCACTTTTTTCATGATGCAGTACATGTAGTTTTCATCCCTTTCCAGAACGGATAGGGTGGTGAAAATCTTCTTGCTTCCGTCAGTATTATATTGATATCTCCAAAGTTCTTTTTTGTTGTCATCGAACCTGATCAGGCTATTGCTGTTTTCGTATTTTCCGTAATCTTTGTATTCAACGGCGAAATAACCACCCTCTTTCAGTTCTCCTACTGCAGAAACATAGTTGTATCCTTTTTCCTTTTTCTCGTCACGATTTTCCTTACGCATTTCTTTCCAGCTTTTCGGCTCGTTGATTTCTTTGAAAGTACCGTCTTCAAGATAATCATAATATATTTTTCTCGTAATGGTATTTGTTTTCGGATCTATAACCATTGAAACGGGTGTGAACACCTCTTTACTTTTTACCAGAGAATAATCCATATAGGAAGGTTTCAGAATGATCTGTCCTTTAAAGTCTACATACCCTTTATAGGAAGCTGCGGTGATGTCTCCTTCAAATTCTTTATTGGCCACGGGGTTGAGGTTTTTGTCGAGAATAACATATTCAAACTTTTTGGTTTTATCTCCTGATTTTCCGTAAGAATATAATGAAACGTAGCCGTAAAGATTGTCTTTGTCATCGAATAAGGCATTCATGCCCACATGATCTCCGGAAGCCAAAGAAGTAAGGTCCTGAGTTTGGGCAAATGCCAATGCCTGGAATAATCCAAACACCACTAAAGTTATTTTTTTCATGGTTACAATTTGATGGATAAAAATAATAAATTAAGAGATATTCTGAGAAAAAATAAAAAGCCCCTGAAATAATCCCTGGGCTTAGTATCTAAAATATAAAATAAGGTCTAGTAGTATTCATAAAGTGAAGTGGTAAGGGCTGTTCCATAGCCCGTAATGTCAAATGTGTTAACTGTTTTGGTTGGATAATTATCACTGTTAATCGTATGAACTGCGGTAATTTTGTTGGCTCCATTAAGTGCACCAGAATAAGTCTCGGTCTGAGTTAATAGATTATTATAGGATAGTTGCCCATCGTGTACATCTGTTATGGCTAATTCAATAAAGCCTTTTACATTTTTCATTGCATTATGGGAAGTATCATAGGTGTTGACAATATTGTGTGTCGTTCCATTATGGGTGTAAGAGACTGAAGCAATATTGCCGTTGTTGCTTAGATAAGCATCAGCCTGAGCAAATACCAGATTTGAATAGGTTCCTGTTGCGGAATTGTAAGTTCCGCTTTTATATTCATTGAATTTTATATGAGTATCAGTAACGTACTGATAGTTTTTAGTATAAACAAGGGTGCCTTGCTCTTTGTCAGTTACTTTTTCAGTCACTAATTTTCCATTAGCGTAAGTAAATTCTTGCATACGAACCAATACTCCTCCAACAAATTCTTCCGTTTTAGAAATGTAATCACCGTTGTAAGTGTAAACAATTTTACTATCGTCGGAAGTACTGTAGGATTCCAGTATTTTATTTCCATCATATTTATATTCTACCACATAGGATGGTTTTCCGGGAATAACTTCGGTTCCTTTTTTCAGTAAGCGAAAAGCACTGTTGCCATTGCTGCCGTTATTGTTATTCTTGGTATTGTCTCTGTGATCGGCAGGGTTGTCATTAGATACACAACTTGAGAGCACTGCCACAGCCAGTGAAGAAATAATTAGTTTTTTCATGATTGTTATTAGTTTTAGTTTTTAATCTGCTAAAAATAACAATTTTTGTGGTATGTTTTTATCTAATTTTCGAAAAAGAAAAAAAGCCCTGAAACCAGGGCTCTTACATTATATTTTAGAAAGTAAATTTCTGAAGTTCGTTTTCTCATCAATGATTCTTCTCAACTCTGAAACCGGAACTCTTTCCTGCTGCATTGTGTCTCTGTCTCTGATGGTTACCGTATGATCCGTTAAAGAGTCGTGGTCTACAGTGATACAATACGGAGTACCAATAGCATCCTGTCTTCTGTAACGTTTTCCGATGGCATCTTTCTCTTCGTAGAACAAGTTGAAATCATACTTCAGATCGTTGAAGATCTTTTCTGCATATTCTGCTAAACCGTCTTTCTTCATCAATGGAAGAATAGCTGCTTTAATTGGTGCTAATGCCGGAGGTAAAGATAAAACAGTTCTCTCTGAACCATCTTCCAATACTTCGTCTCTTAAACAATGAGAGAATATAGAAAGGAATAATCTGTCTAAACCTACTGAAGTTTCCACTACATAAGGAACATAGTTTTCGTTTCTTTCAGGATCGAAGAACTGAAGTTTTCTTCCTGAATGTTCTTCGTGAGCTTTTAAATCGAAATCTGTTCTTGAGTGAATTCCTTCCAACTCTTTAAATCCAAATGGGAAGTTGAATTCGATATCAGCTGCTGCATTCGCATAGTGAGCTAATTTTTCATGATCATGGAATCTGTAGTTCTCATCTCCCAAACCTAAAGCTCTGTGCCAGTTCAGACGTTTTTGCTTCCACTGCTCGTAGAATTCAAGTTCTGTACCCGGAGCAACAAAGAACTGCATTTCCATCTGTTCGAATTCACGCATTCTGAAGATAAACTGTCTTGCAACAATCTCGTTTCTGAATGCCTTACCAATTTGTGCAATACCGAAAGGAAGTTTGTGACGTGAAGTTTTCTGAACATTCAAAAAGTTAACGAAGATACCTTGAGCTGTTTCAGGTCTTAAATAAAGATCCATCGCAGAATCTGCGGAAGCTCCCAGTTTTGTTCCGAACATCAAGTTGAATTGTCTTACCTCTGTCCAATTTTTAGAACCCGTATCAGGATCTGCAATTTCAAGCTCTTCAATCAAAGCTTTTACATCAGCAAGATCTTCATTTTCAAGAGATTTTGCCAGTCTTGAAAGAATCGCTTCTCTTCTGGCTCTATATTCAATAATTTTTGGATTTGTAGCAACAAACTGATCTTTATCGAAAGCCTCTCCGAATCTTTTCGCTGCTTTTTCTATTTCTTTGTTCTCTTTATCTTCAATTTTAGCACAATAGTCTTCTACCAAAACGTCTGCTCTGAAACGTTTCTTAGAATCTTTATTGTCAATCAATGGATCGTTGAAAGCGTCTACGTGGCCTGATGCCTTCCATGTCGTTGGGTGCATCAAAATTGCCGAATCAATACCCACAATATTTTCGTTAAGCTGTACCATCGCTTTCCACCAATATTGTTTGATATTATTTTTTAGTTCTGCCCCGTTCTGCCCATAATCATAAACAGCGGATAAACCATCATAGATTTCACTCGATGGGAAAATAAAACCATATTCTTTAGCGTGAGAAATCACTTTCTTGAAAACATCTTCTTGCTTTGCCATAATTTTTTTAACGTCTGAAATGCAAAAATATGAATTTGGAATCAAAATCATGAGTTTCAATAAAAAAAGCAGTTAATAAACGTACAAATATTTACATTTTAATTTTACAGGAGCCTGGAACCTGCTTTTCACTGTATCTTTTGCTTCGCAAAAGGATGCCGTTGCAATCAGGGCTATATCGGTCGAAAATTTCTACTTTTGCACCATGTTAGAAATTCTTTATCGTGACGAGCATATTATTGCCATTAACAAACCCAGCGGATTACTGGTGCATAAATCTTTCTATGCGGGAGAAGCAGATACTTACGCTATTCAGGAGCTGAAAAAGCAGATTGGGCAAAAAGTGTATCCTGTACACCGATTGGATCGAAAAACCTCAGGAGTTCTTCTGTTCACTTTAGATAAAGATACCCTCAGAATCATGAGTGAACAGTTTGCGTCACGTGAGGTCGAGAAAAAATACCTGGCCATTCTTCGTGGTTGGACAAAAGAAGAAGAAACGATTGATTATGACTTGGTGAATGAAAATGAAGTCAAGCAAAATGCAGTTACCTACTACCGCCGTTTGCAGACTTCAGAAATCGATCTACCTTTTTTAAAACATCAGACTTCAAGATATTCTTTGGTAGAAGCTATTCCTGAAACGGGAAGATTTCATCAGCTTAGAAAACATTTTAAACATATTCTCCATCCTATTTTAGGTTGTAGAAAACATGGCTGTAATAAACAGAATAAGCTGTGGCTTCAAACATTTGAGATCAGCAAAATGACGCTTCATGCTCACCAGTTGATTTTTAATCATCCTATTTCTAATGAAAGAATTACAGTAAATGCGACTATAGATGAAGAGTTCAAAAGAGTAGGAGATATTTTGAAATTTGATCTGAGTTCATATTCCTAATTTTAACCCAACAATTATATCCTTTTACCCTCACCTTGTCAAGGTGAAGGATTCCAATTATATTATTCCATTCAGAAATAATTAAGATATTGATTTGCGTGTTTTTTAACGGCATGTTCGCAAAGTTTAACTAATAGATGGTTTTTCTTTCCGTTCGCAAAGGCACTTCGTTCAGCAAAGACAGATAGCGCGTACTTGGCTTAGTGAAACGCCCTTGCGAACAAAAATGTTTTCAGGATGATGATGTTTCTTTGCGATTGTAGCGTTAAAAAGAACTTACTCGTTTGAATCGTATACAGATTCTGCCTATTGTTTTAATGCAATGTTCGCAAAATTTAACTAATAGATGGTTTTTCTTTCCGTTCGCAAAGGCACTTCGTTCAGCAAAGGCAGATAGCTCGTACTTGGCTTAGTGAAACGCCCTTGCGAACAAAAATGTTTTCAGGATGGTCATATTTCTTTCCGATCGTAGCGTTAAAAGAGCTACTCATTTGCAGCCTACACAAATTGTTTCTTGCTTATAGATACTATATATCAGGTATTTTGATAAAAAATCATACGTTAATCTATGATTAATTTTAAAATGAGTATTTTTGTAAAACTTTTTTTCAATGTACAAATCGCTCATTCGCCCGATCCTTTTCAAATTTGATCCTGAAGAAGTTCATCATTTTACATTTTCAATGCTTAAAAATTTTGGATTTCTTACCAAGCTGTTTTTCCCAAAACCTATTGAAGACAAACGTCTGGAAAGAGAAGTTTTTGGATTAAAATTTAAAAATCCCGTAGGGCTAGCTGCCGGTTTCGACAAAAATGCTACTTTATTTAACGAATTGGGAGATCTGGGATTCGGATTTGTAGAAATTGGAACGGTAACCCCAAAAGCTCAAGCTGGAAATCCTAAGAAAAGATTGTTTCGTCTCATTGAAGATGGTGGAATCATCAACAGAATGGGTTTCAACAACGATGGTCTTGAAGCGGCTATTGAAAAGCTAAAAGGAAATAAAGGGAAAATAATCATCGGAGGGAACATAGGAAAAAACACCAATACAGCTCCGGAAAATTATACTCAGGATTATCTAGATTGTTTTGAAGGGCTTCATCCTCATGTAGATTATTTTGTACTGAATGTGAGCTGTCCAAATGTAGGAAGCCATGCAAAACTGGAAGATGTAGAGTATCTACGTGAGCTGATTACCGAGGTGAAGAAAATAAATCAGACCAAAACGGTACAGAAACCTATACTCCTTAAAATTGCTCCGGATCTGAATAATAATCAGTTAGATGAAATTGTTGAGCTTATTGCAGAAATAAAAATTGATGGAGTGATTGTATCCAATACGTCTGTGAACAGAGAAGGTCTGAAAACTTCTCCTGAAGTGTTGGAACAGATAGGAAATGGAGGATTGAGCGGAAAGCCGATTCGTGAAAGAAGTACAAAAATGATCAAATACCTTTCTGATAAAAGCAATAGAGCATTCCCGATCATCGGAGTTGGAGGTATACATTCTGCAAAAGACGCTATTGAAAAGCTGGATGCAGGAGCGAGCCTTGTTCAGTTGTACACAGGATTTATCTACGAAGGACCTGAACTGATCAACGAGATCAATAAAGAAATACTGAAAAGAGCAACCAGATTACCAAGATAGTATGAAAAGACTAATGGTCATATTAGCTGCTTTGATCACGGGAACTATATTGTTTTTTCTTTTTCGCGAAGAAGAAGGAAATAATAATATTATCCTCCTGATCTTTTTACAGATCTTTTCTATTCCTCTTGCCCAGGCGATATTTCCTCAAACAAAGAAACTGGGAATAGGAACATCGGATTTTTATCCTAATATTTGGAGAAAATTAAGAAATAAATAAACTTAGTCATACAAAGAGAGCCAATTTGGTTCTCTTTTTTATTTTGATTTTGTGACAGATGCATTGGAAATATTTATCGTAAGAGTATGAGCTGGTAGAGAATCAGATTGACCTATTTTATATTCTATCGTTTTTCCATCTGTAGAAGTTGTTTTTGTGGTGTCGTACATGGAATCCCAACAGCTTTCAATAGGAAATTCTTCATAACTTTTATAATTCCAGTCTTTGGTGAAGTAAAGTATTCTGTATCCTTTTTCTCCGTCACTTGCTCCGCATTGTCCACAGGCATTCAGATTGGAAGGTTCATCAAAATATAATAGAACTCTGTTGCCATTTTCTCCCGAAGTGTATGAAATTAGCTCGTTTCCTCCCGTTTTATTGATGATATCATAGGTGTTTATTTTTTTATTATTGGGTAAAAACAGATAATTGTTGAAACGATAGATCATTACATTGCGGGTAGACATAGCGATGGGCTGAACTTTTTTATCAAAATAAAAATGTCCGGTAACTGGCTTTGTTATTACAGAAACGTTTTCCAGTATAATGCTTTCTTTGGGAAGCAATTTTTGTGCGATCTCATTGGTTTTTTCTACTTGTTGAAGAGATGTGATCCGGCTTTTGAAAACTTTAGATTTTTGTTTTTGCTGAGATCCAAAATTATATAAAGACAGATTGCCATAATAATCATAAATTCCTGTGAGCGGAATTTTCTTTTTATACTTATCATAATAGTACCATCCGTCCACATAATGCTGATATTGATTGCAATCTACAACTCCTGTATAATTAAGCTGTATGGTAATAGGAATGTCTGCAATTTTTCCTGTAAAAGTTTGTGAAGAATCAATCACTTTTTTCAGTTCAACTTGCTGGCTGAACAAAAATGTAAAGCTTATATAAAGCAGTACAGTAAAAATTTTTTTCATGGTTAGTTGATCGTTTTTTAGAGGAAGAAATGAGCAATGGTATAGATAATCAATCCTACCAGACCCCCTACAAGAGTACCGTTTACCCGGATGAACTGTAAATCTTTTCCTACTTCAAGCTCTAGTTTTTCGCTCAATTCTTTCCCTTGCCAGTTTCCAACGGTATTGCTGATGAGGTTCCCGAATTGATGGGTGTTTTTAAGGATATATTTATAAGCCGTTACACGAACCCAATGGTCAATTTTGTTCTGAAGATTTTCGTCTGTTTTTAAATTCTGTGCAAATTCATTCAGATTTTTGGTGAGATAATTTTTAAGAGCAGAATGATCTTCCAGTAATTCTTTCATCAGCGTTTTTTTGATGGAAATCCAGATGTCATTAGAGTATTCCTCCAGTTTATCTCCTTTCAGAAGACCGTTTTTGATGATTTTAAATTCATCCTCCCATTTGGGATCTTCCTTCAGGTCTACAGAGAATTCATAAATTTTTTGAGTGATCAGATCCCGTACTCCATGTTGGGGATCTTCTTCTATTTCTTTGAAAAAATCAGACAACCCGTCCGCAATTTTATCCGCAATTTTATTATCTACAAAAGAAGGAATGAATGAGTAACTGCCTTTTTTTACCCGGTTTTTGATCATTTCATCATTCGCAAGGATATAATCTTTAATCTGTTTGGCAAGATTGGTAATAATTCTCTGATGATCATTCTTTTCCAAAATATATCCAATCCCGGTTCCTACGACTTTATTAAGCTTTATATCGTCTGTCATCTCAGAAACTTTTTTGCTGATAAACTGACTTACCGTAGAATCATCAAGCTTATTAAGGATATCGAGAACAATATCAGAAAGATTTTTAATCAGAATTTCCTGACTTTTTTCTTTCCCCAACCATTCTCCCACAAAGTTGGATACCTTAAGCTTTTGAATATAAGGGCGTATGTTTTGAGGGGAAAGGAAATTGCCTACTACAAAACTCCCCAGGTTATCACCCAGTCTTTGCTTACTGTTTTCAATAAGGTTAGTATGAGGAATAGGAAGCCCAAGAGGATGACGGAAGAGTGCTGTAACTGCGAACCAGTCAGCTAAAGCACCTACCATAGCTGCTTCTGCAAAAGCGCGTACATAACCGATCCAATGAGAAGGATTAGATTTCTGTAGAATGGTGGTGGTAATAAAAATAACAGCCATCAGAACAAATAATCCTGTGGCAAATGCTTTATATTTTCTAAGCTGTTTTCTTTTTGCTTCGTCATTCATATTTACTAAATTTGGTTACGAAACCGGTTCGTCTTAACAGGAGCATTTCACCCATAAAAGATACAAAAACTTTTGAGCCTTTTCGGGGTAAAGTCGTAAGAGCCAATATAAATAATGAAATCTTTAGTTTCAATCATCATATTAATTGTTCTGCAGTCTTGTACACAGAACTATCAACCCATTAAAACCACTCCTATGGAAAATACAGAAGCAAAAAACAATCCATACTACTCAAGAACAGACACTACAAAACTTAATATTCCCAATGAAGAATGGAAAAAGATTCTTGCTCCCGACCTCTATGCTATTGCCAGAGAAGCTGCTACAGAAAGAGCCTTTACCGGAAAATATAACGATTTTGATGAGATAGGAGACTATTATTGTGCCGTATGTGGAAATCATCTTTTCCGTTCCACCTCAAAATTTGCGAGCAGCTGCGGATGGCCAAGTTTCTTTGAAGCTGATAAAGAAGGGGTTTATTATAAAAGAGACCAAACCTACGGAATGGAAAGAGTAGAGGTCCTTTGCAAACGTTGCGATTCCCATCTTGGACATGTTTTTGATGACGGTCCAAAGCCTACAGGACTGCGTTATTGCATGAATTCCATTAGCCTGGAATTTGTCTCAGATTCTCAAAAATAAACCTTTTAATTCACAGAATCAGGACGTTAAAGTTTCTTAAATAGCGTTAAACTTTTTTCGTTTTTACCTGCCGGGTAATGATGTTTTTATAATTTTGCCCCACTAATTTGGATTTATATATTATTGAATGAAAGGATTTTATAGCGTAGTAGGCCTTGTTTACATGGTTACGACTTCATTCTATCTTTCTCCAAGAACGGTGGTAAAGAATGAAAATTTCAAAACAAAAATTGAAAAAGTAGCTGTAGCGGACGACACGAAATCTGAGAAGAATGCCGGAACGGTATCTTCATCAGAAGCATTGTACCAATCAATAGCATTTGACCCTGAGCATGAATTGAATTATGAAGTGTTCTCAAAAGCATTGACCGGTTTTGAAAATCTAAAAAAAGCAGGATTGCTGAGCCAGGAGTCACATTTATTAACGGTTTGCGACTTCTCTATGTCTTCCAATACAAAAAGAATGTGGGTCATTGATCTTGAAGACAAAAAAATTCTGTTTAACTCATTGGTTGCCCATGGTAAAAATACCGGCGAAGAATTTGCAACGAATTTTTCTAACAGGGAAAGTTCGTTACAGAGCAGCTTAGGTTTTTATATTACAGATGCAACTTACCAAGGTGACAACGGATACTCTTTGAAACTGCTAGGAATGGATAAAGGATATAATGATGCAGCGTACAGAAGAGCAATTGTTCTGCACGGAGCCAATTATGTAAGTGATGAATTTGCTGCGATGCACAAAAGAATCGGAAGAAGCTGGGGATGTCCCGCAGTACCAAGAGAGCTTACACAGCCCATCATTAATACCATAAAAGGAAGAAACTGTCTGTTTATTTACTATCCGGACCAGAATTATCTCTCTTCCTCAGAGTGGTTAAAAGCATAATAAAAAAAGCAGTCTGATCAGACTGCTTTTTTGTTTTTTGAAGGAAATTCAATGGTAAATGTAGTGCCTTGGGAAACCTGGGAATCTACAAAAAGCTTACCTTCATGAATTTCAACAATTCTCTTGACAATAGAAAGGCCAATACCGTTGCCTTTTTCAAAGCTTTTATTGGAACCGCGGTAAAAAAGATCGAAAATTTTTAAAAGATCCTGCTCCGAAATCCCTATACCACGATCAATGAACTGTATTTTAATATACTTTGAATTGGTTTCTATTGCTACATGGCAGCTCTTATCCTGAGAATATTTGCAGGCATTTTCCATAAGATTGGAGAAAGCCACCTGAAGCAGATAAGGATTACCAAAGAAGTCATAATTGTTTTCATCTTCATCATCTGTAGCATCCATATAATTGATCCCGATTTTGTAATGGATGTTTTTCTGAATCAAAGCAAGTTTTGCCTCCGCTAAAATTTCATCCAGACGAAGATTCACAAGGCTGATTTGTGAGACATCATAGCTTGCTCTTGCAAAATCCAGAAGGGCAGAAGATAATTCTGAAGCATGATTGGCATCCTGAAGGGCATTGTCTATGGAAAGTTTGTAATCATCCAGCGTTACGTTCAGTTCCTTTGCAAGTTCAAGCTCGGCAATTAAAGTAGAAAGAGGCGTACGGAACTCATGGGAGATGGTTGTCACAAACTGCTTATGATTGTTGAATGATTTTTCAAGCCTGTTAAAGGTAGAATTGAAGGTTTCAGTGAGTTCATAGATTTCATCTTTTGCTTTAGGAATATCCAGTCTTTGATTCAGATTATGTTCAGAAATATCACGGATCTGAAGGATAATGTCTTTCAATGGCTTTAAAGTATAATAGGAAAAAAGAAATCCGATAATGAAAATCACCACAATAGAACTGATGTAAATAATGATGATATCTTTCTTAAACTCTGCAATATGAGCCTTCCCGGTAACATCTTCTGCGCTTCCTATGATGTAGAATTTTTCTCCGTTGGATTCAAATTGAACAGCAATATACTGCCGGTCATTCTGCTGCCAGAAAATTCGGTTTTTATTGGATTTGATGATCTTATCCAGGTATTTCTCATTGCTTTGTAATGGAGGAAGATCTGTAAATGTCAGTTGTTTTTTACTGTTGTAAACACTAATGTCAGCTTCATTCAGCAAAGTCTGATTACGGCGGTGAAGCTCACGGATCTTTTCATCACTGATTCTCACATCAAAAATAAATTCTGACCTCCATATCACTTTATATCCAAGGCGGTCATTAAACTCATCTTCTCTGTTTTTTTCAGAAACAAAATAAAGAACGTAGGCAAACAGAAAGAGAATGCCTGCTGTAAGTATCGCGTAGATTAAGGCTGTTCTGGTTGCTATTTTCATAATTGTGATGCAAAAATAAATCCGACTCCAGGCTTGGTGTGGATGAGTTTAGAATCAAAATCCTTATCAATCTTTTTGCGCAAATAGGCAATATAGACGTCGATGTAATTGGTTCCGGTATCAAAATGATTTCCCCATACATTTTCGGCAATCTCTTCACGGGTAAGAATTCTTTCTGCGTTGTTGACAAGGAAAACCAGAAGTTTAAACTCCTTAGGCGTAAGTTCTATTTCTTTTCCATTTCTGAAAACCCGGTTGAATTTTTTATCAATCTTTAAATCATGATACTCTAAATCTGTTAAATAGGCTTCCTTATTTTTCGTTGATCTTCTCTGCAGTATGGCTTTTATTCTTACATAGAGTTCCCTGATTTCAAAAGGTTTTACCATATAATCATCTGCTCCGGCATCAAATCCTTCAATTTTTTCATCAATGGTTCCTAAAGCCGTTAGCATAATAATAGGCAGATCAGGATGTTGCTGTTTGATCAGTTTGCAAAGATCTATACCATTCATTTTAGGAAGCATAATATCTGTAATGGCCAGGTCGAATGTTATTTTATTCAACAGAACAATGGCATCTTCAGCATCTTCGGAGATATAAACCTGATATTCCTGACTTTCAAGTCCTCTTTTCAAAAGACTTGAAACCCGTGAATTATCTTCTACAATTAAAACTCTCATAAGGAAACTATAAAGGGAATAAAGAGGTTGTTTTTCAGTGGTGATTTTATTTTCAAAAGGTTGATTTTCAGCTGACCTCAAAGCCCTGTACAAAGGTATTTCATATTTTCCTTTTATCAGAAAAGATTAACCTTTTTAATAGTTTTCTATAAGGTTTCTAATAGATTTCTAATACCTGCCGGCACTTTCCCGATCTAATTTTGTCCCGTTGAAATCAACAAAAAGATAAGAATAGAAAATTATGAAGACTACCTCTTTCAGAACCGGACTGGCTTTACTTTCTCTAATGGGAATCATGGGAAAACTGGAAGCTCAGAAGAAAAATGATTTTAATAATCCCGGATTGACACATTATTTCAATGATGATCATTCAAGATACATTTCCCTTAGCGGATATGCTGAACTATGGGCCAGGTATGCGCAGCTTAACCCGGGAAGTCTTGTGAATAATGAAGCAAAATCAGATCTGTCTGACCTTTCTCTTCGCAGAGTGCGTGTGAAAATGACCTATAAACCAACTGAAAAGTTAATGTTTGTACTACAGGGAGGAACCACCAATGTGAATGTGAATGCTAAAGCAAGTAATTATTTCGACCTGTTGGATGCTTATGCTGAATATTCTTTTAATGATAAAATTGCCTTTGGAGCAGGACGTTCTACATGGCGAGGACTTTCAAGATTTACAACAGGACCTTTGAATACATTATTATATGATCTTCCTGCCTATGCTACTTCCAATGCCGGAGCTACAGATTATACCGTGAGGGAACTAAGTGCTTATATCAAAGGTCAGTTAGGGAAATTTGATTATCGTTTGGTGGTAGCAGATCCTTACACTATGGCCACAGGAGATCCGAAAATGAACTTGGCGACTTTCAGTAAAAATTCGCCGGGGAAAGACTTTTCAGGATATTTCAGATATGCCTTTTTTGATACAGAAAATATTTCAACTCCTTTTAACTCAGGAACCTATGTTGGGAAAAAGAATGTGTTGAGCTTAGGGGCTGGATTTGATTACATCCACAATGCCTTATGGCACATGGACGCCGGGAAAAATACAGTGAATGACGATATGAAAAGCTTTGCTGTAGATTTGTTTTACGATGCACCTCTCAACAAAGAAAAAGGAACCTCAATAAGCGCCTACGGAATGGCAATGCATAATGATTACGGTCCCAACTATGTTCGATATGTAGGAACCAACAATCCTGCAACCTCTGTAGATGTTACTCAGGCCAGTCTTAACGGAGCTGGAAATGCAATGCCTGTAATAGGAACCGGAAATACCTACTACGTACAGCTTGGAGGAACACTTCCTTATTTGAATAAAGAAAAGAAAAATCTTCAGCTTCAGCCTGCAGTGGGAATACAGCTTTCTGATCTCAAAGGACTTCATGACAATGCTGTGGTATACGATGCCGGAATTTCTTTATTGCTGAACGGAATGTCTTCAAGGTTAACTTTTGATGCTCAAAACAGACCCATTTATACCAACGATCCTTCGAATAATGCCGTAGTTTCTGATAGAAAATGGCAGTTTGTATTGAAATACAGAATAGATTTTAATTAAAATATAGAATTATGGAAAGAAGAAAGTTTTTATTCCGATCCGTACAGGCTTCTGCCTTGCTGCTGGTTTCCGGAAATATGTTTGCCTCTGCTTTACCTATGTTTAACCCCATAAAAAAGAAAAAAGTGTACTTCCATTATTTGTTGTTCTGGCTGAAAAAAGATATTTCAGAGTCAGAAGTAAAAGAATTTGAGAATTTTTTTGAAGGTCTTAAAAAATTGCCTTACCAGAAAAATCTTCGTTACGGAAAACCTGCCGCCTCAAGTCCGAGAAGTGTGTTAGACAATACATTTACCTACAACGCTTCTATGGAATTTGACAGTCTGGAGGAATTGGAAGCCTATGGAAAACTCCCGGAACACCTGGCATTAGTCCAGAAATACAAACCGTTTTTTGAAAAAATGATGGTTCACGACACGGTATATAATTAAAAATAAAAAATTAAATTTATAATGAAAAATTTCATCAAAGGCCTTAGCCTTGTTTTAGTAGTAAGCACTGTAGGATTTATGAATGCACAACATAAAAACCATAAAAATGTGAGCGTAACTTCGGAAACTTCCACCGAATTTATCCCTGCTGTCAGACTGATTAATAATCCCGATGGTTCATGTTCTTTTGAAAAAGGGAAAATACCCACTCTTAAGCATATGAACACTACCACTTTCTGGATGAGTAACAAAACGGAAGAATGGGAAAAAAATGCCCACCCTGCACCGAGAAGACAATATGTGATCACCATTAAAGGGAATATCAGATTTAAAGTAACAGATGGTTCTACTTTTATGATAAAACCAGGAGTTGTTCTTCTTGCTGAAGACCTTAAAGGAACCGGGCACAGCTGGGATATGGTAAAAAGCAAAGAATGGGAAAGACTTTATATTCCTATTGCTGAAAATGCAGACGACTTTTTTGTTCCGGATGCCAAGTAATTTGTAATACACTCTCTTTACAAGAGAATATATAGATTCGTTATGTTTGAAGCAGTCATTTTTGGCTGCTTTTCTTTTTCTGCCAACATCAACACTATACAGGCAATATCACCATAAACATCCGTGAAAATCTGTGGTCAATTCTTTTTCCACAATCTTAGAAAACCAACATAAAATCATTCTCCAGAAAACAAAAAATCCCTGTGCAAAAACACAGGGATTTCAATTTATTTTAATGTAAGAATTAGCTGAATTTTTTGAAAACTAGCGTTGCATTGTGACCTCCAAAACCAAACGCATTACTCAAAGCATAATTAATATTCTTCTCTTTTGCTTCTCCAAATACAATATTAATATCCTGCGGAATATTCTCATCAATAGAATGAAGATTAATGGTTGGTGGAACAATACCATTCTGAATCGCTTTAATGGAAATGATCGCTTCAACAGCTCCCGCAGCTCCCAACAGGTGACCTGTCATAGATTTTGTAGCACTGATGTCAAGATTTTTACTTCCTTTAAATAATTTGTTGATACCATTCAATTCAACCAGATCTCCAAGTGGAGTAGAAGTAGCATGAGGATTAATATAATCAATATCATCTATATTGATTTCAGCTTCATTAAGAGCCAATTGCATTGCTTTAATTGCTCCAACGCCATCAGGATGAGGTGCCGTCATATGATAAGCATCTGCTGTCATAGCCGCTCCCGACAATTCTGCATAGATTTTTGCTCCTCTTGCTTTAGCATGCTCATACTCTTCCAGAATTAATGTTCCTGAACCTTCTCCCATTACAAAACCGTCTCTGTCTGCATCATAAGGACGGCTTGCTGTTGCAAAATCATCATTTCTTGTAGACATCGCTTTCATAATGGAAAAACCTCCTACCGAAGCCGGAGAAATAGCCGCTTCAGAACCACCACTTACAATCACTTTAGCTTTTCCAAGACGGATGTAGTTGAAAGCATCCATCAGTGCAGTATTTCCTGTAGCACAAGCTGAAATGGTAGTATAATTGATTCCTTGAAGTCCGAATTTCATAGAAATCATCCCTGAAGCCATATTAGCAATAAACTTAGGTACAAAGAATGGGTTGAATCTTGGGGTTCCGTCTCCATTGGCGAAATTCATTACTTCGCTTTCGAAAGTCCACATTCCTCCCTGTCCTGTTCCCCAAATTACCCCAATATCGAAGGGATCCATATTTTCCAGTTCAAGCCCTGAATCTTTCAATGCTTCTGCGGTAGAATACATTGCATATTGTGAAAATAAATCACTTCTTTTGATTTCGTTGTGTGTTAAATGAAGTTTTGGATCAAAGTTTTTAACCTCACAAGCAAATTTTACTTTGAATTTTTCTGTATCGAAGTGCGTGATGCTGTTTGCTCCGCTTACTCCGTTGATAATGTTGTGCCAAAATTCTTCGACATTATTTCCCAAAGGCGTCACTGCGCCAAGACCTGTAATGACAACTCTTTTCATACTTAGTTATTGATTTTGAATAAATTGGAGGTTCCTCTCGCAATTAAGCGGGTTTTATCTGCGTTCCATATTTCGCATTGCGCGTTGACGAACTGCTTTCCTCTTTTAATGATTTTAGTTTCAGCTACAATATTATCATTTTCTTTTGCAGTTGAAAAATAATCTATGACATTATTTATGGTAGTAATGAAAGAATTTTCGTTTAAAGAAAACATGGTGGCTCCTATCACATCGTCTATAATAGCTGCCGTCACTCCGCCATGAAGATTTCCAATAGGATTCAACCATTCGGGCCTTATGGTATACTGGAACTCCAGCTGTCCTTCCTCTACAGAAAGAACAATGGGGTTGAGCCATTTCATAAAAGGAGATGGCGACTGATCAAATTCTTTACCGATGAATTGTTTTAACTGTGCTAATCTATCCATACTTTCAATTTTTATTTTTCTAAAATCATCGTTACGCCTTGCCCTCGTGCTGCACAAATAGAAATAAATCCTTTTCCACTGCCTTTCTCATGAAGTAATTTGGCAAGAGTTGCCATTACTCTACCTCCTGTCGCAGCAAATGGGTGGGCAGCGGCGAGGCTTCCTCCTTTCACATTCAGTTTGCTTCTCTCTATTTTTCCTAGTGCCTTTTCTAACCCGAAACGCTTTGCAAGATCGTCGTTTTCCCAAATTTTAATAGTGGCTAAAACCTGGGCAGCGAAAGCTTCGTGAATTTCATAGTAATCAAAATCCTCCAAAGTCATTCCTGCTTTTTTCAGCATTCTTTCTGCGGCGATAACAGGTGCCAGCAATAGGTTCTGTTTATTTTCAACATATTCAATTCCTGCAATTTCAGAAAAAGTAATGTAGGCCAAAATGGGAAGATCATTGGCTTTTGCCCATTCTTCACTGGCTAATAAAACGGATGAAGCTCCATCAGTAAAAGGGGTTGAATTTCCTGCTGTTAAAGTCCCGTTTTGCTTATCAAATGCAGGTTTCAGCTGTGATAATTTTTCCAAGCTGGTATCACGGCGAAGATTATTGTCTTTTTCCAGACCAAAAGCGGGAGATATCATATCATCAAAAAAGCCTTCATCATAAGCTTTCGCCATATTCTGATGACTTTTAAAAGCAAGTTCATCCTGTTCTTCTCTGGATATATTATAATATTTGGCTGTAATTTCTGTATGCTCACCCATAACCAGACCGGTTTTAGGTTCCTGTCCTTTGTAAGGGATCGGCATCCAGTCTTTCAGTTTTGGGCTTAACAA
The DNA here is from genome assembly GCF_049319685.1 of Chryseobacterium sp. Mn2064. Lineage (NCBI taxonomy): Bacteria > Pseudomonadati > Bacteroidota > Flavobacteriia > Flavobacteriales > Weeksellaceae > Chryseobacterium > Chryseobacterium sp. Mn2064. The sequence goes on from NZ_JBMOUE010000004.1 coordinate 198,724, forward strand.
TTGTTTTATTTTTCCCCAACCTGATTTTTCTTTATTGGCTTTCAGTAAAGCTTTTCTCAGTCTTGGTGAAGATTCAAAAGGAATGTTGCTCATTGCTTCTACGCCGCAGGCAATTCCACTTTCGATTTGTCCCAAAGCAATTTTGTTTCCGATATAAATAGCTGCTTCAATCCCGGTATCACAAGCCTGTTGAAGATCACATGCAGGAGTCGCAGGATCTAAAGACGTATTCATGACTGTTTCTCTGATGAGGTTGCTTTCCGTAATATGCTTGATTACAGCTCCGCCGGCCACTTCTCCAAGTAACTTGCCTTTCAGATGATAACGGTCAATCAAACCATTCAGGGAGGCCAGTAATAAATCCTGGTTTCCTTTTTCTGCATAAGCGGTATTCATTCTGGCAAATGGAATTCTGTTGTATCCTACGATTGCCACTTTTTTTGTTTCCATAAGTGAAATTTATGAGGGAAGAATAACGAGTTCATGGTCAATCATATCCCTGATTTTATCCAGGGCCTGATTCAGGAACTTTTCATCATCCATAGTTTTTGAAAGTAAAATTCCTCCTTCAATCAGCATCACAAATAGAGATGCATATTCTTCAGCATTTATTGTCTTATTCAATTCTTCATTCTCCTGGCCTTGTTGAATAACGGCTATTATTTTTGCTGTCCAGGCTTCAAAAGATTTTTGTACCTGCTTTTTAAGCACAGGGAAAGAATCATCAGCTTCTGTTGCTGCATTCATCAAAGGGCATCCTCCGCTAGAAAATACCGAACGCCAGTTTTTCCTGTAAAAATCTGCAAAAGCACGGAGCTTATCGATGGAAGTAGGATACTGATCTCCAAAAGACCGGCTCATAATTTTGCTTAGCTGGGCCGCATTATATTTATATACTTCAATGGCAACCTGATCTTTATTCTCAAAATTTCCATAAATACTTCCTTTTGTCAGACCTGTTGCTTGGGTGATGTCTGACAGTGAGGTAGATATGTAGCCCTTTGTGTTGAACAAAGTTGCTGTTTTCTCAATAATGAATTGTTTGGTTTTTTCTGCCTTTGACATTTTGTGTATTAATATATAATGCAAATATACAAAAATATACCAAGTGGTATATTTTATTTGAAAATTAAATCTGAGTGCGTAAGTCCCCAGATTTAATGTATTTTATCTAAGCTTCTTATTGCTCTAAAGTAGCGTTTAGCGTAATTTCAAAATTGAATGCTGCACTTACCGGACATCCTTCTTCTGCTATTTTAGCAAACTTTTGGAATTCTTCTTCTGAAATTCCCGGAACTTTTGCCGTTAAAGTAAGTTCTGACTTTGTTATCTTTCCGATATTAGGATCAAGAGTGATCACAGAAGTTGTTTTCAGCTCTTCAGGATTGTAACCTGCCTGAGAAAGTTCTGCATCTAATTTCATGGTGAAGCATCCTGCATGTGCTGCTGCCAGAAGCTCTTCAGGGTTTGTTCCTACACCGTCAGCAAAACGGCTGTTGAAAGAATATTGAGTTTGGTTTAACGTAGTACTTTGTGTCGTTAAATGTCCTTTTCCTTCTTTGATGGTTCCGTTCCAAACGGCTGTTGCGTTACGTCTCATAATGTTTGTTTTTTAATATTGTTTGATTTTGATGATACAAAGGTAGAGTAGCAGTGCGTCTGATTCAATAGATAAAATGACTTAAATGTTGTACTTTTTTCCCGAAAAGTAATTTTTTTTAAAATTTGCCGGAGTGTTGCCTGTTTTATTGGTAAAAAGCCTGTTGAAATAAGCGGGGTCTTCATAGCCCAGATCATAAGCGATTTCTTTCACGGGTTTATCTGTATACAGCAATAATCGCTTGGCTTCCAGCAGAATTCTGTTAATGATAAGCTGATTGGGAGATTCCAGCTTTAGACTTTTAAATTTGTGTGTTAACGTTTTAGGCGCCATATGAAGCAGATCTGCATAGTCGGATACATTGTGCTTTACCCTGAAATGGATTTCCAGATATCTGCTAAAATCCCTGAAAATATCAAGCTCGTTACCCGTATTTTTGGTAAGCTCCTGATTGAGGTTTTGTATTTTCCATTTTCTTGTGGCCCGGATAATGATCTGTTTCACATACGTTCGTATCATTTCTTCTGCGGAAGATTCTTTCTGTTCAATTTCGTATTCAATGTTTTGGAATAATTCTTTGATCTGTTTTGTTTCTGAATCATCAAGTTCCACAAAAGGAATTTCAAAAATATTGTGAAAGAGAAGACCATCGCAGGCAACTTCTTTGTCATGGATCTGAATACAGTAAAAATCTCGGTTGTAATAAAGAAGTGTCGCTTCTTCTTTTCCTTTTTCTATGGTCAGATGTTGGTTGGTTACAAAGAAAAGGGAAGGCTTTTTTGTAAGATAATGATTAAAATCTACCGTTAGTTCATAGTTTGCAGGAATAAATAATACCTTAATATACATCCTGAACTGATTGCCATTGATATTTTCCAAATGAGCTTCTGAGAATTTTTCCAATCCCAGTCTTTTATAATGATCTTCAAAAATAAGCGGTTGCGGCATATTTTAACTTTAGTTTAAAGATACAAAAAAGCATGATTTCAAACGTATTAAATTATTGATGTTCTATTCTCCTATCAAAATACCATCGAAAAAAAATGAAAATATGTTTTTACATTGATTTTATTTTATCATTTTTACAAATATTTGTACCGCAACCTTATATTTTAATCTTTTTTCAAAACTGCCTGCATGAGCGAATTAGAAAATATTCTGAGAGAAATAACTCCACTATCTCCTGAAGATAGTTTTCTCGTGTTTGACAGGATAAAAGCATCCTTTGATTTTCCTTATCATTATCACCCGGAAATTGAGATCAATTTTGTGTACAAAGGAAAAGGATATCGCAGAATGATAGGCGATCACACGGGAGAAATCGGAAATATAGAACTGGTACTTATTGGTCCCAATTTACCTCATTGCTGGGCGAACTACAGATGTAAAAACAGAAAGACCCACGAGATTACCATTCAGTTCAATCAGGATTTCTTTAATCAGTCTATGATGCAGAAAAATATCCTGAAACCCATCAATAATCTGATGAAGGATTCTATTCGGGGTATTCTTTTTTCTACCGAAACGGCTGAAAAACTGAAAGATTCATTTCTAAACCTCTCTAAAATGAACAGTTTTGAGTCTTTCATAGAAATTATGAAGATTCTGAACGAACTGGCTGTTGCTGAAGACCGAACTTTGCTTTCGTCATATAGTATTGAACTTGAGACTTTTGGGGATAATGACAAAATGAAAATTGTGCATGATTTTGTTCACAAAAATTTTGAGAATAAAATAACGCTGGATGATGTTGCTTCCTTGGTGAATATGAGTAATGTGACCTTCAACCGTTTTATAAAAAAGCGAACAGGGAAAACTTTTGTTAATTACCTCAATGAAATACGCATCAGTTATGCCGCGCGTTGGCTGATGGAAAAGAATCTTACGGTTTTTGAGATTGCTTTTGAAGCTGGCTTTAATAATATTGCGAATTTCAACAAAGTTTTTAAGTCGATAAAAAAGACAACTCCTACAGAATTTAAAGAACAATTTAAAGGAGTTAAAAAAATTGAATAATTTCTGTTAAAAAAAATCTCAGGTTTCTTTACTTTTCAAAGATTTTCCCGATACTATTTTGCCTTATTTTGACAAAATAGTAAGATAAATCCTCTTTTTTTGATTGCTTTTTAAGTGTGGTATTTTATTGATATTTAGGGTTTTATTTGCCTTTTTGTAAAGGTTCTGAAAAAATAATATCGTTTTATGATAAAATAGTATTATATCAGACTGACTACAAAATTTAGATTTGTCAATGTGAATTAAATCTTAAGAAAACTTTAAATATTTTGATGCATAAATGATAAAATATTGCTAAAAAAACAATACAATTTATGCATTACAATATGAAGCAATGTAATTGATTCTCAATTAAATCTAACTATATCTAAACCTTATGAGAAAAGCAGTTATACCCATTCTGTTCGTTTTTTCACTTTCTGCTACTGCACAAGAGAAAAAAGTGGCTGACACAGCGAAGACAAACACTATTCAGGAGGTCGTGGTCACCTCTTTGGGGGTTAAAAGGCAGGCCCGCTCTTTGACGTATTCCAGTCAGCAAATTGGCGGGGATGAATTGACAGAAGTGAAAACTCCCAATTTTTTAAACTCTGTCAGTGGAAAAGTTTCCAATGTACAGATCAACAGAACTAATGGGGTAGGAAGCTCTGTAAGGGTTATAATGAGAGGAAATAAATCCGCCAGTAGTAGTCAGCCTTTATACGTAATAGATGGTATTCCTATTATTAACAGTGTTGGGAAAGCTCCAGAGGCTAGCCAATACTCTACAATGCCAGATGCAGGAGATGTTTTAAGCTCCATCAATCCGGATGATATTGAAAGCATCAACTTCTTAAAAGGGGCCTCTGCTTCTGCTCTTTATGGTTCTATTGGAGGAAATGGCGTTATTTTGATTACCACTAAAAAAGGAAAAGTTGGCAAAAGTTCTATAAGTTACAATACTAGTTTTACTGTAGATCAGGCATATAGCCTTCCTAAATTGCAACATAGTTATCTCTCTTATGATCCTTCAGTTCTTGGGCAATATGCTGGTATTTCTAATGAAAGCTGGGGAGCGAAAGGAGCTTCTAAGGATCATCTAAAAGATTTTCTGCAAAATGGAACTACATGGGTTAACAGTCTTTCCTTCCAGTCAGGAACCGAAAAATCAACGAATTATTTCTCGATAGGTAATACTACCAATAAAGGAGTTGTTCCTTCTTCGTATTTTGATCAGTACAATGTCTCTTTTAGAAATTCCAGTAAATATCTGAATGATAAGTTAACATTGGACGCTAATTTTATTGGTTCATTACAAAACAGTATCAACAGACAGACTCCTGGTGTTTCCTTTTCACCTTTAGTAAGTTTATACTGGTTGCCAAGAGATGTTGATTTTGACCAATATGGCCCAAATAATTATTCTTATCTAAATAAAGAGAGGTTATTACCTGCTCAAAATTGGTGGGCTATAGGACCAGACGGGAAATTCAACGGAAACCCTGCTACGCAAAACCCGTATTGGATATTAAACAGAAATAAAGTTACTGTTAATAACAAAAATACATATAGTGCTTTATCATTGGCCTATCAAATTAATCCATGGTTATCAGCAAGAGTAAGAGGAAACTATAGTTGGAATATTACTGATAGTCGAAGAGGTGTTTCGGCATACTCAGATCCAAATCTTATAACGAGTAACGGAGAAAATGGAAGATTTCTTCAGAACAAATACGAAAACTCTTCTACTTATGGTGATGTCTTATTAATAGGTAGTCCAAAATTAAGTGAAGATATTTCATTGGATTTTACAGTGGGGGGAAGCATCAATACCACAAGAAATACAGTAACAGAAATTGATAATGCTTATTTGGCAGCTCCAAATTTGTTTACCACGAGCAACCTGCAATGGAATGTAGATAGAGGCGTTGGAGATGGGTTTCACAATATAAATTATAGTACTAAAAAGCAAATACAATCGGTTTTTGCAAGTGCATCTTTGGGTTATAAGAACATGTTTTATGTGGACATGACTTTTAGAAATGATTGGGATTCCAGTTTGGCTTTTACAGGCACCAATGGATATGACTATGAATCTGTAGGAGCGAATGCTGTACTATCCTCAGTCTTTAAACTCCCTGAAGCGATTAGCTTTTGGAAAGTAAGAGGGTCGTATGCTACGGTAGGATTAGGATTGCCTGCAAACCTGACCACTGCTACAATTCCATACAATACTGCTTATGGATATATTGTTGATGCTGGGCAAATTTTATACCCCAAATATTCACTAATTACTGATCCTGCTTTCAAAGAATTATTTGTAAAACCGGAACTCAACAAGACGTTTGAAGTAGGTACTGAATTAAGAATGTTTAAAAACCGTTTAAGTTTTGACTTTACTTATTATAATTCAAATGCTAGCAACCAGCTTTTACCAGTTACGATTTCCTCTTATTTAGGAGGCTTACCGTCTGGTTCTTACTATGTAAATGCTGGGAAAATACAAAATACAGGCTTTGAAACTTCTTTGTCCTATAGAATATTAAATTCAGAAAAATTGGGTTGGACAGCTAGTCTAAATGCTTCAGCAAATAAAAATAAAATTGTAGAATTATTTCCGGATAGATTAAAGGTTAATAAAGATCTTCTTCTTGCCCTTACTGGCGGGGGGGCTTATACAAAGCTTAAGGTGGGAGGATCTTTCGGAGATATATATGGTTTCAAATTCCAAAGAGATCAGCAAGGAAGAATTTTAGTTGATGCAGATGGTAAGCCTATGGCAGATAAGGAAATTGGTTATTTGGGTAATCCCAATCCTAAATTTATGCTAGGGTTTAGCAACTCATTTAATATTGGGAAATTGGGAATTTCTTTTCTGATTGATGGTAAATTTGGAGGACAGGTTCTGTCTCTTACAGAAAAAGCAAATGATATGATGGGAGTAAGCCAGAACAGTGCTTCTGCCAGAGATGCAGGAGGAGTATCTATCCCGAATGCTGTATATGCCCCAGGAACACCAAATGCAGGAGCAGCTTATACTGGGTTAACTGATGCAAAAGCTTATTATAATGCCGTAGGAGCAAATCAGGAAGGAGCTGGGATTGATGAAGCCTATATCTATAGTGCAACAACGGTAAGATTGCGTCAGGCGTCAATTGGATATACTTTTGATATTAATTCTAGCTACCTGAAGAATGCAACGGTAAGTATAGTAGGAACCAATTTGTTCTTCTTTTATAAAAAAGCACCGTTTGATCCTGAACAGGTTTCAGGAAATACACCTGGTGGTGTAGGAGTGGATTCTTTTGGTATTCCTATTACCAGATCTATCGGATTATCCTTAAAAGCTAACTTCTAAATATACAATACTAAAATGAAAATAATTAATATAAAGACCTATATGCTGGGAATGGCAGTCCTTTTTTCTGCTTTTAGTTGTACCAGTGATTTTGAAGAGTTTAATCAGGAGAAAGTTGGGGGTCCAGAAAATTTTTATGCGGATTTTAAAGCAATTGTTGATCCTATGAAGGCCATACAAAGAGGTTTTCAGGCAGACTATCAGTTAGCGACCAACCTCAATGCAGATATGTATAGTGGAATGTTCAGTACAGCATCACAGTTTAATGGGGGAACAAATAACCTTACTTATTTAATGATGGATGGGTGGAATAACAGAATCATTGCAAGACAGCAAGATACTTTTAATAATTCTATTATCATTGATAATGCGGCACAAAAAAACTATCCAGGGATAGATTTCACCGCAACTTTTGCTGTTAAAAAAATATTGAAAATTCTTACAGCAGCAAGAGTTTCAGATCGTCATGGGCCTGTAGTATATAGTAAATATGATACACCTAATTCAAATGGTATCACAGATTTTGATTCTCAACAAGACGCTTACAACAATTTTATTAATGATCTTACTGTTGCCATTTCTGATTTACAGAAAGTACAAAATACTTCAGCGACACAGAGTGTAGAAGATAAAAGTGTAATGAAAAAAGCAGATCTGGTCTATGGTGGTGATATAGTCAAATGGGCAAAATTAGCAAACTCCCTTAAACTGAGATTTGCTTTACGCATGAGCTACGCTGATCCTGTAAAATCAAAAAAATATGCTGAGGAAGCCCTTACTTCTTCTGCTGGATTAATCTCTGATAACGCAGACAATGCATTAATTAGCGTTGGGCAGCATGAATTAAGCTTTATCATCTATTCATGGGGAGACTGTTATATAGGAGCTCCAATAATGGCTTATATGAATGGCTTTAAAGATCCCAGGCTTTCTGTATATGCGAATCCTTCAAACGACCCTGCAACTTTTGTAAATGGTAAACCACAATATATAGGAATACGTCAAGGAATTGATTTAATCAATGGGAAGTCAACCTATGGAGGTTACTCTCAACCGGCAGCAAAAGCAGCTAGTGGAGATTATTTCTCTAGTACTGATGGGAAGTTCAAATTGTTTACTGCTGCTGAAACTTGGTTTTTAAAAGCTGAGGCGGCTTTGAGAGGTTACTCAGGTGCAGGAGATGCACAAACTAATTATCAAGCTGGAGTTAGTCAATCTTTTGGCGAATGGGGTAAAAGTTCTGATCTAGCGACATATCTTGCGGATGGTGTTTCTACAGAAGCTCCCTATATTGATCCTAAAAATGCGGCGAACAATATACTTGCTGGAAATCCTCAGTTAAGTACAATTACAATTGCTTGGAACAATAGCGATTCTAATGAAAAGAAGCTTGAAAGAATCATCACTCAAAAATGGTTGGCTCTTTATCCGGATGGCCCTGAAGCATGGACTGAGCAGAGAAGAACAGGATATCCAGTTTTATTCAAAGTCAGAAAAAATGATAGTGGAGGATTAATTAGTACAGACCAGATGATCAGAAGAATTCCGTTCACAAATGATACGAAAAACTCGACATTCAATTACTCACAGGCAGTTCAGCAATTAGGAGGCCCTGATAACGGAGCAACCAGATTATGGTGGGATAAGAAATAATAAATCAAAATAATTCAAATACAGAGACATCTCAAAATTGCATTCATTCGTTGAGGCAAGGAGAGTAAAATCTCCAAAATTTATAGTTTCGTTTTTAGCCGGAATGAACTTTTGAGATGTTCTCTTTTATTTAGACTCTTTCTTTAAATATGGGAAAAAACAACTCCGAAACCCGTCGTATTCAGCCGATTCTTTGGATATCCACATTGTATTTTGCAATGGGAGTTCCTTTTGTAACCATTAATGCGGTTTCAGGAATCATGTATAAAGATATGGGTGTTTCGGATTCGCAGATCACATTCTGGACGGCTCTTATTTTGTTTTCCTGGACATTGAAGCCTCTTTGGAGTCCTTTCCTGGAAATCTATAAAACTAAAAAGTTCTTTGTTGTTTTCACCCAGTTTGCCATAGGTATTCTCTTTGCACTGATTGCATTAAGTCTGCCTTTGCACGACTTTTTCAAGTATAGTATTGCTCTTTTTGCGGTTGTTGCATTTTGTGGAGCAACTCATGATGTAGTTGCGGATGGAACCTATATTGGCTTCCTTACCAATAAAGAACAGGCCCAATATATTGGTTGGCAAGGGGCTTTTTATAACCTGGCGAAGATTATTAGTAGTGGAGCATTAGTATATTTTGCAGGCTTTTTAGAGAAAACAAAAGGAATTACCCATGCCTGGATGATCATTATGATTATTTACGCATTGCTGTTCTTTGCACTGGCAATTTATCATTATCTGATTTTGCCTAAAGAAAATAAAGAAGAGCAGAAATATGGGAAAACTGCCGGAAATGTTCGTAAAGAATTGCTGGAAGTCATTACTTCTTTCTTTACCAAAAAGAAGATTCTATGGGGTATACTTTTCATTATTCTGTACCGTTTTGCAGAAGGATTTGCAATTAAAATTGCCCCTTTGTTTTTTAAAGCACCCAGAACTTCAGGAGGCTTGGGACTATCTACATCCGATATCGGACTTGTTTATGGAACATACGGATCTGCAGCATTTATTTTAGGATCTGTATTGGCAGGATATTTTATTTCAGCCAGAGGATTGAAAAAATCTTTGATCTGGCTATGCTGCGCATTCAATATTCCTTTTGTGGTATATGCATTATTGGCCCATTATCAGCCTGCTGATCTGTTACCTGTAGGAATTGCAGTAGTCGTAGAATACTTCGGTTACGGATTTGGTTTCGTAGGATTAATGCTCTATATGATGCAGCAGATAGCACCCGGCAAACACAAAACAGCTCATTATGCATTCGCTACAGGAATTATGAATCTTGGTGTCATGATTCCCGGAATGTTTAGTGGTATGATCAGTGACTCGATAGGATATAAAATGTTCTTTATCTGGGTATTGATCGCTACCATTCCCGCATTTTTAGTCACTTTATTCGTTCCTTTCCCTTATCCTGAAAATCAGAAAGAACAACAAATCAATTCATAATAATTAAAAATAAAAAGTAAAAAATACTTTATGACAGCTCAATCAGTAATGATCCCTTGGCAGGATCGCCCGGAAGGTTGCAATGATATCATGTGGAGGTTTTCCGAAAACCCGATCATTAACAGATACGCGATACCCACCTCCAACAGTATATTCAACAGTGCCGTAATTCCTTTTGAAGATGGGTTTTCCGGTGTGTTCCGTTGTGATAATAAAGCGGTGCAGATGAATATCTTTGCAGGTTTCAGTAAAGATGGAATCAATTGGGACATCAATCACGATCCTATTGAAATGCAGGCAGGAAATACCGACATGATTGAATCCGATTACAAATATGATCCCCGTGTAACGTTTATAGAAGACCGTTATTGGATCACATGGTGCAACGGTTACAATGGCCCAACCATCGGAATTGGCTATACTTTTGATTTTAAAGAATTTTTTCAGTGCGAAAATGCCTTTCTTCCCTTCAACAGAAATGGAGTTTTGTTCCCTGAAAAAATCAATGGTAAATATGCCATGTTGAGCCGTCCTAGTGATAACGGACATACGCCTTTTGGTGATATTTATATCAGCTACAGCCCTGATATGAAGTACTGGGGAGAACACCGTTGTGTGATGAAAGTAACGCCTTTCGAAGACAGTGCATGGCAGTGTACAAAGATCGGTGGAGGGCCGGTTCCTATCAAAACAGAAGAAGGGTGGTTACTTTTCTATCATGGAGTAATTAATACATGCAGAGGATTCAGATATTCAATGGGTGCAGCTTTGCTGGATCTTGAAGATCCTACGAAGGTGTTATACAGAACAAAGCCTTATCTATTGGCTCCGGCTGAATTGTATGAGCTGACAGGAGACGTGCCCAATGTGGTTTTCCCTTGTGCAGCATTAACAGAAGGAGATAAAGTGACCGTATATTATGGTGCTGCTGATACCGTAGTTGCTATTGCGTTTGGATATATCTCAGAAATTATTGATTTCATGAAAAAAAATTCAATTTAATCTAGTAATAATAAGTTTAGGAAAATAGGTTAATCATCTTAATTTTTCCCATTTACTGGGAATTTTATAATGGTTTTCCTATTTTTAAACAAAAAAAATTCCGATACCTCTCTTATCATGAAAAAAGAACTGCTAATCTGCTTTTTTACCACCCTGATTTCTGTTGCCAGCGCCCAGCAAAATAAAAATGATGTCTTATCATGGGTAGATCCTTTTATTGGAACAGGCGGACATGGACATACATTTCCAGGAGCAACTACACCATTTGGAATGATTCAGCTAAGCCCGGATCAGAATACCAAAAGTGGTGATTGGGATTGGTGTTCAGGATACCACTACAGCAGTAAAACGATCATGGGATTCAGCCATAACCACCTTAGCGGTACTGGATGGGCAGATCTTGGTGATATTTTGGTAATGCCTACAGTGGGACAGGTAAAAATGGTTCCCGGATCTGAAGAAAACCCTGAGACAGGTTACCGTTCAAAATTTACCCATGATAAAGAAGTAGCGTCTCCGGGATATTATTCCGTAATGTTGGATAGCTACGGAATTAAAGCAGAACTTACCGCTTCTCCAAGAGTTGGGTTTCATAAATATACTTTCCCGAAGAGTAATGAATCCAATATCATTATCGATCCTACCAATAAGATCTTCGGAAATATCTACCATACTTTAGTAAGTGTAGAAGGCAATAATAAAATCAAAGGTTACTGTTACAGCAACGGCTGGGGAGGTAAACGATTTGCTTACTTCGTGATGGAGTTTTCCAAACCGTTTAAGTCTTATGGCGTGTATGCTGATGGAAAAATCAAAAATGATGAAAAAATTGCTCTTGCCAAAGATGCTAAAGCATTTGTAAGATTCTCAACAGAAGATCAGGAAAGCATTGAAGTAAAAGTATCTCTATCTCCGGTGAGTACAGAAAACGCACAGGAAAACTTCGATACGGAAGCTAAAAATATCAACTTTGCACAAGCAAAAGAAACAGCACAAAAGACCTGGAGAGATCTGATCGGAAGATTCCAGGTAACAGGAGGGACAGAAAGCCAGAGAAAGATTTTCTATACGGGTGTTTACCATACATTCATTGCTCCCAACCTTTATATGGACGTGAATGGAGATTATGTTGCCGCTCAGGAAAACATGAATACCAAATGGTTTACGAACTACAGTACTTATTCTTACTGGGACGGATTCCGAGCAACACATCCGCTATTGACGATCATGGATCAAAAACATACAAAAGAATTTGCCAACTCTCTGATCAGCAGATATACAGATCGTAAAGATCACATGCCTATCTGGGAACTTTGCGGATATGATAACTTCTGTATGCTAGGGTATCACAGTGTTTCGGTAATCTGGGATGCGATCTCTAAAGGAGTTCCCGGTATTGATGCCGAAAAAGCTTTTGCTGCAATGAAAGATGCTTCTTTAACAGACAAAATGAGCAGCAGTGATGGTGGCGGAGGTCTTAATGATTATATCAAATTAGGCTATACTCCATCAGAAAACGGAGCTTCAGTTTCTGCTACACTTGAATATTCATATGATGACTGGTGCATCCAGCAGCTTGCAGAGAAATTAGGCAAAAAAGACGAAGCAGAAGTATACAGAAAACGTTCTATGAATTTTCTGAATACCTTTAATAAAGAAAACAATCACTTCTGGCCAAGGCAAAAAGACGGTAAATTCTTAGCAGATTTTACTCTTAACGACTGGAAAAAATTGCAACCACACTGGGTTTCCGGAAACATTTGGGCATATGATTTCTTTGTTCCTCATCAAATTGATGAAATGATGAATCTGTACGGAGGGAAAAAAGGATTTGAAGAAAAACTGGATAAAACCTTTACAGAAGCGCTGCATATGGAAGGAGAGCAGCACGTAGATATTTCAGGATTCATCGGATCTTTAGGATTCGGAGACGAGCCTGGGCATCACGTTCCATACCTGTACAATTACGCAGGAAGTCCTTACAAGACTCAAAAAATGGTAAAATATATCCGTGACAATATGTACGCTGCCAAACCTGATGGAATCGTTAATAACGAAGATTGTGGCCAAATGTCAGCATGGTATATCTTCTCATCATTAGGGTTCTATCCTGTGACACCGGGTAAACCTGTTTATGCCATCGGAGCACCACAATTCCCTAAAGCTTCATTACAGTTGGAAAATGGTAAAACATTCACTGTAATAGCAGATAAGATTTCTGATAAGAATATCTACGTACAGAAAATGTTCCTGAACGGAAAAGAATACAAAAGCTGGGAACTGAATCACAGCGATATCATGAACGGAGGTGAACTGAAATTTGTAATGGGAAGTAAACCGGTAAAATAAAACTAATAAAAATAAACGAAACAAAAGTATCAATGGAAAGGAGAAATTTTATTAAAACAAGTGCACTGGCAGGAGCCGGATTGCTGTTTACTCAGAATGTTTTTGCTAAAAATTTAGTATTGGACGATTTTCCAGTTGTCCGTGTTCCTAAAGACAAAAGACATTTTACCAGCGAGTCCGTAGAAAGCGCCATTGCAACATTTAAAAAGAAAGTTAAAAGCAAAGAATTAAGCTGGCTTTTTGAAAACTGCTTCCCCAATACATTAGATACTACTGTTTTCTATAGTGAAAATAATGGAATTCCCGATACTTATGTGATTACCGGAGATATTGATGCCATGTGGCTGCGTGACAGTTCTGCACAGGTTTTCCCTTACCTGCAGTTCTCTAAAAAAGATGAAAAACTTCACAAGCTAATCTCAGGAGTAATTCGCAAACAAACAACTTTCATCCTGAAAGATCCTTATGCAAACGCTTTCTACAATGATGATCAGAAGATCAGTAAGTGGAAGGAATATGACCATACCGATATGAAACCGGGAACCCATGAAAGAAAATGGGAAATTGATTCCCTTTGCTATCCTATACGTTTGGCTTACCATTTCTGGAAAACTACCGGTGATACAAAACCTTTTGATGATAAATGGTTACAGGGAGTTAAACTTACTTTACAAACCTTTACTGAGCAGCAGAGAAAGCATAATCTTGGGCCTTACCAATTTGAACGTACTACAGCTTGGGCTACCGATGGAATCCCTATGGGAGGATACGGATATCCAACAAAACCAGTTGGGTTGATCAGTTCTATGTTCCGCCCAAGTGATGATGCTACCATCTACGGATTCCTGATCCCTTCCAACTTATTTGCTGTAGTAAGCTTGCGCCAGGCTGCAGAAATGGTTGCTCAGATTAAAAATGAAAAAACGTTGGCTCAACAGCTGAACAGCCTTGCTGATGAGGTAGATGCAGCCATCAAGAAATACGGAATTTACAATCATCCTGAATTCGGAAAAATATATGCCTTTGAAGTCAATGGCTTTGGAAGTTATAACCTGATGGATGATGCGAACTGCCCAAGCTTGCTGGGACTTCCTTATCTGGATGCGGTAAAAGCCGACGACCCTGTTTATTTGAACACAAGAAAGTTTGTGTGGTCGGAAAACAACCCATTCTTCTTCAAGGGTAAGCTGGCAGAAGGAATAGGAGGACCACATATCGGACTGGATATGATCTGGCCAATGAGTATCATTATGAAAGCGCTCACTACCAAAGATAAAGGTGAGATCAGATGGTGTATAGATACCTTACAGAAAACGCACGGCGGGACAGGCTTTATGCATGAGTCCTTCCATAAAGACAACGACAAGAAATTCACCAGAGAATGGTTTGCATGGTCCAATACATTATTTGGTGAATTGTTATGGAAAACCTTTAATGAAAATCCGGATTTGCTGACATAATCCATCCTTTTATATTGCCTTTTATGTTGAGGTATTTTTCTTGAAAAAGAAGAATATCAGGGGATTGCTGTATAAAATTTTAACACTGAAAAACATCACCAAAAGATTATACAATGAAAAAAAAATCCATCTTTACCGTACTGACAGCCATGATGCTTCAATCCGGTTCCCTGCTTAATGCACAGCAGCTTAATCCTACAGGAATATGCTATGTGGAAGTGAACAACAACAACCTCCTGAATGCAGGAGCGTACAAACTGCAGACATCAAACAGCTATCTGTTTAATGTGGTGAATATTTTTGCGGCCAACATCAATTACGATACAAGCCGTGGAAGAGCCTATCTTTATTCTAATAATAATGTAACCAAGGTGCTTACCAATGCAGATACCTACATAAAGCCCCTTCAGCAGAAAGGTATTAAAGTGGTGTTAACTGTTTTGGGAAACCATCAGGGAGCAGGAATATGTAATTTTCCAACCCGTGAAGCGGCTAAAGATTTTGCGCAGCAGCTTGCCAATACAGTGAATACTTACGGTTTAGATGGAATTGATTTTGATGATGAATACTCCGATTACGGACAAAACGGAACTGGGCAGCCTAATGACAGCTCGTTTGTAATGCTTGTACAGGAACTGAAAGCTCTTTTGCCGGATAAAATAATATCTTTCTATTATTATGGTCCCGCATCTTCAAGACTTTCCTGGAACGGAATCCGAGTAGGAGATTATGTGAATTACAGCTGGAACGCAATGTATGGAACATTCTCAGCTCCCAATGTACCTCCGCTCACCAAAGCACAGATTTCTCCTGCCGCGGTATGGATGGGAAATACTTCCAATTCTACAACCACCAGTTTGGCAACACAGACAAAAAATGGCGGATACGGAGTATTTATGTGGTATGATCTTCACGGAACTAATGAGGCAGCACAACTTTCAGCAGGAACTCAAACACTGTATGGACAGCCAACAGTGCTAAGCGGAACTTTACAATCGTGGACACAAGGTACAAATTGTGATGCTCCAATCGGGTTATACACCAGTAATCTGACAGGAACAAGTGCAAAACTGAACTGGTCTGCAGTCGGAACCAATACTTATGATATTGATTATAAGCCAGCTTCTTCAACTATCTGGACGAATGCTGTATCGGCAACCGGCTCTACTTCTGTAACCGTTTCAGGACTGACAGCCAATACTGAGTATGATTGGAGAATCAGAACCAATTGCAGTGTAAAAAGCACTTATATGTTTGCTCCAAGGTTTAACAGTGGTTCAGGAACTGTTCCTACAGGTTCATATACGTTATCTCTGGATGGCAGTACAGAGTCTGGAGCAGCAGGAAATCTTAACCTGAGTGGTTCTGCACTATCTTTTGAAGGCTGGATCAAACCTTCGTCATTCAAATCGGCTTCTCCTTATATTTCTTCTATCATGGGAACAGAAGTAAGTGACAGCAATTCTGCGTTCTTACGATTGGGAGATGCCAGTCTTGCCAATAATAAACTTCAGTTTGTGGTAAGCATCAATAATGTTCAGCAAAAACTGGCTTCAGCAACAGCTTTGAATGCCAATACATGGTATCATGTTGCGGCAACTTATGATGGAGCCAATATGAAAATTTATATCAACGGAACCCTGGATGCTACTAAAGCGCAAAGCGGAAGTATTGCCTCCAACGGAGCATTCAACGTAGGATATTTGTACAATACATCCCGAAATTTTAATGGGAAAATAGATGAGGTAAGAGTTTGGAAACGGGCATTAACTCAGACAGAGATTGGTCAAAATATGTGTAATGTATCAGTTCCGGCCTCTTCATTGGCAGCCTATTGGAAGTTTAATGAAGGAAGTGGTTCCACGGTTCAGGACAGCTCAGGAAATGGAGCTAGCTTAACATTAACAGGTGTTGATGCTTCCAACTGGGGAACAGATCTGCCTTGTGCAACAGGAAGTTCAGTATCAGCAAGAACTGGGGTAAGCCAAAAGGCAGTACAGGTAAACAGTAGAAATCAAATCAAATTATATCCTAATCCGGCAAGTACATCATCCGTACTTACGATATCTGTTCCAGATGAATACAGCGGAGGAAAACTAGTAGTTTATGATTTTAATGGAAGAGTAATAGATACGAGATTGCTCAATGCTGGCAATAATTCATATGAACTGAACCGATTTTCAGGAGGAAACTATATTCTTCAGTTCGAATCTCAGGATGGAAGCTTGAAACAGACAGAAAAACTAATGATAAAATAATGAAACGAGTCATTGGGCTCAGTCCCAATGACTTTTCCTACTATAAAATTGATATACTATGAGAAAAAAATCCTTTTTTATTCCTTTGATGGCTCTGATGCTTCAGACAGCTCCATTGCTCAAAGCACAACAGCTTAATCCATTAGGAATATGTTATGTGGAAGTAAACAACAACAATCCGCTGAATGCAGGTTCTTACACCTTGCAGAACACCAACAGACAGCTTTTTGATGTGGCAATAATTTTTGCCGCCAATATTAATTACGATGTTTCGAAAGGCAGAGCATATATTTCGAATAACAATAACGTCACCAAAGTACTGAATGACGTTAATACCTATGTAAAACCTTTACAACAGAAAGGAATTAAGGTATTGCTGGATCTTCTGGGGAATCACCAGGGAGCGGGAATTTCGAATTTTCCTAACCGTGAAGCTGCTAAAGATTTTGCTTTACAGGTTGCCAATACAGTATATACCTATGGTTTGGATGGTGTAGATCTTGATGATGAATATGCAGGATATGGAAATAACGGAACAGGACAGCCCAATAACAGTTCTTTTGTAATGCTTTTGCAGGAATTAAAAGCGGCGATGCCAGATAAGCTGATCACATTCTATTACTATGGACCAGCTACAACAAGACAATCCTACAACGGAGATCTGGCAGGAAATTATATCAACTATACCTGGAACGCCATGTACAGTACATATAATGCACCTGTTGTTCCTCCATTGGATAAAACCAAAATTTCAGCGGCTGCAACATGGATTCAAAATTCTAATTCAAGCTCTACCTCTGCTGCAACATTAGCCAATTTAGCAACGAGTTCAAAAAATGATGGCTATGGAGTGTTTATGTGGTATGATTTGGGAGGAACCAACGTAGCCAATTATCTGAGTACAGGTTCCAATATTCTCTACAACGAAAATACAACATTAAGCGGGCAGCTTTATTCCTGGTCTCAGGGGCAAACCTGTGATCCGCCTTTAGGTCTTGATGTTTCAAACGTAACAGGAACATCTGCTAAGCTGAACTGGATTTCCAATGCTTCTCAATCTTATAATATTGATTATAAACCTGCCAATTCAACAGTTTGGACCAACATAGCCAACAATTATTCAGGTAATAATATTATGGTGAATAACCTAACTCTGAATACAGATTATGACTGGAGAATACAGTCCAATTGCTCACCGACATTAACAAGTACATATATTTTTGCTCCAAGATTCAACTCCGGAAACGGATGTGCCACGCCTTCAGGACTCACTTCCGGAAGTTATCTTGGAAATACAGCCCAAGTATCATGGGATGCCGGTACTGCATCTTCATATACACTACAGTACAAAACGACAGCCGCTACAGCATGGTCTGAAATTCAGAACATCACCACGAATACATACGCATTACAAAACCTGACTCCCAATACCAATTATGTATGGAAAGTGCAGGCAGCTTGTAATGGAGGTACTACAAGTACGTATTCCGGAGAAGGTACATTCAACAGCGGTTTCGCTCCGGTTACAAGTCCGGGCGCAAGATCATTGGCTTTCAATGGAAGTACAAACTACCTTAATGCAGGACAATTTAACCTGAGTGGAAATGCGGTGACGTTTGAAGGATGGGTTAAAGTAAATGCTTTTAAATCAGGGTTCCCTTATATTTCATCGGTTATGGGGATTGAAGTAGGAGACAATAATTCTGCTATGCTTAGATTTGGAGACGGGAATCTGGCGAATAACAAACTTCAGTTTATCTTAAGTTTTGGATCTTCACAAGTGAAACTTAATACGAATGCCACATTTAATACCAATACATGGTACCATATTGCAGCAACGTATGATGGAACTGCCATGAAGCTATATGTTAATGGTACGCTTGATGCCAGTGCACCGGTTACAGGTAATTTTACCGCCAATGGCATCCTCTATCTAGGAAGAAATTACGACAATTCCCGTACAATCAATGGTTTCCTGGATGAATTCAGAGTATGGAAAAAAGCGTTAACACCACAGGAAATCCTGAGCAACAGCTGTAACGTTCCTGCCAACTCTGCAGGCCTTGAAGCCAATTGGAAAATGGATGAAGGAAGTGGAACTGGAGCTTTAGATGCAACTTCAAACACACACTTTGCCACTCTGGTAAGTATGACGGATGCTAACTGGAGAACAGATGTTCCTTGTACAGCTTCTTTATCCGTAAAGGATATTGAAACTTCTAAAGAAAGCAATGCTGCTTATCCAAATCCTGTAAAAAGAGGAAGTGATATTCATTTTACAATTACTGGTAGTTCAGCAGCGGAGGTATCGGTTTTTGATGTTTCAGGAAAATTATTGAAAAAACAGAATATTAATCAAAATAATAATGTGATGAATACACAGGATTTAATCAGTGGTACTTATATTTACAGAATCACAGCTTCTGGCAATAAGGTAATATCATCCGGTAAAATCATTGTGAAATAAAACTCAGATACAATTGATCTGAAAGTAATAAAAACTGAGATATAAAACAGACATGCAGGACATTAATTCCTGCTGGTCTGTTTTTTCAGTCATAGAGAAGAGCTTGAATTTAAAATATAAAATAATGCAAAATATAGTAGGAATCGATATTGGAGGTTCTCATATCACACTGGCGCAGGTAGATCCTGAGAAACGTGAGATCATTTCTTCAACGTATGTAAGGGAGCATGTTAATTCTTTTGATAGCAGAGAGGTTATTTTCGCTGCATGGGTTTCAGCCATAGAAAAAGTTGCCCATGATCTTGTAAAAGAAGATCTTTTAATAGGAATTGCAATGCCGGGGCCGTTTGATTACGAAAACGGAATATCGCTGATGCAGCAGGGAAAATTCATTGATATTTATGAAATCAATATTAAAGAAGAATTAGCTAAAAGATTGGCTGTTTCTCAGGATCAGATCCATTTTGTAAATGATGCAGCTGCCTTTATGGAAGGAGAAGTGTTTGGCGGATGCGCACAAAATTTCAAAAAGGTTTTTGGAGTGACGCTGGGAACAGGATTAGGAACAACATTCTTCAATGGAGAATTGGCTACTGATGAAGATTTATGGGATTCTCCTTTTAAAAAATCTATCGCTGAAGATTATTTGGCAACCCGATGGTTTGTGAACCGTTATAAAGAGCTTACAGGAGAAGAAATTTCGGGAACTAAAGATTTACTGGATAAACCGGAAGCTATTCAGAAACAGATATTCGATGAATATGCAGACTCTTTCTCTGAATTTATTGTGAAGTATGTAGATCGCTATACACCTGAAGCATTAGTGATAGGAGGAAATATTGCTAAAGCTTATCCTTATTTTGAGTCGAGATTTATTCAGAATTTAACAAAGAATAATATTAACTTGCAGGTTAAAATTTCTGCCATATTTGAAGATGCCGCCATTCTTGGAGCGGCCAGCTATGCATTAAAAAAAGCGTATATAAATTAACAAACGAAAAGATACAATGAAGTTTATATTTTCTACTTGCTTTGTTTTACTACAAGCCTGGGCCTTTGGTCAGAATGCATCTCCTGTAGATTATGTGAATCCTTTGATGGGAACTCAATCCAAACCCTCATTATCCAACGGAAATACCTATCCAGCAGTTGGACTTCCATGGGGAATGAATATCTGGACCCCTCAAACCGGTAAAATGGGAGACGGATGGGCATACACTTACGATGCCGATAAAATCAAAGGATTTAAGCAGACTCACCAGCCTTCTCCATGGATGAATGACTATGGCGCATTTGCCATTATGCCGGGAGTAGGAAAGTTGAAATTTAAAGAAGAAGACAGGGCAAGCTGGTTCAGCCATAAAGCTGAGGTGACTACTCCTTATTTCTACAGTGTTTATCTCGCGGACATCAATGTTACGACCGAATTTACGCCTACGGAAAGAGCCTCTTTTTTCAAATTTGATTTTCCGAAAACAGATAGTGCGTATGTAGTTATTGATGCCTTGAACAAAGGCTCTTACATCAAGATTTTACCGAAAGAAAGAAAAATTCTGGGGTATACAACAAGATATTCTACCGGGAAATACGAAAACTTTAAAAATTACTTTGTCATTCAGTTTGATAAAGATTTTGAACTGACAAAAACCTGGAAAGATGATAAACTGGTAAACGATCAGTTAGAAATTACCAGTGATCATACAGGCGCTGTCGTAGGATTTAAACTTAAAAATAAAGAAACCGTTTACGCCAAAGTAGCGTCTTCTTTCATCAGCTTTGAACAGGCCGAACTGAATCTTAAGAGAGAAATCGGAACCAAAAACTTTGAACAGGTAAAAGCCGATGCTAAAAATATCTGGAACAAAACTTTAGGAAAAATAGAGGTAAAAGGAGGTACAGATCAGCAGATGAGAACCTTTTATTCGTCTTTGTACAGGACGTTATTCTTCCCACAAAAATTATATGAGGTAGATGCTCAGAACAAAATAAAACACTGGAGTCCCTACAACGGAAAAATTGAAGAAGGAAAAATGTTTGCCGGAACAGGTTTCTGGGATACCTTCCGAGCTTTATATCCTTTCTTGAACTTAGTATATCCAAGTATTAATGTGGAAATGCAGGAAGGTTTGGCAAATGCTTATAAAGAAGGAGGATTCCTTCCAGAGTGGAGCAGCCCGGGATATTCCAATATTATGATTGGAAACAATTCTGCGTCAGTAGTAGCAGATGCTTACATAAAAGGACTTCGTGGATATGATACGGAAGCACTTTGGCAGGCAGTAAAACATGGCGCAAATAATGCAGGTCCTATAGAAGCGGTAGGCCGTGCAGGAGTAGAATATTACAATACATTAGGCTATGTGCCTTACGATGTAAAGATCAATGAAAATGCTGCGAGAACATTAGAATATGCTTATGATGACTTCTCAATTTATCAATTAGGAAAGGCATTAGGAAAGCCGGCTTCAGAAATTGATATCTATAAAAAGAGAGCCTATAACTATAAAAATCTGTTTGATAAAGAAACAGGGTTAATGCGTGGTAAAAATAAAGACGGGAATTTCCAGAAGCCTTTCAATCCTTTCAAATGGGGAGATGCTTTCACAGAAGGAAATAGCTGGCACTACACATGGTCGGTTTTCCAGGATATTGACGGTCTGGCAGAGCTGATGGGTGGAAAAAAGAAATTTGAAGCCAAATTAGATGAGGTATTCTCTTTACCTCCGGTATTTGATGACAGCTATTACGGAGGCGTGATCCACGAGATCAGAGAAATGCAGATCATGAATATGGGACAGTATGCTCACGGAAATCAGCCTATCCAACACATGATTTATCTGTACAATTATGCAGGATCACCTTACAAAACGCAATACTGGGCAAGACAGGTAATGAACAAATTATATCATGCTACTCCTGACGGATATTGTGGTGATGAAGATAACGGACAAACTTCCGCATGGTATATTTTCTCAGCTCTTGGGTTTTATCCGGTGACGCCGGCAACAGATCAGTATGTTTTAGGAGCGCCATTGTTTAAAGAAGCTACCATTCATCTTGAAAATGGTAAGAAAATTGAAATAAAAGCACCGGAAAACACGGCTGATAATTTATATGTAAAATCATTAAATGTAAATCAACAGCCTTATTCCAAAAATTGGTTGAGCCATAAAGAATTGCTGAAGGGAGCTGTTTTAGATTTTAAAATGGATAACAAACCCAACAAAGAAAGAGGTTCACAGGAAAAAGATTTTCCATATTCAATGTCAAAAGACGAATCAAGCAAATAATTTTTTAATTCAAAATAAATATCAAACTGTATGAGTACAGAAAAAAAAGAAATATTCGAGAGAGTAGAGAAAATGCTGCAGACACAAGGTTTTAATATCGCAGCAAAAGATGATACAAGACCATGGGGAGGTTTTTTTGTAATAGATGAAAACCAGGCGCAGGATTTTGCCAACCAATATTTCGATGGTATTGATGTAGATAATTTGAGAATAGGAGGGAAGCTAAGCCCGAAAATTCTTATCGTTGCTCCGGAAGCAAGATTAAGCTGGCAGTATCACCACAGAAGAGCCGAGATTTGGCAAGTTGTGGAAGGTACGGTAGGAATCAAAAGAAGCAATACAGATGAAGAAGGTGAATTAGGAGATTACGGCCCTAAAGATCAGGTAAAGCTTCAGCAGGGAGAAAGACACAGATTAATTGGTCTTACAGGCTGGGGAATCGTAGCTGAGATTTGGCAACATACAGATGCATCCAATCCTTCAGATGAAGATGATATCGTAAGAGTACAGGATGACTTTGGAAGATAAAAATAAAAGCAGTATCAATTTTGATACTGCTTTTTTATTTGAAGATAGATCTATCAGATGCTATTGAATTAGAACGTTACATCCAGTCCTACATAGAAGTTTGCTTTCATAATAGGAGCGTATACCATTCCTCCGTCAAAATAATTTCCGAAAGGATTCTTAAAATCTACGATTGCATTTTTCTGATAGTACGAAGTCAGGTTTTCACCACCTACATATGCTCTGATCTTTTTATTGAAATTTCTTGAGATCTGAGCATTAAGCACCGCGTAAGACTCAGAATACGTCGGAAGCTGAAATTCTGCCGGATTGCTTGAAGTATCCGGAAGCCTTTGTTTTCCTACCCAGTTCAAAGTCGTATCAAAGCTCCAGAACGCCCCTTTGTCACTTTTGTTGGTTGAATAAGCCAGATTCACAAATCCTCTGTGTTTTGCCATAAAAGGAACCTCTCTTCTTCCACCAATATAATCTGCCTGTACGTCATAATATTTATACGCTAGTCGTACTTCAAGGTTTTTAACAGGCATGAAGTCCCATTGGGTCTGGAATGAATTCGCGAACGATTTTCCGTCAAGATTATAGAACGTAATCTGATGTGGAGACTTATCTAGATCTACCAATACCTGATCCTGGAAATCTGTTCTGAAGAAGTCGGCAATAATGCTGGATTTCCTTCCGAATAATTTGAATTCCTGTTGTAAACTCGCTCCGTAGTTCCATGCAATTTCAGGTTTTAAACCATAAATATTTCCTCCATTAGGCAATATATTGATCGCTCTGTTGGAAGCAAAATACTGCTGGCTTTCTGCAAATACATTCGCTGTTCTGAAACCTCTTCCCGCAGAAAGTCTTAAGATAGTCTGAGGTGTGAAATCATACTTGAAATTAAGTCTTGGTGTAAACTGAGTTCCTGCCAGATTATGAAAATCCACTCTGGTTCCTGCTACTAAAGTATATTTTAAACCTGTTAAAGTATATTCAGCGAAAATCCCAGGTACAATTTCGTTTCTTCTTATATCGTCCGTTAAATAGGTTTCTTTATAACCGTCATATAAGAAACTTGCACCAGCCTTGTACTTGTTGTTGGTATTCCCGATGATACTTTCGAAAATCAAGTTGGAATAATACGTTTGCTGCTGTCCGTTATAATTTCTAAGTCCAAAAAAACTGTCCTGCTGATGGTAAACATATTGGTTCATCCAACCGATACTTTGATAAGGCTTTCCTTTAAAAACATATCCAGTCTTATTCCATACCTGGAATCTTGAAATATCAATTCCAACACCATAAAGTGACTGTTTGTCCTGAGGAAGTTTTTTATCAAATCCAATCTGCCCTGCAGTTCTTTCATCACGGATGAAATTGATCCCAAAGTGAGAACCGAACCCTGATTTTTCAAGGTCATTATAATTAAGCAAATAAGCAGCATTGATTTGGCTCCCTTTCGGTCTGTCTAAGAAACCGTCTTTGTTCATATCCGTATTTCCGAAAGTTCCGTTTCCGTGAAGAAGAAAAGTCTGCGACCATTTATCGTTGATCGGAGAAACATTGGTAATATTTATTTCTGCTCTTCCATTAAAATCTGAAAAGAGATTTAAAGACGTTTCGGGAGTCTTTGCATTCTTCAGAAGTTCAGTATTGATCTGCCCTGTAATACTTTCATAACCGTTTGTAACAGTACTTCCCCCTTTAGTAAGCTGAATACTTTCAATCCATCTTCCAGGGATAAAATTGAGTCCGTAAGCAGAAGCTAATCCTCTGATTTCAGGCAATTGTTCTTTTGTTAAACTGGTATATTTTTGATCCAGACCCAGCATTTTAAGCTGTTTTGTCCCGGTAACAGCATTGCTGAAGGAAACATCTACAGTGGCATTGGTCTCAAAACTTTCAGACAGATTACAGCACGCAGCTTTCAACAGTTCTTTTTTATCAATATTAAATACAAGTCCTGTTTCTTTTTTGCTCAATGCTGTAGTGGCCTTAGAACCTGTTACTACAACGCCGTCAATGCTTTTTTCATGCTGAGAATGATCTTCTTTTGCAGCTGTAGCCTCGTGGTTTGTATGATCATCATGCTTTCCCCCTTCTTCATAATGTACCTTGGGATTAGGTTCTCCAAAAGTAAATTCTCTGTCATATAAACAACAGCTTGGTAAACCATTGTAAACCGCATCTGAAGCTTTGTACTTTTCGTTATCATGACCTGCATCAGCAATCGCCTTTAGAATCTTATCTGATGAGGTTTTGGATGGATCGAAGTTTAGAGTAACTGTTTGCTTTTCTGCATCCCATTCTGCAAGATCTGCTCCTGCTTTTTTGGCTGTGCTTTCAATTCTGGCTTTGCATGAAGCGCAATTACCTCTTACATAGAATTCATTATCTTTTTTAACAGAAGTATTAGTGCTTACATGATGCTCATGATGTGCATCTGCCTGAGACGTCTGCTCATCTCTAACGTAGTGGCAACATCCCGGAAGTCCTTCATAGGTTGCATTAGGGGCTTTGAATTTTTCATTATCATGACCTGCTTCAGCTACTTTTTTCAAAACATCATCTGGAGATACGTTGTCTGTTTCTATCGTCAATGTTTGAAGATCTATAGAATAAACGGCAGTTTTTGCACCTGCTTTTTTGGCTGCGCTTTCAATTCTGGTTTTGCACATTTCACAGTTCCCTTTTACTTTGAACTGATTTTTTGAAAGAGTTTGAGCCGATACGAATTGTGTAAATAAGAATAGTGTACCAAGTAATAACCTGGAAATATATAATTTCATTTTGCTTAAAAGTTTAAATTAATTAAAAAACAGTTCATTATAGAGCATAATGAACACATAATATTTAATTAACCTATCTTGGGCGGTTGCCAGATTTCCTTTAAACGGTCTGAAAGATAAGGATCTGAATAATGAAACTGAGGATTCTTATTCGCTTTGTAATAAGACAGTTCCAAACGTAGATTTTTTGAAAACGGAGTTTCTATGAATGTGTAGCAGGCAACACATGACGAACAACAATCATCTTTGCATGATTTGGTCTTGTCCTGGGTTTTGTTTTTTTGGGAAGAATGGTTTTTACAACAGTCACTCTTCTTGGAAGATTCCGCTTTACAACATGTTTCTTGCATACCCTGCGCATAGAAGTTATCCTTAGGAATCAGAAAGACTCCTAAGCAAAACACTATTGCAAGTATGTGAAACAGCTTCATATCTGCAAAAATAAGAAATTTATGGCAATGGATCACCAACTTTTACCGAACAGTTGTGCCAAGGTTCTCCATGTGCTGGATTTGCTTTGGGTTTTTCGCCCATTGCAATGTTTTGTGATGCTGGAGCTGGTGTCGGAGTTGGAGTTACCTGAACTGCATTTTGAGCGGGTTGTGGTGCCGGTGCTGGTTTACTGTTGAGTGGTTGGCCTACAGGAATATCACATCGGTGTCCCGGTTGCCCATGAGGAGGATTCATCCCCGGAGCTGTTTTTACCTGCTTGCCGTTGTTGTCGATCGTAATTTTTCCAGGTGATACTGAATTAGGATCAATCTGAATGGTATTAGTTCCTCCTCCTACATTAATGCTTTGAGGAGTAGGAGCAGTATTGTTGGCTGGTTGGCTGTTTAGAGGTTGTCCTACAGGAATATCGCAGCGGTGGCCGGGTTGTCCGTGTGGAGGGTTCATGCCTGGCGCGGTAGCCATAGGAGAGGGGTTGGGAGTAGACGGAATTCCAGCCTGTTCCATTAATGCTGTTTTAGAAGTGCTGTTTAAAGCTACATTGGGCTGCGTAACGCCTGCTTCTTCTTTTAAATAAGTTGCTCTTTCATCTTTTTTACAAGATGTTGCTAATAGTGATACGGTGATCAAACCTATAAATGTATTCTTCATATCCATGGGTATGAAACAAAATTAGCAAAACATTTTCAATTGTTTTGCTAATTTTATATTTATAATTTGATTTTCGGACTAATTTTTTACTAAAAGTCTAAATCCTTCTCCGTGAACGTTGATAATTTCCAATCCTTCGTCGTCTTTCAACAATTTACGAAGCTTGGCAATATACACGTCCATACTTCTTGCGGTGAAGTAATTTTCTTTTTTCCAGATTTTTCTTAAAGCAAGATCTCTTGGCATGAAGTCGTTTCTATGGATGCAAAGAAGTTTAAGCAATTCGTTTTCTTTAGGAGAAAGCTTGTATTCTTTGTCGCCTACTTTCAGCTGTCTAAGCATAGAATCGAAGAAGATATTGCTGATCTTGAACTGCTCCTGCTCTTCATTTTCCAGTGTAGAGCTTCTCTGAAGAATAGCTTTAATTTTATATAAAAGAAGTTCGGTATCAAAAGGTTTTGTGATATAGTCATCCGCTCCCAGTTGGTATCCTTTCAAAATATCTTCTCTCATGTTTCTTGCAGTAAGGAAAATGATAGGTGTATTTTTATCAATCTTTTTTACGTCTTCAGCTAATGAAAACCCATCTTTTTTAGGCATCATTACGTCAAAAATGCAGATGTCGAATTCATTTTCTGTAAATTCTTTAAGTCCCTGCTCTCCATCAGTGGCAAGAGTTACTTCAAAATTATTGATTGTCAAATAATCTTTAAGCACCGCCCCAAAACTCTGATCGTCCTCTACTAATAATATTCTGTTGCTCATAACTTTTACTAATTAATGATTACTGTTAAGAATGAACGTTTTCACTCTATCTTCTATATTTTGATATTTGGTTTCCCCTTTATGATATTGTCTTTAGGAATAGATATTCCATTATTAATTACGCCATTGGCAGTTTGATTGTAAACTTGCTTCCTTTTCCTTTGTGAGAGTCTACAATAATCTCTCCTTTGTGGAGTTCTACAATTTTTTTAACGTAGGAAAGTCCCAGCCCTTGTCCTTTTACGTTATGTATATTTCCGGTTTCTTCTCTGAAGAATTTTTCGAAAATCTTGGTTTTGTTCTGAGTTTCCATTCCCATCCCTTTATCTGAAATTTCAATCACATATAAAGATCCTTCATTTCTTGTTTCTACATGAATTTCCGGTGCTTCTGGTGAATACTTATTGGCATTGTCCAGGAGGTTGACCAGCATATTCGAGATATGGAATTCATCTATTTTAAAGTTGTAATGAGTGGCATTGAACTCTTGGGTAAGAGATCCTTTTCTCTGTTCCACAATCAGATTGAAAGATTCTGTTGTTTTTTTGATCAGCTCTCTTACGTTGGTTTCTTTTAAGAAAAGTTCTACTTCATTTCGTTCAAGCTTAGACATGTTGAGAACGTTTTCCACCTGCTTTTTCATCCTTAGATTCTCCTGCTTTATCAGTTCTGAATAATATTTTACTTTATCCGGATTGGTTGCAATCTTATCATTGGCCAAAGAATCTGTTGCCACAGAAATTGTAGCTAAAGGTGTTTTGAACTCGTGAGACATGTTGTTGATGAAATCTGTTTTTACTTCAGCAAGTTTTTTCTGTCTCATCATATAATTGATGGAGATAATATAAATTCCCAATATAGTAAGAAGGGAAAGGAAAGTTCCCAAAAGCATTGGCCAGTTGTTCATTGCCAGGGCATATTCTTTTTTCGGGAAGACTAAAGCAAGGCTGTAAAGTGTATTCTTTTTGTCTGTAAAAAGAGGATAACTATATGTATTGCTATCTTTTTTCTCTTTGTAGGCTTTGTTGGCAACACTGGTCAGTTTACTGTTTTTATCCAGAACTCCGTAGCCAAAAGTTGCTGTAATTCCTCTTATTTTCAATTCTTTGGTAATCACAGAATCAAGAGCTTTGGGGTCAACTCTTTTGGTGATAGGAAGGTTTTTGCCATATACTTTTACAAATTCCTTCATAGAGTAATCTCCCGTTTCAATATCCTGATTGATATCTGTAGTCAGAAGTTCACGATTGGTTGTGTCTCTTTTTATTTTATAAGCAGCTTCGTCTGTATAAAGCGTAGTCAGCTTTACAGAATCCCCTTTTTTAGAGATAGGAAGCTGTGTATTGGAGATAATATTTTTAGAATAAATGATCTGTCTCTGAGTTCCGGAATCTTCTACCTGCTGAATCGTAGTTAAAGAAGGTTGCTTACTATTGGCAATAATATTCTTTCTGAAGTCTTTGATATCTTTATTCAGATATTTGTCGGCTTCAATTTCTTCAATACTTTTTGAAGTACTTTCCAAAACAGCATATACTTTATTTGAAAAATCCTGTTCCAGTACACCGTAATAGCCTTTCAACCAATAAAATTGGAGCGTCACGAAGACAATCAGTGAGATTGTCATAAACACCGAAATTATTGGGATGAATTTGTTATTCATTATTTAATTATATATGTTTTGGAAAGATGAATGTTAAAATTAATTGTTTTAAGATTACATAAACAAAAAACGAGCCAAAAAATTGTTTTTTTTCTCTTAAAAGAGTGTTTTTTAACAATTATTTATGAATTATATTTTACTTGTCATACGAAAAGTCCTTTCTATAAATAAAAAAGGTAACTTTATTAAAAATAATTACTTATGGAATCTAATATCATTTTCAACAAAGATTTTGACTCGAAAAGTACGTATGTCATGAAAATTTATGATGCTGATGTTTCAAAAGTATGGGATAGTTTTACCCAATCTGAACTGCTAGACCAATGGTGGGGTCCTAAACCTTGGCGGTGCGAAACCATCAAACAGGATTTTAAAGAAAATGGAGTCTGGCTATATGCGATGGTAGGTCCGAATGGTGAAAAAGCCTATTCCCGTTCGAAATATGGTGAAATCATTCAGCATAGAAGTTTCGATTGGATGAGTGCTTTCTGCGATGAGAACGGAAATATCGACGAAGACGCGCCGCAATCAAAGTGGCTGATTGGTTTTACTGGAGTAGAAGAAGGAACAAAAGTAACGGTTAATATTCATTATCAGTCTCAGGAAATCATGAAGAAAATGTTTGATATGGGTTTTGAAGGTGGTTTTACCATGGGGCTTACCCAGCTGGAGAATGTTTTAAAGCAGATGCTATAAAAAACACAGCCAGATCTGTAGGGATGAAATATAAAAAGCTTGGATAATATCCAAGCTTTGTTTTTATAGTAATTCTTCTTCCTGAAAGTACTGAATAATAGCCTTCTTCATAAGCAGTGACTGCTCATTAGGCTTTAATTCCGGAAGGTCTTCCAGCTTTTCAAACTGAGGCCATCCGTTTTCATAATGTGTGAATTTATAATACCCAAAAGGCTCCATCAATCTGCAGACAGCAATGTGAATAAGATTCACTTTATCGTCTTTTGTGTATTTCTGCTGACCACTACCCAGTTCCCGAAGTCCTATTAGAAATAATAAGGTTTCGATGGG
Organism: Chryseobacterium sp. Mn2064; assembly: GCF_049319685.1. Lineage (NCBI taxonomy): Bacteria > Pseudomonadati > Bacteroidota > Flavobacteriia > Flavobacteriales > Weeksellaceae > Chryseobacterium > Chryseobacterium sp. Mn2064. The sequence continues at coordinate 229,464 of NZ_JBMOUE010000004.1, forward strand.
TGGATTTTTTTCCGTCTGGAAGTTGTCTTCAAAAAACTGTTCTATTTTTTTCCAATATTCGGACTCGTTCATAATTCTATAAATAATATATAATAACTGATCAATGATGAAATTAATTTTTCAACATTTTTCTATATGAAGAAGCTACGGTAAGCATTTCTTCTTTTTTGAAGATAATTCTTTGATAATATTAATGGCAGCAAGTTGTAAAGTCGAAAATTGTACAATACTCAGGCCTGTCCATCCTATATCACTTACGAATTACCGTTGATCTTTAACAGGAATGCGTATTCCAACGCATCTTCTTTTAAGGATTCAAATCTTCCGCTTGCGCCTCCATGTCCAGAGCTCATATCGGTTTTGAATACCAAAATATTGTTGTCTGTTTTCAACTCTCTTAGTCTTGCTGTCCATTTTGCAGGTTCCCAATACTGCACCTGAGAGTCGTGGAATCCTGTAGTAATCAGCATATGTGGATACTCTTTAGCTTCTACATTGTCATAAGGAGAGTAGTCTTTCATATAATGATAATATTCTTCATCATTAGGATTTCCCCATTCATCATACTCTCCGGTAGTTAAAGGAATAGTATCATCCAGCATGGTTGTAACAACGTCAACGAAAGGCACCTGTGCAACAATTCCATTGAATAACTGAGGCTCATAGTTCACTACTGCCCCTACAAGAAGACCGCCTGCACTGCCTCCCATGGCGTACATATGAGCAGATGACGTATAGTTTTCTTTTATTAAGTATTTTCCGGCATCAATAAAGTCGAAGAAGGTATTTTTCTTGAACAGCATTTTTCCATCCTCATACCATTCTCTACCCAGGTATTCTCCTCCGCGGATGTGAGCAATAGCATAGATGAATCCTCTATCCAGGATCGATAATCTTACATTGGAGAAACTTGCATCTACAGTATGGCCATAACTTCCATATCCATATAAAAGAAGAGGGGTATCTGCTGATTTTTTTGTGTCTTTATGATAAACCAGAGAGATTGGAACTTTTGTTTCTCCATCTCTGGAATCTGCCCATATTCTTTCAGAAATATAATTTTCAGCAAAGAACTTTCCTCCCAGTACTTCCTGTTGTTTCAGAAGTTGGGTCGTTTTTTCTTTCATATTATATTCGTAAGTGGAACTTGGCTGTGTTAAAGAAGTATAGCCGTAGCGTAGCACTTCAGTATCAAACTCAAGGTTGATGCCAATATAGCTGGTATAAGTCGGATCTGAAAACGGCAGGTAGTGAGATTCCTGGGTTTTTTCATCAATAATTTTAATTTGAAGCAATCCTCTTTCTCTTTCTTCAAGAACCAGATAATCTTTGAAAATCTCAAAACCTTCCAACAACACTTCTGCACGGTGAGGGATAACATCTGTCCAGTTTTCCATTCCGCAATTGCTGATTTTTGTTTTTACAATTTTAAAGTTGGTTGCATCATCGGCATTGGTAATAATGTAGAACTCATCTTCATAATGTTCTACAGAATATTCTAAATCATCAATTCTTGGCTGTATAATGGTCCAGTCTGCAAATACATCGTCAGATGGGATGAAGCGATGTTCATCAGAAATGGTACTGGAGCTGGCAATGAAAATATACTGTAGTGATTTTGTTTTAAATACATTCACATCGAAGGTTTCGTCTTCTTCATGAAAGATCAGAATGTCTTCAGAAGAATCTGTCCCTAGCTGGTGCCTGTATACCTGGAAAGCACGCAGACTTGCATCTTTTCTGATATAAAAAACGTGTTGGTTGTCATTGGCCCAAACAGCTTTTCCTGTGGTGTTGGGAATACTATCTGAAAGAATTTCTCCAGTCTTTAAATTTTTAAAGTTCAATGTGTAAATTCTTCTTCCTACGTTATCGGAAGAGAAAGAAGCCAATTCATTATTAGGGCTTACAGCAACGCTTCCTACTTCAAAAAAGTTTTCACCTTCCGCTAAAATATTTACATCAAGAACAATTTCTTCCTCGTTATCCAGGCTTTTGTATTTTCTGCAGAAGATAGGATATTCTTTACCTTCTTCATATCGTACGATGTACCAGTATTCGTTAAAGATATAAGGAATAGATTCGTCATCTTTTTTGTAACGGGCTTTCATCTCTTCAAAAAGGTCTTCCTGAAGAGCTTCAGTGTCTTTCATGATGAATTCCTCATAAGCATTTTCTTCTTCAAGATACTTGATGACTTCGGGATTTTCTCTTTCATTGAGCCAAAAGTAGTTGTCAATTCTTCTGTCACCGTGAGTTTCTAATATTTTTTCTATTTTTTTTGCCTGTGGAGCTTTCATCCTATATTTTAATTTTTTACGTCCTGTATATTGATATTCTACAGGGTCGTTGTATTCATTGTTAATTCTTGTTCAAATATAAGAAAGGCTGTTAAATTTTTGGTAGCCTTTCTATGTAATATTGGATGAAAGAATTATTTTTTACTGTTTTTATTGTTTTTGTTCGTGATGAAATTTGATGGAAATTGTTTTATTTGATCGATGGATTCAAGGTAGAAATAGATAAGAATAAAATTATTTCAGGGAATTTTTATGCATAAAAAAACCACCTTCTTGATGGGAGAGGTGGTTTCAAATGTTGGTAGTAAGGGTTACTTGTGTAGAGCCTTAATATATTTTTCAAGGGCCATTGTCATAGAAGGAGTTTCCTTCGTAGGAGCCATTAGATCTACTTTTAATCCCGCTTCTTCTGCTGCAGCTAAAGTGGTATTTCCGAAAACACCAATCTTTGTTTCATCCTGCTTGAAGTCTGGGAAATTCTGTTGTAAAGATTTTATTCCTTGCGGGCTGAAGAAGATCAGCATATCATAATCTTTCACATTGATGTCTGTAAGATCACTGCATACTGTACGGTACATGATCGCTCTTGTCCATTCTACATTAGAAGCATCAAGAGTTTTTACAATATCCGGGCTTAATACATCTGAAGATGGCAACAGATATTTTTCAGACGGGAATTTTTTGAAAAGAGGAAGCAGATCTGCGAAGTTTTTCTCCCCAAAGCTGATCTTTCTTTTTCTGTACACAATGTGTTTTTGAAGATAATTGGCAATTGCTTCCGACTGGCAGATGTATCTCATTGTGTCCGGAACCGCAAAACGCAGCTCCTCTGCAAGTCTGAAGTAATGGTCGATCGCATTCTTACTGGTAAATATAATACCGGTATACTGCGTCAGATCTATTTTTTGTGTTCTGAGTTCTTTGTTGTCAACCCCTTCGACGTGGATAAATGGGCGGAAATCAATCTTTATTTTTTCCTTCTTCGCTATATCCAAATATGGAGAAGATTCACTAGGCGCTGGTTGAGAAACCAATATAGACTTTATTCTCATCATTGACATTTATTAATAAAATAACAACTTCCAAAGCAATAACAATGGTGCGATTTGGAGGGTGCAAATATACAAAAATTTATAATACCATTTCTCAGGAAGAATCTTGTTCTTGTGAAATAAATAGAAAAAAACTTTGAAAATAAACACAAAAGCAAAGAACAGGAAATAATATAGAAACATTCTATTCTTATCGATTGGGAAATAATAATGGGCCACACACAGAATTATCAGCAAAAAAGAAAGAATAAAATAAAACTTGGTAGAGGTAAAATAAAAAATGGTCCATCTTTTTCCGTCCCCTATACTTTGATAAAATAAAAAGCCTAAAGTAGACCTCGTCATATAAAAAAGCAAAACCGTAATAAAAGTATACCCAAACTTATTCAGCTGATATCCCAAAACCTGTAGGTCGGCAACATATTTAGGAACAATAGGAATATACTGTGAAATTAAAACAGAGAGGGTAAGGGTTATCACACAGGACGTGATGATCCAGCTCGGAAGGTTGTTGCTCGCATCAAAATATTTCTGAAGCAGAAAATCCTTAAGACTGGCATCTCTTTCTATAATGTTCATCATGAAAACATATAAAAATATGCACCCTACGAGTATAAAGATTACCCAGTCATTATTCTCAGGTATTCTTACATGATTGATGAAGTTTTGTGATGACGGCAAAATTTATTTTTTTAATTTTTATTTAATTCCCAAATTCACAGCTTGGCATACATTTTCTTATGGCCTGGGTTGTGAAATGTATTGCTTTAAATATATGCTCCCGCTGATTTCGCTTACCATTCAGATTCGTGGAATAAAAGTTTCTGTTTCATTCGCTTAATCCGTGAGAAATATTTTTTGCAAAATTATAGATTATTTTGTATAAAATAAAAAGGTTAAATAAACTATCTTTGCAAACTGAAATGAAAAAACTCGTCATTATCCCAACGTATAACGAAAAGGAAAATATTGAAAATATTATTTCCGCGGTTTTTGCATTGGAGGATGACTTTCATGTATTAGTAGTGGATGATTCTTCTCCGGATGGAACTGCAGAATTGGTAAAAGATTTACAGAGAAGACACCCTCATTACCTGCATCTGTCGGTAAGACATACAAAAGACGGGTTGGGAAAAGCATACATTCATGGTTTTAAATGGGCCATCGAAAACAATTACGATTATATTTTTGAAATGGATGCCGATTTCTCCCACAATCCTAATGACCTTCCCAAGCTCTACGAAGCCTGCCTCAATGCTGACATGGCTATTGGATCCCGTTATTCAAAAGGAGTGAATGTAGTCAACTGGCCAATGGGAAGAGTGCTGTTGTCTTATTTTGCATCCAAATATGTAAGATCTGTTTTAGGATTGCCTATTCATGATACTACCGCAGGTTTTGTCTGTTTTTCAAGAAAGGTGTTGGAGGAAATTGGCCTGGATAATGTAAGACTGAAAGGCTACGGATTTCAGATTGAAATGAAATTCAGAGCATACAAAAAGAATTTCAAAATTGTAGAAGTTCCCATCATCTTTACCAACAGAATTTTAGGAGAAAGCAAAATGAATGGTGGCATCATTCACGAAGCGGTATTTGGAGTTTTAAACTTAAAATGGAAATCCATCATCAACAGATTATGAAAAAACTGATCTTCATTTTCGTTTTGCTGGGACTGTTTTCATGCAGTGATTTTATAGATAAGCCTAAAAATCTTGTAGATGAAGATAAAATGGCTGCTATCATAGCCGACTTGGCAATCAATGATCAGGCAATTTTTATGTACCCGAATAAAAATTTGGAAGCCGGTACAAGATTTGTCCTTAAATCCCATAACGTAAAACCTGACGACTTTGTTGAAAGTTTTAAATATTATGTGATTAAAGAAAAAATGGACGGCATAACCAACGATGCCCAGGAAATATTATTAAAGAAAGATCCCAAAGCGGATAAATATGTAAAAGAAAAACTGAAACAGAACGGAAATATGCCTCCCATGGTAAGATAACCGAACTCTAGATTTTATTTTACAAAAATCACCAGTGAAAGGGTGACTTAAAAAATGTTGACAAATGAAATTTTTTAATATAGAAAAAACCTCTGAAGGAAAAGCAAGAGCAGGGGAACTAACTACAGATCACGGGAAAATTCAAACGCCCATCTTTATGCCTGTAGGAACTGTAGCAAGCGTGAAAACAGTTCATCAGAGAGAATTAAAAGAAGACATTAAAGCTCAGATTATTCTGGGAAATACCTATCACCTTTACCTTCGTCCCGGAATGGAAACTATGCAGGACGCAGGAGGATTGCATAAATTCATGAACTGGGATCTTCCTATTCTTACAGATTCAGGAGGTTTTCAGGTTTTTTCTTTGGCTGGCAACAGAAAAATGACTGAGGAAGGTGCAAGATTCAAATCTCACATCGACGGAAGTTATCATATGTTCTCTCCGGAGAGATCAATGGAAATTCAAAGACAGATCGGAGCCGATATTTTTATGGCTTTCGATGAGTGTACTCCATATCCGTGTGATTATAACCAGGCAAAATCATCCATGGAACTTACGCACCGTTGGTTAAAAAGATGTATCGACTGGACGAACGAAAATCTGGAGTTATACGGCCATAAACAAAGACTTTTCCCTATTGTACAAGGATCAACCTATTCAGATTTGAGAAAAATCTCTGCAGAAGTAATTTCTGAAGCAGGAGCTGAAGGAAATGCTATCGGAGGACTTTCAGTAGGAGAACCGGAAGAAGAAATGTACAGAATTACAGATGAAGTAACAGATATTCTACCAAAAGAAAAACCAAGATACCTGATGGGGGTTGGTACTCCATGGAATATCTTGGAATCTATCGGTTTGGGAATTGATATGATGGATTGTGTAATGCCTACCCGAAATGCAAGAAACGCAATGCTTTTCACATGGCAGGGGGTAATGAACCTTAAAAATGAAAAATGGAAGCGCGACTTTTCGCCTTTGGATGAATTTGGAACCAGTTTCGTAGATCGTGAATATTCAAAAGCGTATCTTCGTCACCTGTTTGTATCTAAAGAATATCTGGCAAAACAGATTGCTTCAATCCATAATCTTGCCTTTTATCTTGATTTGGTAAAAGTAGCGAGAGAGCACATCCTTGCAGGAGATTTTTATGAATGGAAGAATTCTGTAGTACCGGTTCTTAGACAAAGACTGTAAGAAAATTATGCTTAAAATTGTAGACAGATATATCATTAAAAAGTACCTTGGAACTTTCAGTTTCATGCTTATACTCTTGTCTATAGTGGTGCTTGTTATTGATGTGCAGCAGAAAATCCCAAGGATAGAGAACGCAAAGGCTATTGACCCGAAGCTTGATTTGGTGTATTTCCTGATTCACTTTTATCCTTTCTGGATCGTTAACCTTGTGGTAACTTTCCTTTCTATTCTGGTTTTTATCTCGGTGATCTATTTCACATCCCGAATGGCAAACAATACCGAAATTGTGGCCATCATCAGTAGTGGAGCAAGCTTTCACAGATTTTCGAAACCTTATCTGTATACTTCTATTTTAATCGCAGTAATGGCCCTTTTGGTATATCATATGGTACTTCCGTGGGCTAATATCAAGAAAAACGAACTCGAAGCTTATACTTATAATGCGGCCAACAAAGAAAAAATCTTAGGAACTGCCCCTGCCTCTTCACAGCTCAGTAAAACAGAATACATTTTTGTGGATTCCTGGAATAAAAGAGAAAAAAGAGGATCCAGCTTTGTTTATCAGAAGTTTGATAAAGACAGAAGAATGGTATACGAGCTTAAAGCTGGTGATGTATATTGGGATAAAGAAAAAAAGCAGTTCGTTTTAAATAACTTTTTCGAAAAAACAATCAATAAAGACAATTCCGAGAAGATTAATAACGGAATGGAGCTTAGAAAAAACTACGGCCATTCACCGGAAGAACTTTTCCCTAACGAACTTCTGGGACAAAATAAAACAACCCCGGAACTTTTAAAATTTATTGAAAGAGAAAAAGCAAGAGGAAACAGTAACTTGAATTCTTATCTTAACGAGCTACATCAGAGAACCTCAATGCCCGTTTCTATTATCATACTAACCTTTTTGGCACTCTCATTATCTTCCCAAAAGAAAAGGGGAGGATTAGGGATTAACCTTGCGATAGGGATCTCAATGGCCTTTATTTTTGTGTTTTCTTTTGAAGCGTTAAAAGTTGTATCCGAAAATAAAAGCCTGTCTCCGGCTTTAGCAATGTGGCTGCCTAACCTGGTGTTTTTGCCGCTTACCCTTTATCTTTATATCAAAAGAGCCAATCAGTAAAGGAGCTTTATTTCTTTGTGATAGAAAGAACGCAATCCGTCGTTTTCAAGTTCGATCCAGACTTCTCCTTTTTCGTCTGCATTTCGAATGATGCCATTTTGTCGCTCTTTTCCAATTTCAAAAACCGAGATCTCATCCTTACGGAACAGGTTTTGGTTAAACATGGCCAGAACTTCCTCATCAGAAGGGATGTTTTTCAATTGTTCAGACACATAGGTGTGAAAGTTGAGAGCGAAGTCTTCCAGATCGAAAACTTGGCCTGTTTGGGTTAGAAGCGATCCCGCATTAGATATTTCATCAAATTTTTCCTGGAGAATATTGATGCCGGTTCCTATAATGAAATAATTATTTTGATTAATTTTTTTCTTTTCAATCAATATTCCCACTATTTTTTTACCTTTAAGGATAATATCATTCGGCCATTTAATTTTTACCTCAGAATCAGCCAATATGGCAAGGAAATCCCTGACAATAATTGCGGTATAATAATTGAATATAAAATCAGAGCACAGAATGTTTTGAGTATTCACTGCCAGCGTATAAGCTAGATTTTTTTCGGCAGTCTGAGTCCATACATTTCCATACTGACCACGCCCTTTAGTTTGATTAAAAGTATGCAATCCAATAAAATCTGAATTTTCGTAAAGTAAAAACTTTGATATTTCGTCATTAGTAGAAGAACATTCTTTCAGGTAGAAGAGTTGGCTCATTTAAGAAAACTTTAAGACATTAAGGGAGTAAAAGTAAGGTTAAAGTAAAGAAAAAACAATAAATTTGCAGATTATAGTATTTTTTTAATGAATAAAACAGCAGAAAAACAAGCACTAACAGATAAAATCGTTGAAGCACTTCAAGATGTAAAAGGAGAAGATATCATGATCTTTGACCTTTCCAACATCGAAAACTCCGTAGCGGAAACGTTCGTAATATGCAGTGGAAACTCCAATACACAAGTTGCCGCATTAGCAGGAAGTGTAGAGAAGAAAGTGAGAAACGACCTAAAAGACAGACCTTGGCACGTAGAAGGTACCGAAAACGCAATGTGGGTATTGGTAGATTACGTTTCCGTGGTGGTTCATATATTCCAAAAAGATGTACGTGAGTACTACGATATAGAAGAGCTTTGGGGTGACGCTGTCATCACCAGAATTGAAAATGAATAATAAAATTTTAAAAAGTATAAATGAATAATAAGGGATTCAACTGGTTCTTTCCTATTGTAATCGTAGCTCTTTTGCTATTTTTCGCCTCCAATTTTCTTGGTGGTGAAGCCGCAAAATCTATTGATGAAGATGGTTTCTTTAGAGAAATGCAGGCGGGGAAAGTCCAGAATATAATTATATACAAAGACATAGAGAAAGCAGATGTTTTCCTTACCAAAGAAGCAAAAGCGGCTACTATTGCCAAAACTTCCAAAGAAAACAACCCTCTTTCAGCCCTGGATATGGCTCCTAAGGCAGATTTTACTGTAAAATATGGAGATCTTCAGCTTTTCCTTCAAAAATTTGATCAGGTTAAAGCGTCCAATCCGGCTATTAAAACGACTAAAGACTATGGAACTGGTAAAAGTCCGTTCACAGATATTTTAGTTTCTGCGTTGATCTGGATTGCCATTCTTGGATTGTTCTATTTCCTTCTTTTCAGAAAGATGGGCGGTGGCGGAGGTCCTGGCGGACAAATCTTCTCTATCGGTAAATCTAAAGCGAAGCTTTTTGATGAAAAAGAAAGAATTCAGGTAACATTTAAAGATGTTGCAGGATTAGAAGGTGCTAAAGAAGAAGTGCAGGAAGTAGTTGATTTCCTGAAAAATTCAGAAAAGTATACCAAACTAGGAGGTAAAATTCCGAAGGGAGTACTTTTAGTAGGGCCTCCGGGAACAGGTAAAACCTTATTGGCAAAAGCTGTTGCGGGTGAAGCTAAAGTACCGTTTTTCTCACTTTCAGGTTCAGATTTCGTAGAAATGTTCGTAGGAGTAGGTGCTTCCAGAGTAAGAGACCTTTTTGCTCAGGCAAAAGCTAAATCTCCGGCTATTATCTTTATTGACGAGATTGATGCAATCGGACGTGCCAGAGGAAAAAACAATTTCTCCGGTGGAAACGATGAAAGAGAAAATACCCTGAACCAGCTTCTTACTGAAATGGATGGTTTCGGAACAGATACCAACGTTATCGTAATGGCTGCAACGAACAGAGCAGACATCCTGGATAAAGCGTTAATGAGAGCAGGACGTTTCGACCGTTCTATCTATGTAGATCTTCCGGAATTACACGAAAGAAGACAGATCCTTGATGTTCACTTAAAGAAAATCAAGCTTGATGACAGTGTAGACAGAGACTTCTTAGCAAAACAAACCCCTGGTTTCAGTGGTGCAGATATCGCTAACTTATGTAATGAAGCAGCACTTATTGCAGCAAGAAATAGCCACGAATTTGTAGTGAAGCAGGACTTCCTTGATGCTGTAGACAGAATTATAGGTGGACTTGAAAAGAAAAATAAAGCAATCAAACCTTCTGAAAAGAGAAGAATTGCCTTCCACGAAGCTGGTCACGCTACCGTTTCATGGCTTACAGAGCACGCTTCTCCATTATTGAAAGTAACCATTGTACCAAGAGGACGTTCTTTAGGAGCAGCTTGGTATCTTCCGGAAGAAAGACAGATCACAACAACTGAACAGCTGCTGGATGAAATGTGTTCCCTTTTAGGAGGAAGAGCAGCAGAACAGGTTGCTTTGGGTGATTACTCAACAGGAGCGCAGAATGACTTAGAAAGAGCTTACAAACAAGCGAATTCCATGGTTACGATTTATGGATTGAGCGAAAAAGTAGGACACGTTTCTTACTATGACAGTTCAGGTCAGTCTGACTATTCATTCTCAAAACCATACTCTGAGAAAACGGCAGAGGTCATTGATGATGAAATTAAGAGATTTGTAAGTGAGCAATATGACAGAGCGATCAGAATTCTTACTGAGAATAAAGATAAGCTTGATGCACTAGCGAACAAACTTTTGGAGAAAGAAGTGATCTTCCGTGAAGATTTGGAAGAAATTTTCGGAAAAAGAGCATGGGATCCTGAATTGACAGAGAAACCGGTTACCAATACCATCCCTGAAAAAGATCAGCAGATCGCATTGGAAACCCCTCAAATTAAAGAGAAAGAAGAAGAAAGCGAAATACAGGCTCCAGAAAGCCCAACACAGCTTTAATACTCTAAAAAAATAGAATTTATAAAACCTGACAACCTCAAAATTGTCAGGTTTTTCATATTTAAAGAGATATTTTGAACTCTATTATAATTTATTTTCTATTTTTGTATAAAGTTGACTAAAAATAGATTAAGTTGAATTTATTCAAGAGGATTGTAAGCAAACTTACCAACCAGCCTGAGGAAGACGAGAAACAGAGCCTGGAGAAGCTTGGGGATTCGCTGAAAAATGCGGATCTCGACTATAAGTTTGCCCAATTATTTACGCATTCGGGGGGATTTTTTAATTATTGTGCAGATGAAGCGGAAGCTCTACAAACTTTAAATCAAATTATCAAAATAGAAGGTATCGGTAATCTTTTCTGTTGGGATAAGGAACTTCAGAACTTTTTAAATGTTGTGAAATCCACCTATACCTCAGAACTGCAGCCGTCCAATGATGCCGCATTCATCACCTGTGAATATTTGATTGCCTATGATGGCAGAATCATGCTTTCACATAACAATATTCTCCATTACCACTCTTCAAGACTCCCAGATAAAATTATCATCATTGCCAACGTTTCACAGATTGTGAATAACCTGAATGATGCCATGGGAAAAATAAAAAGAAACGGAAATATCAAGAACCTTACTTCCATCAGCGGAAGCCAATCAAAAATGGACAGTTCTGCCAATTCCAACGTGAAACTGTTTTTACTGCTGCTTGAAGATTAAGCACCCACTTCTAAACTTTAAATTTTGGACAAAAATCTCATTCAAAGAACCATTTCAGGGATAGTTTATGTAGCTGTCATCATTCTTTGTTCAACTCCGCTGGGAGCACAACTGATCAACAATATTGCCCCAGGCCTTATTAAACAGCAATATCTTTATTATGCACTGATAAGTCTTTTACTTCTCGTGGGTACATGGGAATGTGTTAAGATTATGAAATTTGGGAAAGGATATGAAAAATGGATCGTGTATCCATTGGTCATTTTCATATTTTATATGTTTTCCAAAAGATATTTTAATCATGATTTCTTTTTTGATTTCAGATTGAGTGAAATTCTGGCACTTTCCCTCATTGGAATCGCTGTAGTCACTTTATTTAAATATCCTAGCGAATTATACTTCGACAGCGGAAAACTGATCTTTACGGTCATTTACGTGGCTTTGCCGTTTAGTTTTGCACTGGGACTGCCTAAGTTCTCAAGCTATAATGATGCCTTCTCTCTGGAAGTGCTTTTTCTGTTTATCCTGATTTGGAGTAGTGATACTTTTGCCTATCTGGTAGGGAAATTTTTCGGAAAACATAAAATGGCTCCTAAGATTTCTCCTAAGAAAACATGGGAAGGATATATTGGAGGCGTTGTTTTAACCCTTGTGCTTTCTTACTTTATAGAACACTACCAACCTGAATTAAGAGGAAACTGGATGTTTGTAGGGTTTCTGGTAGCCGCTTTTGCTCCATTGGGAGATTTGGTGGAAAGCCAGTTGAAAAGAAATTTCGGGGTGAAAGACAGCGGAAACATCATTCCGGGACACGGAGGAGTATTAGACAGGCTTGATAGTTTTATTATCTGCGTTCCTGTCGTATATTTGTACTTTATTTTAGAAAAATTTATTTAGTCTCATGAAATTACATAGAGAATCAAAAGGAACGATTACCGTAGCAACCCTACTTTTTTTGGTAGTGGGAGTGTCGGCAATCTATTTCCTTGAAATATGGTCACTGCTGATCATTATGCCTTTGTTGGTTATTTACTGTCTTGTATTCTGGTTTTTCAGAGTACCAAACCGTACGATCCTTGATCACAAAGAAAACGTTATTGCTCCGGTAGACGGAAAAGTAGTAATGATTAAAGAAGTAGAGGAAGATGAATTCATCAAAGGAAAAGCTATTCAGGTTTCCATCTTCATGTCTCCGCTGAATGTTCACATTTGTAGATATCCGGTTTCAGGAGAAGTGATTTACAAAAAGTATCACCCTGGAAAGTATCTGGTAGCATGGCATGAAAAGTCTTCTACAGAAAATGAAAGAACAACGGTAGCGGTACAGACTTTAACCAACCATAAAGTAGTCTTCAGACAGATTGCAGGATATGTGGCAAGAAGGATTGTTTTCTACTGTAATGAAGGAGATAAAGCAAAAGCCGGGCATGAGTTTGGATTCATCAAATTTGGGTCGAGAATGGACGTATTTCTTCCTTTAGATACCGAAATTATCTGTAAGATTGGTGATATTACAAAAGGCGGTCTTGATGTGATTGCCAAATTGAAGGAAAACTAAAATGTATTTTATATAAAAAAGAGAGTCTGTGTGGCTCTCTTTTTTTTGTAAAGTTCTTTATTTAATATATTTTTTAATCTCTTCTGTAAGCTGTAGAATCCATTCTAAAGGTAAATCCTGTTCCACATCAATCAGGAAGATTTTAAACTTCTTTCTGCCATCCTGTATCAATTCCGGATGATCCAGACGATCTCCGTGGTAAAAACTAATATAGTGCTTTTTATACTTCTTGCTGTAATAGAAATAACACAGCATTTTCTTTTTATACTTGATAAACGGAAGTCCAAAGCTGAACGTTTCGGTAATATTTTCCGTATCTGATGCGAGGATTTTTTCACGCAAAAAAAGAAGAGTACTTCTTTCAGGTTCTTTAATTCTGTAGAAATACTCTTGTATGGGATTCATTTTAAATTAATTAAAATTGTTTTAGTCGAAATTCTGTAGCTCAACCAGTTTATGATACATACCTTTTTTGGCAATAAGGTCGTGGTGAGTTCCCTGTTCAACAATGTCACCTTTCTCCATTACTACAATCCAATCTGCTTTTTGGATGGTGGAAAGACGGTGAGCAATCACAAGTGAGGTTCTGTTTTCCATCATTTTTTCTAAGGCATCCTGTACAAATCTTTCAGATTCTGTATCCAACGCGGAAGTTGCTTCATCCAGAATCATAATCGGTGGGTTTTTCAATACTGCTCTTGCAATAGATACCCTTTGTTTCTGGCCTCCGGAAAGCTTCCCTCCATCGTCTCCGATATTGGAATCATATCCTTCAGGAAGTCTGGTGATAAATGCGTCTGCATTGGCAATTTTAGCGGCAGCAATTACTTCCTCTTTTGTCGCATCAGGTTTACCCATCAGGATATTATTGTAAACAGAATCATTGAATAATACAGACTCCTGAGTTACCATTCCCAATAGTTTACGGTATTCCTGTAGCTTTAAATGTTTGATATCTGTTCCGTCAATCAAAATTTCTCCTTCCGAAACATCATAGAATCTCGCTAAAAGGTTGGCAATGGTTGTTTTTCCACTTCCACTTTGCCCAACAAGAGCTACGGTTTTCCCTTTAGGAATAGAAAGAGAGAAGTTTTTAAGAATTGTATGGTCTTTATCGTAGTAGAAACCAATATTATTAAATTCGATGGAACTATTTAATGTTGAGATAGAAACAGGATTTGGGATTTCGTCTATTTTCACATCCGCATCAAGAATCGCTAAAACTCTTTCAAGGGAAGCTTCTCCCTTCTGAACATTCGAGATAGACTGAGATAAACTTTTTACAGGAGGTAAAATCTGGAAGAAAATACCAAGGAAAACAAGGAAATCTGCAGGTGAAATACTTTGTTCTACAATAATTTGTTTTCCTCCATACCAGGCAATAATTAAGAATGTAACTGAACCTAGAAATTCGCTCATAGGAGAGGCTAATTCCTTTTTTCTGCCTAAGTTTATTGAACTGGTAATCCATTTTTGCATAGACTGCATAAAACGGGTGTCCATTATTTTTTCTGCGCTGAAAATTTTGATCACTTTGGTAGACTTCAATGTTTCATCTACAATAGAGAAAATATTTCCCATTTCATGCTGCGCTTCGTGAGAATCCTTTTTCAGGCTTTTTCCTATTAAAGCAATCATAGTTCCCATTATGGGCAATACCAAAAGTGAGAAAAGCGTCATTTCTGTACTTAAAAAGAAAAGCGTTACCAATGTGCTGATTAGCATAAAAGGTGCATTGATCAATTCAACTAAGCTTCCTAAAATATTCCCTTCTACTTCGCCTACGTCATTGGACATACGGGACATTAGATCTCCCTTTTTGCTTTCCGTAAAAAAGGAAACAGGTAAAGCAAGAATCTTTCTGTACATGGCTCCACGAAGGTCTTTAGTAACTCCTACACGATAATTGATCAGTAAAAATGAACCTAAATATCTGAAAAGGTTTCTCAGTAAAAACATAAAAGCTGTTATCACGCAAAGCCACGCCAAAACGTTGAGTGCTCCATGCTCAGTTACTAAGGTCTGAACATAATAATTGGCGTATTCTTTTGCATAAGAGAAAAAGTCTAAGATCTCTCCAGAATAAACAGGAGGATGGCTGTATTTTTTGGCCTCAATGGTTCCGAAAAGCATTCCCAAAACCGGTAGAATAGTCCCTAAGGAAGCAATCTGAAATACAGAGTACATAAGGTTGAAAAACAAACTTCCGTAGATGTATTTTTGGTGTGGTCTTGCGAACTTTAGTATTTTAATATATTGGTTCATTCAATGAAAAAATTGGATAGCAAAATTACGTAAAATTAAAAGATAAGACGTTCTTAATCCTATTTTACTTTAAAGGATAAGTTTCAAAAAATGTCTTTTTGTTACAATTTGTTACTTATGAATTTTCTTTTTGCTATAAATTAAGACGAATTTTGAAGTGGTATATGGATAAGTACTATTCTAAAAAAAACGCTGGAGTAGCGGTTTCTTACGATGAATAGTGAATTAAAATCTTACCTGGTCATTATACTTCGGAGCAAAATTCTTAGGATTAAGCTGATCCAATGTTTTTCCAAAGTTATTGATGATCTGCGTCATATTATCAAAATCTACAATATTAACGTCATCATTTTCATGGTGATAATGAGAGGCTTTCGTCATATCCACAGTAGAGAATGAGTGGGCTATGATTTTCTTTTTTACAAAGCTTACATTATCTGAACGGTAAAATAACTGTTGCTTAGCATACGGATCTGCATGTATTTTTAATCCGTTTGCAGCATGAGTGTTGAAAAGCTCATCAAGGTCAGAAAATTCGTCTCCGGTCATATACATTGCATTCTTTCCCCATTGAGATTCGGTAGCAACCATTTCAAAATTGAAAAGTGCTGTCATATTATTGTAGATGTGATCCAGATTTTTATCTGTAGAAATCGCCTTGGAGCCCAGCATTCCTTTTTCTTCTCCATTGAACGCCATAAAAACCATTGAGAATTCAGGTTTTTTCTTTTTAAAATAATCTGCAATACCTACTAAAGTGGTAATTCCGCTGGCATCATCATCTGCACCGTTGTATATATTATCACCAGGGTTATTGCTGGTTCCTATATGATCAAAATGTCCGGAGAAGCCAAGATATTGGTTTGTTTTCCCTTTTTTGATTCCACAAACATTATACGCTTTTTTCCCTTTATAATCGAAAGGGATCAGATAAGAATTTCCTGTACAGTATTCCAGATTGTTTTCTTTGAAAAGCTTGGCAATATAATTGGCTGCGTTATCGTTTTCAGGAGTTCCGATCTCACGGCCTTTCATTTCATCGGAAGCAAGGGTGGAAAGTACTGTTTGAACTCTTTCTTTTGAAACCTCCTGGGCGAAAGAGAATACAGAGAAAAGTGATACTGTAAGATAAGTCAGTTTTTTCATATGTTTATTCGTTATGTACAAGATATTTGGGAAAAGCAATCGTTCTTCCATTTTTGATGATATAGAGAGTATCTGCTTTAGGTTTTTTAATGATTCTGTAAGGGGGGATAGTTTGGCGCCAGCTAAAATCAATAGCGTTATTACTATTAAATAAGTTATTTCCGGAGAGAAAGATTACTCTTTCATCATTGGCTTTAGTATGAAGTTCATAATGATAAGTACCGGGTTTATATGTGATATTGTTGATGCTAAATAAATAGCCTGCTTTTAAATCATCATCCACATTCTCATGGATATCGGTAAGGTAGAAACTTGTTTTTTTTTCGGCTTCCTGATCTTCCTTATTCTGAATCTGATAGGCAATAAAGAATCCTGCCACTAAGAAGACTCCTATTATACTGATTTTATGGGTGGTACTTTTAAACATTGCTGTAAAAATAAAAAAAAACAGCTCCCTGGGGAACTGTTCTCACTCAAAAAATCGTTGTAAGGCTATCGAAGTCTGTCTACAGATTTTACGAGCCTCTCATCTTTACGGATGTATACATTTGCAATAAGCAGACATATTACCGCTACCAATGGGAAAACCGGCTCAATACCCTTCTCAGGAAAATCAATTCCTCCGGATAAGTTTAGTAACCAGTACGCCAATACACCAATCAACAAAGCGTTTATAATGATGCTGATCGTATTCAGCAAAATTTGTCTTTTTCTGTTTTTGAAACTGAAGATACTTAATGCACCAACAATAACAAGTACTATAGATCCAATATTAATCACGGGAATATTGCTAAAAACGGCAACATCCTGTCCTGTTATAAAAAGGAAAACAGCAGCCAAAACTGCTAACAACGTCCATATAGTTTGTATTCTCTGTAGCATTGAATATTAAATTCTTGGCAAAAATAATATAAATTTTGCACAATTCAAAAATAAGTGTAGATTTGCATTATACAATGTACTTGAAAACCAAAGTCACCGGACTTACTTTTCTTACTCACAATTAATTACATTTTTACATTAAATATGTTTAACATAGAAACGTTAAGGTCAAAATCCGTAACGGAACTGACTAAAATCTTAAAAGATTTGGGCGTTAAAGTTGCAAGAAACAGCAATGAAAATGACAAGATCTTTGCTATTCTTGACTTTCAGGCTTCTAACCCTAAAGTCTCAAAAGATTATTTCAACGCCACAGAAACCACCAGTGTAAGTACTGAAGAGGCCTCAGCAGAAAAACCTGCTAAAGCCCCGGCAAGAAAGGCTGCTCCAAAAAAAGCACCAGCCAAGCCAAAAGCCATTGCAAAAGCTCCGGCAGAACCTAAAGCAGAAGAAAAAGTAGAAGAAAAGATACCGGTTCCTGAAGAAGTAAAACCTGAAGAACCCAAAACTGAAGAAGTTGTAGCTGCAGAAGAAGGCCAAACAGCCACTCCAGCTAAAAAGAAAAGAAAAAGGGTTCCTACCAATACAGGAAATACGGAAGCTACCCAGGAGAAAACAGAAGCTCCAAAAAACACAGAAACTCAAGAGCCTGCTCAGGCCGAAGAAAAGCCTAACAATCCCCCTCAGCAAACGCAACAGCAACAGGCTAACAGACCTCAAAGAGGACAAAATCATCCACAGAACGGTGGAAACCAACATAAAAATCAACATCAGCATCAAAACCAAAATCAGAACAGACATTCTGAAAAGGCAGAGGAACCGCAAGACCATAAAAAAGAATTCAATTTCGATGGAATGGTAAGCATTGAAGGTGTTTTGGAAATTTTACCGGATAACTACGGATTCTTACGTTCGTCAGATTTCAGTTATATCTCTTCTCCTGATGATGTATATGTGTCTACCGCACAGATCAGGAACTATGGTTTAAAAACAGGAGATACCGTTAAAGGAATTGTAAGACTTCCAAAAGAAGGTGAAAAATACTTTTCATTATTAAAACCAACAGAAGTTAACGGACGTGATTTGGCGTTTATTAAAGACCGTGTTGCTTTTGAATATCTTACGCCTCTTTTCCCGGAAGAAAAATTCAACCTGGCAGGAAACAACTCTACTATTTCTACAAGAATCGTAGATCTATTCGCGCCAATTGGTAAAGGACAAAGAGCAATGATTGTTGCACAGCCTAAAACAGGTAAAACAATGTTGCTTAAAGACATTGCGAACTCTATTGCTGCCAACCACCCTGAAGTTTATATGATGGTTCTTCTGATTGACGAACGTCCGGAAGAGGTAACTGATATGGAAAGAAGCGTAAATGCAGAAGTTATTGCCTCTACATTTGACGAAGCAGCAGAAAAACACGTGAAAGTAGCCAATCTTGTTCTTGCAAAAGCACAGAGAATGGTAGAATGTGGCCATGATGTTGTTATTTTGTTAGATTCTATCACCAGATTAGCAAGAGCGTACAATACAGTGACTCCTGCATCAGGAAAAGTACTTTCCGGTGGGGTAGATGCTAATGCTCTTCACAAACCAAAAAGATTCTTTGGGGCAGCAAGAAAGATTGAAGGAGGAGGTTCTTTAACGATCATTGCAACAGCACTTATCGATACAGGATCTAAAATGGATGAAGTAATCTTTGAAGAATTCAAAGGAACAGGTAATATGGAACTTCAACTGGACAGAAAAATTGCCAACAGAAGAATTTATCCTGCTATTGACCTTGTTTCTTCCAGTACTCGTAGAGATGATCTTCTTCTTGATGAAGTGACTTCTCAGAGAATGTGGATCTTTAGAAAATATCTTTCTGAAATGAATCCGGTAGAAGCAATGGAATTTGTAAATAAAAACATCAAAGGAACTTTGAACAACGAAGAATTCCTGATGTCTATGAATAAATAAATTTAATTATTGTTAAATAGAAAGCACGCATCGTACTATATGATTCGTGCTTTTTATTTTTTCATACAGAAAATAGAGGATGAAAATAAATATTTAAAAACTTAATTCATTCTAAATCAATATATCAATGTTAAAGATTTATTAAAGTAATCCCCAATTCTTGATAATGCCTTAAATATTGGCTAATTTTGAAGTATAACATTAAAAATAAAGATTATGTCA
Source organism: Chryseobacterium sp. Mn2064 (assembly GCF_049319685.1). Lineage (NCBI taxonomy): Bacteria > Pseudomonadati > Bacteroidota > Flavobacteriia > Flavobacteriales > Weeksellaceae > Chryseobacterium > Chryseobacterium sp. Mn2064. Next base: position 249,092 of record NZ_JBMOUE010000004.1, read on the forward strand.
TTTGAATTACCAAAACTAGGATATGCATATGATGCATTGGAACCTACTATTGATGCAAAAACTATGGAAATCCACCATACAAAGCACCACCAGGCGTATATTGACAATTTAAATAAAGCAATCGAAGGAACTGATCTTGCAGGAAAAACAATTGAAGAAATCTGCCAGACAGGAACAGATAAACCAGCGGTAAGAAACAACGGTGGAGGTCACTTCAACCACTCTTTATTCTGGGATATTTTAACTCCAGGAGGGAGCAAAGAGCCTGTAGGAAATGTAAAAGCTGCTATCGAAAACTATGGTGGTCTTGAAAAATTCAAAACAGACTTCTCTGATGCTGCAAAAACAAGATTCGGTTCAGGATGGGCTTGGTTGGTAAAAAATGCTGACGGTTCGGTATCTGTTTCTTCTACACCTAACCAGGACAACCCATTAATGCCTGTTGCAGACGTTAAAGGAACTCCAGTTTTAGGATTAGACGTTTGGGAGCATGCATACTACTTAAACTACCAAAACAGAAGACCTGACTATGTTTCTGCATTCTTTGATGTAGTAAACTGGGATAAAGTAGAAGAATTATTCAACAAATAATTTTCAGCTATTATAAAATAAAAAAGGTTCAGAAATTTTCTGAACCTTTTTTATGGATGGTTGTAAATTATCTTATAATCTCACTACCGGAAAGGGCATTCATTCTTAAGCCGTATTTCCAGTTTACATAGGCAAAAACCTGATACAGCTTGTATTCAAATTTAATCCCGTAATTTTCTTTGGGATCATAGTCTATTCCAGATTCAATAATGTTTCTATATCGTCCGGAATTGTAATAGCTATTCCATTCGTTCACCAAGAACGTATTCTTTGTCTTCAGGTAAGATTCAGAATATTGGCTGATAGGTTTGGCAATAGCGCTTAGAAAGTAATCGAACTGAGTATCAACTACAGTAAGTTCCCATTCTCCGTCTTCGTTTTTGGAAGGTTTCATCTCTTGATGTTCCTTAGTTTTTCCGGTAGTTTCCTGAGAAAAGCAGCCGAATGGAACTAGAGCTAATAATGCCATTAAAAAAATATTTTTCATGATTTCGGTATTTGCATAAAAAAAGCACTCCAATAAGAGTGCCTAAATTTTTATGGTTCTTTCTGCAGAACTACAAATGCCGGGAAGTGATCACTGTAACCTCCTGTGAACTGATCCCCATTCCAGGATCTGAAGGGGTATCCTTTGTAATTTCCTTCTTTATTGACTAAATAAGCCGGAGCAAAAATTTCTGTCTTATAAATAGAATATTCTTTTGTTACCTGATCAGAAACTAAGTTTTTAGAAACGATGATCTGGTCAAAAAGGTTCGGAGCATCCTGGTAAGCTAAAGAAGCTACTCCTTTTTTGTATAGAGGATACATAAGGTTCAGATAAGGAGTTTCCTCACTTAAATCTTTAGGATTAGCCTGAGCTTTCAGGTGATTTTTTAAACTTGGGCTGATAGGATCATCATTGAAGTCACCCATTGCAAAAAGTTTAGTCGTTGGATCTGCTGCTCTTACGCTATCCATCTGCTGTTTCAATAATTGAGCTGCAGCATTTCTTTTAGGTAAAGAAATCGCTTCACCACCTCTTCTTGAAGGCCAGTGGTTCATGAAGAATGCTACCTTTTCGTTATCCAAAAATCCTGTTACTACAAGAATGTCTCTGGTGTATTCTCTTCTTCCGTTATCACCGAAAATCTTCAGTTCCTTCTTTAAGGAATTCGTAGGGGTAAATCTTCTTTTTTGATAGATCAAAGCAACATCAATTCCTCTGTAGTCATAAGAATTGTAGTGGATAATTCCGTAATCGTATTTTTTTAAAGCAGGTTCATTAATAAGGTCCTGAATAACCTGTCTGTTCTCCACCTCAATCAAACCAACAATGGCAGGAGCTGTTTTGGTATATTGAGCTCCCATCTCGGAAATTACTTTTGCTTCATTGGCTAATTTCGCTTTGTAGATTTTTGTTCCATAGTTTTTAGCGCTTTTTGGTGTAAATTCGTCAGAGCCGCTTTGTTCTCTTACTACTTTTTTACCCTTCAGGGCTCCGTCGCTCCATGGTCCGTCATACTTTTCTGCATCCAGAAATTTAATGGAATCCATTGGAATACTTCTGTGGAAAGCCGGATTCTTGATGTCTTTGGTTCCGTCAATATAATCTGCTGAGCGAATGGTGTCCCAAAGGTTTTCTACGTTTAAAAAACCTACGGTGGCAACTTTTCTCAGTTTTCCTTGTTGTTGTGAGAATGCCATCATCGAAATGAAAATGGCAAACAGACTCGAAAATCTCTTCATCCTCTTTTGAGTTATTATTAATACTATTTAATTCGCAAATTTACTTTTTTTTAATTCATTGCATTTTAAATATTTGTAAATTTAAATGCAGGAATTTGTCGCTCTCTTATATAATGATTCTTAAAAGTTTGCAATGTTAAGAAAAATTTACGTTAAAAAAGTGCTGAATTGCAAAATTTGACTAAATTTGTGCCCCCAACTTTTAAACTGTTGAGAATTAACAAGAAAAGTATTAAAAAAATAAATATACTCATGATTAAAAAACTATCATTAATCTCTTTATTCACTTTGCTGCCTGCGTCTTATTATTTTGCGCAGACAACAGTGTTTGCGTATCTTAAGGATGCAGATGGTAAACCTGTTGAACAGGCAAGTGTGGATTTAAAAGGAGCAGGAAATGATGTAAAGGCGGACAAAATCGGTTACTTCCAGTTTGCTGATTTGATGCCCGGACATTATCAGATTATGGTTACAAAATCAAATTTTGAAACTAAAATTTTAGAATTTGACGTAACTAATAATGAGAAAAAGAAAGATCTTGGAGTAATTACTCTTTATTCTGCATTAACGAGTGCAGATCAGGGTTTAGCGATCGTAGATGACTCTGCAGAGAGTGACAGCGGTGGCGGACAGCAGACTGCAACCGTAGGATTGCTTCAGTCTTCTCAGGATGTATTTAACAGAATTGCCAGTTTTGATTTAGGACAATACTGGTTCCGTCCAAGAGGAATTGACAGCAGAACCGGAGAGAATATGATAAACGGTATCTCTATGGCTGGTGCAGACAACGGAGACGTTGACTTCAGTACATGGGGAGGATTAAATGAAATTACCCGTTACCCGGAAATTTCTGCTAACCATGCTCCTTCCGAATATGCTTTCGGGGGTGCTACCGGAGTATTTTATAAGAATACAAAAGCCAGCGAGTACAGAAAAGGAAGTCAGTTGACTTACTCGTTGACAAACAGAAACTACAGAAACAGATTATCTTACAGATACTCTTCCGGAATGAATAAGAACGGATGGGCATTTACAGGAATGATCGCAAGAAGATGGGCACAAGAAGGGATTCAGGATGGAACTTTCTATGATGCATACAGTGGTTATCTTGGTGTTGAGAAAAAATTCAGCGACAGTCATACAATGACTTTCAATGCTATTGGATCTAAATATGCAAGAAGTTCTTCCAGCCCAAGTACTCAGGAAGTGTATGATTTCAGAGGAATTCATTACAATTCTTACTGGGGATGGCAAGGTGGAGAAAAAAGAAATGAAAGAGTAAGAAGAGGATTCCAGCCAATCCTTCAATTACAGGATTTCTGGAAAATCAATAAAAACTCTCAATTGTGGACTACCGTTTCTTACCAATTCGGAAAAGAATACAGTTCAAGATTAGATTGGTATAGAGCAAATAACCCATCACCAACTTACTATCGTAATTTACCAAGCTATTGGTTAAACTATAAAAACCCAGCTCCTGAACAGGCTGCAAACATTGGACTTACCAGAGACTGGTGGACTAATGACGATCAGTCTCATACACAGATCAACTGGGATAATCTTTATAACGCCAACAGAAGTGATAACCTTTACAGACCGGAATTCGGGGGTAGAAGAGCGGCTTACTATCTGGTTGATGATGTAAAGGATGACAAAGTATTCAATGTGTCCACTCACTATACGTATAACTTTAATGATACTGCCCGTTTCATTTTAAACGTATCTTATCAGAACTACAAATCTGAGCAATATAGAGAAGTAAATGACCTTTTAGGAGCTGATTTTGCTCTGAATATGGATCCATTTGCCAATAACACAACTGCAGGAAGCACTTGGGGTAAATATAATACCAGAGAAAGCGATGCGGATGTAGCTAAGAGAAAAGGAGACAAAATAGGGTATGACTATATTTTCAGAAGACAGGAAGTAAAAGTAAACCCGGCATTTAAATTCTCAACAGGTAAATTTGATGTTTTCATTTCCGGGTTATTCGGATATAGTAATAACAGCAGAGAAGGTTTATTCCAACATTATCTGTATGAGTCTTCTTACGGAAAAGGGGAAGATAAGAACTTCTGGAACGTGGGTGTTAAAGGTCAGGTTACTTACAGACTTAACGGTAGAAACTTCTTTGTTTACAACGGAGCTTACTTCTCACAGTCGCCATTCTTAAACGATATTTATTTCAATACAAGAGTAAGTGGTGTTTCCACTCCTGGTATTAAGAATGTTGTGATTGATGCAAATGATTTAAGCTATGTAATTTCTACACCAATTGTTAAAGTAAGATTAACCGGATACCTTGTTAATACTCAGAATGAAACCAGCGTACAGAGATATTTTGCACAAGGGGTGAAATTAACGAACCTTACTGAAACAGGAGATCAAGCTCCGGTACAAGATGGTGCTTTCATCACGCAGGTTCTTGCAGGTGCTAACAAGAGAAACATGGGCGTTGAACTTGGTGCTCAGGTAAAACTTACACCTACATTAACAGCCAGTGGATTGGTAAGTTTAGGACAATATACTTATACCAATAACCCTACTGTTTATTTTGCATCTGATGCCGTTGGAACGTTTAGAGAACTTGATGGAAACGGAAGTATCGTATCAAGGTCTTACACCAACATGGGTGAGGCTACTCTTAAAAACTACAGACAGGGAGGAACGCCTCAGGAGGCTTATACTTTAGGTCTTAGATATAGCAGCCCTAAATACTGGTGGGTAGGAGCAACATGGAACTACTTCGGACATTCTTACTTAGATCCGTCTCCAGTAACCAGAACTGCAAGATTCTATACGAACCCTAATACACCTGGAGTTCCTTATGATAACGTAAGCGAGGAAGAATTAGCAAGAGTTCTTACTCCTACAAAACTACCTTCAGCATTTTTCTTTAACGTAAATGCAGGTAAATCCTGGATGATCGGTAAATACTATGTATTGGTATCTGCATCTGTAAATAATCTTCTGAACAATAGAAACTATATTACCGGAGGATTTGAGCAGACAAGAAACGTTAACTATAACGATTATACTAGTGATTATGACAGCGGAAACATGGTATTCGCACCTAAATATTGGTATAACCAAGGGAGATCTTATTTTGTGAACCTTCAATTCAGATTCTAAAAAACTAAATTTAAAAATTGAAAACAATGAAAAATATATATTTTAAAGCGGCCATTTTTAGTGCCATTTCCATGCTGACGATCTCGTCATGTGTAAAATCCGATGACTATGATGTGCCGGAAATTCAGTGTACAAACAAATATGCAGCAGCGAATCACCAGTTATCAGAATTGGCAGCCATTGCAAAGCCAAAACCTACAGATGCAGATATCATTAAAGAAGATTATATCGTAGATGCATATGTGACTTCAAGTGATGAATCTGGAAACATCTACAAAATGATGTTCCTTCAGGACAAACCTGAAAACCCTACACAAGGTATTGAAATTGATATCGATGGTGGAAACCAGTATCTTGATTTCCCTACAGGAGCTTTGCTAAGAATTAACCTGAAAGGTTTGATCGTTCAGGGGTCTAACGGAAATATCAAAGTAGGTTCTTATGATCCTAACTATTCAGTAGGAAGAATTAACCCGAACAAAGTTTCAAATTATTTAACTAGAGTGTGTGATGGTCAGAAGCCGGTAGTTGCTACAATCAAGCCTCTTGAGTTTAACTCTATTGCTGACGCTCTTAAAAACGGAGCTCACATTAACCAGCTTGTAAAAATCAAAAATGTTCAGTTTGAAGATCCGGAATTAACGAAAAACTTCTCTGACGATACTGCAACCGGAGACCGTTATATTGTTGACAAAAAAGCAGCAAGATTAGACCTTCGTTTCAGTAACTTCGCGACGTTTGCAAAATCTCCGATCTCTCCTAAGTATGCGAAAAGTGGTGATATAGTTCTTCTATTAAGCCGTTATACAAGTCCAAGTAACCCAACTTCTACTACTTTCACAGAGCAGGCTTATATCAGAGACCTTTATGACCTGAACTTCCCGAACGACAGATTTAACCCAGGTGAGCCAGAAGCTCCATCTACAAGTGCTGTAAATCTTTTTGCAGGATCTGATTTTGAAAACTGGACAACTTTCTTATCAAGTGTAAACAGTTTCGGACTTAAGCCTTATGCTACTCAAGGTGTTGGTTTAGGATACAACAATACCAACTCACTTCAACTTAAAGGTACACCTACTGCTAATGATTATGTATTTACATCAGTTGCAGCTACAGGAATCCCTGCTGTACCAAAAAGAATTACTATGTATATCAAAGGTACTGCAACAGGAAAAACACTTTCTTTCAACGTTTATAAAGCTGGTGGAGGTTTCTATGTATTTAACTTAGGTACTTTCTCTACAGGGGCGACTTTAGGAGTAGAAAGTGCAAATTCTTACACAGGATCTATCAATACAAACGGACAGTGGAGATTAGTTGAACTTACACTTACAGGTATTACAGATATTAATACAACAGCAGGAAAAGATATGTTCGCTATTAAAACAGGTACTAGTGGTAACTATGATGTTCAGATTGATAACATCAGAATTGAGTAATACCTAAAAGTATTTTTTTATTAAGGACAACTGATTAGTCCTAAATAAAAAAGGCTGTTTTCTTAATTGAAGACAGCCTTTTTTTCATTTTGAGAATTTTTGGTTTTATCGAGCCATAGACTTATTCACTTCTGAGGTTCATCTTTACTTCATGCTCGATTTCACTTTTATCATATTTAAATGGTATTTTAGATAATGACCACCCCACATCATATTGATTATAATTTTTATAGATATGATACTTATTTAAAGAATCAGTAATGTCAAATTTGTCTAATATCAAATATCCATTTCTGATATTAGTGGAATCATAAACAACGAGATATTTTCGTCCATTAATGAATTCTCCGTCTTGATGGGCATTTCTAATAACTCCTTTCTCATATTTGAAGGTAAAGTCGTTCCCCTTTCTACGTGCTCTATCTCCATAATAACCAGAAGTAATTTCTCCTACAGTATATTTGGCATTTTTAAGTATTACTGTTGTTGGCGGGCTTATAGCCTTATACTTAAAAAAATATATGATCCAGCCTATACCACAGATTATTATTATTAATAAAACCTTATTCTCTCTTTTCATTGAATACCTATTATTTTACTTCCCGATTAACAGCATTCCCTGCACTGTTAACAACAGTTTGTATACCCGTTTCATATAATATGCTTTCTACAAGTTTATTTTCCATATTTTGCAGGCATCGATATATTAATAAAATTGTTTTATAAATTTACTTTATTTCATTAATAGGGAAAGAAATCTTTAAAAAACTCTTTCATTTCTTTTTCTTTTTGGAAGATTATTCTTTTTTGTCTTCCTTTGTAAGCTATATATTGAAATATCATAGGAAAAACAATTCATTTTAAAATTTTTATAATTGAAGTATGGAATATTTTATTTATACTTTGAATCATACTTATACCGATGAAACTCATACTGCTACTAAGTTTCTCGGATTTTTCAATAGTCTGGAGGATTTGGAAGAAATAAAACAGAAAGCGGTTCTTTTATCTGGATTCAGAGATTATCCTGATTGTTTTGTTACGGATTGTTATATTCTGGATAAGATACATTGGAAGGATGCTTTCAGAATGTAATTGGAGAAATAGGGCGGGATTATATTAAAAAGGGAGATATCATTGATGATCATTGTATTTCCATTAAAGAACTAGGCATTAATACGGTTTTTAGTCTCAGTCATTCCTATACTATTCATACATTTTTGGACGATGAGAGATATATCGGTGTATTTTCATCTTTGGATAAAGCTGAACAGGCTATTGATCAACTTAAAAAGAAACCCGGATTCAGAGATTATCCAAATGATTTTAATATCAGTGAACTTGATCTGAAAGTCCTTTTATGGTCTGGATTTTAAAATCCAAAAAAAACCACTGTCTTAGCAGTGGTTTTATTATTTTCGTTTATTTAACCGTAATTGTTGGATCCCAGTAAAAGTACCCGTAAAGGATCTGTTTGTTACTGTCTTTAGGATCTAAAATATAAAGCCCAAACTGTACGTAGAAGTTCTCTTTTCCAGTAGATCTTACTTTTGAATCAATACTGGCAAAGCTGATATCTGCACTGGTGGCCGGGAGGCCGTTTAAAGAATTTACATCCGGTACAGCAGCTTGCTTTCTTCTGACAGAATTGTATACGAAATTATTAAAAACCTGATCTCCAGACCAGTACTTAATATTATAAATAATAACTGCGTCATCCGAATTCTGATAGATTGAAGTTCCTCTGAAAGAAACCGTATCTCCGGCTCTTGCACTGAAGTTAAGATCAGCAGAGCCTTGCCCTGATATAGCATTGGCATTTGAGACAATCATATGCTGGCTGTTGTGGTCTATTCCTACAGGTTTGTTGGGATCTGTACTGGGACTTTTATAATTCTCTCGTACATAATCTGTGTCAATTACGATCAGGACATCTATGGCCTGGCTGGACGATTTAAGTTCTATATCTTCCATGATATTTAGTTTTGTTTGGTGTTTTCTTACTCATTGGGCTTTTCAGATTCCGCCCCGTGATTAAAGTGATCCGGCTTCACCTGTTGGGTTGTAATTACAATACAAATGTACATTGCTGAAAATGAAAATATTAGAGTGAAAATGCTGAAATTTAAGATTAGGTATTTGTACTTAATTAATCTCTTTGATGTGATTTTTTATCAGTCCAAAAAAATACCCTAAAGAATTGTATTCCTTAGGGTAGCCATTTATAATGGTTTGTTTAATTTTCTTTAAAAAGAAACCTCGTTAACTTCTTTTCCTCTTTGGAAATTCATCATTTTCTGACTTCCCTTATAAGCGATACTTACTAAGTTGATCTGCTTAGGAAAAGAACTTAAAAGGATCGTATTTTTAATCTTTAAGGTGCTTATATCCGAAACGCCTCCGGTTTCAAAATACACCCATACAGTTTCTCCACTGACCTGACTTCCCGTAAAGGTTATCGTTTTGGGAGCTCCATTGACAAATACATCAAAATTATTGTTCACATATTTTTTTACCTCTGCTTCAAATCCTGCTGTGTTCGGATTGATCTTAATAGCATCAGAGATATGGCTTGTATTCATTTTTGTGGTAAACTTCAATGTCTTGCTTCCATCAATATAGTCCACTTTGGTCATTGAAGAGAAAAAGTCTGCATACATAAAACTCATTAACACAAAAAATGTTAAAATTCCTGATATATATAAAAGTTTTTTCATCTTAATTAATAGATTTACAATCATTCTTGCTAGTTATAAGTCACAAATAATATGCCAATTAAAAATTCACATTCACAGAATATTTATCATAAAAAGCTTTAATATGTGCTACTGCCTCGTCAGCAGTATCTACCACACGATATAGATCAAGATCATCTTCAGCAATCATCCCGTCTTTTAGTAGGGTTGCTTTAAACCAATCCAGTAATCCACCCCAGAATTCAGTTCCTACCAATACGATTGGGAATTTACCGATTTTATTAGTCTGGATAAGTGTCATCGCTTCTGTTAATTCATCCAACGTACCAAACCCTCCAGGCATTACAACGAACCCTTGAGAATACTTTACGAACATTACTTTTCTTACGAAGAAGTAATCGAAGTTCATAGAATAGGATTTGTTGATGTAAGGATTAAAATGCTGTTCAAAAGGAAGATCGATATTCAAACCGATAGATTTCCCTTTTGCATTGAAAGCTCCTTTATTTCCTGCTTCCATAATTCCCGGGCCACCGCCGGTAATGATTCCAAAGCCTAATTTTGTTATTTTTTCGGCAATTTCTACTGCCATCTGATAATATGGGTTTTCCGGCTTCAAACGGGCAGAGCCAAATATGGATACGCATGGACCGATCTTAGCCAGCTTTTCGTAGCCGTCTACAAATTCAGCCATGACCTTAAACACCATCCAGCTGTCTTTGGTGATGGTTTCATCCCATGTTTTCTGTCTGAAACTGTTGTGCAGTTTTGTTTCGTTTATGTCAAGTTCCGGATTTACTAAACTTTCATCCCTAGTTCCATCAAGTTCCATTGCAAAATTTATTTAAAATATTTTTCGGCCTCTATTACAGATGAAGGTCTGCCAACATCTACAAGAATACTGTTGTGAACAAAACCGTGTATATGTTCGGTTTGCATCAGATCCAGATATTCTTCCATAACAGAAAATTTGCCTGTTCTTTTTATTTTTTCAAAGATCAGAGGGTTGATGCAGTGAATGCCACTGAAAGCAAGTGCTTTAAAACCTTTGTTGAACTCAGCAAGACGTTGTTCTCCCGTCTGTACATTCAGCCATCCCCTCAAAACCATTTCATCATTGAAAAGAAGTTTTCTCGAACTTTCTCTATCCGAAACCGCTAAAGTAGCAAAATCTTTTATCTTTTTGTGGTATTCTACTAATGCATTGATATTCATATCTGTTAAAATATCAGCATTCATGATTAGAAAGTCTTCTCCATGATCCAGATATTTTCTTGCAAAAATCAAGCCGCCACCGGTTTCGAGGAGTTCATTGCTCTCATCAGAGATCTCAATTTTGCATCCGAAATGATCATTTTTCTTTAAAAAATTAACAATCTGATCTCCAAAATGATGGATGTTGATTACAAAGTCTTTTATTCCGAAACTTTTTAAATAGTTAATATTTCTTTCCAAAAGTGGAACATCATTTACTTTTGCCAACGCTTTTGGATGGTGATCGGTAAAAGGTTTAAGTCTGGTTCCTTTTCCTGCAGCGAAAATTAGAGCTTTCATAATAGTATAGGTAATGAATGATGGGTAATGAGTAATATAAAATTGATCAGAAAATTACTGAGTCTCGTTACGGATTACTCATGTTCAATTGTGGCTGTTCATCGTGATGAAGACTTACTTCTGTTCCTTCAGGATATTTTTCTTTGATAAATTCAGCAATTTTGATGGCAGAATACACGGATCTGTGCTGACCGCCTGTACATCCGAAATTGATTTGCAGATGCTCAAAACCTCTTTCCAGATAGTCTTCAATATTGATCGAAACAAGAGATTTTATAAGTTCCAGGAACTTTGGCATTTCAGTTTTGGTTTCAAGGTATTCCTGAACTCCAATGTCATTTCCGGTCTGGCTTTTATACTCTTCAATTCTTCCGGGATTTAAGATTCCTCTGCAGTCGAAAGCGAAACCTCCGCCGTTTCCAGAATTATCCTTGGGAATTCCTCCTTTTTTATACGAAAAACTGTGTATGTCTATGTGTAGCATTCTTCTTCTATTTTATTGTTGAGCCATTAAAGGTTTTTAATGGTTGGGGTTAACTATTTGTTCAATGTTGAATTGAGCTTTTTCTGATGTTAATTGTTGGATGACTTTCTTCAGTTCCGGATAGTTTTTCATTCCGTCCCAGGAAACTGCAAATTCTGTGATATTTTGGATTCCCTTCTCAAGACTTGCCATGAAATGTTGTTTTCTTTGGATTAATCCTCTGAAGCCATAGGCTCCCAATACCTGTAGAAATCTCATCATCTGTATAGGCTGTATACTTTCTTTTAATTGATTTTTTACCTCAGAATCTTCGAACTGACTGATATAAAACTCAAGCATTTCGTTTTTAAAATCTTCCGGGAAATTGGCTTTTGCCTGAAACAGAAAAGAGATCACATCATACATTAAAGGTCCCTTCATAGCAGATTGATAATCAATAAATGAAACGTTATTTTCTTCATTTACCATAATGTTTCTTGCCTGAAAGTCACGAATCATAATTCCCTTAGGTTCAAGATTTTCAATAAGTGTAACAATCTGTTTGAATTCTTTCAGTAATGTAGACTTATTATATTCAAGTTCCAGAACATCTGCTACAAAGTTTTTAAAGTAGTAAAGATCGTGTATTACAGGCAGTTCGTCATAACTTTCATACTCAAATGTTTTCGAGTAATCTATTCTTCCCTGGGTGTGTATTTGAAGCTGAAATAATTTTTCTAAAGTTTGCTGTACCAATTGTTTTACATTGGATGAGGTATTTTCCTTAGTAATCACTTCAGAAAGAGTTTTTGCTCCCAAAAATTCCTGTATATACATTTTTTTGTCGTCCGAAACGGCAAAAATGTGTGGAGTGTTTAAACTGAGTTCAGAAAATACTTTGGAATAATAAAGGAAACTTTCGTTTTCCGGGATATTTTCATTGTAGGTGATGATGTACTTTCCAGAATCAGTGGAGGCGAGGAAGTTAACCCGCGCAGAGCCGCTTTGAGCCAGTGTGATGAATTCGGTCGATTTTTTCCCCAATTGGTTTTCGAAAAATCGTTTTGCGTTTTCAGAAGTCATAATAGAAAACAAATATAGTAATTTAAGGTGAGTTGGAAATATGAGGTGTTTTATAATTATTTTAGAAGTTATGTTGATGTTTTTTTTAGAATGGCTTCTCTTTGTTGTGATTTAAAATTCAGCTTTCTTCTCTCAAAATCAGGTTATTTTCACGCTAATTTTTATATTTGTATTATGTTTAAGGATTTTAAGCCGGTTTTGGGAATTCTGCTTCGTTTTATAATCATTTATCTGGTGCTGCTTTTTGCTTACCAGTTTTATCTGAATGGCAGTAAGTTTTCCGGACTGGATTCTTTTTCAAGAATGATTGCGAATAGAGTATGTGCTCTTCAAAATTCAATAGGATATCCCACCAGTCTTTATAATGATATAGAGAATAATCAGGTTTGGTTTTATGTAAATAGAGATTACAGGACGAGAATGGTGGAGGGATGTAATGCGGTTTCTGTGATGATTTTATTTGTGTCTTTTGTCTTTGCTTTTTACAAAGGAGCTAAAACATTTCTTTTTGTGGGAGCGGGGCTCATTGTATTGCATATGATAAATTTGTTTAGAATTGTAGGATTAAATATAGTCATGGTAGATCATAAGGAATATGGTACAATGTTCCACGATTTTATTTTTCCCGCTATCATTTATGGAAGTGTAATTGTGCTTTGGATGATCTGGATTAAATTTTTTGCTTTAAAACATGAAAATTCTTAATTGGCTTCTTGTCATCGTTGGAATCTGTGGATTGATAGGTGTTCGGGTTCTTGAAAACACGATTTTTTATGATCCTTTTCTCGGGTATTTCCACGAAGCGACCCAAAATATGGAATTTCCTTCTTTTGATTGGGGAAAACTTATTGTAAGCCATGTGTTCAGATTTGTTTTAAATCTTTTCTTTTCCTGTCTTATTATTTACGGTTTGTTTAAAAGCAAAGGATGGACTTTTCAGGGAGGAGTAATGATCGGAATTGTGTTTTTGATTTCGCTGCCCATTTATTTATACTGTATATATGACAGGTTTGAAATCGGGTATCTTTTTTCGTTCTACATGAGGAGGTTTGTGATACAGCCTTTGATTATCCTACTTCTTGTTCCCATGTTTTATTACAGGAAGCAGATGATAGGGAAGGAAGATAAGTAAGCCTAATAAAGATAAGAGCCGTTATAAATTATTTTCCAAACAGCGCGGGTTATTCTGCGGTATGTTTATAAACACTTGTTACATTTTCCGGTGTCCATTCTACACGTTTAATGAAGCTTTTCTCTCTTACGGGGCATTTTTCAATCTGACAGACAGAGCATGAGATGGGTTTACAGTCATCCATATGGAAATTAAACTCTATGGGACGTTTTATATTTTTAGCGAGAAGAATAATCACTTTCTCCATCTCACTGTGAGCATCACGAAGGTCATAATACCAGGGAAGTGTGATGTGGGCATCTATGTGTAGAGACGCTCCGAATTGCTGGATTTTCATGTTGTGTACATCTATCCATTCTTTCTTTCTGTTGTTTTCCAGAATTCTGATAACCTGATTTAATATTTCGGGGTCCTGTTCATCCATAATTCCGCTTAAAGATTTACGAACTATTTTGTACCCTACGAAAATAATATAAAGTCCAAAAATTAAGGCTACTACAGAATCCAGCCAATAGATTTTTGTGAAGTAAACAACCACCAAACTTCCTACGACTCCAAGGGTTGTAATGGTATCCGACTGAAGGTGTTTTCCTGAAGAAATAAGGACCAGAGAGTTTTCTTTTTCTCCTTTTTTTATTGAAATATATCCCAGAAGATAATTGATGACTGCCGTAGCAGCAATGATCCAGATACCAAGATCTATCTTACTCAAAGTTTTTCCTACGATAAGGCTGTTAATCCCTTCATAAATGATCATAATCCCTGCAATGGCAATAAGGGCCCCTTCGATTCCGGAAGTTACAAATTCTACCTTTCCATGACCGTAGGGATGGTCTTCGTCTTTGGGTTTGGCAGCCAGATGGAGTGAATACAGTCCCATAAATGCACTGATGACATTCACGATGCTTTCCATAGCATCAGAAAATACAGCATCGGAATTGGTAAGTTTCCAGGCAATAATTTTTCCTATAAAAAGAATCACTCCAAAGGCTGCAATAAGCTTCTGGAATCCTATTTTGTCTTTGTGGGTGTTTTTCTGGGTATTCATAATGAGTTTGATAAAAAAAAGAATCTCAATTTTGAGACTCTTTTTTATTTTGTTAGTTTATACTAAGTTGTTAGCTACAAGGTATTCTGCAATTTGTACAGCGTTTGTTGCTGCTCCTTTCCTCAGGTTATCTGCAACGATCCAGAGGTTGAGCGTTTTGGGCTGTGACAAATCTCGTCTGATTCTTCCCACGAAAACTTCGTCTTTTCCTTCGGAATAAAGTGGCATAGGGTAGTGGTTGTTTTTTACATCATCCATTACAATTACACCAGGAGTTTCAGATAAGATTTTTCTTACTTCATCCAGTTCAAATTCGTTTTCGAATTCAATGTTTACACTTTCAGAATGTCCTCCCTGAACTGGTACTCTTACAGCTGTTGCTGTTAAGTTGAAGGTATCGTCTCCAAGAATTTTCTTAGGCTCCTTCATCAGTTTGATCTCTTCTTTTGTGTAATCATCTTCGGCAAATACATCACAGTGTGGCAATGCATTTTTGAAGATCTGATAAGGATATACTTTTGCAGTATCATTTCCGCTGATTTCGCCGTTTAACTGGTCTACAGCAGCTTTACCTGTTCCTGTTACAGATTGGTAAGTAGAAACAATTACTCTTTTTAAATCATATTTTTTGTTCAAAGGTCCTAGAACCATTACCAACTGAATGGTAGAACAGTTCGGATTTGCGATGATTTTGTCTTCTTTTGTCAAAACATCAGCGTTGATCTCAGGCACCACTAATTTTTTATCAGGGTCCATTCTCCATGCAGAAGAATTGTCAATCACAGTTGTTCCTACTTCTGCAAATAGAGGAGCGAATTCAAGGGAAGTAGAACCTCCGGCAGAGAAGATGGCAATATCCGGTTTGGCAGCTATAGCGTCCTTCATGCTTACAATCGTAAATTCCTTCTGTTTATACTTCACCTTCTTGCCTACAGATCTTTCGGATGCTACCGGGATTAATTCTGTTACAGGGAAGTTCCTTTCTTCCAAAACTTTCAGCATAACTTGTCCAACCATTCCTGTTGAACCTACTACAGCTACTTTCATTGATTTAATTAAAAATTTAAGATTAAACTATTTATAAATTATAACGCATATAATTTTTCTTTATTTTTTAAGCCCCAAAGACTCTTGTCCAAGGGAACGCGAATGCAAATAAACCTACTGCGATCAATCCCATAATCACTACTCCTAAAGAAATAGTATCATTAGATTTTACTTTTCTGTTGACGATAGTCATCAAAACTGCTGCAATAAGCATAGAGAATGGATGTTCAACATATTGGAATCTTGAATAAGAATCACTCATTAATGTCCCTGCAGCCATCGCTGCTTTAACTCCTGGAGAAACAAGTAACAAGATTATTCCCGCTAAAAACTGAACATGGAAGAAAATCATTGTAAAAAGAGTTGTTTTCTTTAAGAATTTGTTCACCTTTCCACTGAAACCGAACATGGTAGCTAAAAGAGCAATGATAAATAAAGCAACCAAAAGAAGCTCAAGATACCCAAATCCTTTGTGGGCATTAAGCAAAATGTTGTAAAAATCCATACTTTCTATTTTTTGTACACAAAGATAACAAAAATCCCGGCTTAAAGCCGGGATTCATATTGAGAATATCTAATATTATGATTGTATTAGAAGTTGAATGATAAGGTTGCAGCCCATGTTCTTCCGAATCCGAAGAATACTCTGTTTGAAGGGTCAATACCTTTGTATAAGCTAGCTTGGTATGCATCATACTTTTGTTGCGCAGTAGTTGTTACTCCTCCTGTTGTAGTTGTAGTAAAGTCACCTGCATTTTTAACAAAATTATTAGTTGCACCATCTTGGATATAGGTAGTATCAAATAAGTTATATACGTTTACACCCACTGTGAAATATTGGCTAGCATCTTTTAATCTTATTTTATAAGAAACTCCTATATCTGTAAGATTGTAGTCTGGCAATTTCAATACTCCTCTGTCTTGATTAGCAACATTTGAGAAGGTAGCAATGTCAATTGAAGAATATAGCTTACCTACATAACGCCATCCAGCATAGATGCTTAGGTCTTTTACAGGTTTTACTGTAGCACCTAATGACGCAGTCATTTGAGGAATACTGTTACTGCTAGTTCCTCCTACTTTTACTTTATCAAGATAAAGAGTTGTTACGTTTGAAGTTCCAGCAACAGTTAAAGGATTGTTATTTCCATCAAATGTTGTTCCTGTTGCATTTCCTTTGTAGTAGTAATCACCCCAAGAGAACATACCATTAAATTCGATGAATTTATTAAGTCTGTAGTTTGCATCAACTTCAACCCCTTGGTGAATTTCTGTAATTCCATTCATTTCTGCATAAGCATCTGTCACATCAGGAACTTGAATGGTTCTTCTTAAAGCTCTATCTTTCCATTGCGTTCTATAAACATTAACATTTGCACTGAAGTTTGCAGATCTGAAGCCATAGCCAACTTCAGCAGAGAAAATTTTCTCGTTAGTAAGTTGAGGGTTAACAACCTGTTGGTTACTTGGATATACCGTGTTCATGAACGGCTGCTTGCTGTAGTAGCCAATGTTTGCAAAAACATTATGATTTTCAGAGATGTTATAGTTAGCTCCCCCTTTGATGTTGTATCCAAATATGTTTTTGAATCCTGTCTTTCTGTTTACAGTTTGATTTCTTTGTACTGTAACTCCATCCTGAACAAATTCGTCAATTCTTTGGTATGCCTGGTTGGATACTGATCCTTGTAAGAAAGCAGATAGTTTATCTTTAGTATATTCAACCTGACCAAATCCACTGTACCAAAGTACTTCTCCATCATTACTAAATCCAACTCTTTCATTTAGAGGAGTTTGGCTTCCTCCAAAAGGATTCCAACTTAGTTTTTTATAATCTGAAGTGGCAGTTACAATATTTGGTGCAATATTTTTGTTACCATTATCTTTGTATCCAGCCGCTCCATAAAGGTCAGAAACAACTTGGTAGTGATATCCATAGTAATATCTGTCATCTGTTCCTACTGAGAAGTTCCAGTTGTCATTAACCTTATGTTGGAAGTTTGCTAATATACCATACCAGTTATGAGAATTGATACTAGCTCTGCGAACTAGTGTACTTCCTGCTCCTGCTGTATTTAAATTAACTGCAGCATTCTCTGCAAATAATTTGTCGTAATTGTAAAGACCTTGTGCATCTCTAAAATAAGGCACACCGTTTACCGATGTTGAAAGAGTTCTACCATTTACTTTACCTAGATCAGCAGTTCCTCCACCTCTACCATTAGACATATATGCAACTGTACTCAATTTGGATTTATCATTGATAGTCCAATCCCAGTTTAGCATGATAACAGGTTTGTTATAATAATTTGATCTGTTAGATAAAGCAACTCTTTTTCCTTCACCATTCGTATAATATCCCCAGTCACTATTATAAGTTCTGTCAGGTTTTCCGTCATTATCTGGGTTATATCTGATATAATCAGCAATTGCTGGAGCATATGATCTCTGATCGTGCCATTGAGGAGCTCCGGTAATTGTAAACTGGAAATTATGCTTTTTATTAGGCTCCCAACCTAATGCAAAGAAATATGCATAAGCTTCGTAATCTGTATTTTGGATGTAAGTAGACCCTGATTGTCTGCTCATTAAGAATGAAGAAGACCAGCCTTTATCAGACTTACCCGTATTATAGGCAAATGAAGTTTTTAAATAGTCATTGTTACCAACTCCTAATCTTACAACACCTCCTTTTTTCATGTCTGCTGATTTGGTAATGAAGTTCATTGTACCCCCAACAGAAGCAATTGCTAATTTAGAAGAACCAAGACCTCTTTGTACCTGCATGAAACTTGTTACATCAGATAATCCTGTCCAGTTTGAGAAATAAACAGTACCACCTTCCATATCGTTTACTGGCATACCGTTTACCATTACCGCAATGTTTCTAGACTCAAATCCACGCATTACAATTTGAGAATCTCCAAAACCACCACCACCTTTTGTAGCATATACAGAAGGAGTTGTATTTAGCAATTCGACAAGCTCTTGGTTTCCTTGTCTTTCTAAAATCTGTGCAGCCTTAATAGTAGATACTGCAACAGGTGTCTTTCTATCTTTCGCGATATCTGTAACACCTCTTAGGATTACTTCCTCAATGTCTTTGGATTTAGTCTTAGCTGTATCCTGAACTTCTTGAGCGTAATAGACGCTAGCCGTTGATAATGTAATTACCGCAGTTAGAATCGATTTGTTGATTAATTTCATAATCGTTAGTAATAATTAGATTTAATTTTCTGCAAAATTCGCAAAATAAAATTTAACTATTATTAACTTAATGTTAATTTTTACTCAATCTTAATAATATTAATTCATTGATTTTCAGTCATGTAAATAAAAAACGAGTTTTTACATGAAAAAAGTCATGTTGTTGAATTTTTAACAAAGTGGGGGTGTTTTTGTTAAAAATTCAACGCTATTTCACTGCTTTGAGACTCAGATCGATATTCTCAGCCGAGTGTGTAAGGGCTCCTACAGAGATATAGGTGACTCCTGTTGAAGCAATTTCTTTTAGCATATCGCGGGTAATTCCACCGGAGGCTTCTGATTCGCAAGAATTGTTGATCATCTTTACAGCCTGTGTCATTGTTTCCACATCCATATTATCCAACATGATTCGGTCTACTTTTGCGTTGATCGCTTCCTGAACTTCTTCAAGATTTCTTGTTTCAACCTCTATTTTTAACTTTTTTTTGTTCTTCTTAACGTAATCTTTTGCCATTGCCACAGCATTGGTAATACTCCCGTTGTAATCAATATGATTATCTTTCAGCATGATCATATCATAAAGACCATATCTGTGATTGGTTCCTCCTCCAATGGCAACCGCCCATTTTTCACACATTCTGAAGTTTGGAGTGGTTTTTCTTGTATCTAAAAGCTTGGTTTTTGTACCTACCAATCTTGAATCCCAGTCATGAGTAAGAGTTGCAATTCCACTCATTCTTTGCATACAGTTAAGAACAAATCTCTCCGTAGAAAGTATAGATCTTGCACTTCCTGTTACGATAAGGGCTACATCTCCGAACTTACAAGGAGTTCCGTCTTTAATAAAAACTTCAACGTTAAGATTTTTATCAAAAGTTTTGAAGATAATTTCTGCGAGTTCAACTCCTGCAAGAATACAGTCTTGTTTTACCAATAGCTTTGCACTTTGTTCCAGATCCTGCGGAATGGTAGAAAGGGTAGAGTGGTCGCCATCCTGAATATCTTCTTCAAGAGCATTTTTTATGAATGTCTTTAATACTTTATCTGTAACGTATGCTGGTCTTTTCATATTTTTGACTTTAGTAATAATAAGATGATCTTTTTCCGAATAATAAATCGTGAATGATGAATAGCAAAATTACTTCATTTTCTTTAGCTTTTACTTTTTCAAATTCTATTTTATTTTTTAGGCGGTTGTTATCCGGATCTGTACCTTCAAATTCTATAACATATTTTCCATCACTTTTTCCAATTTTAAAAGTTGGATCAAGAAAATATCTCCAGTTGAGATCCTCCCAACGATATTCACGGTTATGAAACAAAAGTATATTTTTTCTGAATTCTAAAATAGGGTATTGTGGATTGTTAATGTAGTAAAGTGTCAGATTCAATTGGTTATCCGTAATAATTTCATCCAGATCAAATTGCTTGTTCCCAAAATAGTAAGGTATTCCCAACTTATTAATATTACATAATAAGTTTAATGGGAGTGGATGTTTTGCTCTGGAAATAACCCTCTTTTTAAAAAATCCAAAAATATATTGTGTTAGAAATAGAGAAACACCTAATGCCGTAAGAAATATTAAGTATGAAAGATTATGCAGTTTGAAAAGGAAAAGAAAAGACATTGGAATTGCTATCATTATTGAAAATATGAATATTCGTAAAAAATATAGAATATTAACAATAGTAAGAATCTTCAGACTAAATATTTCCATTCCTTTAATTCTGAAATATTTTAAGCTAAATCTTTATTGTAAAATGCCCCTTTGTTCTCTGTCATTTCCATGGATTGGGTAATGATGAGGTGGGCAACAGTGGTTAAATTTCTTAATTCTGAAAGCTGTGGAGAAAGAATAGAGTAGTGGTAGATTTCATCCACGGCTGCTGCAATTTCCTGATGTTTTTGTAATGCCATATTCAAACGTCTGTTGCTTCTTACAATTCCTACAAGGTCACTCATCATTTCCTGAAGTTGTTTTCTCAGGTAGCTGACGATAACCATTTCATCCATGATCTTCATTCCTTCTTCATTCCACTCCGGAACGGCTTTCAGATCATCAAAATTGAAATTATTTTCGTTCAAAAGTTCAACTGCTTTCATCGCAGCATTATGGCCGAAGACCAGTCCTTCAAGCAAAGAATTTGAAGCAAGCCTATTGGCTCCGTGAAGTCCTGAATTGGTACATTCGCCAACGGCAAAAAGATTTTTAATAGAAGATTGTCCGTCTCTGTCTACTTCAATTCCTCCCATTAAGTAATGGCATGCAGGAACAACAGGTATCAATTGGGTGAAAGGATCAATTCCTTCGTCTTTACATTTTTTATAGATATTCGGGAAGTGCTCCAGGAATTTTTCATGGTTCATTTCCTTACAATCTAAGCCTACAAATTCATCACCGGTAATTTTCATTTCGGCATCTATCGCTCTTGCGACAATGTCTCTTGATGCAAGTTCTTCACGCTCATCATACTTATGCATGAATTTTTCGCCTCTTTTGGTTCTTAACTTCGCTCCGTCTCCACGTACCGCTTCTGAAATTAAAAACAACATTCCATCCATTTTACTATACAAAGCTGTTGGGTGAAACTGGTAGTACTGCATATTGGAAACCTTTCCCTTGGCACGGGCTACAAAAGCAATTCCGTCTCCTGTGGCAATAGTTGGGTTGGTGGTATTTTTATAAACATGTCCGGCACCTCCTGTGGCTGCCAGTGTTATTTTAGAAGTAATTTTTTTGATTGTTTTGGATTTCTCATCCAGGATATAAGCACCGTAGCAATGGATATCTCCTTCATTAAGCTTTTTTCCAGGAACGTGGTGCTGAGTAATGATATCAATTACATAGTGATGATCCAGAATCTCTATGTTCGGACTGTTGTTGGCTGTTTGCAGTAAAGCTCTTTCAATTTCGAATCCTGTGATATCTTTATGATGAACGATTCTGTTTTCGGTGTGGCCGCCTTCTCTTCCCAAAGCAAATTTTCCGTTTTTCATATCGAATTGGGCTCCCCATTCTACAATTTCGTTGAATCTCGCAGGAGCTTCTTTTACCACCATTTCCACTACATCGCGTTTGTTTTCGCCATCTCCGGCACGCATGGTGTCGTCAATATGTTTTTGGAAGTTATCATTTTGAAAGTCTGTGACTACAGCAAGCCCGCCTTGGGCATATTTGGTGTTGCTTTCGTCTTCATCAGATTTGGTGACGATGATGATCTTGGCATCAGGGAGCTGTTCAGAAACTTTAATGGCATAGGAAAGTCCGGAAATGCCGGAACCAATAACTAATACATCCGCTTTTATCATATGCTTGCTTTAGGTACAATCGTTTAAAAGATTAAATAAATTTAAACAATTTTTCGTTTGGTTTTCTTACTTTTTTCATGTGTTGGAACAGATCTTCTTCTGAGCGGTAACCTAAAGCGAGGGTAACGGTTACTTTTTCTTTTTCGGGGTCTATTTCTAAAATCTCCTCGATAAGATCCTGGCGGAAGCCTTCCATAGGGCAAGAGTCTATATTTTCAATAGCAGCGGCATACATCAGATTGGCCAATACTATATAAGACTGTTTTTCTGCCCAATTGAAAATCTCATCCTGTGTTTTTTGATTAATATGCTGATTAATACTGTTTTTGAACGGGTCCAGTTTTTCAACAGGTGTTTCCCTGACTTCAGAAATGTGATTAAAATATCCGCGGATATAATTCTCTTCAATTGTTTTCTTTGAGATAATAACAACAAGATGGGAGCATGTGGAAATCTGAGATGGGTTGTAAAATGCAGGAATCAGCCTTTGCTTCATGTTTTCACTTTCAACAATAACAATTTTATACGGTTGAAGTCCCAAAGAACTGGCAGACAGTTTTCCCGACTCAAGAATATTATGAAGAGTTTCCTGAGGAATAATTTGATTATTAAATTTCTTTACAGAATATCTTCTGCTTAAAGCTTCCAAATAATTCATAGCACAAATTTAAGCATTGAATATGAATAAAGGCTCTTTAAAATGAAATATCTCCTCCGTTTAAATACAAAAAATCACCCCGGCTGGCGGAGTGATTTTTTTAGTAATATGGAAATGAATTTAATTTCTGTTTTTTACAACAATCCAACCGGAGAAATTGATTGGTGTGCTGTGTTTGTTATTTTCTTTCCAGGAAACAGAATACCAGTAGTTTCCGGTAGGAACTTTTTTACTTCCTTTGGTTGTTCCTGCCCATTTGTAGCCATTGGTTTTATCAGCCTGGAATATTTTAGAGCCATATCTGTCGAAAATTGCTATTTCCAGATTCTGTTTACCGGAAAGTGCGGAATAATCTACAAAATCATTGATTCCGTCGTCATTCGGGGTAATAATGTTAATCAGGTTAGGAACGGTAATATTGATCTCAATAGGCGTACAGTTGTATGCATCTTTCACATATACCTTAGCTTCGCCTCTGGCAATATTGGTAAATATATTGGAATCCTGCCAGTTGATATTATCCATCGAATATTTATAAGGGATTGTTCCTCCGTTGGCATATATCGTAACGGTATTTCCTGAAATATCAATGCTTGTAACAACCGGATTTTCTGCCGGATAAATTGTTACCAGCTGCGTAGCAACACAGTCTCCTGTTTTAAGTTTTACCCAGTAAGTTCCTACTCCTACATT
This sequence comes from Chryseobacterium sp. Mn2064, assembly GCF_049319685.1. Classification (NCBI taxonomy): domain Bacteria; kingdom Pseudomonadati; phylum Bacteroidota; class Flavobacteriia; order Flavobacteriales; family Weeksellaceae; genus Chryseobacterium; species Chryseobacterium sp. Mn2064. The sequence continues at coordinate 272,873 of NZ_JBMOUE010000004.1, forward strand.
AGAGATAGATTGTGTGGTAGCACCGGTGCTCCATTCGTAGCTTTTGAATCCAGGCCCTGCATCTAATGTAGTTTTGCTTTCCATACAAATGGTTTTGTCTTTTAAAACCGTTGATAAAACGGGTGTAATTACTGTTAAAGTAACTTTTGCAATGGAATAACATCCATCAGAGCTGAACACCTTAATATAAGCAACACCACTAGGAGCAATATAAGCTGCCGGAGTTGTGATTTCATTAGTCTCATCAATGGCATCCGTTAAAGAAGGAAAGTATTTTTTTGATGCTCCACCCTGAGAAACTACTGCTCCGATAAGATTGAAAGAAGCAAATGCCGGAGTGTTTTCAATAAAGCATGATCTTAATTCAGTGTCGTTTACCGTAACAACAGGATATAGTTTAAGTGTAATTTTAGCTGTACTTACACATCCCTGCGCTGTGGTTACTTTTACATATATGGTAGCAGCCGGAGATGCGTATGCATAAGGATTGGTGATCGGGTTGATCCCGTTATTCATATCGTATAAACTGGAATAGAATTCCTTGGTAACACCTGTAAGTGTTGTCACTGCTGCCGTATCTAGGTTGAAGGTGGCAGTTCCTGCATTATTGTTATTACATCCTGTAAGAGTGGCGTCCGTTGCTGCGAACGGTGTAGGATTGAGTTGAATAATACCATCTCCGTTGTCACATAATGTGGAAGTTGGATCTTTCACAATAACCTTGATGGTTGTATTTCCGGAATATTGAAAACTTGCAGGGTTGGCAATAGGCGTAGAACTTCCTAATACATAATATGTGAAAATATAATTTGAAGGATTGTTTACAAACTGAGAATTGTAAGCAGTAAGATCTACAATGCCGGTTCCGGTGGTAGGATTAGTACATACAAATGGAGTAAGAGTATTGCTTAAGATCGGAACTTTGTCTACAAATACTTTTGCATTTTTGATAGAGTGTCTTGCACTTGCTCCTCCTGTTGCGGCAGAAAAACCAAAGTATCCCTGCGACATTCCTACTGCCCCTCCTGAAGGAGCAAAAGATTGATCGACAATAAGAACTCCATCTATTTTTACTTTTATGATCCAATTGGTTGGATTGCTGAGATCTGTTTCACCGTTTACCTCTACGTGTCTGTAGTTGCTTCCTACAAATGGCTGTGTAGGATTAAGATCGGGAGAGTGAAAGGTACTGTTGGGCGTATTGTTGAATTCGATATTATTACCCGCAGTATTGTTTGTTCCATATAAAATATGAACCTTACTCATTTGGCCTTCGGTTGTATTGTTGAAAATATCAAACCCAACCATTAATCCTGATGCATTGGCAGGAATTCCCAGTCCACCTCCGGATACAAAGCCTGTCGGAGGGTTAGCCAGGTACCAGAATGTGAAACCATCTCCTCTTCCGAATTGTGTAGTTCCGTTTCCGTCAATTCTAAAATCGAATTCCACTTTCCATTTATCACAATAGCTTAGTGTGATGGGAGTGGATAATTTTATGGCTCCGTATTTACTGGTTTGGTCGGTTGTAAGCTGGATGAAGTCTCCATTCACGACAGCGTCAGAGACAAGGTCCCAGCCTGTTGTGTTTACCGGGTTCCCGGCGAGCTGGTAGGTTTGAGAAAATAAACTTCCTGGTAAGCATAGCAGTGTTGCCAGCAATAAAAAGAGTATATTTTTTTTCATAGTGGGTGGATTATGGTAATGTTAGTTTTAGTAGGGTTTTAATGTATTATATAATGTTGAATTTTGTTTTTAAATGATTGCAAATCGCTTTTTTGTGACCTTATATTTTAGTCATCCTATTTTGATTGATTTTGTCGTGTAGCTTTGATGATTTTAAAAATCAGAACTACTTCATATAAGAGGTAGTTCTGATGATATAGCTTAATTTCTGTTTTTTACAAGTACCCATCCTGAATACTTGGTTTCAGTATTGTTTTTATTGTCCTCATTCCATGAGATAGTGTACCAGTAGGTGCCTGTAAGTACTTTTTTACCAGAGGCAGTTCCGTCCCATGTGTAGTTTCTCATTTTACCGGCTTCGTAAAGCTTGTTTCCATATCGGTCATACACTGTGAAAAGAAGATTTTTCTTGTAAGCCAGAGCCGAATAATCAATGAAATCATTAACATTATCACCGTTTGGAGTGATGGCATTGATTAGATTAGGAACCGTAACCTGAACTTCTACAGGAGTACAATTGTAGAAATCTTTTACATAAATTCTAGCTTCTCCTCTTGGAAGACCGGTGAAAATATTAGACGTCTGCCAGTGGTATCCATCTAAAGAATATTGGTAAGGGGGAGTTCCTCCTGCAACATTTACAGTAATTGTATTGTTATCAATATCGATACTTGAAATAACAGGATTTGGAGATGCTTTTACATTCACTGGCTGCAAAGTAATACAGTTTCCTGTTTTAAGCTTTACCCAATAAGCTCCTACTCCAACGTCTTTAATAGATGAAGTTGTGGCTCCGGTGCTCCATTCGTAACCGTCAAAACCAGGGCCGGCATCCAGATCTGTTTTTTCACCTATACAAATGATTTTATCTTTCAGAATAGAAGATTTAACAGGAGGAAGCACAATTAGGTTGATCTTAGCTACAGCGAAACATCCATTGGCATCTGTTACTTTTGCATACACAGCTGTAGTGGTAGACATGTACTGTAACGGATTCATGATTTCATTAGTTCCATCCACAGCATCTATTACTGTTTTGTAATATTTTTTTGTGACGCCGGTTGTTAAATTAGTCACATCCGCAGTGGTTAAATTGAAGATGGCATTGGTAATATTATCTTCAATAAAACACGATCTCAATGTTGCTTCTTTTACCGAAGTATCAGTATAGAAAGTAAGAGTGATTTTAGCTGTTCCGGTACATCCCTGAGGAGTTGTCACTTTTACATATACCGTTCCCGGTGCAGATAAATAAGTGTTGGGATTTTGGATTTCGTTTGTATCTGTATTCAGATCTGAAAGGGTTTTGTAGTACTTTTTAACCACTCCCGGAACATTCGTCACATCTGCAGAATTTAAATTGAATACCGCTGTCCCTATTTTATTATTGTTACACTGAATCAATGTTTTGTCCTGTGCTACAAAAGGAGCCAGCACAAGTTGAATCTTGGCGTCAGGATTATCACAAAGAATTCCTGCATTATCCTTAATGACAACAGTAACCGTTGTGTTGGCATTAAACTGATAATTGGTAGGATTGCTAATAGGAGTAGAGCTTCCCAAAGGATAATACGTGAAAGTATAGTTTGAAGGGTTGCTCACAAACTGAGAGTTGAAAGTCGTTAAATTCACACTTCCATATCCTGTTGTCGGATTAGGACAGAAAGACTGAGTTGCCGTATCTTTAATGATCGGAACTTTATCAGTATAGATTTTTACATTTTTTATAGAATGTCTTGATCTTGCACCTCCTGTAGATGCTGAAAAACCAAAATATCCTACAGTCATTGCAGCGGCAGTGCCCGATGGAGCAAAAGACTGATTGCAAATTACATTTCCATCAATAGTTATTTTCACAATCCAATTCGTAGGAGCTGCCGGATCTACCTGAGCTGTTACTTCAACATGTTTGAAAGTAGCTCCCTGAAATGGCTGAGTAGTGTTCAGGTCCGGTGAGTGGAAAGAACTTCCGGGAACATTGAAGAATTCAACATTGTTCGTATCGGTCGTGTTCTGTACCTGCCCGTAAGCAACGTGAACTTTACTCATGGTAGCGGTCGTTGTATTGTTGTAAGTGTCAAATCCTACAATAAAACCCACCGCATTTTGGGAAACTCCCAATCCGGAACCCAATACGCTGGCAACAGGTGGGTTGGCAAGATACCAGAATGCAATTCCGTCTCCGTTGGACGTTTGGTTAGAATCCATTCTGAAATCAAATTCTACCCGCCATTTATCACAATACTTTAAATTAATAGGATCGTTCAGTCTTATCGATCCGGATTGGTTGTTGGTATCCGGTGTAAGCTGAATAAAATCGGTATTTACCTGAGTGGGAGTGACCATTGTCCATCCTGTGGTGTTAACCGGGTTGCCCGCAAGCTGATATGTTTGGGCGAAAGAATTTCCCGCGATACACAATAAAAGAACGGAAAAATAAAAGAGTAGCTTTTTATTCATTTAACTGGGACTTAGATTTATATAGGTAAAGATATTAAATCCCAAGTAAAAAATATATGTATACTGTTAAATTTGTTAAATAATTTAATTATTTTTTAATAAACGGTATTCCTTGTGATGGAATAATGAAACTTATATAGGAAAGGTTGTCTTTATTTAAATTAAATTAAAAAAGAGTGTTTTCCTCCAATCCTTCGAAATAGGTATCGATGTCAAGATCAGAAGAACTTGCGGCAGCTACAGCTAGCCTGTCGCAAAGTTCATTTTCAAAATGTCCTGCGTGGCCCTTTATCCAATGCATTTTAGGAGTATGTTTGCTGTAGAGTTCCACGAATCTTTTCCAGAGATCTTGGTTCTTTACATTCTTCCATCCTCTTTTGATCCATCCAGAAATCCAGTTTTGGTTGATGGCATCAGACACATACTTGCTGTCCGTATACACATGAATGTCATTTTCTGTTGATTTCAATTTTTCCAAAGCGGTAATCACAGCCAGAAGTTCCATTCTGTTGTTGGTCGTTTTTCGGAAACCTTTGGAAAATGTTTTCTGATAATTCTTTTCCGGTACACGCATGAGAATTCCATATCCTCCTTTTCCGGGATTTCCGCTGCAAGCTCCGTCTGTATAAATTTCGATTTTCAAACCTGTTTGTAAAATTAGATGAGGTTATATTCTATGATTTAGAAAGGAAAATCGTCATCATCGTCAAAGTCATTCATAGATGAGCCGGAAAGCTTCGAACTGTCCGGAAGATCAAATGCTGCTCCAGGTTGAATAGTTGTCTTTATTTTATCAAATCCGCTCGGCTCTCCGAAATTGGAAGGATATCCTCCTCCTGCGCCACCATCAAAGGCTGCTTCAATATCTCCGAATTTTGCGAAATGTTTTAAGAAAGATAACCGAACATCGGCCGTAGCACCATTTCTATGTTTTGCGATGATAAGTTCGGCTTGGTTTTCTGTAGAAGTTTCCTGTCCTTCTTCATCATTGTCCCAAACGGTAATTTTATAATATTCCGGTCTAAAGATGAATGATACAATATCGGCATCCTGCTCAATTGCTCCCGATTCCCTTAGATCTGAAAGCTGAGGTCTTTTTCCAGGACGGGCCTCCACACTTCTTGAAAGCTGTGAAAGTGCGATCACCGGAACGTTAAGTTCTTTGGCAATAGCTTTTAATGAACGGGAGATCATGGAAATTTCCTGCTCACGGTTTCCAACTCCTTTTCCGTTACTGCTACCAGCTGTCATTAGCTGAAGGTAGTCAACCATGATTAGTCTCACCCCATGCTGCATTACCAATCTTCGGCATTTTGCACGGAAGTCAAAGATGGAAAGGGAAGGTGTTTCATCAATATATAATGGAGCGTTTTCCAATTCAGATACATTGGAGAATAGTCTTTGCCATTCCTCATCATCCAAAGTTCCTTTTCTCAGTTTTTCGGAAGAAATTTTTGTTTCCGAAGCGATCATTCTGGTGATAAGCTGTACGGAAGCCATCTCGAGAGAGAATAGTGCCATTGGAATTTTGTGTCCTACTGCAATATTTCTCGCCATAGAAAGAAGGAATGCTGTTTTACCCATCGCCGGACGGGCTGCAATAATGATGAGGTCAGAATTTTGCCATCCACCGGTTTCCTTATCTATATCTCGGAATCCAGAAGGTACTCCCGAAAGTCCCTGTTTATCTTTTAATGATTTAATGGTATCAATAGCCTGTTTTACCAATGAGTTGGCAGTATCGAATCCTTTTTTGATGGTTCCGTTGGTGATTTCAAAGAAAGATTGTTCGGCTTTGTCCAACAGTTCAAAAACATCGGTAGATTCTTTGTAAGAAGAATCGATAACGTTGGCAGAAACATTGATAAGGCTTCTTAAAATATATTTTTCAAGAATAACACGTACGTGATATTCAATATGGGCAGATGAACTCACCCCCATGGTAAGATCAATGATGTAATGGTCTCCTCCTGCTTGACTCAGTTTATCTTCTTTTTTCAGATCCTGAATTATGGTCATTAAGTCGACCGGATGGTTACCTTCATAAAGTTTTAAGATGGTAGAGAATATGACCTGATGTCTGGGATCGTAAAATACTTCAGCAGTTAATAGGTCAATAGAATGATCAAGACCTTTTTTATCAATCAAAAAAGTTCCGATTACAAGTCTTTCAAAATCTACTGCATTGGGAGGCATTTTTCCATCCGCAATAGACAGTTCTTTTGCAAAGTTTCCGTGTGTTAGGGATGATAATGTTTCTTTTTGAGCCATGGTGCAAAGATAGCTTATTTAAAAAATAATAAAAAAATAGTATTCAACAAATTATTAGCAGTCTTTCGGAAGATACTGTCAATAGAAGGTTGTATATGTTGATAAAAAAATCACCTCGGTCTGAGGTGATTTTTAAAATATGAAGTTAAAACTTAGTTTTTATTTTTTACCAATACCCATCCTGAGTATTTAGTTTCGGTACTGTTTTTATTGTTTTCGTTCCATGAAATCGTGTACCAGTAAGTTCCTGTTGGAATTCTCTTACCGAAGGCAGTTCCGTCCCATGTGAAGTTTCTCATTTGATTCGCTTCGTGAAGTTTGTTACCGTATCTGTCATATACAATGAAGACAAGGTTTTTCTTATAAGCTAATGCAGAATAGTCGATTACGTCATTGATGTTATCTCCGTTTGGAGTAATCGCATTGATAAGGTTAGGAACTGTAATTGAAACCTGAACCGGTGTACAGTTATAAGTATCTTTTACATATACCACATTCTCTCCTCTTGGAAGTCCTGTGAAGGTATTAGAATCTTGCCAAGTGATACCGTCAATTGAATATTTGTATGGAGGAACTCCACCTGTAACTTTAATCGCGATATTATTGTTTGTGATTTCAATTCCTGAAACAACTGGTTGAGCTGTCGGTTTTACACGTACTTCCTGAAGAGTGAAACATTTTCCAGTCTGAAGTTTTACCCAATATACTCCAACGCTCACGTTGTTGATGGCTTGTGTTGTAGCTCCAGTACTCCATTCGTAGCTGTCAAATCCAGGACCTGCGTCTAGGGTTGTTTTACCTTCCGGACAGATTATCTTGTCTTTCAGCACTGCAGATTGTATAGGAGGCAATACCTTCAATACAATTTTAGAAATAGCATAACACTGCTTGTCATTATCTACTCTTACGTATACTGTAGTCGTTGCTGTAAGGTAGTTTAATGGTGTTGTAATTGTATTAGTTTGAGCCAATGCATCCGCAACTGTTTTGTAGTATTTTACAATCATTCCTGTTGGCAACGGTACTGGTAGTCCAATTGTGGCTTTGGAAAGGTCAAAGGTTGAACGGGTAACATCGTCTTCAATATAACAGTTTTCAAGTGTCGCATCTTTGATAACAACAACAGGATTGAATAGCAGTTTGATTGTTGTTGTTGCAATACATCCAAAAGAAGAAACCACTTTTACGTATATCGTTGTTTCTGGTGAAACATAGTTTGTAGGATTAACAATTTCATTAATTCCTGCATTCATGTCTGCTATAGAAGTATAATATTTAATGGTTGCTCCTGTGCCTCCAAAAACATTTGCTGAAGTCAGATCATATTGTGCAGTTCCGGCTCCGTTATTATTACAAGAATATAAAGTAGCGGAATTAGCTGTAATACTTGCGTTGACAAATTTAAACTTGCCGGTAATAAAACATCCGTTGATAGGGTTGTTCGGGTTAGTGGGGTCTCGGTATACAATTCTGTAAAAATATATTGTAGTACCATCTACTAAAGCTGTTGTAAGTGCATTTTCCCCTGTAAGAGCGTCATTTACCGTTTTGTGGTAGCTTACGCTGAAGTCAGGGCTGTTTCCATTGATAATTGCAGCGCTCAAAGTACTGAAATCAAATTGAGTAGGAAGTCCACAAACCATTACTTTACTAGGCTCGTTGGTGTCGGTAGACTGAATTCCTGGAGGAATAAATGGATTAGGAGCAAGCACAGGATTGTTGAATGCAGAACTTAAACTTGCAGTACCTGTCCATTCCATAGAGAACCCATTAACAGATCTACTGAAGTTATCGATAACCAAGTAATAAGTTTGACCTGCTAATACATTCATGTAAGGACTCCATTTACCATTATTCATATTGGCTGTGTTGGGAGGAAATACTGCAGGTGGAGCCAGCGTAAGGTCAAGACCTGTATCTCCCGGAGTACCACTATAGTTACATCTTATTGGCTGTACAAAGACATGGGCTGCGTTCTGTAAAGAATTACAACCGTCTGTTGTTGGACCGTAGACTGCAAAATCGTAATCATCTCCCTGGTTATTAGGTTTTATGGTAAATGCAAGTGTACCGGGTGTGGATACAGTAAAAGTGTACCAAACGGTATATCTCTCATTGGTACTAAGACATCCCCCATTTTGGTTAAGAATTTCTATGATATTCCCTGGGCCTGAAGGGGTGTAAGAAATGTCAGAATTACCACAGATGGGAATTGCTGAGATACAATCTGACTGCGAATAGACCACTTGTGTTATCAATAAAATAAAAAGAAGTAGTATTTTTTTCATTGTTTAAACGATTTTTGTGAAACAAATTTTGAAGAAAAATAAATTTTTTATCATTATTTGATGTTACATAAAAAGCCACCGAAGCGGCTTTTTATGGATATCAATAGGTTATTCTCTGTTTTTTACAACAATCCATCCTGAGAATTTGAAAGGAGTGTTCTTTTTGTTGTTTTCATTCCATGATACAGAATACCAATAGGTACCTGTAGATATTTTTTTCCCTGCAATAGTACCGTCCCACTTGTATCCATTGGTTTTATCACCTTGGTGGATCTTTGTTCCATATCTGTCAAAGATACTTAAAACAAGGTTTTGTTTACCCGCTAATGCAGAATAGTCTACTACATCATTTACTCCATCACCATTTGGCGTGATCAGGTTTACCAGATTAGGAACGACTACTGTAACTTCGATAGGGTCGCAGTCATAAGCATCTTTCACGTATACTGTATAAGTCCCTCTTGCAATATTAGTGAATGTATTGGAATTCTGCCACAATATTTTATCCATAGAATATTGGTAGTCTGGAGTTCCTCCTATAACATTTACGGTAAGAGTTGTGTTGGATACGTCAATACCATTTACCACAGGTTGCTCAGAAGGATATATTGTTACCTTTTGAGTGGCAACGCAATCTCCTGTTTTCAGTTTCACCCAGTAAGTTCCTACGCCTACCTTTGAAATAGATTGAGTTGTAGCTCCGGTGCTCCATTCGTAGCTTTTGAAACCAGGCCCTGCATCTAAAGTGGTAGTATCTTCCATACAGATAATTTTATCTTTCAATACACTTGACGTTACAGGGGCAATTACTGTTAAAGTAATTTTTGCAATCGTATAACATCCACGTGCATCAGATACTCTTACATATACAAATCCGCTTGGGGCAATATACGCATTGAAATTTAAAATTTCGTTGGTAGCATCAATAGCATCTGTTAAAGATGGGAAATATCTTTTAGTTGTAGTGGCTGTTGGGCTCGTTACAGAAGCATTTCCAAGGTTAAATAAAGCGGTAGAAGGATTAGATTCTATAAAACATGATCTTATAGAAGCATCTGTAGCTGTAACCAAAGGATAAAATTTCAGTGTAATTTCAGCTGTAGCAGTACATCCGAACTCATTAGTCGCCTTTACAAAAACAGATCCTTCTGCCGAAACATACATATAAGGGTTTGTAATTTCATTTGTTCCGTGAGTAAGATCATACATTGATGGATAATACTGCAAAACATGAACAGGAAGTGCTCCAACAGTAGCTGTTGACAAATCATATAAAGCTGTACCCGAGCCGTTGTTGCTACATGAAGTAAGCGAGGCAGGGTTAAGGGTAAACGATTTATCAAGGAATTTGATCTGCCCATACTCTCTACACTGGTTTAGGAAGCTTGTAGGGCTATTAGGATCAACGTAGCTGATTGCATAAGTATATGTATTGGCTACATTGATGTTGGTAGGGGCTGTAATTGGGTTGATATCATCAACAGCATCAGTCGCAGACGCATAATATTTTACAATGAAGTTAGGGTTTGCATTGATGATTTGAGTTGAAAGCGTTGCAAAATCATAGTTCACAATAGCTCCACACACCGGAATCTCTCCATTTTGAGTTGGTCCTGGCTCTATAAATGGATTAGGCTGATAAGTGTGAGTAGAATTATGATCAAAAGGAGTAAGCAATTTAGCCGTTCCTCCAAAAGTTAAAGTGAACGGTGCAATCTGTGTAGAATAGTTGTTTAAAAGTAAATGATATATCTGTCCCGGAAGTACATCGATGTATTTTACAAAACCGTCTCCACCACCACCTTCGCTAAGGTCAGTAGAAGTCATGTTAAGACCAGTAGGATTTACAATCGTTGAGTTGATTCCAGCATATGAACAACGCAATGGATCAGCTTTTAAATTCGAACAATTATGGTTGGGACCAAATAATGCAAAGTCATAATCAATACCGGTAGCATTCGGTCCGGTAGGAGTAACTACAAAAGTTAAAGTTCCTGCTGTTTCGATAGTGAAAGTAAGCCATATAGAGTTACTCTCTCCTTGAGTAGTAGAACCTGTAGAAGGCGTAAGGCAACCCACTTCACCTTCGTGAACATTACCCCAGCCGTTAGGGGTACGAGTGATGGCTGCATCACTACATATTGGGATAGCAGTTACACAATCCTGTTGTGCAAGAGCCATTTGTGCTATGAAAAATAGAAAAAGAAGTATATATTTTTTCATTTTGATCACTTTAAATTAAAAACCTATTGGCTATTTAGACGATGGTAATAATTGCTTTCCCCATGTCGGAGTTGCTGTACCTGAATTCTGACCTTGCAGTTCGTTGGAGGCCTTTTGGAATAAAAGGTCCGCGGCTGCTTTATCTCCTGTCTTTTCTTTCAATCTTGCTTTCAAAATAGCAAGTCTTGGATTGTTTGGAGATCCTGCTTCTGCTTTTGTAATACTTTGGGAAATAACATCCATATCCTGCTGAAGATTAGGAGTATCATTCAACTGTATTTTTTGAAAATGAAGAAGTCCGATTAAAGTGTTAATCTCAGCGTTATCTCGTTGAGAAGTCCATATTCCTGTTGCTATTTTTCTGGCAAGTGCATTCGTTTCAATAAGGTTCTGCCCAGGAGAAGTTTTTAGCAGTAATTCATTTTTAAGATACAAAGCAACAGCAGCGTAGTAATTTGCCGACCATTTTTCAGAAGTTTTAGAGCCTGAAAATTTAGTGAAAAGATTATCGTAATCGTTCGCTGTTTTTGAACTGTTGAGCTGTGAAACAGCCTGTGTGAGAGCTTTGTCAGTAAAGCTCTGAGCGTTGGCCCAACAGCTTATTATGCAAAAGCTTAGAATTAATAAAAGTTTATTCATAGAAGGGGATTTTTTATAAAGCAAATATAAAAAATTATTAAAGTTAAATTGAAGGTTTTGTCATATATTTAATAAAATAAAGACATTGTTGCCTAAATTTCCAATCTTTCTGACTTGGAGTTTGTATCTGTTAAATTTTCAAATTGTAGGTTGTAATATGATTTTTAATGCAGATTTTGAATTAAATAAGAAAAAAAGACTGTTTTTGCTCAGAATGAAAATAAGATGTCAGATTGAAGATGTTGACTTATAATGAGTTTTGTAGACGGAAATGATTTTAGGTTCAGAAAAAACCGATGATTTATTCAATAAAAAAAAGACCTCTTAATGCAATTAAGAGGTCTTTTTTCAGTCAAAAACTGACTTATAAGAACTATTTTAGCTATTAATATTGCATTTTTCTCAATTTCGGGTTGGTTGCTGCCACGGTTAAAGCAACCAAAACAGTCATACAGCCTCCAAATATTACAGAGCGTACAACGCCAAGTGCTTTCGCCATAAGTCCACTTTCAAACTGTCCCATTTCATTACTAGACATAATGAAGATTGAATTGACACTCAATACTCGCCCTCTGATGTGATCCGGAGTTTTTAACTGTACAATGGTTCCTCTGATCACTACAGAAATACCATCCAGCATTCCACTCATCACAAGGAACATAAAAGAAAGCCAGTATAATTTGGATAGACCAAATCCTATGATACAAAGACCAAATCCTGTAACAACAGCAAGAAGCACTTTACCCTGGTTTTTTCTAAGCGGAACAATAGAAAGAATAGTGATGATACACATGGAACCTATATCGGAAGCTGCGTTCAGTAAACCAAAACCTTCAGCTCCGGATTTTAAAATGTCCGTTGCAAACACTGGAATCATCGCCACTGCACCTCCGAAAAGTACTGCAAACATATCAAGACATAGAGCTCCCAGAATTTCTTTAGTTTTAAAAATATAGGAAATTCCTTCACGCATACTATCTACAACATTCACCGTTTCCTTTTTGTATTCAGAATGTTGTTTGTTCAGCTGCCAGAAAAATAAAGAAGCAACAAATATCAGACAAAGAATCACAACAAGGGTCCATTTTACACTGAAGAAGCCGATAAGAAGACCGCCAATAGCATGTCCGCAAACGGAAGAGATCAGGAAAGTGGCTTGGTTGAGAGTAACTGCATTCGGAAGATTCTCTTTCTTTACAATTCTAGGAATCATAGAAGGAACGATGGGCCCAATAAAAGCTCTTGCAATTCCTGTGAAAAAGATCACTCCATAAATAAAGTAGGTAATCTGATGTCCTGTAAAGTGCATTTCTACATTTAGGAAGGCCGGAATAAGAAGAAGTCCGATAAGGAATATATAAGCATAGTTACAAATAAGAAGTAACCTCTTTTTTTCATTCATGTCAATAACGTGACCAGCATACAAGGCACAGCTTACAGCAGGAATAACCTCTGAAAGGCCTATCAGACCTATTGAAAAAGGATCTTTTGTTAACTGATATACCCACCATCCTAGTAGCGTGGCCAGCATTCTGAAAGCTAAAACTATAAAAAATCTCCCGGTGAGAAGATTTCTGAACTCAACATTTTGTAAGGTTTGTAACGGGGTAAAGGAAATCATGAGCAAAAATAGCCCTAAAAATTTATTTAAGGCTATTCATATGTTGATTTTTAAAAGATATATTAAATATGTTCCGAAAGATAAAATCTATTTTAGTCTGCTCTTGTAGAACTCAGAACAATAGCCGCAACACCTGCTGCTCCAATGATGGTAGCTCCCGCGGCAATTCTTGCTTTTCTTCTGTCTTTCACTGCAGCTACTTTAGATTTAGGAATAATTACTTCTGTACTGTCTTTTTTGCCGGCTGTACCTACAATATTATCCCCAACAATGTTTCTGAAAAGTATTTTCTGTTGAGGAGAACCATCTCTCATGGTAACCTTATATACTTTCCCTGCTTCCAGGTTAGAATAGTTGTTTTTTGAAATATCCTCGCTGTATTTTGTAGTAGCACAAGATGTAATGACAAATAAAGATGTTAATAAAGACGATTTCAACAGTACAGATGCTTTCATTATTTTCGTTTAGTTTTTCAAATTTATAATTTTTTTCGAATATACGTTTTTGGAATTGAAAAAATATGATTAAAGTTTGTAAATTTCTAAGAGATCGGCAACTTTTCTGTCATTTGCCAATCTTGGTGTCTTGTTTTGGCCTCCCAATTTTCCCTGAGATTTTGCATATTCGTGGAAGGCATTCTTTTTCAATCCCGTAATATGGAGTTTCTGAAGAATATTGCCGGAGATAAGATCATCATAATAGGTGTTTCTAGCCCTAAGTTGGTCATCCAGCTCGTTTGTGAAGAGCTCCAGGCTTTCCGGTTCTTTTTCAAACTCAATCAGCCATTCATGATAGGGAAGTCCCTCTGTCGGATTTACCTGCGGAGCAAGATGGAATTCTGTAATCTGTGCCGGATATTTCTCAAGAGTGGCTTTCATGGCTTCTTCCACCTCGAAAGCAATTACGTGCTCTCCAAAAGCAGAAGTAAAATGCTTCGTTCTTCCACTTACCAGAACCCTGTAAGGATTTTTATTGATGAATCTTACAACATCACCGATAGAATAGGCCCATAAACCTGAATTGGTGGTCAGGATCAATGCATAATCTTTGTTCAGTTCAATGTCTTTTAAAGTTAACCTTCTCGCATCAGGCTTACCATATTCTTCCAGCGGAATAAATTCATAGAAAATCCCATGATTGGTCAATAATAGTAGTCCTTCTTTGGTATAATCGTCCTGAAAGGCAAAAAAACCTTCAGAAGCAGGAAATGTTTGTATGATATCTACCGTGCCACCCAACAGATCTTCCATTTTGTCTCGGTATGGCTCATAATTGACACCTCCTGTTACAATAAGTTGGAGATTAGGAAAAAGCTGTTTGATCTTTTTACCATGTTTTTCCGTCAGTTTTTCAAAATACATGATAAGCCATGGTGGAATTCCGGAAATAAGAGTCATGTTTTCTTTTTCCGTTTCTTCGATGATTTTATCTACTTTGGCTTCCCAATCTTCCATGATGTTGGTTTCCCAGCTTGGAAGCCGGTTTTTTTGAAGGTAATTTGGAATGTGATGCGCCACAATACCGGATAATCTTCCTGTTTTTATCCCAAAAACTTCTTCCAGTTCGGGACTTCCCTGAAGAAAGATCATTTTTCCGTTGACAAAATCAGCATTTCCTTTCTTGCTGATATAATGAAAAAGAGCACTCTGAGCACCTGCGATTTGAAAAGGCATTCCTTCCTTAGAAATCGGAATGTATTTAGACCCGGAAGTTGTTCCTGAAGTTTTTGCAAAATATTCAGGAGTTTCTGTCCAGAGAATATTAGCCTGTCCTTTTTTTACTCTTTCAATATAAGGTTTAAGATCTTCATAGTCAGCGATGGGAACTCTCTCCTGAAATTCTTTTACAGAATGAATATTTTCAAAATCATGCTCCCGCCCAAAAAGTGTTTTCTGAGCTGTTCCAACAAGTGACAATAGCAGATCTTCCTGGTTCTTTTCTGCATTTTTTTTGAATTCCTCCGCTTTTTGAACATGTTTCTTTGCCCAAATAAGTGCCGCATTTTTCTTGAAGAAGTTTAACATGGTCCAAATTTATAAATAAGTAGAGAATCTGGAATCATTTTTTATAAAGCTTCACATAAAAAAACCGATGAAACAAGTTCATCGGCTTATCGAAATTTGATTATGAAAATAACAACTATATGTTAATGTTGTGCTTATTTGTTTTCTTTATACCTTTTGTCCGGAGTACCATCTTTTTTCAGATGCTTGTTGTCTTTGTATCTTTTATCCGGAGTACCGTCTTTTTTCATTTTGGCAGCTGGCTGAGCCGGTTTTACTTCAGCTGGTTTTGCTGCCTTAGTGGCGGCTGGTTTTGCTGCTTTTACTTCTGCCGGCTTAGTAGCTTTTACTGTTTTTGCCGTTGGGTGTGGTGTAGAAGTTGTAGCGGGAGCAGTCTGCTGAGCAGTTGCAAGTCCTAATCCTAAGACTAATGACATTGCAGATAATAATTTTTTCATAGGGATTATATTGTTTGTTTTTGTTGAATAAAGATATGCAAAAAGCAGGCTAGAAAATAAGTGAATGTAAACTTTACGAAAGTTTATTACAGATTAAAAAAAAATTAAAGGTACTGTAAGGCAATAAAAAAGCCTGTTCCAGAAATTGAAAACAGGCTTTCTTATGATATGAATTAGAATGTTTATCGCGTACAGTTGGCGGTCCAGGTTTTGCCGTCTTTTATATACAGAATTTTTAATTCGTTATTATCAATTCTTATATAAGAGGTTCCATTTGAACCAATCATTACAAGTGTATGATCTCCTTTCTGCTCAAATTCAACTCCGTTGAGATCGGGAATTCCATTTGAAAAACCGAAATTGTATTTGGTGCCACTTGCAATCTTAGTTACAAATACACTTCCGTTATCGGTACTTATCGTAGTAGATCCTCCATCTTTATAAGAAATACTCCCTTTGTAGGTTCCTGCAAAGAAATCATTATTGGTAGGATCATCATCTCTGCTGCATGACGAAATAAAAAATGCTGTAAAAAACAGAAGCATAAGCACTCCTGAGATTTTAATTGTCTTTTTCATAATATTATATTTTGATGTTGGTAATCTTGGGAATCCCAAACATTATGCCGAGCGGAGAGAATTGATTTTTTTTAACAGGTTATTAGATAAATTAATGAAATATTAAGAAATTCTATACTAAGTCCTTCATTCTAAAGCGTAAAGTCTCCCACTTTTTTAGACTAAGAAAAAAATATCCGTACCTTTGTAAAGCATGAACGGTTTCGGAAAACTCCCGAAATCGATTTCGTTGTTTATACCATCACTATCTATGCAGTTAAAATCCATCAAGGAAAAGTTTCTTCCAGATCTGTTGCAGAAAGAATTCGGAAAAGAAATTTTTACACAGTTAGAAAACAATCAGCATATTGCTGTAAAGGGAAGTGCCGGATCGGCGGTTTCTATTTTTGTGGCTGAACTTTTTTTGGTTCAGAAGAAGAATATTCTTTATCTCGTAGATGATAAGGAAGATGCTTTGTATGCCAATACCGAAATGGAAGACCTGCTTGGAAAAGAAAAAGTACTGTATTTTCCCGCTACTCATATGGAACCCTATCAGGTTGAAAAAACGCAGAATGCTAATCTGGTACTGCGCACAGAAGTGTTGAATAAAATCAATTCCGGACGTTCTCCCAAAGTTATTGTAGCCTATGCAGGTGCTTTATCGGAAAAAGTATTGAAGAAAGAAGATTTCAAAGCCATTTCCCATCATATAAAAGTAGGAGATCAGCTTGATTTTGACTTTGTGGATGAATTACTTACTCATTATCATTTTCAACAGGCTGATTTCGTTTCAGAACCTGGAGAGTTTTCTGTGAGAGGAGGAATTGTAGACGTATTTTCTTATTCCTACGAAAAACCTTACAGGATTACTTTCTTTGGGAATGAAGTGGAAAGTATTAAAACCTTCGATATAGAAACACAGCTTTCCGTAGAAAAGGTAAAAGAATTTCAATTGGTTTCCAACATGAATTTTTCTGTGACAGGAACCAGAGTTTCATTATTGCAATTATTACCGAAAGAAAGCTACGTAGTTTCCAAAAACGGAATGGTAGGAATGCAGAAGATCAGAACATTCTATGAGAAGTCGCTGGAAAAGTATGATACTTTAAGCAAAGATATTGCTCATAAAAGACCTCAGGAACTTTTTATCTCCGATCAGGAGTTTCTGTTTGATTATAAGAAATTCAAAACCATTGATTTCGGTGGAGTAGTGATCGAAGGATTGAAAGAAATTACCGAAATAAAGTTAGAGCAAATTCCACAGCCCTCTTTCCATAAAAATTTTGAATTGCTGATAGAAGATATCGAGGAAAAACAAAAAGACGGATTTGAAACCTGGATTTCTTTTTCAACAGAGAAGCAGAAAGAAAGACTGGAATCTATCTTTGAAGAGCTGGAGCATGAACTTCCTTTTAAAAGTTTTAAATCTGAACTGCATGAGGGATTTGTAGACCATGGCCACAAATTGCTTATGTATACAGATCACCAGATCTTCGACCGTTATCAAAGGTACAAAGCAAAAAATACTTTTGCAAAATCAGAGCAGCTTACCCTGAAAGATCTGATGTCCTTGAAAATTGGGGACTACATTGCTCACATAGACCACGGGATTGGAAAATTTATGGGTCTTGTAAAGGTTAATAACGACGGTAAAATCCAGGAATGTTTTAAGCTTACCTATAAAAATGGGGACTTGTTGTACGTGAGTATTCATTCACTTCATAAAATATCGAAATATAACGGGCCGGATGGCAGAGAGATTGTTTTGAGTAAGCTGGGATCTCCAACCTGGAAATCATTAAAACAAAAAACAAAGGCTAAGGTAAAACAAATTGCTTTCGACCTTATCAGGTTGTATGCGCAAAGAAAAACGGCAAAAGGGTTTGCTTTTACGCCCGATTCTTATCTGCAGAATGAGCTTGAAGCAAGCTTTATTTATGAAGATACTCCAGACCAGGAAAAGGCAACTTTCGATGTGAAAAAAGATATGGAAGCCGATACGGTGATGGATCGATTGGTTTGTGGAGATGTAGGTTTTGGTAAAACAGAAGTTGCCATTCGTGCTGCTTTTAAAGCGGCAACAGATGGAAAACAGGTTGCTTTATTGGTGCCGACAACCATTTTAGCATTCCAGCATTATAGAAGCTTTAAAGAAAGACTTAAAGATTTTCCTGTGAATGTTTCCTATGTCAATCGTTTTAGAACAGCTAAACAGAAATCCGAAACTTTAGAAGATCTGAAGAACGGAAAAGTAGATATTATAATAGGAACCCATCAGTTGGTCAGCAGTTCTGTTAAGTTTAAAGATCTTGGTTTGTTGATTATTGATGAAGAACACAAATTTGGAGTTTCTGTAAAAGATAAATTGAAGACTTTAAAAAATAATGTAGATACGCTCACATTAACGGCTACTCCAATTCCAAGAACATTGCAGTTCTCATTGATGGCGGCCAGAGATTTATCTGTTATAAAAACACCACCGCCAAACAGACAGCCGGTAGATACACAGTTGATAGGATTTAATGAAGAAACACTTCGTGATGCTGTTTCTTACGAACTTCAAAGAGACGGTCAGGTATACTTTATTAATAATAGAATAGAGAACCTTAAAGATATTGCAGGGCTTATTCAGAGACTGGTTCCGGATGCAAGAGTAATTACTGGGCACGGCCAAATGGAAGGCAAGCAGTTGGAGAAAAACGTTCTTGACTTTATGGACGGTAAGTATGACGTTTTGGTTTCCACTACCATTGTAGAAAGTGGTGTGGATGTTCCAAATGCGAATACAATTTTCATCAACGATGCTCAAAGATTTGGAATGGCAGATCTTCACCAGATGCGTGGAAGAGTAGGACGAAGCAACAGAAAAGCCTTCTGTTACCT
Source organism: Chryseobacterium sp. Mn2064 (assembly GCF_049319685.1). Classification (NCBI taxonomy): domain Bacteria; kingdom Pseudomonadati; phylum Bacteroidota; class Flavobacteriia; order Flavobacteriales; family Weeksellaceae; genus Chryseobacterium; species Chryseobacterium sp. Mn2064. Next base: position 291,965 of record NZ_JBMOUE010000004.1, read on the forward strand.
GATTACGTCACCGTATGACATGATGACTTCGGATGCAAGAAAACGTCTGGAAGCGATTGAACAGTTTTCTGATCTGGGAAGCGGATTCCAGATTGCAATGAAAGATTTGGAGATTCGTGGAGCAGGTGACTTGTTAGGAGCAGAGCAAAGCGGATTTATTAATGAGATGGGATTTGAAACCTATCAGAAATTGATGCAGGAAGCTCTTGAAGAATTAAAAGATGACGTTGAGTTTGAAAATCTGTTCGAAAATGAAGAAGACAGACAGAAGCTTTTCAAATCTGTGAAAGATGTAAATATTGATACAGACTTAGAACTGATGCTGCCCGATTCATATATCTCCAATACAGAAGAAAGACTCTTACTATATCAGAAAATTGCAGAAATTAATAATGAAGCAGATCTTCATCAGTTTGAACTTGAACTTATCGACCGTTTCGGAGCTTTACCTAAAGAAGCTGTGAATCTTTTGAAGAGCGTTTCCCTGAAGTGGCTTGCAGCAGATATCGGTTTTGAAAAGATCGTAATGAAAAACGGTGTGTTTTTAGGGTATTTTCCAGGTAATCCTCAGGACAAATTCTATCAGACAGACCGATTCAGGCATATCATTAACTATCTTACCAGAAATCCTGCAGAAGCCCAACTTAAAGAAAAGTCCGGCAAAGAAGGTAACCAGCTTATGATGAGAAAAGAAAGGGTGAAAAATGTAGATGAGGTGAATATGCTTCTAAAAGCCATTATTGAACATAATTAACGTTTGTTTTAATAGGAAATAAAATTTTTCGTAAAATCAGGAAAAACATATAAAATTTTAAGTTTTTATATGTTTTTTTATGATTGTTATCAGCTTTTTGTCTTGTAATATTCCTTTTTAAGGGAATTAAAGCCCTTTTTAAGTCCCTAAACTCACTTTTTATTGATTAAAATTAATCCGTAATGTTCGACACAGTAAGGGTTTGGAACGTTGTATATTTTTTTATGAACAGAAAAAGTGGAGTTATGTCGAAATAATTCTACTTTTATGTGTGATTAATTCTATCCTCTAATGCGTTTATTTCTATAGTATTATGAATATATAACTGGAATTTTGTGGACTTCAATTTGTACCTTTGCAGTCCTCATTATGAAAAAAACTATATATTGCAGCGTTATTGGACTTTTGTCCTTCAATCTTAACGCTCAGGTGGGAATCGGGACTCCCAAACCAAAGTCTAGTCTCGACGTAAATGGTAAAACTACCTTACGAAAAGAGCTTAGAGTAGGCGGAACTTCAACTCAGGTTGGAAGCGCCGGATTGAACGGTCAGGTTTTAGTTTCTCAAGGAGAAGGACTGCCACCTGTCTGGAAAACTTTGAATGTTTCCTTTATAGAAGAGGGACAGTATAAATTAATTAATTCATATTTGTCTTCAGATCAAACAGGTATCACGAATCTTCCTGATGCCACTTCCACTGACATTGTTTACAAAAACAGTGTTGGCGACAATATCACAGATGTTTCGAAAGGTAAATGGGTAAAGATTTCTAATCTTGAAACCAATTTTACAATCAAAAACGCAAAAAACAGGCTTACTTATCAGTTTCAGACAGGAGTAGAAATAAAAGCTTCTGCAACAGCAACACCTGAAAGCGTAAGGTTTACCTGCGGGGTTTTTAGAAACGGTTTACTGGTAGCAGTACGTCCTGATAGAATTGCATCTAACAATAACTCCGGGAAGCTGGGGCTTTTAGATTATATTTTCACCCTGAATTATACAGAACAGAATGTTCCTGTGGGTCCTCACAAAGTGGAGATTGCCTGCAGAAAAATTGATACTTCCAATACCAACGCACAATTTGCAATAGGACGTAATGTAGAAGGATCGAATGGAGTTTCCAATGCATTCACGCTGGAATCTGACATGAAGGTAGACGTTATTGAATTTGTGACTTATAAAAATTAATCAAACGATGAAAAAAATACTATCAACTTTGTTTCTTGCAACGGGACTGTTATTGTCGGCTCAAGTAGGAATCAAAACTGAAGCTCCGCAAGCAAAGCTGGATGTGAATGGTGATGTTAATTTCAGAAATAAAATTGCTGTTTTTGATGCTAATAATTCTGTTTATCAAGGGAGTAATGACCAGTTACTTGTTTCCCAAGGGGAAGGACTTCCACCAGCTTGGAAATCTCTCCGTATCCCGGAATATGAAGCTAATAAATTTTACCTGATCTATAACAACTCTTTTTCTGATAAAGTAGGAACAACATTTGCCAATAGTGATGATTCTTCGATAACCTATGGAGGTAGAGGAGCTGCATTTACTAAAGGAAAAGATTATAGTACGTTTACAAAATTTAAAAAAATTGACGGGCTTTCACAAACGATCAGTGTTTTCAGTACTGAAAGTAAAGCGTATTTCCTTTTTGAAACCGTAGTACATGCCAGTTTTGCAGCGGTGGGTAGCGGTACTAATCCTCAGGATAGTTCAATAGACTATGCCTGTGGAATTTTTGTAGATAATAAACTCGTGAATTTGAGACAAAGAAACATTAAAGCTAACAATGCTTCTTTTCCTTTCATTACCCATACTCAGATTGGAATTGTAGAAAACCTTTCTAAAGGAGATCACTCTGTAAGCGTTGCCTGTACAAGACTGGGATCATATGATGCTTCAGGTATTTCCCTTGCGATAGGGACCAATGCTTCCGGAGCAACCAATATCAACAGCTTTATTGCGCAATCGTCTCTTAAAGTAGATGTGTATGAAGTTCCACAGACGTTTAACTCAGTTATTAACTAAGCAGATTATGAAAAAAATAGGAATTGTAACCACTGTTCTCTTAGCTATTGCTGTTAACGCACAAGTGGGTATTAATACTCCAGCTCCAACCAATACATTGGATGTGAATGGAGACTTAAATGTCAGAAATGAATTAAGAACAGGAGGAACCGACCTTTTGAAAGGATCTGCTGGATCCGCAGGAGATATTCTGCATAATAATTCGGATATGGCAGCAAACGATTGGAAAACAATTAAAATTGCTGATGGGCAGGGAAGTATGTCATTATTCTCAGTCAATACAATGTCAGATAAAACGGGACTTAGCTTTTCTGGCAATAACGGATCAACAAGTTCTTATACAGATGGAGAATCTATATCTACCCAAGTTTCCAACGAACCTAAATGGGTAGCACTTCCGGAAATTGATTATTCGTTTATAGTGACCAGTACAAATAACAAGGCCACTTTTTCTTTTCAAACTACAGTTCAGAAAACAGGAACCAGTTCTGCCAGTTTCGCATGTGGGATATTTATAGATAATCAGTTGCGAGCTGTAAGAACAGACGTTTTGCTTGGAGATAGCGGAACGTATAAGATTTTTAATCTGAATGCAACTCTTGCCGGTCTTGCTGTTAATACAAATAGTAAATATAACGTTAAAGTAGCGTGTTCAAAAAGATCCATTACAGGAACTACAGTAGGAATTGGAAGAGCGGTGAATACAACCTTTCTGAATAGCGATATGTCACAGTCTACTTTAAATGTATCTGTGCTGCAACCTTATTAATTTTCATGATAATACAATAAATAGAAATCTAGAAACGTTATGTTTTTAGATTTTTTGTTTATTAACTCTATTCCTTGTGAATTTGTTTGAATAAAGTAGAGTGTATTATCGAAAATTGAATTATATTTGGACAATCTAAAAAACTCTCTATGGTAAAAAACTATTTTCTTAAAATGTTTGCCGGTATTGCTTTTCTAGGATTGCTGGCAGCATGTAATACTACATCTGATCCTACAGAATCTATTCCTGATCCGGACCCGGGTGTCCCTCCTCAAAGAATTCTTACAAAGATCAATGTTAATAATGTTTCCAGTGAAGAGTATGTTACCACTGCAGGTACAGGGGCTTTACAACAGTCTGTATTCCGAGATGAGACTGCAACCACTGTTACAGCATATTATACAGGTACTATAACGTATACCCAAAAAAATATTACTAAAGTGAAATTTGTAAGCTCTGCCTCAACCAGCCTTGCTTATGAATTTAATATTGTTCCGGATGGAACAGGAAAGAAAATTTACAATGCTTCGTGTACGGCAACGGGGGCTACTCCCGCTGTGTCTCATGTAAGCGACTATGCTTTCACTTATGATGCTACAACAGACAAGTTGACCAAAATTCTTGAAAAGAGAAAAGCAGGAGGTATCAGTGCTTATAATCAGTTTATAGAGTATGTGTTTACCTATGCGGGGAATGAAATTTTTCAGGTTACCTGCTCTAAAGGAATCCTGGATAACAACGGAGCTCCTGATATGGCTACAGCGAAAGTTACAAAGTATAATTTCCAGAATTATGACGGAAGAAAGAGCCCATTCTCTACACTTCCTTCCCTGTATTTTCTGATGCAGAGTTTAATGAATCCTGCCAATTTTTATAAAATGTCGCCAAGTAACCCTACATCAATATATATACAGACTCCTACTTCTGCAACGAATACGTCGCAAAGTTATTCTTATGATAACCAAGGGTACCCGACTCTAGAGAAAAATCAGAATTTGACTTATTTCTATAAAAATTTATAAGAGAGTAGTTTATTACTAATAATCATAACCAGAATATCAATAATCGTATAATTTTTAAGCAAAAAAAAATTATATTTGTCAAAAAAATAATCAATTACCAGGAAATGAAACGAATTTTCTATTTTATTATATTAATAGCAGGTTTATCCACAATACATTCTTGTAAAAGCTTATTGGATGAGGATGGAAATCCTCTACTAGACCTGAATACTACAGAAGGATTAAGCGGGCCAAGAGCTTTATATAGAGAGGTTACAAGTAAAGATACCTTGGCAGAATATCACTACAGTGGTCTTCTTGTGACTAAAGTGCTTCAGGATAGTGCCTCTGTTACAGATATCATGTACAGTGGTGATAAGATCAGCCAGATTAATTTTAATGGTTTCCTTGATCTTGATGGTAACGGGAAACTGGATAAAGACAGTGTTTCTTATACTCAATTATTTACATACGGAAATAATAACAAATTACAGACTATTTCTGAAAACCGTTCTATTTTCAGAAGACCTCCAATTGTACCTCCGGCAACAACTCCAAATCCTCAAACATTATTGAGAAAAGAGAAATCATCTTACAGAATAGTTTACAGTACTTCTACAGGAAAGCTGGATTCTATTGTTATGAGAAACGGACCGGATACTGCCGGAACCAACTTTGTGTTTACAGATTACTCAAAAACAGGATATAGCTACCTGGGAGACAATGTATCTAAAGTAGTTAGATATTATGGCAAAATAAATGGTACGAGTGGTACTCCAAATGGACCTGTTACAGGTAAATATAGCTATGAATATTATGCATATGATAATCAGGTAAGCCCTTTCACGTTGCTTCCACATGTATATAAAATTTCAAGATTATTATCTACTGTAATCAATGACAAAGAAAGCCTTATCTTATCTCCAAACAATCCTAAGAGATGGTCGGTGACAGATCTTACGCCACCTATTCCAAGCCCGATTGTAAAGAGTACCAACTACGTTTATGATCCTCAGACTTATATGACAAAAGGATATGGTGTAAATTATATTTATAAGCCACAATAGACCTTTTTTGAAAAATATTTAAACTCAACCTTCATAAGGTTGAGTTTTTTATTTTATATCTCTTAATTTTGCAAAAAATTTCTGATGAAATATTTAATCGTTGGGCTTGGTAACAAAGGCTCAGAATATGAAAATACACGACACAATATAGGCTTTAAAGTAGCTGAAAAAATAGCCGAAACTCTTGAAGTATCATTCAATACCTCAAACTTTGGCTGGCTGGCAGAAGGAAAATACAAAGGCAGAAAAGTTTTCGTTCTTAAGCCGGATACCTATATGAATCTTTCTGGAAACGCTGTGAAATACTGGATGCAGAAAGAAAATATCCCTTTGGAAAATGTATTGATTGTAACGGATGATCTTGCACTTCCTTTCGGAACTTTAAGAATGAAAGGGAAAGGTTCAGATGCCGGGCATAACGGATTAAAAAATATTAATGAAGTATTGCAGACTCAAAACTATGCAAGACTGCGTTTTGGGATTTCTGCCGATTTTTCTGCTGGGCGACAGGTAGATTATGTTCTCGGAACCTGGAATGAAGAAGAGTCGGAAAAACTGCCGGAGAGAATTGAAACCTTTTCCAAGGCCAGCCTTTCTTTCGTATTTGCCGGATTAAATAACACGATGTCTGCATTTAACGGGAAATGATTCCGGATTGGGATTAGGAAGCCCCAAGATTAAGATTATAGTAATACTTAAAAGAATGACTACCCCATTTTGAGGTAGTCATCTCATTATCGTTGAAGAATGATTTTTATTACCTAAAAACTATAATAGGTTTATCCAAAATCGCTAGGTATAAATTCTTCTAATTTAGAAATATCAATTTTCTCACTTTGCCAAAAATGTTCAATTTTCATCAGTCTATCTAAATCATTCAATAATATCATTCGGCCTAAAATATTTGAATAGTATTCAGCAATATCTATTCTTATTCTTTCAATCCCTAAATGGTATTTTTTTATATCTGAATGGAGTACTTCATCAAATTGAAATAAGAGTTTGCAACAATATATGATTTCGTCCTGCTTTAATGGACAAGTTTTAAATATAATTGGCCTTAGCCTATTAAGTAAAGATTTTTTTTGTGGTATAAAATTAAAATTCTTAAAATCTGTTTTGGGTAAATTAAAAGTATTAATAAGATATTGTGCGACTTGAGAAGGTGCTATCATGTTTTTAAAATAATCCTGAAGCTCATCCCAAGTAGTCCATTTGTTTCTATCAAGTGAAAGATCAATTGATCTTAAGTATGCATATAAAAACAGTAGTTGTGAATAGTTTAATTGAATATTTTTCATAATAAAAAAATTAAAGACCTAGCCAATTCCATCTTACAAACTTTGGAGCAGAATCTGATATTTTTAATGGGGGACCTCCGGTTACAATTCGTCCTGCATTTCCTTTTCCTCCAATACCTTTAGATGCAGGTGGCCCTACTTGACTTTTTGGAACAGAAAACTCAATATATGATCCTTTATTTGCTTGGCCTAATTCAACTTCAGTTGCTTTTAAAAATGGTTGAACTTCTACATCTACTCCTAATGGTTCACCTCTAGATGCATTTATTGTTCCACTTTTCTTAATTCCTTTAAGAGCTTTATATGATGTGTGGTGACGTACTTTGACCATTTCCTCACTAATAGTTTTACCTGTATACTCTCCCTTATAGATAACTTTGGGACCTTCCTTATATATTGGAACTGGTTGTTCATTAACGAAATTATAGCCAACAATTTCATCAGCGGTTCCTACTCCTATATCTCCAATTACAATAGGAGGTATTTTTCCAGGTGTTGTTCCTACTGTTGTAGTTTTCGGAGTATTGTTTAAAGTCCATGCACTTCTACCAGTAGCAATAGGAGCACCCTTTAAGATTGTTCCTTGTGGAGCACCTATTCTAGCAGCTTTTGCATTTTGGGCAATTTGGCCTATTGTTCCGGCAATTGCACCTGCAGCACCTCCTATAGCTGCTCCTGACAAACCACCTATTAGGGTTCCTTCTATTACATCTTCCCCAAACATTACTGCAGTGGCAAAGCCGTTAATAGCTCCGGCAGCGGCTCCTCCGGATGCTCCGGCAATGGCCCCTCCTAAAAGGCCTCCCTGTATTCCCGAAGCGGCGGCGGCGGTAAGAGCAGCAGAGCCTACTGCAGCACCCACTCCTCCGGTAAATGCTCCTACAGCAGCACCCATTGCAATTTTCCCCCAAGTTGCCCCCCAATTCCATTTTACAGGATTCCATGAGCCATTAGCTTTTACTCCTGTTAAGTAGCCACCTATAACAGCCCCTACAGCAATCCATACAAACTCCCCATTGGGATCATTATACATCATCGGATTATTCATCACATATCCATATCTGTTGTAAATCTGGGTGTTGAATGGATCCTGGATATTTTCATCCGCATTCAGAAATCTTCTGAGCAGAGGATCATACAATCTGCCATTCATGTGGATGATACCCACTTCCGTAAAATGCTCATGTCCTGTATAGCCTCTGTCTGTCAGAAGTGTTATTCCCAATATCTCTAAAGTCTCTTCTATATTGGCTTTGCCTACAGCAATTATACTGGTTCCGAGCAGCAGGTGGGTAAGATTTCCCCAAGCATCAAAATGCCGTTGTTCAAATGCATAGCCCTCCTCGTCACTGATTGCTAAGATACTTCCGAGATAATCTTTATGCAAGAATTTAAAAGAACCTTTAATCTCATCAAAGTCCTTCAAAAATACAATATTACTATCATATGGATTACCCTCAATATAAATGGTGTGTTTTTCTTCTCCAGTAATATTATTATTTACCACTTCAAAGCTTCCATCTTCACTGTATAATCGGGTAAACTTCCCACTTCCGTCTGCATTGAAATTTCCTCCATAAGTTACCCTTTGTCTCATGCTAGTTAACCCATATTCAAATGCAGCATCACCTCTTTCTCCATTAATAAATACCGGGTCATTATTCTCATTGTAAAGAATACTCTGAACCAAATCCTGATTATAATTTAGTATACCATTATTATTCAGGGTCATACTAGTGGCTTGGTAGATTTTGTCTGTATTTTCATACTTGACAGTCCCCACCTGATCATTTTCCATGATTCTGCCTTTTACATCATAGATATTTCTATTCGCAGTAGGCTTAATACCTGTTATAGGATCTGTCCAGTTGACCAGTCGGTTGTTGTCATCATATTCAAAATATTCTGTATGAAAAGGAAGTGTCGATTTTCTGCTTTTGAGTTCATTTTTAATAGCATCAAAAGAATAAGAGATGCTAAGGATATTTGGCTTTACCGTGGAAGAATGATTAACGTTTGTCAAAAAACCATTTGTATCATATTCATTGATAATCTCAGCAGCACCTAATTTAGCTTTTACAAGTAGCCCTTTTGCATTGGTTTCTTTTAGTTCCCATAAAACATTCCCTGAAGCTTTATCCTTAACTTGGTATAGCTCTCCACTCCATGCATTGTATAGATTTTCTACAGAAACATTTGTTATTCCTGTAGAAGTCTTTATTTCTTTTTCGTAAGAACTTAACCTTCCTTTATTGTCGTACACAATGTTTTTTTGTGAAAAGTAGGCTTCTGGAGTTTCCTGCAAGTAAGATACAGCCCTTCCCTGGGGATCATATTTTATAATGTATGTATACTTCTTACCATTTGAGGTTCCTGTTTTCGTAGTTAGCCTTCCTTTATTGTCATATAAGAAACTAATCATTTTATTCGTTTCATTTCCTGTAGTGGATTTCTCCTCTTGACTGACAAGCTGCCCCAAACTGTTGTATCCATATCTTTTCTCCCCTTTTGGACTGATTATTCTGGATAATGTCCCCATATAGCCAAAATATTGATATTCGTATAGCCCGGTAGAAGGATCTTCTACTCGTATTTTATTCCCCCAGTCATCATACATAGTAGTCACAACATGCTCTGCGTATTTGGCCTGGATCTGTTGTCCTAATGCATTGTAAGAAAACTGTACTGTTCCTCCTTTGTCGGAAGAAGTTATCACATTTCCTAAAGCATCCAATGTCCGGGAAGTTATTCTGCCATAATCCAGTAAGCTGGTTTCTTTTACTGTTGTAGTAAGTCCGGATATAGTCGTCTCTGTCTGCTTTCCAGTAAATGCTGTAGCTTTTACTTTTGCTGGAAATACGGTATCATCATAAACAAATGTATTCCATTGGTTGGCTCCCTGTCCATCAAAATAAGGTTCTGATTCCTTAAGCTTCCTACCCAAGACATCATACTGAGCGTCTTTAGACACATACTTTCCCTGTGCAAAGGCTTTGGAAGATGTTTTATATTCCTGTCCTAACTTGTTGATGAACACTTTTGTAATATCACCATCAGGATCATTAAGGGTAATGGTTTCATTGTACAGATTATCCTTGTCGTATAGGTAAGTAGTAACTCCTGCAAGATTAGATGTTGAACTCACCAGTTTGCCCCATACGTCAAATATATTGGCAAGAGTGTTACCGTCTGGGTCTGTTTGGTTCAGGACCTGCCCAAGACTATTATAACTCATCTGGGTTTCTCTGCCTATATTATCCGTTTTCTTAACGACAAACCTTCCTGTGGAGTCATACTCATCTTTCTGAGCTTTTGAATTTCCGTCAATACCGGATACGGTTTTCTTGAATATAATATTCCCAAATCCATCATAAGAATATTCTTCTGTTACAGCTTGTGTCGTATTATTTCCCGGGAAAAGCTGACTACTTTTTAAAAGATTGTTCTCATAGGTATAAGTAGTAAAGGCATTTTGTATATCACCGTAAGCTTCTATTTTTTCAGCTTTGTTAGTAGGCCTGCCTATGTAATAATCTTTTCCTGTTCCCCAGATATTATGGGTATAGTCAAACTCAGTGGTAGCTACCCCGTAACCGTAATTGCTGTTGATTTCTATTTTAGAGGGCAGATAGTAATTTTCATACGTTGTTACTTTCTGAACGAATGTTCCGGTTAAGAAATCCTTTGTTTTGGTAAACTTAGGAACAATCGCAGTAACAATTTTAGCTTGAGATCCTGGAGGTATAGAGTTTACTACCTGTCCATTAAGTAGTTTGTCCGCTTTGTAATCTACAGACTCAAAACTTAACAGCTGGTTATTATTTTCAGAAATATCTGCAGGAAAAATATTACTTTCATTATTGGTTCTTATGCTCCATTCTTTTACAGGGGCACCATCTAAGAGAGGATCTATTTGCGATCCAGACCAGATCTTGGTATTTTCAAATCCGTTAGCATACCATGAAGAGCGGGCTATTTGATGAAAACCCAGTAATTTTTTTCCTTGTAGGGTTCCGATAAGTCCTCTGTAGCGAAAATCCTGCTTTCTGTCCTCCTCCACAATCTGTGATACAGCATAGGCTTGATCAACCCTACTCATCGAATAATAAGGATAAATCTCTTTCTTTTCTTTCTTATAAAAACCAGAATTAGAGGTGTTATCAGGAACTATTTCCGTATATTTTACAGTGGTGGTGACTCCTCCTTGAGTAATTGAAGTAATCCTTGCAAGCTCAGACACAGGAGTAGGTCCTTTTATCTTTTTTAGGAACTGTTTCCAGTATAAAAAGACATTGTAATAATTATTTCCGGATTTTATAGAATTGGTAAGCGGAGTAAACAGGGTAAGATCAAGCAAATCCTGGGTGCTATATACCGGGCTTTGAAATAACCAGTTGGGAGTAAAGTTAGGTGTTCCATTAATATCTGACCCATTAGCCATCTTGGCGCTTATGACATACCCAAAGTCTCTTGAGCCATTCGCATTGAACATATTGATTTGGTTATAGGAAAATACTTGAACAATGTCAGACTTTCCGTCTTTGTTCATGTCGGTAACCGAAAAGAAATATTGTTTGGCAAATTTGGCATAATTCCCAGTCATTTCTTTCTGTAACTTTCTATAGGTGAAGAATTCCTGCTTCAGAAAAGAAGCAAACCCTTTGTCTGTTCCCATGTAAAATCTCCAGTCATCAGGCTTTCCGATTGCGTAATCTGTGATAGGAATTGCAAAATCAAGTTTTCCATCCCCATTATAATCCCCAAACAGTACAGGAAATTCAGGATCTTTCGTTTCCATTAAATTTCCAGAAAATTTTATTTTCTGGAGGTAAGTGTTTGCATCATATTTTACAAATTCAAAAACAGTATACTGTGAGTTTGATACATTGATAATTTCGACCTTTCCATCCCCATCTATATCCATATATTTTCGTTCCTTATAATCATTTTCATTGATTCCGGCATTAAGCAGCAAACCAATTAAAGGAATAGAGGCACTTTTAAGGTCTACAATAGCTTTTACATTAAACCCAACCGGAGATCCATCATCAAGAAATGCATCTGGGATGCCATCCCCATTGAAATCTCCTACTTCAAGGATAATATTATCATCTTGTCCATAAAAAACAGTATTACCCAGGCTTTTATCAAATACTTTTACAAAATCATTATTTCTAAAAATATAGCCATAAACTCTACTATTTTTAATTTCAACAATTCCATTTCCATTATACACCTGCCCTTCTTCGTCTAGTAATGTGCTTACTACTTTAGCGTTATTTGCAAAAATTTTACCTGTAGAAACGGTCGAAAAAGTTTCATTAAAAGCACCCAGTTTTACAGTACCGTTGTTCATCAAGAAGTCCAAATAAGAATCCCCATTGAAATCCCCTACCAATTTAACATCATTAAAAGGTTCTGGTTCTGCTGTATACTCGGCATAAGAAGAGTTTACCATTGCTGGATAATTGAAAATAACAGGATTAGCAGATTCGTTATTAGAATTGTATTCTGTAACCTTTCCTGCAAACTGATAATCGGTTCCATTACCTGTATATTCTATGCTATATCTCTTAAATGGGTTGTTATTGGTAAGTACCTTTATATCAGTAAGGATTTTGTTTTGGTAAAACTTGAGACCTTGTACGTAGGAATCCTCTTTGAGCTCTCTATTATTATAAACAAATTGTATTATGTTCATATGAGGCGTATTCATATCTTTATTGCCTCCCCAGCTTATGCTACTTATCATAGTAACACGATTTCCCTGACTATAGCTGTAAGAAATGTAGTTACCTTGTGGATCTTTCCATTCGCTTATATTATATTCGGTGGGGGTTCTGGCGTCTGCGCCACGCCCATACCATGCCTGTGAACCATCTTCAAAAGTAATTTCCCAATATTCAGGACCTTCCCATCCAGCTGCAGTTCCTATGGACTTAAATTTAGTGTTGGAATATTTCTCTGTTACATATTCGGCCCCGTCTTTGCCATATTCCCCCGATTTTAAAACGAGTCTTTTACCATTAAAGCTATAATAATCAGAGTAGTCCATCTGAATTCCCTTCACCTCTCCAGTATTTTCTATGTTTTTACCTGTTCTGGTAATGGCTGTTATTCCTGAAATACTCCATCCATATCCGGCAATCCCGTTCCCTGATTCACTATTGTAAAACAAACTAACCTGAGGAGATACTGTTTTTATTCCCGGAGGAAGATCTATGGGTAAAGAAAACTGAAGTTGTCCAACTCTGTTGACTTCAATATTTCCTTTAGTATCATGGAAACTTTGAGCAAAGCAGAATATTGAAGTTAAGGATAATAGCAAAGATGAAAATATTTGTATTTTCTTGTAATTGTGCTTTTTCATTATGTATTATCTTTTAGTAATGTTTTTACTGAAAATTCTTCCGTCTTTTAGAGTAAAACGAATAATATATACTCCCCAATCATAACCAATCATATTAATTTTTAACTGTCTATTAAGTTCAGGAATATTCTGCTGCTGAAATTTCCAGTGCACTGTACTATGTTGATAAAGAGAAACAGATTCTATAAGCTTATCTGTTTCCTCTGTCCAGTCAATAGTTAAAGCATCATTTACTGGGACGGGGTATAACCGAATCTGTTTCCAAAAGCTTTTTTCGTCTATACCTTGGCTTATTTTCAGTGGGATGGTTTTAAGCTGTTGCGAAGCTTTTCTGGCAAGGCTTTCTGGGCCACGATAGCGCTGATTACCTGCTTCGTCATATTTGAAGTGGACTTCAGTTTGGGAATATCCCCAAAATCCCAAAAGAAAGCAAAGTAAAGTTAGGTTTTTTCTATTTAATGAGATTCTATGGGTCGGCATACCAGGAGGGGCACACTTAAGAGGTGTACCCAAATAGAGATTATTCATAATATTTTGTTTTAGGTGTAAATAGGTTTATTTAACTGATAAAAGATAACTACCTCTTATTTTATAATGTTTCATGCAAGAGAATTTTGCTATCCTGATAAATAGAATGTTTTCATATATATTAGTTTTTAGTTATTACCTGAGTCAAAATCAGGATATATAAATAGCTAGTCTTGGAGACCTGAGTTTATTGCCTCTGCACAAAAGCCGTAAAAAGTAATCTGACTTTGTGTGTACAAGAAATTAGGTATGAAAACATAATTTCTTTTTTTCATCTGTTATAATTTTTCTTCAGATTTGCTTACTTTTTATATAATAATCTTACTATCTATAAATTTGGTACTTTAAATCTATGTTGTTGTAACAACAAATCATAGTTGTATTCATTTTTTTGTCTTGAGATATTAGTTTTTATTTTTAACAATAACAAAGTTATAAGTTCACAGCGACAAATCATGTCGTACCTTTTCTCTCTCTTTACATAAAAATAAATGCAAAAAAGAAATAATTCTAGAAAAATTATTAAACTAATAAAATCCATTTATAATTAATATTTAAGTTTATCTGTATTGATTTTAATGTTTTCTAGTGTCAATTTTTTTACCAATAAAAAATAATACTGCAATATATAATTAATCTTTGATAAAGAAAAAATAACTCTCTTTAAAATGAAATATAATATTGCCTTTTGTCTGCTTAGTCGCTAGCTATGTTTATGACTATTTATTGTATGATGACATAATAAAAAATAAGTGCCACCGAATTTCGATGGCACTTTGTGAAAATTATAATTAAGTTTTAATGTGTTTCAGGTTTTATAACCAGCTTACAGCTCCTGTTTCAACATCGTAATTAGCCCCAACAATCTTAATTTTTCCTTCGTTTTCAAGGTTTCTAAGTGTTGAACTTTGCTTACGGATATCCTCAATCGCATTTTTTACATTTTGCTGATTCAGTCTTTCCAAAAGAGAACTGTTTTTGGATGAACGCTCTTCGTTGTCTTCAATCACCTGGTTGATGATCGGGTCGAAATGATTGATCAGGTGGTTTAGGTTATCCATTCCCATCCCTTCAATCTGAGCAGCGTCCAGACCTCCTTTCAAAGCTCCGCACTTGGTGTGTCCTAAAACTACAATCAGTTTAGAACCTGCAACGTTACAGCCAAATTCCATAGATCCAAGAATGTCCTGATTAACAAAATTACCGGCAATTCTGATACTGAAAACATCTCCCAATCCCTGGTCAAAAATAAGCTCCGCAGAAGTACGGCTGTCTATACAGCTTAAAACAACGGCAAATGGCCACTGTCCTTCACGGGTAGCGTTTACCTGCTCCAAAAGGTCTCTGTTGGCTTTAAGATTGTTGACAAATCTTTGGTTTCCTTCTTTTAAAAAGTTTAACGCTTTCTCAGGAGTGATCGTTGATTGAGTTTCGTATGTATGTGCTTTCATATAATTTGTTTAATTGTTTTCGAATTTAAAGTTAAAAAAATAATTGATGATAAATGAGATTACATTGCTCTTTTGTGCGTAACCAGAATATGAGAATCCTGACTTCTTTCGTAATCTCTGTATGACGTTTTAAAGCCTAAAAGTTCCACATTGATATCCTGTTCTTTGGCCCGTATGTTGGCAAAATCCTGAATCATCTCCAATACATCTGTCGCGATGTATGAAGTGTTGGTAGCATCAATGATAACTACAGAACTAGGCTTGATGTTTTTAAGTGTTTTTTTGATGGCAGCTTTATTTAAAAATGAAACTTCCTCTGCTAATTTTATTTTAATACCATCTGCATCATCCAGCTTTTCTCTGCTCAAATAATAAGCTCTCTTCATATTTCCCTGAAGAATATAAAATACAGAGATCGCAAGACCAATTCCTACTCCTTTTAATAAATCTGTCGCCACAATCGCTGCTACCGTTGCTGCAAACGGAATAAACTGGAATTTTCCTAAATGCCAGAAGTGCTTAAATGTAGCAGGCTTGGCCAGTTTGTATCCTACAAGAATAAGAACGGCTGCCAAAGTAGCAAGAGGGATCATATTCAGAATAACAGGAATGGAAAGTACACAGATCAATAAAAAGACTCCGTGAATAATAGAAGATATTTTAGAGGTTGCTCCTGCATTCGCGTTGGCAGAACTTCTTACCACAACAGATGTCATAGGAAGCCCTCCGATAAATGAACTGATAAGATTTCCTATTCCCTGTGCCTTAAGTTCAAGGTTGGTGTCAGTAATTCTTCGCTGTCTGTCCAGTCTGTCTGAAGCTTCAATACATAGTAATGTTTCAATAGATGCTACAATGGCAATGGTAGCGCCTACAATCCATACTTTTGGATTTGTAAAACCGTTGAAATCCGGAGTAGTTATAAGATTTTTGAAATCGTCCAAAGACTGTGGAACCGGTAAAGAAACCAAATGCTGAGTTTGAATAGCCAAAGAACTTCCGGTCATTATAAATATCTGATTTAAAATGATACTTACAATAACAGCTACTAATGCTCCTGGAAGCATTTTCATCCTTTTCAATACATGAATTCTGTCCCACGCAAGAAGAATAGCTACCGAAATCAAAGTGATAATAATAGCGCCTACATGAATGGCTCCAAATAATTCTGTGAAATATCCGAAGTTTAAGCCATTATCAAAAATAGACTCGTGACCTTCATAATCTTTATCGAATCCTAAAGCGTGCGGAATTTGTTTTAAAATAATAATGATTCCGATGGCGGCCAACATTCCTTCAATAACGTTATTGGGAAAATAGTTGGAAATACTTCCGGCTCTTAGAAATCCTAAAACAAGTTGAAGAAGTCCTGCAATAATCCCTGCACAAAGGAATAATTCAAAGGCTCCAAGATCTGTAATGGCAGTAAGAATAATGGCTGTTAAACCTGCCGCAGGTCCTGAAACTGAAATATTTGAATTACTGATAAATCCTACAACAAGCCCGCCTACAATCCCCGAAATAATTCCGGATAATGGGGGTGCGCCCGATGCTAAAGCAATTCCTAAACATAGTGGAAGTGCCACTAAGAATACAACGAGTCCCGAAGGGAAATTCTCCTTGATTCCTCCTATTAATGATGTCTTTTTCATGATGTGAAGCTGTGAGGTATAATCGGCTTATTTCTCTTTTAAATAAGTCAATTATGAGAGTTTGAAAAATTTTTAATTTTTAAAGTACGGGTGTATTCTATATCAAAAAATGATATGGAATAGGCATCAAAAAATCTAATTATTAAAAATTAAGCTTCGGGAGGAGGGGAAAATATAGAAAGTAAAGGTGAAAGATGAAAAGAATCATCAATCAGTACAAAAGACATTCCCTGAACATCTGGTTCAGAAAATTTCAGATAATCGAAAACGTCTAAAGGTTTCGGAAGTGTCTTTTCATAAACAATAAGTGAGGACGAGTGAGAATGCGGTTCTTCTTCATTCACTATTATATTGGTTCTCAGAATATCCCAGCCAGCCACCGCAGCAATGCTTGGCAACGCCGTAAAATTCAGAAAAAACGTTAATACAATAATACTCCAGAATTTCATCTTACATTCTTTTTAGAAAAACTACTTGGTCTTTCTGCTCATAACCCAATCGGAACCGGTAAGGTTGTAGATCTTCTGGATGTCTTTTAAGATTTTCTCAAAATCGATCTCCAGATCAATAATCTTTCCTGTTCTAAGGTCAAATACCCAGCCGTGTACAATAGGATATTCTTCTAAAATATATCTTTCCTGTACGCAGGCCATTTTGATCACGTTGATACACTGCTCCTGAACATTAAGTTCTACAAGCCTGTCATAACGTTTGTTTTCGTCCTGAATAGAATCTAGCTCAGCTTGATGCAATCTGTAAACATCACGAATGTTTCTCAACCAAGGATTCAATAATCCTAAATCCTGAGGGGTCATCGCTGCTTTTACACCACCGCAGTTATAATGTCCGCAAACAATAATGTGTTTTACTTTCAGATGTTCTACAGCGTATTGTATTACTGCTGTGGAACTCATATCTAAGGTATTAACGACATTGGCAATGTTTCTGTGAACAAAGACTTCTCCCGGTTTTGCACCCATCAATTCTTCCGCTGTAGCTCTGCTGTCTGAGCATCCGATATACAGATAGTCAGGTGTCTGAGTTTTGGCTAATTCCTGGAAAAAATTGGGATCTTCTGCTACTTTTGACTCTACCCATTTTTTGTTGTTCTCGAAAATAACTTCGTACGATTGTGACATAATTTTAAATTTTTAAAAGTTTATAATTATTTATTTCGTTTAAATTATTTTCAAAATCAATAGACTAAATCAATAATGATGCAAAAATATACTTTTTGTTCAATATTTAATCAGTTTTAACAAAGTTTAATATTAAAATATGCTTAAAATCATATGTAATATACCGGTATACTTTGCTTTACACTTTTACGAATGTCATTGGATAATCCAAACGTTTAAAACCTAAGATAAAATTACAAACTATAAACCAAAAATCATGATTTGTGAATTAAAATATTTGTAAATTCAAGATTCTTTCAGATAATAGTAAAATAAGCAGCTGTTTACTGGATGAAAATGAATAACTTAAGCTTTGTGTTATTACTTTATTATTTGAATGGCAGATTATTATATCAACCAAAGTAAAACTGCCATAACCTAAGGAATTTTATCTCAGAGAATTATTCAGGAAGTTTATCGTATTCCATGCTTCTCATATTTAAGTTGAGATATTTGTTTTCTTCATTTTTATAATGTTGAGGTGTTTCCAGCCCCATATACTTCATGATGAGTGGATAGATATAGGTGGTTTGGGTAAGTTTAGATTCATGCCCTGTAATTCGGTATTCGGAAGGAACTTTATCACCAAACCATACAAAAAACGGAACCTGTGTAGACTCTTTTGAATCTACGTGAAGCAATTTGTCTCCCTGTATCTTTAGACCATGATCGGAAGCGTAGATTACCACAGAATTGGTGTTTTTCAGGGTGTTGAAAATATCTTTCATCACATGATCGGTATATTTTATAGAACTGTCATAGCAGTCAAGACCTTGAGAATTCCAATTTTCAGGCAGTCGGTTACACGGGTTAGGGTGGCTTCCCATGATGTGCAGAACAATAAATTTATTTTCTTTGGTCTGAATAACTTTTCTAAGTTCCGGAGTTATGACTTCATCATAACCATTGACCCATTTTTTGTTTTTAGACATTGAAGCAATTGCAGTGATTCCCTTTGCACTTGCCTGAGTACTTATCCAGAAAGAATTGTAACCTGTTTGGTTAGCCATATTGATGATATTATAGGAGAGTTTATCATAACGGTATCTGAACTCATCAGGATCGATGCTGGAAAGAATTAAAGGAACGCTGAGATTCGTGATTCCGGCAGGAGAAACTGCGTGATCATAAATCATCATATTTCCTGCTTCCTGATCTGTATAAGGGGTTGTTTTCTTAGCGTAGCCATACAATGACATATTTTGCTTTCTTTCTGACTCTCCGATGATGAAGATTACGTTTTCTATCCCTGGCTGTACTTTTTTGATGTTGAAGACTGGTACATTTTTCTTGATCATGTTGATATCTTCCTGAATTTTCAATGCTGTATTGAAGTCCGAGTAATGATAATAAACACTTTTAATCATCTTACCACCTCCTTTATTGCTTACATATCGATGTTTAAGAAAAAAAGCAAACGGGAGAATCAGCCATATTAAAGCAATAGCTCCAAATTTAAGATTAAAGCTTACCACATTCTTTTTCAAATAAATGACGGTATAAAGTACCATTGCCAGGAAAATGAAAAATAAAACGCCGGGGAGAATAAACATATAAGACAT
The DNA here is from genome assembly GCF_049319685.1 of Chryseobacterium sp. Mn2064. Taxonomy (NCBI): domain Bacteria; kingdom Pseudomonadati; phylum Bacteroidota; class Flavobacteriia; order Flavobacteriales; family Weeksellaceae; genus Chryseobacterium; species Chryseobacterium sp. Mn2064. The sequence goes on from NZ_JBMOUE010000004.1 coordinate 311,627, forward strand.
ACTCATGGCCTCATTGATGTTAGATTCTAGTATACTGATCGCCATTCCTACATTAAACCCTGAATGATAAATAAAGAAACAGGACATCGATATAAGAACATTAATACTTAGAAGAAAACATAAAATCACGGCAATAGGAGCGGTGTATTTATTTTTAAACAGAAGAGCGTTAAAAACAAGAAAGGAACAGAACATGATTCCATATTCAAAAATATTCCTGATACTATCCAGCTTATCTGCTCCGAAAAAGTTATCATAGATATAAGGAAAGGAAAGCAAAAATGCGATGAGATAAATGATAATAGTGAGTATGGGAATTATTTTTTTGAGCATGGTTTATAAGATTGTCAAGGGCTGTTAAGATAAATTATTAATATGATCCATTCGAAAAAGTTTTCAGTATAAGCTTCTGAGAAAAATCAAGCTGGCGGAAGACCAGAAATGTATGATTTACCACCCACAGTTTTACGACCACAAGGAGTGTGTCGACTTAAGAAAACTTTTGAAGGATTTTAGACACATTACGGATCATTGATTTCTTCTGAATTTTTAATAGTTCAGAAAATGACACGAAAGGCCTGTAATACAAATTAATATAGTGAATTGGGAATAAGAATGTTTTTCATCAGAATTATTTTTTAATTAATAAAAGTTTGGGGTGTGTTTTTAAATATTAGTGGTTTCTTTTCAGAACAAGCCGCATTGTAAAATTGAGAATAGTCTTATCAAAGAGATGAAATTCCTGATAAACTGAATGGTTAGTTCATTATTTCACAACTAAACAATATATTTTTTGACAAATGTACACGAAATTACCTGTAAAAACAAGACTGTTTTTTTAAGATAACTATTAGGTTTATCATACTTTACGATTAATATAATCCTCTGTAGCATTATTTGTAGGGATAATTTTAGCCGGATTCCCTATGACAACCGAATTGGGGGGAACATCAAAGTTGACATAGGAGTTGGGAACAATCAAAACATTATTTCCTATCGTTATTGCCCCTACAATAACAGCATTGGTACCAATCCAGACTTCATCACCTATAATAGGAGAGCCTTCATTTTTACCACGGTTTTGTTGTCCAATAGTTACGCCTTGTGCAATATTACAGTTCTTTCCGATGATGGTTTTCGGATTAATCACCAGGCTGCCCCAGTGTCCCAGGTAGAAACCTTCACCAATCTGTGTTTCAGGGTAAATCTGGAACCCGTATTTGATCTGATAATGTCTTAAAATAATTTTCCAGAATGTACTCAAAACAGAAGTTTTCTGATATTTTTGAGCCATTCTTAAAACATACACAAAGTGTAAATTCGGATTGATGCATTTCTTCCAGATTTGAAACGTTGAAAGCCATTTTCCACTTTCCCGGTAAAAATCTTTTTGAATGATGGAGTAATCAGCCATGTCAAATTTTTTTAAACTTCGTCAATTATTTTTTGAAGATGTTCTACCGATTTTTCCAGTACAAAAGGAAGCTCTGTTTCCGAAATATGCTTCTTATACTGTTCTGTAGAGCTTTTATTTGTAAGAAACTTCTTCATTCCTTCATAGATGCCTTCTTCTGAGTTTGAGGTAATATTTCCAAGCTTTCCATCCTGAAGAAGATCTCTGATTCCGGAAATATCCGTTGCCGAGATAGGCTTGTTGAGAATAAGAGCTTCGGCAATGATGGTTGGGAATCCTTCATGCCTTGATGACATTACGTAGAAGTCAGCCTTTTTCATATAAGGATAAGGATTACTGCTGAAACCAAGCATTTTTGCAGTGTTTTGCAGTCCCAGAGAATTGAGCTGATCCAGCGTTTTGTTAAAATCATAACCATCTCCAATGATAATAAGGTTGTGCTGCAAACCTTCATCAATCAGTTTTTTGTGCACATCCAGAAGCCTGTCATATCCTTTTTGAGGATATACTGTTCCTACCGTTACAAAAGTGGGAAGATCATTGTTAAAAGGATAATCATCAACCTTGATATCTGCTTTCCTCAACGTATCATTTTTGTCAATAGGATTAAATATTTTGATCACCGACTGTTTTTCCGTTTCATTTTTCGCCAGCTTATGCATTTCTTCCTGAAGTTTGTTGGAAATCACTAAAATTCGGTCAAATTTGAAAAACTGTCGGATGATTTCCGGAGTATATTCTTTTAAATTGAAAATATCATTCTGAACCCAGATAATCTTTTTCGAATCTTTTTGAGGGCTGGAGAGTATCTCCCTGTGCATTGCATGAATAGCTGCAATCTCTACATCATATTTCTTATTTTTTAAAATAAATTTGTAAAGAAGGGAAGGAAACCAAAGAAACATTTTCTGATAAAGAACTCTATATGCCTTTACAGGAATATCCTGAGGTCTGTTCGTGGTGATCATTTCTCCTTTTGTTAAATAATAGAGATTTACCCATGCCGGAACTTCTTTAATGTAGAGTCCTGAATAAAGATTCACAAGCAGATCTACTTCATATTTATCCGAAGGAAGGTTTTTTAGAAAGTTGACTAATACCTTTTCAGCACCGCCATGACGTAAAGAGCCTATACGGATGAGGAGTTTTTTCTTTTTCAATTTGTTTTTTTATATGTTAGTGGGAACAATATTCTGACGGGCAGAAGTTGCTTTAAAATTTTACAAGATTAAATTTATTTAATTTTTCTTGTTTTTTTATACTTGTGAGGAAGATTTTCTTTGATATAGGTATCCAGTTTTTTTCTGTCTTTTTCCAATTCGCGAGGATATTCAGGGTTGTTCTTTAAGACAATATCTCCATAATCTTCTATCGTACAAAGAAATTGGGCCGGATTTCCAATGAAGACCGTATTATCTGGCATCGATTGCGATAATACCGAATTTGCACCCAAAATACAGTTGTTTCCAATCTGTACATCCTGCATAATCACGCAGTTGAGCCCAATAGTACAGTTGTTTCCGATTTTTATTCTTCCAAGAATTCTTGCATCTTCATAGCCGGGCAGTCTTCTCAGTAGGGTGGTGGTTCCACCATGGTTTACAAATCTTACTCCTCCAGCAATATTTACATGGTCACCAATTTCAATAAGGTAAGGTTCTGTTCCAAAGTAAATTTTATCCGGCATATTGAAGCTTTTGCCTACTTTCATACCTCTGTATTTTGCCGCTTCAAGGCTGGCCCTATTCAAAAAAGAATGATAGAGGGAGTCTATTTTTAATAGGATTCTAAATATGAAAATCATCGTGAGTGTAAGTTTGTTTTTCTTTACTTTTGCAAAGAAAGAGAATTTTATTTATATGATGAAAATTTCAAAAATAGAATATTATCTGCCTCAGGGTGTTCTTACGAATGAAGATCTCGAAAAACAGTTCCCGGAGTGGAGTTCAGAAAGAATTAAAGAGAAAGTTGGTATTGCTCAGCGTCATATCTCTTCAGAGAACGAAACTGTTCTGGATATGGCAGTGCATTCTTCCGAAAAAGTCTTTGAGAATTATGATAAGGATAAAGTAGATTTTATTCTTTTTTGTACCCAAAGTCCGGAATATTTTCTACCTACAACGGCTTGTATTTTGCAGGATCGATTAGGGCTTAGAAAAAATATTGGAGCTATAGACTTTAATCTTGGATGTTCCGGTTTCGTGTATGGGTTAGCATTTGCTAAAGGGTTAATTTCAGCTGGAATAGCGAAAAGTATTCTTTTGGTTACTTCAGAAACCTACACAAAACATATTCATCCTGATGATAAAGGAAACCGAAGCATATTTGGAGATGCCTCAGCCTCAGCCATTATTGAAAAAGCAGAAGGTAGCGATTATCAGTTTTGCCTGGGAACCGATGGAAGTGGTGCGGAAAATCTTATTGTAAAGAAAGGCGCTTTCAAAAAAGATTTTGAGCTGAACCCAGAACACGATTTCAGCCCTGAAAATATCTACATGAATGGTCCTGAGATTTTTAATTTCACCATCGAAAATATTCCAGGGTTGGTAAAAGAAACACTTGAAGTGAATCAAATGACAATGGATGATATCGATCATTTTGTATTTCATCAGGCTAATTCTTTTATGCTGAATTATTTGAGAAAGAAAACCAAAATACCGGTAGAAAAGTTCTATATTGATATGGAAAATACAGGAAACACCGTTTCTGCAACCATTCCTATTGCTCTTAAAAATATGATGAATAAGGGAATGCTGAAAGAAGGAGATAAAGTTTTAATGGCAGGCTTTGGAGTAGGATATTCCTGGGGAGCCACGATCATAGAAATATAAAAATACAAAACATTTAAAATTATAAAATATGAAAACATCCGTTTTTTTAGAAAAACTACAGGAAGAATTAGAAGAAGATGAAATCTTAACCCCTGAAACAAACTTGAAATCTTTAGAAAGTTATGACTCAATCAGCTTACTTTCTGTTATTGCATTTGTAGATGAAAACTTCAGCAAAAAGATTGATACTAAACATTTCAAAGATATAGATACGGTTTCGGATCTTATGAATGTGATTGGGAAAGAAAACTTTGAAGATTAATGGATGCTTTTTCATTAAAAAATAAAACAATTCTTATTACAGGAGCTTCTTCCGGGATCGGGAGAAGCTGTTCTGTAGAATGCAGCAATAATGGAGCAGATCTTATTTTGGTTGGCAGGAATGTTGAAGAACTACGGAAAACAGCCACTATGCTGAATCCTGAGACAAGAGTAGAAATTATTGCTGAAGATATTACCCAGTCTGATGACTTTGAAGCTCTCATTGCAGAAAAGGTTGTCATTTTAGGAAAAATATCAGGATTTATTCATTGTGCAGGAATAGAAAAAACACTGCCGCTAAAAAAGCACAGTCCACAACTGTATCACGATATATTTGAGGTGAATGTTATTGCCGGATTTGAAATTGCAAAGATTTTGTCTTTAAAAAAGTATAAAAACGAAACATGCAGCTTTGTATTGATCTCTTCGGTTGCCGGAATGGTTGGAGAGCCGGGAAAAGCCGCTTATTCTGCCAGTAAAGGTGCTGTGATTGCCGGAGCACGTTCTTTAGCCATGGAACTTTCAAGAAGTAATATTCGTGTGAATAGTATAAGCCCGGCAATGGTGAATACTCCAATCCTAGAAAAAATGTTTGATGACATCGGAGACGAAGCTTCATTAGAGATCATAAAAAAGCATCCGCTCGGAATAGGAGATCCTAAAGACGTAGCGAATGCATGTATTTTTCTTTTATCCGATGCTTCAAGATGGGTAACCGGTACCAATCTTGTCATTGATGGCGGATATTCTGCACAGTAAACTATTCTATATGAAGAGTTTCTATAATGCCTTCCACACTGTCAAATATCTTTTTATTGTCAAACTGACTTTCAATATTTTTAAGATTCTCCCTGATATGGAGAACCAGTTCAGGATTTGTAAGAAAGGCTTTCATGCCTTTATACATCTCATCAACATCATAGCTGATGAGGTATCCTGTCTCCTGGTCTTTGATCATAAGTCCTACATCTCCCACATTGGTTGCAACAATAGGTTTCTGAAGAATTAAAGCCTCGGCAATTACTAATGGCCATGCCTCAGATTCGGAAGGAAGAACAAAGTAGTCAGCTTTTCTGATGTAAGGATAAGGGTTCATCTGATTTCCTGCCAAAATAAATGTCTTTTCAACATTCAGGTTGATAGCCTGATCTTTAAGGTTTTTCATTTCCCCGCCGTCTCCTATAACAACAATGCTGTGATGAAGTCCCTCATCTATAAGCTTTTTGTGTGCCTCAATCAGTTTATGATATCCTTTTCTGGAATGAAGACGTCCAATAGAAACGAAAACCGGGCCCTCTGGGAAATTATCCAGTTTTTCTTCCGCTTTCTTTTTGATTTCTTCAATAGGAATAGGGTTGATGATCACGCTTTCTGCAGGATAATCTAACTTCGGATAGTATTGATGCATCATATCTTTTATTTTATGAGAGCAGTATACCATATGATCAAACTGTGGAAAACTCTTCAGAATATTTGGAACCAGCGGTTGAAACTGAGGAACATTGATCTCGGAATGAAACCATCCTATTTTTTTTGAATGTTTGTTGGTAGAATTCAGAATAGCATCATAATCTCTATAATCCATCCCGATCTCTATATCAAAAGTATCGTTAATGATATTATCTGCAATGGCAGGATTATCTCTTAATTTTTTAAGCTTTATTCTTCTGGCAATAAGCTGAAGTTTCTGCAAAATATTGTTTGAGGAAAAATCTTCTTTTCCGTCCGTGAGGTATACTTTTCTGACATGTTCGGGAAGCTCGTCTCGCAATTTTCCCTGATTCAGGCTAAGGCATACCGTTATTTCAAATTTGTCCCTGTTAAGATTGTTGAGAAGTCCCAACAATACCTTTTCTACGCCTCCCATTTCCATGGAGCGGTGTCTGAACAAAATTTTTATTTTTTTATCTAACATTAACCGAAGATTGATTGTAACGTGATTTTTATTTTTTTCTTGATACGGAAAGGGAGCTGATGCTGATATTGAAGCAGATCAAATATTTCCTCAGCAGCGGTATAACTTTCAGGAATTCTTCTTCCATTAATTGTGGTAAGTCCTCTGCGCTTCATCGTATTGAAAATCACCTGAGCAAAATACTCATGAGATTTCTTTTTATTATCATTCTGGGAAATTCCTCCCTGATGAGTTCTGTAAAAATAGTTGGTGTCATCAATGAACTGAACTTTCCCTTTTTCATAGAGCTTTAGATATAGATCCTGATCTTCTCCAATCTTTAAATTGGGATTCATTTTCTCTGTTTGCTCATAAGTGCTTTTTCGGAAACTCACAAAATGGGCAATCTGAATAGGAAAATTGAAAAAACAAGGATCTCCATTAGGAACCTGCATTGCAGACCTGAACGGGGCAATAGGTTTAAGATTCTGATCACAGGTCATAAATCTTGAATAGGTAAGAACCGTCTCTTTTTTAGCCTTAAAAATATCTATACATTTTTGAATGGCAGTGGGAGAAATAGCATCGTCGGGGTCGAGAAAACCACAGATTTCACCTTCTGCCAGTTCTATCAGTTTACTTTTTGTAACACCCACGCCGGAATTTTTCTCATTTTCAAAAAATTTAAACCTTTTATCTTTTGAAATCATTTCCTGCACCATTTTCTTTTCGTTTTCGGAGGAGGCATCGTCCAAAACGATGGCTTCCCAGTCTGTATAAGTTTGTTTCTGTATACTGTCTAAGCAGTCTTTGAAGAAATGGGCATTATTATAGTGGGCAATAAGGATGGAAAACTTCATTAATGTTCCTTAAAAATTAATTCTTGATGATTGACTACAGTTGTATTGGGTGGAATATCTTTATAAATAACACATCCGGCTCCTATGATACAATTATCTCCTATAGTGACTCCTTTCAGTATGGTGACATTGCTTCCAAGCCAGCAGTTGCTTCCTATTTTGATGGGAGCAGTGGTAAATTCAGAATGATGCAGCTTAAAATGGGGATGAGGTTCATAAGCATGGTTATGATCGTATAATTTCACATTCTCACCAAACAAGGTATTTTCACCTATGGAAATGCTGTCCAGACAATTGATAGAGCAGAAGTTATTCATGAAAAAACCGTTTCCGATTTCCAGGCTTGCATTCTGCTGAACAAGTATATGAACATAATTTCTGAAGCTGACCCCATCTCCGATCGTAACCTTTTTTAGAGTATCATATAAGACAAAATGATTACTGATCCCGAGCTTTATTCCTTTGAAGGAAACATTGGGATGTTTTTTGAGCCGTGAAATCTGACTTTTCCGCTGAATTTTTGCTAGTATTTCATAAAGCATATTAAGATTTATTTTCACATTTGTAGTCTACAAATATAATTTGTTTTCCATAATTATAAGAATAAATCTTATTTTTGTGCCTTAAAATTAATACTTTATACGAAATTGAACTTGCCGCATATGAGGACAGATCTATTTTGATAAAGTAAAGCATTTTTTTTCTCTGTGAAGATAGGTCAGATTACATTTACCCGATTTGTTGCTGCAATGGCAATCGTCGTTTCCCATTTCAATAAAGATCTGTTTTTGTATAAAATAGATTACATTTCCAATCTTTTTCTGAGAGCGAATGTAGGAGTCAGCTATTTTTTTATCCTTTCTGGCTTTATCATGATTATTGCCTACCATAAAAAAGATAAAATTGATTATTTTGAATTTTATAAGAACAGATTTGCCCGAATTTACCCGTTGTACATTGTAGGCCTTTTGCTCTATTTCATGACAAGGTTTGAGATGTTTGACTGGTATAAAATCTTCTTGTACGGTTTGGGAATTCAAACCTGGATACCGGGAGAGGCAATGATTCTCAATTTTCCGGGCTGGTCTATTTCCGTAGAGTTTTTATTCTATCTCCTTTTTCCTCTTTTGTATAATTATTTTTATTCCCGGGAAAATAAAGCCATTTGGATCGTTACCATTATGATCTGGTTGATAACTCAGGTTTTTTCGAATCTGTATCCTGTATATGGAGCATATGAAGGGCCCCATACCAAAAGCCACGAATTTTTGTATTATTTTCCTTTATGGCATCTCAATGAGTTCTTAATAGGAAACTTGGCAGGACTGTTTTTTGTGAAAAACTTTAAACCAAAGAACTATGATGTTCATGTAGTTCTTATCTTTTTGCTGATCCTTTTATCGTTGATTTTTGTTCCTTTGTTTTACCATAATGGTTTGATGGCACTTTTATTTGTTCCTGCTATTCTTCTGATCTCATCGAATAACGGGAAAATTACAAAACTGTTTTCAATGAAGCCTTTGGAATATCTGGGAGAAATAAGCTATGCCGTATATATTACCCATATTCCGGTTCTTTATCTGCTGAGAGAATTTTTAAAATGGCAGGGATACCAGTTCAGTATTGATCTTGTATTTGCCATTTATATTGTTGGTATGCTTATCAGTTCTGCTGTCTTTTATCAGTGTATCGAGAAGCCAATGCGAAATATTTTAAGAAAGATAAGCTTTGTAAAACGGTAAATAGAATTTTTTTTATATAAAACTAAGTTTTTAGTTTGAGAGCGAAATTTAAAATAAATCCTTTCGGAAGTTAATATTATAAAGCCCTGAGCGTATACTCCTATAATCTGTAAACAGATATTGGGTAATCATTCCCCATTTTTTCAGAAAAGGAGCATTGGCAATTTGGAAACTTCTGTAAACTCTTTTGATATGAAGTTTAATATCTTCAGGGATCGTATTTTCATTTTGTGCCCAACTATTGACTTCTTTCCACAGAACCACTCTTGTAGAAGCAGGTTTTATCTCTCTTGCATCTACTTTGGTAATTCTGTTGTTTTCATGAACTCCTCTTACTGCTACGGCACTGTCTAATATACCCGGATATAAATTCAGATAATAAGAAAGCCTGAATAAAAACTCGGTATCCTGATGAAGCTTTAAATGTGTTTTAAAGAAATATTCCATTCTTTTCAGAGAACTTTTTCTGATGGTGAGGGCATCTATACTGAAAAGGCCAAATGTACCTCTCATATTAAGCTGCCCTGGAAATACATCTTTTGGGGGATGTTTTTTGTACACCGTAGTTAAGCGGTCACCAAATACCCTATAATATTGTTCTTTTGCTTTTTCTGAATAATAATGAACTCCGATGGCTCCGTACACACCATCTACATCTTTGTTTTTAAAAAGCTCTCTTTCCGCATCAAAACGATTAGGGAGATAATAGTCGTCGGCATCTAGAAATGCAATAAAATCTCCCTCTGCCTTTTCTATACCTAAATTTCTGGTAGCTCCGGCTCCATGGTTGGCTTTATCAGGATGTTGATAGAGCTTTACCCGATCGTATTTAGCAGCGAGTTCTCTACATACTTCCAAAGCATTGTCTGGAGATTTATCCTCTACAAGTACCACTTCATAAACATCTTCAAATTGAAGGGCAGATTCTACAGCCTGAGTGACATATTTTTCAGCGTTGTAGACAGGCATGATGACGGAAATTTTCATTCTCTCAGTTGTTTTTTTAAGATTAAATGATGGGCTGTTTTTCTATACTCGCTCTATTTAAATATTTTTTTCAAAATAAGCTTCATCACAAAAGGAATACGGGAAATATTATGACGACGAGTTTTGGCATGATCTATTGTAAAACGGGTGTTTTCAGTCATTCCGTATTTTGAAAAATCTACTTCCGACACTGCTTTATGCTTAAATGAGGTGTTCATCAGATTGTACTGATGCACGATCTGAATATACATTTCTTTACTGTCTTCTATTGAAAACTCCTTGTAATCGCGATAGCTGTTGTGAGCTCTTTCTTTCAGTACTGTTTTGAAATTGTCTGCCTTTTCTGCCAAACTCACAAACGGATTGGCTACAGCATTATAAACTTTTACAATGGCCTTGCGATCAGGAAGCATGGTAAGCTGATACCCTCTTCTTAAATCGATCACGAGGTCGTGTACAGGTTTAAAGTGGTCCTGTACCGTTTTTACATAATCCTGATGAAGCATATCATCGTTATCCAGTTCACTGGTAATCACAAATTGATGTTCAGGAGCTACCAACTGTGAGATAACTTCTACTGCTTTGGTTTTCATTTCGTCAAAATGTTCTACAAATACAGCTTTGAACACAGGATATTCTGCCTCAATTTCTTTGATGATTTTTCTGAATTTTTCTGAAGTATTCACATCAAAAAAAGTAAGCCAGATATAATTTTGGTTGGTCTGGTTTTTATAAGAAGGAAGTACATAGGTACGGAAGAGCTTGAAGCGGTCATCCAGCCACTCTTCTGTAAGAGGTTTGAAGCCCGCACGGGTTTCATCCCAACCTTTTGTAGGAACATTGAATCTTGTCATTATTACGTGTACAAACTGACTCATCTAAATAAATTTATTAAAAAGTTGTATATTCTGTAAGGTTTGCTGTTGTATATTTTCTCCAGTTTTTGTTCATAGAAGGTTTTTCTATTGAGCAGCGCAAGGTAGCTTGGAAAAAATTCATGGAACAGCGCTTTGTGTTTTTCATAAACGGTATGGTATATAATCTCCTTTTTGTTATCATTTTTGATGATATCATTGTTTCTGGAGTTTACAGGGTGCATTCTGTAATTAAATACCGGGTAATCTATTTTGGTAATAGGAAGTTCACGGTGGGAAGAAATCAGTTGAATCCAAAATTCCCAGTCTTCGAAACCGTGTATAAGTTCTTCATCAAAAACGATTCCCTGGTCAAAGTATTTTTTAGGAAACATAGAGGTGCAAAAGAGTCTATTTTGGAGTAATAGCTCTTTGATACTGAATTTTTCCTGTAAATTTGAGGTTTTATTAATATGGCCAAAATACACGGTATCCGAAAAGACAATTAAGGTGTCTTTGTTTTTTTCAAATACTTCCAGCATCTTTTCTAATGCCAAAGGATTAAGAGTATCATCAGCATCTAGTGGTAGAATATAATCCCCAGTAGCGGCTTTTATTCCTTTATTCCTTGCACTGGACACTCCGCTGTTTCCCTGGCGAATATATTGTATTTTATCATCCGTCAGCTTTGCGGCCACACTTTGGGTGTCATCTGTAGAACCGTCATCTATAATAATACATTCCCAGTTGGTGTAGGATTGATTTTTAACAGATTGTATGCATTCTTCCAAATGTTTTGCATGGTTGAAACTAGGAACAATAATGGAAACTTTGTTGGTCATTCAATATGTTTTTATATTATAAATAGGCTGAGAATATTTTTTTTAAGTAGTCTTCAGAAGAAACTCCTGCAAAAAAAGATTCTGTAAGAGGATTAAACTCAATATTATAATTGGAGCCTTCGTTTATATTTTCGTAAACCACTTTTTTACCAAGATGAATTTCCAGTTGAGACAAAATCTCAGCGAGAGAATATTGGTAAGGAAAAGTAAGGTTAATAGTTTCTCTGTTGAGGTCTTTTATATGATGTTTTGTGAATAAGCCAATGTCATCTATACCAATCAGTATTCGCCGTGCGTTGCTGTGAATGGTGATCGTCTTTTCTGAAAGAATAGAGTTCTTCAGGAAATTGATGAGAGTATTGGGATTTCCTCCGCGGCCTACAGCGTTTCCTACCCGAAAAATGACGTAGTTTTTGCAATGTTGAGTAATGATTTTCTCTGCATTGAGCTTGTGTGCTACATAAAGGCTGTCTGTTTTGGTAGGATCATAAATACTGCATGTGGAAAAGTAGATCAGCTTTTTCTCCGGAAATTTTTCAATAGTAGATTCCAAAAGAGTGATTTCTCTTTCGAATTCAGCAGGGTTGGTTTCCAGTGAATTGGAAACTCCGGATGCAAAATAAATGACATCCTCTTTATCATAAGGTCTTACAGCATTAGCCAGAATTCCGTTACCAATAATCATATTTTCTTTTTCTAATTAAGCAGGTGTTATCTTGTTTACAGCACTTTTATAAATGCTTAAAGAGTTTAAACAATCCAAGTTTATCACCCAATTTAGCCCATCTCGATTTCTTTACACGATCCAGTTTGTAAAGTACCTGTTCATATTTACTTTTTGAAACATATCTTTCAAGGAAAAGGTCTTCAATACTGATGTTTCTTCTTTCAGACATTTTAATCATCGCTACCCAGTGCCAGAATACAGCTTTCTCCTGATTGGTCGTAGTAGAAATACCATTTTGGTGAACTCTGTACATATAAAGGTCTTCATCAATGTATTTTACTGGAGCAACTTCACACATTTTCATGTACCAGTCTTTATCTTCTGCAATTTTCAAAAAGGGATCTATCCCTGCAGTTTTTTCATATATACTCTTTTTTAGAGCCGCAAAACTTGATATTTCTCCTTTAAAATTGTAGTAGGATTGGTCTAATTCAGTAATTTGTTTTGCTTTATGAACCGATTGGGGCTTAAGATTTTCATCACAAAATACAAGATTAGAATATACCAAACCGGCTTCTTTATTTTCCGAGTGGGTTTTTAAAACAATTTCCAGGGCATGAGGAACCAATGCATCATCAGGATCAAGAAATCCACATATTTCAGATTCTGCGAGAGATATCAGTTTCTTCTTTGTGTATCCAATTCCTTTATTTTCTCCGTTTTGATGGATTTTAAAACGAGGATCATTTTCTACGATTTTTTTTATAATCTCAAGAGAATTATCAGTGGATCCATCATCTAAAATGACAGTTTCCCAGTCTGTTTCAGTCTGAGCAATTAAGCTTTGGTAACATTCCTCGAAAAAATGTCCATTATTATAATTAGCAATAAGTACGCTGAATTTACTCATCTTGACTGTGTTTGTTCAATATTTTTTTTAATGCGTTCAAGTAGGCGAAACCATATCTTCTATCTGGTTCCAGGATGTTTCCTTCTGCCCATTCATTCCATGATTTTACGATTAAGAATTGTTCAGGATAATCTTTTTTATGGTCCAGATAAGCAATGGCTTTTTCTATTTGCTGTTCAAATAATTCCGGAGAATTGTTAGTCAGTATAATTCCATTATAACCACTTCGGGGAGTATTATCCCAATTAGGTAAAATGCATGGATAGGTTGTTACATTGCTGTCTTCAAACTGTAAATCGTTGACCACCGCATTAGCATCCTGCATTCTGACCTTTGGCTGTTCCTTTTTCTTAATTCCTATTAAGCCTTTTATTCTGTTCTTATAATATTGAGAATGAGAAATATATTCTTTTTTTCGGATATGAGGGTTCCATGCTTTGTGAAAAGCATTGGATATTTTACCATCATACCCCAAAGATTGGAAATCAATATCATCAGGAAGCTTATTGGATGCCATGAAGTATAGATCGTCAAATCCGTTTTCTTTGGCCAGCTCTCTGAATTTTGTAATATAGTAAGGATCACCTTCATGCAGATGATTGGCGTCGTATACAATAAAAACGGGTTTATTATCTACTTTTATATATCGGCTGTCTTTGAAAAAAGGAAGGAGATATTCGAAATGAGCGATCAGATCCTGCTCATCCGGATAGGTTTGTTTTACTAATATTTTTTCCGAAAGGCCATGCCAGATTCCCGACCAGGTTTCATTCGCCCAACAGAAGCAGAAAGGGAAATCCGGTTTTCCTGATTCTAGAACATCATTGGCTACACGTTCCAATAATTGCTTGCCGCTTCCAAACCAATAGTGATAATAGATAAATCCGTGTACACCGTATTCTTTGGCCATTTGAGCCTGCTGTTCTCTTACTTCCGGAAGACGAAGGTCATAATAGCCTAAATCTGCAGGATATATAGGCTGGTCGTGTCCTTCAAACAAAGGTTTGGCTTTGCTTACGTTCGTCCATTCAGTAAATCCTTTTCCCCACCATTCGTTATTTTCTGGAACAGGGTGATATTGGGGAAGATAAAAGGCAAGTGGTTTTATTTTTTTCATAATTGATTGGAAAATATTTTCTTAACGGATTCCAGATATTGCGTTCCAAATTTCATGTCGGGTTCCAGGTGGTTTCCTTCTGCCCATTCATTCCATGCATTAATGAAAATAAAGTTTTCATCTTCGGAATACGGTATAAAATCTGCCTTCACATTAGAAAGCCAGTGTTCAAAATATTCCGGTGTAGAGTCTTCTAAGATCAAAGTAGGATTTTCTCCTCTTCTGGAAGTGTTATCCCATCCCGGTACGAGAGAAGGGTAGAGCTTGCAGTGAAAATCTTTTTGAAGGATTAAATTTTCTCCCATCCACTTATAGGGAACTGAGTTGAATCTCTTTTTTACCGGTTGTTTTATAATGCGCCCCTTTATCTTGTCTATAATTGTTCTTTTTGGGGGGACACGTCTTTCCCACATTTCTTTAAATACACTTTTTCTGCGGATCCCAAAAGGTTCGAAATCAACAGCTGCATCAAAGCCATCCACAAGCTGATCCCAGTCTTTTTGATAGGAGAAAACCATATGGCATATATATAATTCCAATCCGGCTTCTTTCGCTTTTTCTCTCCAGCATTTGAGGGTTTCCTGTATATTAGGGAAAACATTAGGTTTATAAATAACAATAACGGGTTTGCTATTTACTTTGATATATCTTGGATCCTTGAAAATAGGCAGAAGAAAATTAATATGGTCTTCATCGTCTTGTACAGAATACTTTTGTTCAATCAGTACTTCATGCTCGTTACCATCCCAACGTCTGGTCCAGTTTTCGTTGGCCCAGCAAAGCATGAAAGGTAAATCTTCTTTTGGATTTTTTAATTTTCTGTCAATAGGCTCATGCATTAAGCGTTTCCCATTAAACCAATAATGATAGTAACAAAACCCATAGATTCCATAATGTTTTGCAAGTTGCTCCTGTGCCATTCTTGCTTCTTCCAGCCTTAAGTCATAAAAGCCCAGATCTGATGGAAGATGTGGCTGGTAATGGTTATCAAATAGAGGTTTTGCTTTTGCGACGTTCGTCCATTCAGTAAACCCTTTTCCCCACCATTCATCGTTTTCCGGGAACGGGTGATATTGTGGTAAATGTATGGCGATTGGTCTTATTTTCATATTTATGTGCTTAAATTATCTGTTTAATAAATATCTGATCGTTTGTTTTCGAAGCAAAATTTTAGCCATTAAAGATTAAAAGATCATGCTATAATTTTTTAAATACTTCATCATTGAGGTAAAAATACTATTACCAGCTTTTATGATAAACTTTTTGAAGATAGAGCAGTGTGTTATAAGTAAACTTTCCTACGTTCTTCAATATTAGCTTTTCAGAAAGCGTTCTATTTTCTAGTTCTCTGAGGAATTTTTTATGATCTTCAGTCAGTTTATTGGCTTTATAAGCATCATGAATAATTTTTAGAATTTTCTTTTTCATCTCAGGCTGCTCTTTATGCTTGATATAAATATCAAAGAATGAGCTGGATAGGAAATCACTCTTTTTATGAGTGTTGGTGTTATGCATTCTATAACTACATGATTGGGTGTTATCATAGATGAAGTCATATTTCTGACTTAATCTCAGCCACATATCATAATCTTCAAAGGTTAAATTTTCATCCCAGCCTCCTATCTCCTTTATCACCGAAGATTTTGTAACACAGGACATCGCGGGAAGAAAATTATAATCCAGTAATCTTTTATAAAAGTTTCCTGATTCAAGACTCAGATACTGATGGAAATAGGGAATGAACGTATTTTGGAAACGTACCGAATTGTCATCAATGATATAAGCATTTGAAAAAACCATCGCTTCATGAGGAGATGAGTTTTCAAGCAGTGCTACATGCCTTTCTATTTTATCGGGCTCTATAAGGTCGTCCAGAGCTATTGTAATGAGATATTTACCTTTTGAAATATTCAATAAGTCATTCAAAGACTTACAGATCCCTTGATTTTGAGAATGGGTAATAAACTGGATATTTAGTTGGGAATTATCTTTGATCCAATTATTAATAATTTCCACAGAATTATCTTTAGAACAGTCATCACAAATCAGGATCTCTATATTACGATAGTTCTGAGATTTGAAACTTTCTAAAGATTCTACAACAAACTGTTGCTGGTTGTAGCTGAGGCATAAAATCGAAACCAGAGGGAGTTCTGTCATGATGCTTTACTTTGTTGAAATCAAACTTTTTTAGCGTTAAAAACCTTAAAATTTGTTTAGAATTTCTATTACTTTTTCAATTTCTTCTGCTGTCATTACAGGAGAAATAGGCAAACTTAATATTTCTTCATGAATTTTTTCACTTATCGGGAAAGATTGCTCATTCCATTCTTTGTAAGCTTGCTGTTTGTGAGGTGGAATAGGGTAGTGTATCAGCGTCTGAATTTCGTTTTCCGTCAGATATTTTTGTAATGCATCTCTTTGTGCTGTTCTGATCACAAAAACATGCCAAACGTGCTCTTTTTCATTTTCAGGATATTCCGGAAGTATGATGGCAGGGTTTTTAATCTCAGAAATGTAACGCTTTGCAATTTGTCTTCTGGTTTCGTTTTCAGAATCTATATATTTTAGTTTTACATCTAAAATAGCTGCCTGAATTTCATCCAATCTCGAGTTAAGTCCCTGATATATATTGATATACTTTTGATTTGATCCGTAATTGGCCAAAGCTTTTATCGTAGCAGCGAGCTTTTCGTCGTTGGTAGTAACAGCTCCTGCATCTCCAAGAGCACCAAGGTTTTTCCCGGGGTAAAAGCTGAATCCTGCAGCATCGGCAAGGTTACCCGATTTTTTGCCATTCCATTCTGCACCAATGGTTTGGGCATTGTCTTCAATGATCTTCAGATTGTGGGCTTGGGCTAACTGCTGTAATTCTTCAGAGAAAACAATTCTTCCGTAGAGGTGAACAATGAGAATTCCCTTTGTTTTTGAAGAGATTTTTTCTTTAATTTTTGAGATATCAATGTTGTAATTATTAATATCGGGTTCTACCAGTACAGGAACCAGTCCGTTATCTGAAACGGCAAGAATAGAAGCAATATAGGTATTGGATGGAACAATGATTTCATCACCCGGGCTCATAATGCCTAATTCTATATAAGCTCGTAGTATAAGACGTAATGCATCTAGGCCATTGGCTACTCCGATAGCATATTGGGCTCCTATGTATTGAGAAAGGTTTTCTTGAAAGGTTGAAAGCTCCTGCCCCATAAGATACCATCCGGAACGGAAAACCTGGGAAAGCTTTGCTTCAATTTCTTCCTGGTGTAGCAGGTTTATTTTTTGAAGGTCTAAGAATTTTATCATTTGTTAATTATTATTAAGTGCTATAATGTTCTATAGGTTATACTTTATGGTTAAAAGAATTCTTTTTCAGGATCAGTGAAACTGTTATAAAAGTAATGATAAATATAACACCATATATTAATGAGTTGTTTGTTGACAGCCATGGACCCTGAAATTGGAAGTACCTCTGAGCAGGAAATCCAAAAAAATTTTTTGTCGATAAGGCTTTATCCAGAAATCCTTCAGGTACATTGATGGTGTACCAGAATCTTGACCATATCAACTGGAATGTAAAAATACCAATTAATTGATACTTGCTAAAATCAACTTTCTTTATGGAATCCAGAAATACAAATACAACAAAAGGGAAAAATTGTAAAAACTGTCTTGTTTCTGTTCCTAAAATAAAGAAGATAGAAAAAAGGATTATTATAATTTTCAGAAATGAATCTTCGTTTTTTGCGGCATAAGAAAAGAACGTATTACGATAGTAGATGATAAGAACGACAAATAATCCGTAGTATACAAAATGTGTAATAAGAAATTTTAAAGGAAATGAAAATGCCTGAAACATTAGATTGAACAAAAACTCCCCCGATGAAAGAGTCTTCATATCTCTAAAATTCACGGTAAGAAATTTACTTGCAGCAAAGAATGCAATTAAAGTAATTAAAGGAAAAATAAAGTATGGCGAGACCAATCCTTTTCGGTTTATATTAAAACCATTGAGCAGTTTTAGAATATATCGGATGGTAAAAAATATAAAAGAATTGAGTAATATAAACGTTACTGGAATCAAAAATAAGGCAGACTGTACAGTATAATCCTTATTGGCTAAAGCTACAAACAATTGATAATTTGAATATAAATAAAAGCCCTCAAATACAATACACAACACAAAAATTGGATATAAATACCTGTTGAAGTTTTTTTCAATAGCAAGTCCTTTCTCATCAAAGGAAATAAGGTTGGAGGCAATAAGTGATACCGCAATTAAAAAAGTGGTGGGAAAAACAAACATAGATACCATCAGTAAGGCTAAAAAAGCAATTCTGTTTTTGATGATATAATAATAGTATAAAATAATCCCGGATGTAAAACCAAACAGATCCATCAGAATAGGATAGTAGTTTGACAGCTTAAGTATAAAAAAATTGACGAAGAGAAAGCAAAAGCCAAGAATTGTAATATTCTTGCTGTACCCTTTTATCTGTGCAATTTTGTAATAAAAGTATAACGCAATGAAGATCGCAAGACCATTCAGTATTGTGAAGATACTCTGAATAGCGCCCAGTGTAAAAGTGATTCCAAATAATCGATGGATAAAATGAGCTATTCCAGGCATTAATAATCTGGAAACATAATACGGATTAAAACTTTGTTCAAAAAAATGGTTTGAAAAATTTTTAACGATCTCGATATAACTTTTTTCATCAAAAATATCTACATATTTGAACGGCAGCCTGTCATTTGAGAGAAAGGCATACGCCAAGCACAATAGAAATACACCTATTATGTAATATGCAGAAGGGAGTTTTTTAAGTGTTGTCAGCATAATAGATCGTTACTGTTTCTCAATATCATTTTTTTCTTTAATAATATAACCCGGACGATCTTTCACTTCTTCGAAGATTCGCCAGATATATTCTGCTATAATACCAAGAGAAAAGAGGATAAGCCCCCCGAAAAAAGAGATAAACAATATGATACTCGTCCAACCTTTAGGCTGTATATCATTTAAAAACGGACTGCCGAAAATTTTAATATAAATATAAAACAGAATAAGCAGGAAGGAAATTAAAGAAACCCAAAGTCCTAGATTAAATATAAATTTTATGGGAAATGAAGAGGACGAAAAAAAGGTGTCCTTTGCCAGGGTTAATTTCTTTTTTAGGGTCCATCTGGATTTTTGATTAACACCCAAAGGCCTTTTATATCCAAAGTGATAAGGATTAAATCCTAATCTTAAAATCTCTGCAACAGTTGATGTATTTCTAGGATGTATTCTTTTGTTAAGAATGTCAATTATTTCACGGTCAATGAGGAAAAGATCGGCGCCACCTTTAGGGAATTTTACTTCCGTAAGGTTGTTCATTATTTTGTAATAAGTTTCTGAAAAAACTTTGCTTTTCCAGTTGTCATCACGCGTTATTCTGTGAGGTATAATGATCTTTTCTCCCTGAAGCCATATATTGTACATTTCTACAATCGTTTCATAGGGCTGTTGTTCGTCATCTACGATAGGTAAAGCACAGGCTCCTTCAGCAAGAGAAAGTCCTGCAAAAATAGAGTAGTGGCTTGTATAGTTTCTGCTCAGTTGATAAGCTCTTACGTTGCTCTCTTTTTTTTCCAGCTCTAATGCTACTTTGTAAGAATTGTCCAGAGATCCATCATCCATGATGATAAACTCAAAGGGAATATTATTTCGATCTAATAATTCTTTAACATTTTCGTACACGCTTACAATGCGTTTTTCGCTATAGTAAGAAAGAAGAATTAGAGATAGTTTTTTAGTCATCGTAAGGTGTTTTTTTAAGTAAAAAGATTATGAGCGTTTGATTAACTGTGCATTTTCAAAAAAATACTCATTGCCTGACTCATCTTTCATTTCAAGGTTTATGATTAAACCTGCTGTTGTAATATACCCCTTATGTTGAGCAGGATTGCCATACCATACCGTGTGAGCGGGCACATCTTTTGTAATAACGCTTCCGGCTCCGATTAAAGCATTTTCACCAATAACGTTGCCGGCAATAATGGTAGAGTTGGCGCCTATGGAAGCTCCTTTTTTTATTAAAGTTTTACTGAATTCCAACGGATATTGCTTCGAGCGTGGAATAAGATCATTGGTGAACGTAACATTCGGGCCAATAAATACATTGTCCTCAAGCGTTACTCCATCCCAAATCTGTACACCCGGTTTAATGGTTACATTATCTCCAATTTTTACATCGTTCTCGATAAATACATTACAGTTGATGTTACAGTTATTTCCAATTTGTGCATTCTTTAAAATGACACAGAATTGCCAAACCATAGTATTTTCACCTATGTTTTTGGTCTGAACATCAGATAAGGGATGGATATTATTTTTCATTTTGTATTGTTAAATAAGCATCATAATTTCTGATGTAGTCATTTTCGTTATAAGTATGAGAAGCCAATACCAGACAAATAGCACCCGAAGAAAAATTAATTTCCGAAGCCCAGATTCCCGGAGGAATGTGAAGGCCTATATTGGGACGGTTCAGAAAAACCTGTCTTTTGAACTTTCCGTCATCTAATGAAACTTCAAAACTACCACTGGCTGCGATCAGAAACTGATGACATTCTTTATGAGAATGGGCACCTCTGCTTTCTCCCCCTGCAATGTCATATAAATAGAAAACTCTTTTTACATTAAATGGAAATGCAGAGTTGTTTTCAACCACTGTGAGGTTTCCTTCATCGAAACTGATTTTACCTAAATCAATAACATTACAATCAAATACTGAAACACTATTTTTCATCGGTCAATGTTTTAAATTCTTCAAAGTTTCTTATATAATCGTCTTCATTGTAGGGTTTGTCGGAAACAATCAATGCTAATGAATTGGTTGAAAAGTTTTCCAATCTGCGCCAGAACATTTTAGGAATGTATAATCCGTAATAAGATCTGTTTAAAGAAAATCTCTGTTCTTCTTTTCCATTGTGTATCACTACATCAAAGCTTCCGGAAAGAGCAATGATAAACTCCTGCTGTTGTTTGAAAGCGTGGCTGCCTCTTACTTCACCTCCGGGTACATCGTATATCCAATAGGTTCTTTCTATTGGGAAAGGCAATTGATTGGGGTTTTCAAAAAAAGATAAATTTCCTCTTTTGTCATATATTTTAGGAAGTTCTATTATTTTTGGAATCATGGTGTCTGTACTTTATATTCAAAAAGTGGTCGGGTTACTCCGGGGTAAACATACATTACTGTACCTACCTTTACATTCTCTACTTCAAATCCTATAAATTCGTCTATACCAAAGAGAAGAATTCTCTGATCTTTTCCAAAATAGAGCTTGAAATAATAGTTTCCCGCATTGAGAAGCCCCGGTGGGATATCAAATTCTACGGTATATTCTCCAACTTTAGAATCGTTATTCTCAGTAATGAGTTTTCCAACATGGAAAATCACCAGTTCTTCGTAGTTTTTCAATTCGAATGTTGTGTCCAGTGTAATATCCGGGCAATAATTGTGAAAAACCAATTTTACCCGCACTCCGGAGTCAATATCTATGAGATCTCCTTTGATTGGTGATGCTGAAAATTCTTTGATCCGAATATTGTCATTACCTAACGCTTCATTCAGATTACCGTTATAGGTATAAGAACTGTCTCTGGCACTGCTTTTCTGATATTCTATGATGGTGTTGAGAATGTTCCCCTGATAATCGATTTGTCCCTGGTTCAAAAGAATCCCTTTCGTACACAATTCTTTAACGGCAGTCATGTTGTGGCTGACAAAAAGTATGGTACGGCCTTCTCCTTTGGTTACATCGTTCATTTTTCCAAGACATTTCTTCTGGAATTCAGCATCTCCTACGGCCAAAACTTCATCTACGATCAGGATTTCAGATTCCAAATGGGCAGCAACGGCAAAGGCAAGACGAACATACATTCCTGAAGAATATCTTTTAACAGGAGTATCAATGTATCTTTCAACTCCTGAGAAGTCTACAATTTCATCAAATTTTCTTTTGATTTCTTTTCTGGTCATTCCCAAGATCGCTCCGTTAAGAAAAACGTTTTCACGCCCTGTCATTTCAGGGTGGAATCCTGTTCCTACTTCAAGCAGAGAGGCAATTCTTCCATTGGTGTAAATATTTCCGGTGGTCGGTTTGGTTACTTTACTTAATACTTTTAATAAAGTAGATTTTCCCGCTCCGTTTCTTCCGATGATCCCGACAGCATCTCCCTGCTCAATCTCAAAGTTGATGTCACGAAGAGACCATACATAATCTGAAGAACCTTTTGTTGTTCTATCGTTGGCTTCCCCTATTTTCAGATAAGGGTCTTCTTTTCCTCTTATTTTGTACCAGAATCTGTTGAGGTCATGAGAAAGAGTTCCTGTTCCCACTTGTCCCAGACGGTATTGTTTTGATATATTTTCTGCTTTTAAAGACAGCATATTCTTAAGTGAATTTTAAAATTAATAAAAAGTGACTGCTGTTATACTGTATCCATAAAGGTTTTTTCAACCTTATTGAAGACAACAATGCCTATCATTAAAAGAATAACAATAATAATAGTACTGATACCAAGCATTGCAGGAGAAAAATCTCCTACACCAATCCATGCATATTTGAAGCATTCAAAAATACCTGTTAAAGGATTGTATAAAGCAATCTTTTTAAACACACCTCTAAGAGCGGAAGTTGGATAGATAACCGGAGTAGCATACATATAAAGACTTATTCCAAAGCCAAGCAGCATACTCAGATCTTTATATTTTGTGGTGAGTGAAGAGAAAATCATTCCTACTCCCAAAGCAAAAAGGGCCATCAGTATCACCAGAAAAGGTGTTGCAAGAACCCAAATGTTGGGATGTACCTGTCCTTTACTCAGATAATAAGCCCAAACAAGAATGAAAAGAATGAGCTGTACTCCAAATCTCATAAGATTGGATATGACGATTGATATAGGAGTAACCAGCCTCGGGAAATACACTTTTCCAAATATCCCGGCATTTCCTGTAAATGTAGATGAGGTAGCGAGTAGTGAGGATGAAAAATAATTCCAAAGCGTAACACCTCCTAAATAGAATAAAAGGGGAGGGGCTCCATCTGTTGATAGTTGGGCAATTTTTCCGAAGATAATCAGAAAAACGATGGTTGTTAGAATAGGATTGATAAAAAACCATATGGGTCCCAAGATCGTTTGCTTAAAACTGGATACAAAGTCTCTCTTGACGAACATATAGACAAGGTCTTTGTATTTCCAGACTTCTTTCAGCTTCAAGTCAAATAACGAATGATTTGCATCAATCGTTTCAGTCCACTTCTGTTGTGGTTCATTCATCTGTGTAAGTTTTTTGCAAATTTATAGATAATTAATTCTTACAGTTTTTTTTAGTTTGTGATTTATTCGTTTCATAAAACTAAAAAATTACAACTAATATATTGATATTTGCCGGCATGAGCAAAAACTATTGGCATAAAGCCAATAGTATGCGAAATGTATAAAGTTTATTATTATTTGCCGATAAGTTGTTTTAGGTATTCACCGTAGCCGCTTTTTCCATATTTTGCAGCCGTTTCCAGTAATTTTTCTTCATTGATGAATTTGTTTCTGAAAGCAATTTCTTCAATGCAGCCGATCTTAAAACCTTGTCTTTTTTCAATAACGCTTACAAATTCTGAAGCGTCGTGCAGAGAATCAAAAGTTCCGGTATCCAACCATGCAGTACCTCTGTCCAGAACAGCAACTTCAAGTTTTTCGTTCTTTAGGTAAACATTGTTGATGTCTGTTATTTCCAGTTCTCCTCTTGCTGAAGGTTGAATATTTTTAGCAATTTCCACAACATTATTATCGTAGAAATAAAGACCTGGAACTGCATAGTTTGATTTTGGTTTCAGTGGTTTTTCCTCAATAGATACAGCTTTTAAGTTGTTGTCAAACTCTACAACTCCATATCTTTCAGGGTCTGCAACGTGATAAGCAAAAACAACACCTCCGTCCGGATTGGTTTTGTTTTTCAGTAAAGTTCCCATTTCGGAACCATAGAAAATATTATCTCCTAAAACTAAAGCGGCAGAATCATCGCCAATAAATTGGTCTCCCAGAATAAATGCCTGCGCAAGCCCGTCCGGACTTGGCTGTACAACATACTTAATATTGCAGCCGATTTGGGAGCCGTCTCCCAGAAGTTTGATGAATCCCTCCTGATCGTGGGGAGTTGTGATGATCAGAATATCCTTAATTCCAGCTAATAGAAGCGTAGACAATGGATAGTAGATCATGGGTTTGTCATAAACAGGCATTAGTTGTTTGCTGACAGCTATCGTTAGAGGGTAAAGTCTTGTTCCGGAACCTCCGGCTAATATTATTCCTTTCATGTTTTGGTGCGGATTAGGCTAATTTCGTTTGTGTTATAAATTTTTTTCCTGCTGTTGATGGATGTATGTAAGCAGTTTTATTAGCTTTTTTTAGCTTAAAATGTTAACTGTATTGCTTGTTGTAGTATTCCTGATAATTTCCGGAAGTTACATTTTCAAGCCATTCTTTATTTTCCAGATACCAGTCAATGGTTTTTCCCAAGCCTTCCTCAAAAGTTACAGAGGGTTTCCAGCCTAGATCTTTATTCAGTTTTGTAGCATCAATTGCGTAACGTTTGTCGTGACCGGGTCTGTCTTTTACAAAAGTGATCAGCTTTTCTGAATATCCTTCAGGTTTTCCAAGTTTAGCGTCCATTTGTTTGATCAGCTCTTTTACCAGATCAATATTCTGCCATTCGTTGAATCCTCCAATGTTATATGTTTCTCCGGTTTTGGCCTCGTTGAAAATCTGATGAATCCCTTTTGCGTGGTCAATTACAAATAACCAGTCTCTTGTATATTTTCCGTCTCCGTAAATAGGAAGAGGTCTCTCATTGATAATGTTGGAAATACAAAGAGGAATCAGTTTTTCAGGAAAATGATTCGGACCGTAGTTGTTGGAACAGTTGGATACAATAAAAGGCATTCCGTAAGTGTTTCCGTAAGCTCTTACCAAGTGGTCGGAAGCCGCTTTTGAAGCAGAATAAGGAGATTGTGGATCGTAAGATGTTGTTTCCAGGAAGAAACCTGTTTCACCTAAACTTCCATATACTTCATCCGTTGAAACATGGTAGAATAGATTGTTTCGCTTTTCGTCCGGGAATCTTCCATGGGTGTGATCCGGATTCAATGTCCAGAATTCTTTACAAAGGTTCAGAAGGTTAGCAGTTCCGTTTACATTCGTGTTGATAAATGCCATCGGATCTGTGATACTTCTGTCTACATGGCTTTCCGCAGCTAAATGAACAACAGCGTCTGGGTTGTATTTTTCAAAAACTTTTCTGAGTTCTTCCGGTTTTGTAATGTCTGCTTTTTCGAAAACGTAATTAGGTTCATTTTCAATGTCCTTTAAGTTTTCAAGATTTCCGGCGTAGGTAAGTGCATCGAGATTGATAATCGTCGTATCCGGATTGTTTTTTACGAATTCTCTTACAACATGAGAGCCAATAAAGCCTGCCCCTCCTGTAATGATAATGTTTTTCATTTATTTATTTTGAAATGGTCTTTCTTCCTATACTTTTATAATGAAACCCGTTTTGTTCCGGGATTTCCAGCGGATACATATTTCGTCCGTCAAAAATAACTTTGTTTTTCATTTTTTTAGCCATCAGTTCGAAATTAGGATTTTTGAACTCCGGCCATTCCGTAGCAATGAATAGTGCATCTACGTCTTCCAATGCATCGTACATTCCTTTAGCGTACTGTATTTGGTCTCCGAGAAGTTTTTTCACATTGTTTTCTGCAACAGCATCATACGCAATGATTTTTGCTCCTTTTTGTAACAGTAAAGCAATATTGTCTAATGATGAAGCTTCTCTGATATCGTCTGTATTGGCCTTGAAAGCAAGTCCCCACATGGCAATTTTTTTTCCTTCGATATTTCCTCCAAAATATTTTTCAATTTCGGAAACCAATATTACTTTCTGAGTGGTATTGACGTTTTCTGTAGCTTCCAGAATCTGGAAATTAAAATCTTCCTGCTTTCCGGATTTTATAAGAGCCTTTACGTCTTTAGGAAAACAGCTTCCTCCATATCCGATGCCGGGGAATAAAAATCGGTGCCCGATTCTGTCATCACTACCCATACCCAATCTCACTTTGTCTACATCTGCACCTACTTTTTCGCAATAATTGGCAATCTCGTTCATGAATGTGATCTTCACTGCAAGAAATGAATTGGCTGCGTATTTTGTAAGCTCAGAAGACTTTTCATCCATGAAGATGATTGGAATTCCGGTATTCGTAAAAGGCTGGTATATTTTAGACATAACGTCTTTTGCTCTTTCTGAACTGGCCCCTACCACAACTCGGGAAGGATTCATTGAGTCCTCTACAGCAAACCCTTCTCTTAAGAACTCAGGATTTGAAACCACATCAAAAGGAATGTCCGTTTTAGAAGATATTGTCTCTCTTACCCTGTCGGCGGTTCCTACGGGAACTGTACTTTTGTTGACAATCACTTTATATTCCGTCATCATCTCGCCAATATTGTTGGCTACCTGCAGTACATAAGACAGATCTGCAGAACCATCTTCTCCTGGGGGAGTAGGGAGTGCTAAATATATTACTTCGCTTTTGTCTAAAGCTTCTTTAAGGTTGGTCGTAAAAAATAATCTTTCAGATTGGATGTTTCTCAGAAACATTTCCTCAAGGTTCGGCTCATAGATGGGAACTACGCCGTTTTTCATACCTTCTACTTTTTTTTCATCAATATCAACACAGTATACTGAATTGCCAAGTTCTGCCAGAGTAGTTCCTGTAACTAATCCCACATAACCTGTTCCTACAATCGTTATATTCAAAATGTTTGTTTTAAAATTCTAAAGACAAAAGTAATAAAAATACTTTCACTTACTTCTTTAATTTATTGTAAAAGAATCCTTCGCTATTTACTTGATAATAAGATAATTTTGCTTTTTTAGAAAAAAGGCGTATATTTGCATTGGATTTACGGAAAAAATGGGAAGGCTTCGAAAGAAAGCCTTTTTTCGTACTGTAAATCAAGATAAAAGAACGTATGGAGTTTAGAAAAAGAATTGAAGAATTATTAAATGAATTCCTTGAGACCAGACAAGATCTGTTTCTTATAGATCTTAAGATCTCTCCGGGAGATGATATTACAGTGATTTTGGATGGAGATAATGGAGTTTCTTTGCAGGATTGCCTTGATGCAAGCCGCGCAATAGAATTCAATATGGATCGTGAAGAGCATGACTTTAGCCTTCAGGTGATGTCTGCAGGATTAAGCGAGCCATTGGCCACTCCAAGACAATTTAACAAAAACATTGGAAGAGAGATTGAAGTGATGCTGGAGGATTCTTCTAAAATTGAAGGAGAATTGTCAAAAGTAGACGAAGAGAAGATCACTCTAGTTCTGCGTTACCGTAAGCCGAAAGATATCGGAAAAGGAAAAGTAGATGTAGAGGAGGAAAAGGAAATTCCTTACTCCGAGATCAAAAAAGCATTAGTAGTAATTAAATTTTAAAAAGAAAAAAAAATAGATGGATAATATAGCGTTGATTGAATCCTTTGGTGATTTTAAAGACGAAAAGGGGATCAGTAAAATTGATCTTATGGCAATTATTGAGGATTCACTGAAGACACTTTTGAGAAAAAGATTTGACTCAGATGACCACTTTGACGTGATTGTAAACCCGGATAAAGGAGATTTTCAGATATTTTTGAACAAAACAATTGTAGAGGATGAAATGTCTGAAGATGATGATTTGGAAATTGAAATTTCCGAAGCAAAAAAAATTGACCCTACCTTCGAAGTAGGTGAAGACTTTACAATGGAAATTCCTGTTGCACAGTTGGGAAGAAGAAATATTCTTACGCTGAAGCAGATTTTGGCAACAAAACTTCAGGAACACAATAATGCAATGCTGTACGAACAGTTTAGAGATAAAATTGGTGAAATTGTTGTAGGAGAAATCCACCACATCCGTCATAAGCACGTGATTTTGTTGGATGATGAAGGAAACGAATTCATTTTACCTAAAGAAAACCAGATCCCATCCGATTTCTTTAAAAAGGGTGAGAATATCAGAGCTATTGTTGAAACAGTAGATTTTAAAGGTTCAAAACCACAGATTATTATTTCCAGAACTGCACCGAAGTTCCTAGAAAAGTTACTTGAGCTGGAAATTCCTGAAATCCAGGACGGAACCATTATTTTGAAAAAAGTAGTGAGAATTCCTGGTGAAAAGGCGAAGATTGCAGTAGATGCTTACGATGACAGAATAGATCCGGTAGGAGCTTGTGTTGGGGTAAAAGGATCCAGAATTCATGGCGTTGTAAGAGAGTTGAAAAATGAGAACATCGATGTTATCCAGTGGTCTAAAAACCCTGAGATTTTGGTGAAGAGAGCTTTAGGAAATGTTACCATCAATAAAATTGACATCAACGAGGAACAAAACTATGCATTAGTATATACTCCTGTTGAAGAGATTTCTAAAGTAATTGGAAAACAAGGACAGAATATCAGACTGGCTTCTTGGTTGTCAGGATATGAAATTGATGTTTACAGAGAGTCCAGCGAGGATGATGATGTTGAATTGAGAGAATTTAACGATGATATCGAGCAGTGGATTTTGGATGAGTTTAAGAAAGTAGGACTTACGACTGCAAAATCAGTATTGGATAAAGAAACTGAAAGTCTTCTTAATATGGTTGATCTTGAAGAAGAAACAATCGAAGATGTGAAACGTATTCTAAGAGAAGAATTTGAAGATTAAAATTTTAAATAAATTTTAATAAACAGTAAAAAAGAAATACTTTAATTTTAAAAATTAAAAAACAGTAAATAATATAGATGCCAAAAATTAGATTAAATAAAGCGGTTAAGGAATTCAATATTTCGATGTCCAGACTAGTAGAGTTTTTACAAGCTAAGGGTATCGAGGTTGAAAGCAATCCTAACGCTCAATTGGAAGAATCGGCATATTCTGCATTGGAGGCTGAGTTTGCTAAAGACGGCGAACAACGAAAGGCTTCCCATGAGGTGGTGATCACTAAAGTTCCGGAAGAAAAACTGGAAATTGAAGAAAAGAAAACCCCTGAAGTGATAAGAGCTAAAGCAAATAAACCAGAAACTAGAATTTTAGGTAAAATAGATCTGGAACCTAAGAAACCAGAAGTTGAAGAAACTCCTGTGGTTCCTGTAGCTCCTGTTGCGACACCGGTTGAAGAAAAGAAAGAAGAAATTGTGAAAGAAGAACAACCGGAAGTTAAAGCAGCTCCTGAAAAGCAGGAATTTAAAGTTTTAGATAAAATTGATTTGTCTCAAATAGAATCTAGAAACAGACCTGTGAAAAAAGACAAACTAAAAATGGAGGAGAAAAAAGAAGAAGCAAAACCTGTGGAACCAATAAAAGAAACTCCCAAACCAGTAGTTGTAGAGGAGAAAAAAGTGGAAGCTCCAAAAGTAGAGACAGAACCTGAATCTCAGGAACCACAAAAAATTGAAACAGTATATCAGAAACTTGACGGTCCTAAGATCGTTGGAGAAAAGATAGACTTAACTCAGTTTGCACCAAAACCAGGTGCCGGAGCAAAAAAGAAAAGAAAGAGAATTGAAAAACCTGGCGGTCAGAACAACAACCAACAAGGTCAGGGGAATAATCAAAACTCAGGAAATAATAACAACCAGGGTGGTCAGGGCCAAGGAAACCGTCAGAATAATAACGGTAACGGTGGACAAGGCGGAAACCGTCAGGGACAAGGAGGTCAAGGAAACAGACCTCAAGGCCAGGGAGGTCAAGGTGGAAACCGTTTTGGAAACAACAACAATCAAAACCGCCCGGGCGGTCAAGGTGGTGGCTTCAAAAAAGGTGGACAAAACAACAGACCTGGACAAAGAGTTATGCCAGTTGAATTAACTGACGAACAAGTTAAAAACCAGATCAAGGAAACTTTAGAAAAACTTACCAACAAAGGAGGTAAATCTAAATCTGCTAAACACAGAAAAGATAAGAGAACCTTCCGTAGAGAACAGGATGAGCGTCAGCAGGAGCTTGAAGCACAAGACAGAACTCTTAAAGTAACAGAATTCATCACAGTAGGTGAATTGGCAAGTTTGATGAATGTTTCTCCAACTGAAGTAATTTCTGCATGTTTCTCACTAGGGGTAATGGTGACCATGAACCAGAGACTTGAAGCAGATACTTTACTGTTGGTAGCAGATGAATTCGGTTATAAAATTGAATTCTCTGATGCAGATCTTGAAGATACAGATTCAGAAGACGAAATCGATAGCGAAGAAAGCTTAGTGTCAAGAGCACCTGTTGTTACGGTAATGGGACACGTTGACCACGGTAAAACTTCATTACTGGATTACGTAAGAAAAACAAACGTAATTGCTGGTGAATCAGGAGGTATTACACAGCACATCGGTGCTTATAATGTAAAACTGGAAAATGGTCAGAGAATTACATTCTTAGATACACCTGGTCACGAAGCCTTTACCGCGATGAGAGCGAGAGGTGCACAGATCACAGATATTGCAATTATTGTAATCGCTGCCGATGATGATGTAATGCCACAAACCAAAGAAGCTATTGCTCACGCTCAGGCTGCAGGAGTACCAATGATTATTGCAATCAATAAAGTGGATAAACCAAATGCTAACCCTGATAATATCCGTCAGCAGCTTTCTGGCTTGAACCCTCCGGTTCTAGTTGAAGAATGGGGTGGGAATGTACAGGCTCAGGAGATTTCAGCGAAATTTGGTAACAATGTAGACGTATTGTTGGAAAAAGTTTTATTACAGGCAGAAATGCTTGAACTAAAAGCTAATCCAGACCGTTCGGCTAATGGAGTTGTTATCGAAGCTTCTCTAGATAAAGGTAGAGGGTATGTTGCTACAATGTTGGTGCAAACCGGAACCTTAAGAGTTGGAGATTATGTAGTGGCAGGTAAAAACCATGGTAAAGTAAAAGCTTTACTTGATGAAAGAGGTAAAAATCTTGTAGAAGCTGGTCCATCAATCCCAGCAACCATCTTAGGATTAGACGGAGCCCCTACTGCGGGAGATAAGTTCCGAGTGTATGCTGATGAAAGTGAAGGTAAAGCGATCGCGAATAAGAGAGAGCAATTACAAAGAGAACTTTCTATCAGAACGAAGAAGCATACAACCCTTGAAGAATTGGGTAGACGTATCGCTCTAGGAGAATTCAAAGAATTGAACATTATCCTTAAAGGAGATGTGGATGGTTCTGTTGAAGCACTTTCTGATCAGTTACAAAGATTATCTACAGAAGAAATCAGCGTGAAAATCCTTCACTCAGGTGTTGGACAGATCACTGAATCTGATATCAACCTAGCAGCAGCTTCTGATGCAATTATCATCGGATTCAACGTAAGAGCTGGAGCCAATGCAAAAGAACTTGCAGACCGTGAAGAAATTGAGATCAGAACATATTCTGTAATCTATAAAGCAATTGATGAAGTAAAAGAAGCGATGGAAGGAATGCTTTCTCCTGAAATTCAGGAGCAGGTAATCGGTAATGTTGAAATCCGTGAAGTATTCAAGATTTCTAAAGTAGGAACAATCGCAGGATGTATGGTTCTTACTGGAAAAGTTACAAGACAATCCAAAGTACGTTTATTGAGAGACGGTATCGTGAAATTTGACGGTGAACTTGAAAGTTTAAAACGTTTCAAGGACGATGTGAAGGAAGTAACAAAAGGTTACGAATGTGGTCTGAACCTGAAAGGTTACAACGATATTGAAATCGGAGATATTCTTGAAGTTTACGAAGAAGTTGCAGTGAAGAAAAAGCTGAAATAATTCTATTCAGATACAATAAAATCAGGCACCTCATTTGAGGTGCCTGATTTGTTTTTTTAAGAAAATTTTAAGTTTTTTTCTTAGTTCTGGTTCAAGAAGGTGACAAGTTTTATCAGATCTTCATCTTTGTCAAATTTGATTTTATTAGACTTGAAGAAGGCTGTTAAATTATCTTTTTTATCAGGAAACTGTTCAATGATTTCTTTCTGGTTTCTTGGCTTCTTTATAAAACCTTTATCAGTTTTGATGTAGTATACCGGATCTAAAGTTCTGAAATTGGCAGGTCTCTCACTGGCATAAGAATTGGCAGCCGGAACAACATCTGTAAATTTGGTTTTTACCTTTTTGTAAAGGCTGTTTTTGCCATTTACCAACTCAATGAAGTATCCGTTTAGATCGTCTGATGTTTCAAGCAGTACGATCGTTTGCTTGGGAGAGGCAATTTCAATTCTTGAAAAATCTGAAGTTTTAGGGAGAACCTGAACTTCATTATTTTTTTTAAATTCAATTTCATCACTATAGCTATTGTAACGTACAGGTACTTGTTCATAGTTTGCTGCTACTTTTGCATTAGCAAATTCCTTATTAAGATAAGGGGATGCTCCTGGAATATCCTCGTATTTTAAAGTTTTCCCTGTAGTAGATTTGATTCCGTCAAATACAGATTGTGCTCCTGTCGCCCCATTTACAGAAAGGGTTTGTTGTCCAAAGCTAAAGCTACTGAAGCTAGCTAAAATTAATGTGGTTAAAATCTTTTTTTTCATGCTTTAAATTTATGAAATTTTTGTTTTTTCTGTTAAAAAAGTGCACGGATGTCAAATTATAAACCTATTCATGCCTTTATTTATTGGTAAAGAACGTAATTTTTTTTAAATTAAAGCATAAAATAGTCAGTCTTATTGCTGAAATTTATTTTTTTGTTTCAAAAGAGTTAGAGTGCTGAAAATTAGCAGGGTTGTAATTTAGATTTATTATAAATAATTTTTTTATGTATGATTATAAACTGTTAAAAGCTTTCGTTTTTAAAGTTTATTTTATGTTTTTTGAAAAAATATACATTATAAATTATGAATTTTTTTGTCTATTGCTATTTTAACCTTGTATATTGTGAATATTGAATGACTATATATAGATAAAAAATTTGCTAGTATTAATATTTATTAACATATTTGCCCTTAAAATATATTAAAATTTGTTAATATGAATGTTAAACTACGTGTATTAACAGCTGGTGTTTTGTTTTTTACAGGACAAGCTGTATTTGCTCAGGAAAATGGCTCTAAGGACAAAAAAGACAAGGAGACAAAAATTGAGGAGGTAGTTGTTTTAGGGTATAGTAAGACAGCTACAAAGGCAAAAACTACGAGTTCTTCAGTTACAGTAGGTGCTGAAACTTTAGAAAACAGACCTAACATTTCTGTTTTGAACTCAATCCAAGGTACAGCTCCTGGTATTGTGGTTAACTCGGCATCTGGTTCACCAGGTTCAGGGAAGTTCAATATCTTAATTAGAGGTATGAGTTCATTGAACGGATCTACAGATCCTTTATATGTAGTAGATGGTGTAATCACTTCTGGATCACAATTTAGAAACTTGAACTCTTATGATATTGAAACTTTCAGTATCTTGAAAGATGCTCAGGCAACTGCAATCTATGGTAACAGAGCAGCGAATGGAGTTGTTGTAATTACAACTAAAGGAGGTAAATATAACTCTGGATTAAAGATTTCTTATGATGCATTAACATCATTCAGCAAAATGCCAAAGCCTGATTATAATATGGCAAATGGTAGACAATTATTACAGATTCAGAAGAACTTTGATGCTGGTTATGCTGCGGCTAATAATTTGACACAAGATCAAATTGATAACTGGCCTACAAATACAGACTGGACAAAACAATTTACTCAGGTAGGTATTTCTCAACAACATAACCTATCAATTACAGGTGGTGGTGAAAATATTAATAACTTTTTATCATTAGGATATCTTGATAGCGAAGGAACAATTAAATCTACTGATTTTAAAAGATTTACTTTAAGAAATAACTTGACGGGTAAATCTAAAGATGGTAGATTAACATTTGGTTCAATCATTGGTTTAGGGTATTCTAAAAGAAATCAGCTAGATGATGAAACGAATACTGCAATTAATGCAAACGTATTACAAAACCCATTATTTGGTAGTATTCTTTCTCCTACATATGTAACTCCTTCTCCATATGCTAATGGACAGGCTCTATTTAACGCTATTGGACAGCAAAGTTCTGCGAACAGACAATGGATTCTTCAGGATAACATCAACGGAGGTATCAGAAACAGATTCACAGAATTAAGTATATCTGCTAACGCTAACGTAAACTATAAACTTACAGATTATCTAAGCGTAGGGAACAGAACTGGTATTGAGTATAAAGAATACCAAAGAACTTTTGCAAGATCTCCACTAGGTTATCTGGCTATTTCTGTTGCTGCAGGAGCAGGATCTAAATACGGAGGGTTTGAGCAATTTACAAACACGCAAGATTTAACGTTTAATAATATTACAAATATTACCTTCAACAAAACGTTTGGAGATCATACGATTTCAGCTGCGGCGTACATGGACTATATTAAAGTACACGTATCAACAACAAACCAACAACAAAATGGTCTTAACCCATTACAGTGGTCATTTGGATCAGGTACTGGTTATATTCCATTTAACCCAGACACCCCTAACTTCTACAGACCAAGTGTAAGTGCTTCACAAGTAGAAGCAGGAACATTGGCTTACTTTGGAACATTTGATTATGATTACAAAGATAAATATGGTGTGAGTGGAGTTGTAAGAAGAGATGGTTCTTACCGTTTCTTACCTACAAACAGATGGGAGACTTTCTGGTCTGCTGCTGCTAGATGGAATATTGATAAAGAAGATTTCATGGCTAACTCTGGATTTAGATTGCTTAAATTAAGAGCTTCCATTGGAACAACAGGTAACCAGAACTTAGGAATTGCTGCGAACAACTCTAACCCATTAGCGTTACTTCCAAATAATTTCTTAGATCTGTATAATGGTGTTTCAGGATATCAGAACTTACTAGGTTATAATTTTGTAAACCTATCAAACCCATTCCTAAAGTGGGAACAGGTGAAGCAATCTAACATTGGTTTAGACTTCAATTATAAAGGTGTTATCGAAGGTAGTTTCGACTATTACCAAAAAAGAACAACAAGAATGTTCAACGATCTTCAGAGATCAGCTGTTACAGGGGTTTACTCAATCAGAGGAAATGATGGTGTTCTTGATAACAAAGGGGTTGAAGGTTTGATCAGATATAATGTAATCAGAAATGAAAATACAAGATTATCAGTTTTCGCTAATGCTGCATACAACTCTAATAAGATCGTTTCGATGAGTAACGAAAA
This sequence comes from Chryseobacterium sp. Mn2064, assembly GCF_049319685.1. Classification (NCBI taxonomy): domain Bacteria; kingdom Pseudomonadati; phylum Bacteroidota; class Flavobacteriia; order Flavobacteriales; family Weeksellaceae; genus Chryseobacterium; species Chryseobacterium sp. Mn2064. Next base: position 347,273 of record NZ_JBMOUE010000004.1, read on the forward strand.
CTTAGCAGATGACGTTGTAAATGCAATTGGTGGACCTGCTAGTCAGTATCAATTATATCCTTATATTGGGGTAGATCCTACTGATGGAGAGCAAATGTTCCTTGATATCAATGGAAATGTAACTAAAGCTCCACAGCCTTCAGACAGAAGACTTACAGGAAAATCTCCATACGCGAAATTTACCGGAGGTTTTGGATTCAACTTCCAGCATAAAGGTTGGTTCCTTGATACATTATTCTCTTTCCAACAAGGAGGATGGATCTATGACAACTTACAGTCTTGGGTAATGAACCCTAACTACGCTGGTATTAACATCAATGTTTCTTCGGATCTATTGAATGCTTGGACACCTACTAACACGAATACAGATGTACCAAATCTTGAAGCTAACAATTCAGGAACAGAAGGTTCTTCAGACAGATTCTTACACAAATCAGATTTCATCAGACTTAAAAATATTTCTTTAGGTTATAGCTTCACTAAAAACCAATTAGGTAAATTACCAGTGAAAGGTATTAAGGTTTTTGTTCAGGCAGAAAACTTATATACTTGGAGCAGTTGGAAAGGATTTGACCCAGAGCCGGTTACTACATATTCATTGAATGTATATCCTAACCCTAAAACCGTATCAGTAGGTTTAAATGTTGATTTTTAATATAGAAGAATTATGAAAAGAATTATAAATACAGTCTTAATTTTAGCAACCATGTCTTCTGTGACATTTACATTGAACAGTTGCCAGGATGCATTAGATATAGTTCAGCCAGGTCAGCTGGAGGAAAAAGATGTTTATACAAGTGTAGCAAATCTTAACGATGTATTAATTGGGTCTGTATATGGCCAGCTAGATACAATTGATGAGATTTATTTTACTGCAGTATTTACAGATGAAGTAAAACCAGGAAATGGTAGTGGTGGTCAGGAGTATGACTTGCACAGATTCTTCTTGGATCCGTCTACATCAGTAGTTAATGGTGGGTCGGTAAGTACAGGTTCAAGTGATGGTATTTGGTTAACTCATTATAGAGTTATCAATAGAATCAACAGACTATTAGAAGGAGCAAAAAATATTACTCCTAAAACAACGGCTGAAACAGCTCAATATAATAATATTCTAGCCCAGGCAAGAGCAATCAGAGCTTTCTGTTATGTGCAATTGGAATCATATTTCTCTACAGATATGAAAGATCCAAATGCTTTGGGGGTAATTCTTTTAAAAGATGTGCCAGCAACAGATGCTAAGTTACCAAGAGCAACCAATAAAGATGTTTATGACTTTATTGTTTCCGATTTAGATTATGCAAGAGGAATTCTTACAAAAACGACTGGGAGAAAATATTATGTAGATTTAGTATTTGTTAATGCTCTTACGGCTCGTTTCAACTTATACAGGGGGAACACTGCTTTAGCTAAACAATATGCTAAAGATGTAATAGATAACTCTAGTTTGTCACTTACTCAAGCTACACCAATAACTGGGACTAATTTATCTGTTCCACTTACTGAAGCGGATGGATCTCCTTATCAATCTGGTGATTACAAGTTTCCAACGCCTACGGCTAAATGGAATATTGCTTTCTATGGTGGTACAACTACTACAAATGGTAATGGTATCGTTGGTGGATCTTTCAATCCATATAGAAGAATGTGGGCTGATACAGATAATGGAGAAGTTATTTTCTCTTTAAATAGATTAGCTTTAGGTGCCGGAGGAAGCATCGGTTCAAGATGGAATACTAACGGATCTTTGGCTACAGGTACTCCTATGTGGTTCTTAGGTAGAAACCTATTTAACCTTGTATATGATCCTGCAAGTGATAAAGGAGATATCAGAAGATATACTTATATCGATCCAACTTCTGTAATCAATAATAACTATCAGTCTCAAGGTTCTCTTACAGACAGACTTGTAATTGATAAATATCCTGGAAAAGTTGGTGCTGCTGTAAGAAATGATGTTAAAGTATTCAGATTATCTGAAATGTACTTCATTCTTGCTGAAGCTGAAGTTGCTGCAGGTAACTTAAGCCAAGCACAAGCGCTAATCCAACAAGTAAGAGTGGCAAGAAACTACTTAGGAACAGCAACTACTCCTACATATGGAACAGCTCAAGCGGCTTATGCTGATATCTTAAAAGAACGTAGAATTGAACTTGGTCTTGAAGGTCACCGTTATATTGACTTAAAGAGACTTGCTACGGTTTCAGGTGTAACAATGGATAGAAATGCTAAAGATGATATCGTTACGGTTAGTAATCTTCCGAACAATAGCTACAAGTATACTTTACCTATTCCAATCAATGAGACTGCGGGTAACCCAAGTATTCAGCAAAACCCTGGTTATTAATAAACAATAATCATATTATATACAACCCCTGCTCTAAGCAGGGGTTTTTATTTGCTATTATTTCTTATTTTTGCTGTACAATAATGAATAATGAAGTACATCCTTTTCATACTTTCCTTCTTTAGTTTTATAGCCCAGGCTCAGATTGCTGATAAAACAGATGCTAAGAAGCCTCCGATAAAAAAAGAAGACACATTGGTAATAGACTCGGGGAAGAAAGACTCCCTGGAAATTTTTAAACCTACCATCAACGATTATCAGTTTCAGACTCAGTTTTCAGAAAAGAAAGTGTTTGATACCGTAATGACTTTTGATAAAACAAATATTTTTTCACAATATAATAACCGTGACAACTTCGGAAGAATTCAGCCAGCCAATATAGGTGCTGGGTTTAATCCCTTAGTATTTGAAGTGAATACTGAAGAAAATCTTTCTTTGTTGCCTTCCAACAAATCGTATATTATTCTTGGAGCGAATGATGTGAAATATTATGACGTAAAAACTCCTACCGCAACATTCGTTTATCACAATGCAATGCGAAATGGGGCGGCTTTAAGATCAACTTATACCCAAAATATTGGTAAGAGATTCAACTTTGCGATCGAATATATGGGACTTCGTTCGCAGGGACTTTACAGAAACTCACTTGCAGCAAATAACAATACCATATTTTCAGGACACTATATTTCTGAAAGTGGTAATTATGAACTCTTCGCTCACTACCTACATCAAAACCTGAACAATCAGGAAAGTGGCGGGATTACGGAAGACAATTTATTCCAGAATGGGGACAGTAACTATAAGAACAGACAGAATGCTCAGGTTAATCTGGAGTCGAGTAGCTCTCAGTTTGCTTACAGAAGGTATTATCTGAGCCATCAGTTTACTCCTTTCAATTCAGAAAAATTTCCTTTCAGAATCAGACATACTATTTTTCATCAGGGAAATAAATACTATTATAATCAGGGTGCAATAGAAAGCTATTGGACAAAGATGGGAATCAATCAGGTGAGTGGTTTTCCTTTAACAACAAAAAAATATTCTGAGAATTTAAGCAATACGGTAAGCCTTATTTTCGATAATGAAAAATTCAAGCTTGATGCTGGGGTACGTTATCAGATAATCAAACTCGGGATAAGAGATGCTGTAGCATTAAATGGAGCTTCCTATCCCAACGAACTTAAAGAAAGTAGAATTGGAGCCGTAGGAAATCTACAGATAAAACTTTTGGATAAAATTCAGTTGAACTCATTTTTGGAATTTTCAAACGGAAGTCAATTTAAAAGTTACTTAAGAACAGCCAATACCTTGAAATTTGAACCTATCAAAGATTACTTCGTCAATGCAAAGGTGAATTTCCAAAGTGCCTATCCTTCTTTTAATTATTTACTGAACACTTCTGTTTATGACAGATTCAATTATTACCTTGATAATGCAAAGAATCAGTCAATAATGGAAGTAGGGGGAAGTATCAATCTGAAGTGGTTTAAAACAGAACTATTTGCCAACTATTTCAGAATTGATAACTATACTTATTTTGATAGTAACGGAACGCCAAAACAAAGTGATGGTTCTGTCAATATTTCTCAGGTAGGAGGTGATGCTACCTTCAGCTATGGTAAATTCCATTTAAATACAAGGCTACATTTCCAAAATACATTAACGAATAAAAACTTGTTGCCGATGCCAGGTTTTGTAGGAAGAGCCAATTTCTTTTTCCAGACTCAGGCATTCAAAAAAGCAGCAGAAATTCAGGCGGGGCTTAAAGTATATTACTTCTCCAAATTTGCTTCAAGAGAATATTTCCCGGTTCTTAACGAGTATATTCTGCCTGGTGCAAGTTCATTCTCAATCGGAGGACAGCCTATTGCCGATCTTTATGTCAACATGAAGGTTAAGAAAATGTTCTTTTTCATAGAAGGACAGCAGGTAGGAACCTTTATTTCCAATAATAAAGCATATGCATTCCCACACTATCCGGTATACGATTTCAGATTGAATATCGGGATTCTGTGGTATTTGTTCAACTAAAAAAATAACAGGTTGAAAACAATTAATAAATTATCATTTAACGATATAGAAAGTATTCCTCAATTGGTAAAAGACTTTTTAAACCAAAAAATTGAGGGTTTTGAAAATAAAACATTTTCTTTAGACAACTTCAGTCAACAGATTCATCAAAAACAGGAATCTTTTTCATCAGAACAAAGGCGTACTTTGTATAACGTTTTTGGAGAGCAGCTTTCGGAATTCAAACTTTCCTCAAAACAGAAAGAAAATCTTGAAAGTCTTCTACAAACCAATACGTTTACCATTACAACAGGTCACCAGTTGAATCTCTTTTCAGGGCCGGTTTTCTTTGTCTATAAAATTTTGCAGACCATAAAAACCTGTACCTATCTGAAAGAGAATTTCCCTGATTTTAATTTCGTTCCGGTATATTGGATGGCTTCTGAAGATCACGATTTTGCAGAAATCAATCATTTTAAAACAGAGAACAACTATTACGAAACCAATGAAAAGTCTGGAGGTCCGGTAGGAAGAATCAAAATCAATGATACTTACTTTATTTCCGAATTTGAAAAAGAATTCAAAGATTCTATTTTTGGAACAGAGCTCATTCTGATGATGAAGGAAGCTTACAAAACTGGGAATACTTTAACACAGGCTATTCAGACTCTTGTTAACCGTCTTTTTTCAGAGTTCGGACTTTTGATATTGGATGGAGATTCCAAAGCATTGAAAACTCAGATCAGAGAAGTATTCACTGATGAACTTCTCCACTCCAGTTTACAGAAAACGTCAAAAGAAAAAGTAAATTTCCTGACTGAAAAATATGGAAAGGTACAGGTCAACCCACGAGAAATTAACCTTTTCTATCTTTCAGATACAAGAGACAGAATTGAATCCAACGGCGAGAAATATTTTGTTGTAGATAAAAATATTCAGTTTACGAAAGAAGAAATACTTTCTGAACTGGAAAACTATCCTGAAAAATTCAGTCCAAATGCTCTGATGCGCCCAGTGTATCAGGAAAAAGTTCTTCCTAATTTGGCATATATTGGCGGGAATGCAGAGATCATGTACTGGCTGGAGCTTAAAGATTACTTTTCAACCATTAACATCTCTTTCCCTATTCTTATTCCTAGGAATTCTATGCTTTTCTTAAAGGAAAAGACGGTAGGGAAAATTGAAAAACTGGATCTTAAAATTGAAGATTTTTTCCAGAATTTTACCGCACTTACCAATAACAAAATTTTGGATGATAATGCCATTTTAAAATTATTGGAAGAAAAAGAAGAACTATTGATCAACAATTTCTCTGAGCTTAGAGCTTCCGCAGAAAATACAGATAAATCGTTCGGAAATATGGTGAAAGCAGAAGAAGTAAGACAGTTAAAGTCTTTTAAAAGAATGAAAAAACGTTTGCTTCACGCTGAAAAAATAAAACAGAATGAATTGCTGGAAAGACTGGAGAATCTCTTTTTAGATGTTCATCCCGCAAAAACCTGGCAGGAAAGAGTCTACAATTTTAGTGTATTCTTTTCCGATTACGGTTATTCATGGCTTGAAAATTGTTGGGAAGAAATGGTGGTTCAAGATTCCAAATTAATAATTGTTGCCATTTAATTTTAAAGAAGTATTTTTGTAAATTATAATTATCGAATATGATAAAGAGGTTTTTTATTCTATCAAGTTTATGTATGGTTTTGGGAGTTTCGGCCCAGAAATCACATACGGTTGTGCAAGGTGATAATCCTTACAACATTGCAAAAAAGTATGGCATAACTGTAGATGAATTGCTGAAGCTAAATCCAAAACACAAAGATGGCAAGCTGGCTATTGGAGACGTTTTAACTGTTAAGTCAGATAAAGCAGCCACTCCTGTTCCCGTAGTTACAAAAACTGTTCCTGTTGAAAAAGCAGCTTCAAGTGCTTCACTAGGCAAAATTGTGTTACAGCCTAAGCAAACAATCTACGGAATCACAAAACAATACAGAATTTCTGAAACAGATCTTAGAAAACTGAATCCTGAACTGGATTCTCATATGAAGATCGGAGATGAAATTACTTTACCTCTTGCAAGCATCAAAAAGTACGGTGGTGAGCAGCACGCTGTGGTTGCAGAAAAACCAGCAGAAGTTCATACAGAAAAGCCAGTAACAACAACTCCTATAGCAGTTGCAGAAGGAAGTAACTATGTGATTCAGGCTAAAGATAATTATTATAGAATTACAAAACAGTTTGGAATTACTCAACAGGAACTTTTCGCTTTAAACCCTGGATTGGAAGAAAAAGGACTAAAACCTGGTGAGTCTATCAAAATAAAAAAATCAAATACCGATACAACGGTCTCTTCTGAACCGGTAGCGAATCCAAAGGAAAAAATGGATTCCGGTAACGAAAAATCTTCTGCTTCAAATGTTGTGGTGGGAGATGATTACGTAACATATACTGTTCAGCAGGGAGACACGGTTTTCTCAATCGTTAATAAATTCGGAGTTTCTATTGATGAGCTGATCGCTCTTAACCCGGATCTATCCCGTGGTTTAAAAACCGGAATGGTTTTAAAGATTAAAAAACAGGACCCGGCTTATGTGAAGAAAAATGGGGATGCTCTAAGCGTAGTAATGATGCTTCCTTTTGGTTACAGTACCAATGAAACACAATACAGAGCAATGGCACTAGATTTCCTGACGGGAGCTAAACTGGCGATCGAAAGAAATGCAAGAGGTGGTCAGAAACTGGATATCAAAATTGTAGATTCAGGAAATGAAGCTTCTTTCAAAAGTTCATTAACGCAAATCAATCCTGACAATACAGATTTGATTATCGGTCCATTCTTTAAATCTAACGTTATCGACGTTTTAGATTTCACTAAAAATCAAAAAATCCCGGTAGTAGCACCTTTTGCCAATACTCCGGAATTATATAACTACAACAACCTTATCATCGTTGAAACGAACAATCAGACCTATGCTGATAAGATTGTAGAAGAAGTAAAAGGAATTTATTCCAACCAGAAAATATACGTAGTGGCAGATGCCAAAAAGGAAAATGCGAACTACATCAGATCAGGTCTTGAAAAAGCAGTGAAAAATGCAGATGTTGTGATTGTTAATTCTCCGGCAGATATTCAGCTGGATCAGAATATGATGACAGGTCAGTCTGCTCCGGTTATCGCCATTTTAGCAAATGATGATAACAGCGCGGGGGAAGCTTTTGCTAATAAAATAGCAGCGCTTTCTAAAGATGTACAGGGAGTAAAAGCTTTCAGTATGTTCTATTCACCTGCTTTCGAAAAGAAAGTAGATGAGCTGAGCCAGGCAAGTCTGGTTTATCTGATGGATAGAAAGATCAATACAGAAGGGAATTTTGAAAAAGAGATCCTTGCAGCTTACAAAGCTAAATACTGCAAAACTCCTCCAAAATATGCAATCGTTGGATTTGATGTCGTTAATGATATGTTAACCAGAGAAAATAAAAAAGGAGAGATCTTCAAGCAAATGAATAAAGTACAAACTCAGCTTGCAACCAAGTTTGAGTTCGTAAAATCAAAAGCCAATGGGGCTTATGTAAATACAGGCTATAGAGTAATTAGATTAGTTCCGTAAATGATTTATATCTCTTTACAGGAATATTCTTAACATTATAGTTATATTTGCATAATATTTAATTCAATACATGAAAGCACTTGTATTTCCAGGGCAGGGTTCTCAGTTCGTAGGAATGGGAAAAGAATTGTATGATTCTAGAAAAGATATTAAAGATCTGATGGAATCTGCCAATGAAATTTTAGGTTTCGATATTCTTTCCATTATGTTTAACGGAACAGATGCGGATCTTAAAAAAACAGAGGTTACCCAGCCTTCAATATTTATACATTCAGTAGCAGCATTAAAAGCAGTAAACGGTTTAGGGGCTGAAATGGTTGCAGGACACTCTTTAGGAGAGTTCTCAGCATTGGTAGCTAATGGCGTTTTATCTTTTGATGACGGTTTGAAATTGGTATCCGAAAGAGCGAAGGCTATGCAGGATGCTTGTGACGCAAACCCAAGTTCAATGGCCGCTATTTTAGGATTGGAAGATGCTAAAGTAGAAGAAATCTGCGCACAAATCAGTGGAATTGTAGTTCCTGCAAACTATAACTGTCCAGGTCAGCTTGTGATCTCAGGAGAAACGCCCGCAGTAGAAGAGGCTTGTGCAAAACTTAAAGAAGCAGGAGCAAAAAGAGCTCTATTGCTACCTGTGAACGGAGCATTCCATTCACCATTAATGCAACCAGCTCAAGAAAGATTGGCAGCAGCAATTGAGAAAACAAAATTCAGAAAAGCAACAATTCCTGTTTATCAGAATATTACTACTACGGCAGTAACAAACCCTGATGAAATCAAACAAAATCTTATTGCTCAGCTTACCGGTCCTGTAAAATGGACTCAGTCTGTACAGAATATGATTAAAGATGGAGCTTCTAATTTCATTGAAGTAGGCCCAGGGAAAACTCTTCAGGGATTGATCAAAAAGATTGATGGATCTGTAGAAGTTGCTTCTGCAATCTAAAATTTACAATATATGAGCGCGATTTTTTCACCGGGAAAGCTTATGCTTACTTCAGAATATTTCGCAATCGATGGAGCTCTTGTCTTAGCGGTACCAACCAAGCTGGGACAAGAGTTTTTTTTTGAAGAAAAATATGATGAAAATGCTCTTGTCCATTGGGAAGCCTATCATCAAAACAAACTATGGTTAACCGCTGTCATCGATTATAAGAATTGGCAGATTCTGGAAACCAATATTCCATCAAGCGCTGAATTTATTACTAAAACGTTAAAAAATGTTCAGCTGCTTTCTGATACTAAATTCAAAAGTAATACGACTTACCATTTAAAAACAAACCTTCAGTTTCCTGCAGACTTCGGGCTGGGAAGCAGTTCTACCTTGATGAACAATCTTGCCGAATGGGCAGAAATTGATCCTTTTTATCTGAATACGATCAGTTTGGGCGGAAGCGGATACGACATCGCGGTTGCAAAAGAAAAATCAGCAGTACTTTTTCAAAGCAAACCAGAGATCAAATATGAAAAAGTAGATTTTAACCCTTCCTTTAAAAATGAACTGATTTTTATTCACTTAAATCAGAAACAAGATAGCCGTGAGGGAATCAATTTTTACAAGTCAAAAAACAAGTCTCCGGAATTGGTCGAAGAATTTTCGAATATCACAAGAAAAATTTTGTTATGCAGAGAATTGGAAAATTTTTCTCAACTAATGATGATTCATGAGCAAAAAATCTCTAATTTTCTTGAAATTCCGACAGTTAAAGAGAAGTTGTTTGCAGACTGTCCCACATTTGTCAAAAGTTTAGGCGCATGGGGCGGAGATTTTGTGATGAGTGCCAAATTTGGGGGCTATAAAGACTATTTTTGGGAGAAAGGTTTTACAACTATTTTTGAATGGGAAAATATAATTGATTTATAATCAATATTTTACGATAAACTTTTTTTATTTGTCATTCTGACTTATATCAGTATATTTAAACCGTCTTTAACAAATAATTAATATTAATTTTGTTGAAAGCAATAAAGAAATAGAAAATATAAGTAAAATGAAAAACACTAAAATCATCCAGGATTTAGAGAAATTAGGGATTAAAGGAAACTATGAAGTAGTGTATAACCCTTCTTATGAAGAATTATACCAGGCTGAAGTTTCTCCTGAAAATCAGGGGTTTGAAAAAGCTGAGCTTACGGAATCTGGCGCAGTATCAGTAAAAACAGGAATTTTCACAGGTCGTTCACCTAAAGACAGATATATTGTTCAGGATGATGTTACAAGAGATACTATTTTCTGGGATGGTAAGGTAAATTTACCTACTACGACAGAAATTTTTGCGTCTTGTAAAGAACTAGTGCTGAACCAACTTGCTGATGCCAAGAAAATTTATGTAGTTGATGCTTTCTGCGGTACCAATGCAGATACAAGACTTAAAGTTAGATTTATCGTTGAAGTAGCATGGCAGGCGCATTTCGTTACTAATATGTTTATCCGTCCTTCTCACTACGAGCTTGAAAGCTTTGGTGAGCCAGATTTCACTGTAATCAACGGTTCTAAGACAACTAATCCGAACTGGGAAGCACAAGGATTGAATTCTGAAAACTTCGTTATGTTCAACCTTACTGAAAAACTACAGATCATCGGAGGTACTTGGTACGGAGGTGAGATGAAGAAAGGTATGTTTGCTATGATGAACTACTACCTTCCATTAAAAGGGATGGCTTCAATGCACTGCTCTGCAAACGTTGGAGAAAAAGGAGATGTAGCTTTATTCTTTGGTCTTTCAGGAACAGGTAAAACAACTTTGTCTGCAGATCCAAAAAGATACCTTATCGGTGATGACGAGCACGGTTGGGACAACAACGGGGTATTCAACTATGAAGGAGGATGCTACGCTAAAGTAATTGACTTATCAGAAGAAAAAGAACCGGATATTTTCAGAGCTATCAAAAGAGATGCACTTCTTGAAAACGTTGTTGTTAACAATGGAGTAGCAGATTATACAGACGGATCTATCACAGAAAATACTAGAGTTTCTTATCCAATCTACCATATCAACAAAATTGTATTGCCTTCTAAAGCAGGCCATGCTAAGAAGATTGTTTATCTTTCTGCGGATGCATTCGGAGTACTTCCTCCAGTTTCTATCCTTAACGAAGATCAGGCACAATACCACTTCCTTTGCGGATATACTTCAAAATTAGCTGGAACAGAAAGAGGAATTACTGAACCTCAGCCATCTTTCTCTCCTGCATTTGGTGAAGCATTCCTTACATTACACCCAACAATGTATTCAAAAACATTGATCGGTAAAATGAAAGAACACGGGGCTAAAGCATATTTGGTAAATACAGGATGGAATGGTACAGGAAAGAGAATTTCTCTGAAAGATACCAGAGCAATCATTGATGCAATTATCGACGGTTCTATTGATAACGCTGCTAAAACTCAGGTTCCAATCATGAACCTTGAAATTCCTACAGCACTTCCAAACGTTTCTGAGGGAATCTTAGATCCAAGAGATACTTACGAAAATGCTTCAGATTGGGAAGAAAAAGCAAAAGATCTTGCTTCAAGATATATCAAAAACTTCGAACAGTACTGTGATACTGAAGAAGGAAAAAGATTAATCGCTTCCGGACCTCAATTACAAGAACAAACGATCTAATAGTTGTACATAATAAAAAGAGCCTCATCACTGATGAGGCTCTTTTGTTATTTATATTTTTTGCAACATTTAATCAGTTCATTTTGTTCATCCAGCCTTCGAACCGTTGATTTGATCGATTCTTCACTCAATCTTTTAATGATCATAAAATGTCTTGAAGAAAAATAAGGTTCTTCATTTAGTATTTTATCTAAATATTGGGGAGTGGTGAAAGTAAGCCAATATTTCTCACGATTGGAAAATTCAATCGTTACTTCTATGGCATCACATTCAGGATTTTCTATTTGATCATCAATACGAATATCAGTAATTTCCGGTTCAATTTCCGAACCAAAATAATACTTCGAATACCATTTTAATTTACCTTCATCATTGCAAATTCTTATGTTTTGAAGATTCATTCCCTCAATAGTATAAGCTTTTCTCTTTGTCAATTGTTGAGAATAAACTCCAATAGAAGTACAAAAAACTTCACCCTTTATCTCCATAAACTACCATTTCTCATTTAATCATCTAATTATCCACAATCATATGCGAAAATCTGCGACATCCGTGGTAAGAATGTCTCCGAAAGAATATTAAATCTCCTTTTGTTACTTGTTTAAAATAATATCATAACCCACCTAAAGAAAAAATTACTCAAAATCATAAATCATCCACAATCATCTGTGACATCCGTGGTGAAAAATTATTTCAAGCTTAATACAGCCAATCTATACCCATCCATTCCAAAGCCAGATAAAACTGCATCAGTATTAGCTGCCGTTACAGACTTCTGACGGAATTCTTCCCTCTTGTAAATATTACTGATATGAACCTCAACCTTAGGCTTCCGGATATTTTTTAAGCAATCCGCTATAGCGTAAGAATAATGCGTGAAAGCTCCTGGATTAATAACAACCGCATCAAAATCATCCTCCTGAAGTCTGTTGATCAATTCTCCTTCAATATTAGACTGATAATATTTTAATTCATGAGAAGGAAACTCAGTTCTTAAAAATTCCAAATAACTATCCATAGAAACATTTCCATAGATTTCCGGTTCTCTGGTACCTAAAAGATTCAGATTAGGCCCGTTTACAATTAAAACTTTCATACTATAAAATTAAAAAGTTTTTTCAATTAAAAAACTAAAAACTTGTGTTTAAGCCCATTTTTATTCTTTGAATTATTGGTAATGATATTTGTCATATTTATTAAAATGATAATTTGTTTAAAGTGCTATTTTGAAGACATTTATAAAATGTTATGTTAATTTTTGAAAATTTATCATGAAAAAAATATAAGTCTACTTGTTTTGTGGACTAAAAGTTTATAGCTTTGCAACCATATTTCGATCGGCTTATAAAGAAAGATGGAGGGAACTGACCCTATGAAATCTTGACAACCTGCTATGCGTAAGGTGTTACATTCAGCCTATAAAGGAAAAATAAGCATTTGGTTTATCGTATTTATCGATGCCCTTTGCTGACTTTTCTGCAAGGGGCAAAATTTTAATATTTGGTAAATAAAATTGATTATGATTAATAAAACTTTATTTAATTCTAAAGTTTGGATTCCGTCAGTGGCTGCATTTTTCTTAGGAATTGCAAATGTAAGCGGGCAGACTTCCAAACCGAAAAAAGATACCCTCCGTGAAAAGGAGATTGATGAGGTGGTAGTGGTAGCTTATGGTAAAGCCAAAAGAAACAGCTATACCGGTTCAGTAGCAACTATTTCAAGCGATAAAATCAATAATAGACCGGTAACCAATATTACCAAAGCTTTGGAAGGACAGGTACCAGGGATTCAAACGACAAGTGCTTCAGGACAGCCGGGGGCAATCTCTACCATCCGAATTAGAGGGGTTGGATCGGTAAGTGCTTCCAGTGATCCGCTATATGTTGTTGACGGTATTCCTTTTGATGGGAACCTGAACGCAATAAGTCCTAATGATATTGAATCGATCAGCGTACTGAAAGATGCCACAGCAAGTGCATTGTATGGTTCAAGAGGAGCGAACGGAATCATCATTATCACAACAAAATCCGGAAAAAGAGGAGAAGCAAAAGTAAACTTTAACATCAGCCAGGGATTTTCGGGTAGGGCAGTGAAAGACTATCAGCAGGTGAATACCGATCAGTATTTCCAGTTGTATTGGGAAGCATTGAGAAACGGGTATAAGTCCGATAAGATTTCTTCTCAGCAAGCTGCACAGATGGCATCCGATAATCTGGTTTCCACCCTTGGAATAAATCCATACGGTCCAAATTACGCAAGGCCAGTTGGAACAGACGGAAAACTATTGCCGGGAGCAACAGCTCTATGGAATGACGACTGGAGAGATATCTTACAGAGAGTTGCTTCAAGAAATCAGGTGGATTTGGATATCAGTGGAGGAAGTGAAAAAAGTAATTATTTCTTTTCATTAGGATATCTTGATGATAAAGGGATGGCGATTGAGTCAGGATTTAAAAGATACAACACAAGGCTAAAGATTAATTCTGAAGTAAAGAAATGGCTGAACGTAGGAGTGAACTTAAGCTATACCAACAGTATTCAGAATGCGCCTACATCTTCAGATTCCAAGTCGAGTAATATCATCAATGCGGCAAGATTTATTCCTTCGTTCTATCCTTATTACGAAAGAAATCCTGATGGATCTTATATATTAGATGCGAATGGAAATAACATTTATGATTTTGGAAAATACAGACCTACAAGTGCTCTTCAAAATCAGAATGCTGCAGCTACCTTACCTTTAGACAAAAACGAAAACAAGGAAGATAACTTTTCCGGAAAAGGATTTATGGAATTTACTTTCTTACCGGAATTAAAATTCAAAAGCAGCTTTTCAGTTGATTTGGTAAACTATAACGGTCATTATTACTCCAATCCTCTTTTAGGAGAAAGTGCTGAAATCGGTGGAACTGTAACAAGATCGAATACAAGAACGTTGTCTTATACAACCAGTAATATTCTGACTTACGACAAAAAATTCGGGAAACACCACGTGAATGTTTTGGCAGGTCATGAATTTTATAAATACGACTATCAAACGATTTCCGGGACCAGAAGCCGTTTCTCTCTGCCTTATTATTATGAGCCAGATGCCGCTTCTTTATTGGTGAATTTTGGAGGAAACAGCAATCAGTTGAGTCTTTTAAGTTTCCTTGGAAAGGTTGAATATGATTTTAATAATACCTATTTCCTTTCCGCTTCAGGAAGAGCAGATAGTTCATCAAGGTTCTCTCCAGATAATAGATGGGGAAGATTCTGGTCTGTGGGAGGTTCATGGAAGATTTCCAATGAAGAATTCATCAAAAACCTGAATTTCTTTAACCAGTTGACGTTGCGTGCAAGCTACGGAGGGCAAGGAAATGATAAATTATTACGTCCAAACGGACAGCCTCTTTACTACGCGTATCAGGAGTTATACAGAATTTCTCCTCTTGGTGGTGAAGCCGGAACCACTTTAGAAAAAGTAGGAACCGATAATGTGAAGTGGGAAACCAATCTTAACCTTAATGTAGGTCTGGAGCTCTCTATTCTAAAAAACAGAATTAAAGGTAACGTAGAATATTTTAAAAGAAAAAGCCAGGACCTTCTGTTTAATGTTCCTGTAGCTCCTTCGTTGGGAATCAGTGATTATCCTGCCAATGTTGGAACCATACAGAATACAGGTTTTGAGTTCTCATTATTTACCACACCGATCAAAAATGAAGATTTTGAATGGAATGTAGATGTAAACCTGAGTACTTTAAATAATAAAGTATTGAAATTACCTAAAGGGCCACTTGTCGTAGGAAGCAAACTTTTAAAAGAAGGGGGTTCTGTATATGACTTCTTTATTCAGGAGTGGGCAGGGGTTGATCCAAGCAACGGAAAACCTCTATGGAAAACAATTTCTACAGATGCCAACGGAAATACCGTAGAAGGAACAACTTCAGAATATGCTAAAGCAACTAAAATTTTACAAGGCTCTGCATTACCAAAATTAACAGGAGCAATAAGTACGAGCATTGCCTACAAAAACTTTGATTTTTCAGGATTGTTAACCTTTAAAATAGGAGGAAAGATCCTGGATACGGATTACACCTCAATCATGCATAACGGAAGCGCCGGAGGACGTTCCTGGAGTGCCGAAATGCTGAACAGATGGACTCCGGATAATACCAATACAGATGTTCCGGCATTGAGTACAGCCACTAATAACTGGACTTCCACTTCTTCAAGGTTTTTATATTCAGGAACCTATGCAAGACTTAAAAATGTAAGCTTAGGATATACACTGCCTTCTGATTATTTTGAAAAAATAGGACTCAAAAAATTCAGAATTTATATTCAGGCGGAAAATCTTCTGACTTTTTATAAACATAAAGGAATGGATCCTGAACAGGCGCTGGATGGTACCACTTATTACAGATACCCTGCGATGAGAACCATTACTTTTGGACTTCAGGCAACGCTTTAATCTTTAAAATTGAAACAATGAAAAATTTAAAATATTTATCTTTTGCGCTTATCGGATTATGGTCGCTTACAAGCTGTGAGAAAGATCTTGATACCGCTCCTACTGATCAGGCCAGCAGTGTAGAGGTTTTTAAAACCGCAGAAAGTGCAGAAACAGTTATCAACGGAACATGGGCGAAATTCAATAATGACGGAACAACGTATGCAAACATTGGATATTCGACGGTTTTAAGAGCCAGTGATGCCATGGGTAGCGATGTCGCTGTACTTAGAAATAAATACGGATTCTCATCGACCTACGATTTCACAGAAATGGTAAACAGCACGGCTGGAAGACCTTTGTTTATCTGGTCTACGCTATACTCTGCCATTAATAATATGAACAATGTAATTGCAAAAATTGATGGTACCGAAGGAAGCCAGGAAAAGAAAAACCAGGTAAAAGCTCAGGCAAAAGCATTGCGTGCTTTCTGTTATCTGAATATTGCCAGTTTTTATCAGTTTAGTTACCTGAAAGATAAAACGGCTTTAACGGCTCCTATTTATACAGAGCCTTCCACTACAGCTACACCGGGAAAGAAAAAAGCAAGCCTGGAAGAAATTTATACTTTGATTAAAAGTGATCTTACAGAAGCAGACAATTTGTTGAAAAACTACACAAGAAATAACAAAGATAAGATCAACAGAAACGTAGTGAACGGGCTTTTGGCAAGAGTATACCTGAATACCGGAGAATGGGCTAAAGCATCCGCATCCGCAAAAATTGCAAGAGAAGGGTATCCTTTGATGGCTCCGGAAAAATACAGCGAAGGATTTAATGATATTGATAATGTAGAATGGATCTGGGGACATAAGCAA
Source organism: Chryseobacterium sp. Mn2064 (assembly GCF_049319685.1). Taxonomy (NCBI): domain Bacteria; kingdom Pseudomonadati; phylum Bacteroidota; class Flavobacteriia; order Flavobacteriales; family Weeksellaceae; genus Chryseobacterium; species Chryseobacterium sp. Mn2064. The sequence goes on from NZ_JBMOUE010000004.1 coordinate 364,153, forward strand.
ACACAGGAACAGTCGGACGAAAGTTATGCCTTCCACTTTTTAGATGTGTCTTCATCAGGAAGTTATTATTATAGCTTTATGGCCGATCCTTATTTCAAAGACTTGTTTGATACCAATGATATAAGATATCAGCTGTTCTCATGGGATGGGCTTAAAGGAAGAGAAGGATTGCTGAGGTATGCGAAATTCAAATTTAAATCTACACTCATTGCAGATATTGTTTACATGAGATCTGCAGAAATGTATCTGATTGAAGCAGAAGCAGAAGCCAGAAGTGGAAACGTATCTCAGGCCGTAGCCGTTCTGAATCAATTGAAATCTACAAGAAAAGCGAATATCTACAGTGGTTCAATGGCACAAAATGATGTGGTAAAAGCTGTTTTGATTGAAAGAAGAAAAGAATTATTCGGAGAAGGATTTTCTCTGTCCGATATTATCAGAACTCAGGGATCCGTAGAAAGAAAACCTTTTGTAGATGCAGATGGAAAACCGATCAAAGTTCAGATTACCACTCCGGAAGGCGTAACGAAAACGGTTGATGGAAGAGGGCATTCAGTGTTTTCATTTCCAGACCAATCGGGCTTTGTACCCAACAGTAATTACTATTTATTCAGTATTCCTCAGAGAGAATCTGAGAATAATCCGAATCTATAAAATATAAGGTTCATAGTTAGATTTGATTTTTTAGCCACTGCTTTTGCGGTGGCTTTTTTAGTGTAGAAAATAAAAACCCTCTATCACTTCCTACAAAATATTTTGATTATTTAAAATTTGATGAACTGGTTTCCTTCGATCTGAAATAGACTAATGAATCAAAGGTTCGCATGAATTTTTTAAACTTGACGGTTTTTATGGTATCAAACAAAGCTTTCTCATGAGCGAAATAATAATCATACTCTACAGAAATGAGTCTTTTATTGGTTCTGATTTTAATATGTTGTGACATGGTTGCAGAATTCACTTCTTCCCCTATCTTAGTCTTATTGTTGATCAGATGGATTTGGTTTCTGTCAAAACTTTCGTTCAAAATAGCCCAGTCCTTATCAGTTAGTTTAAACCTGAGTGTGTCGGAAGTGTCGTCCTCAATCATCATAAAGCTTGTATAGATATCAGTTCCCTCAGCAGTAGAAAGATTTCGGGTTAATGTTTTAATTGAAATATCTTTGGTAAGCACTTCTTTTTGTTCACAGGATAACATCACAAAACAGATGCCGAAAAGGAAGATATGTTTCCTACTCATAAGCAATAGAAGAAGGTTCCAATTGTTTGATTTCATTTTTGCTGAAAATGATATCTTCAATAATTTTATAGACCTTATCAAATTTTTTTCCGTTGTAGCAAAGCCAACTCTTGTCAACATTATGAATATATTTTACATTCATAGTGTTCAGACTGAGCTTGTCATAAATCTTAGGATAATAACCCCAAGTAGAACAATCAATTGTACCAGGCAGATTTTGAAACGCATTTTCAGAAAAAGTCTCCAGAATTTTCTCTTTTTCCTCTTTTGTTAAATGAAGCTTTACAGTAGTCTTATGAGAATCATAGTTTCTTGTAAAAGAATCTGTTTGAGAATCGTATGTATCAGTTAGGTTGCTATACACAAATGTGGAATCTGGATCAATTGTATTCTTATCACCGCAGGAAGTGAGGCTTATACAAACGATCAGAAGACAAATGATATAAGGAAAATAGATTTTCATAGGGGCTTTTATAATATCAATAATAGGGATTTTATCTCTATTGTTAGAGCTTTGATGCTATTTTTATTGAAAAACAGCACTCATAATTTCAGCTAAATAATAAAGGAGGATGATCTATTTTAGAAAAAATCTCTACCTTTGTCACAATGAACCTGTTAAGATGGATACTGGCAATGTATTTCATGGCGTTATCATTAATGCCCTGTGAAGACGTGTCTCATCCTTTCAATTCAGGTCAAAAGAAGATTTCATTAAGTATTGGCGAAACGCATTCTACAGACAAAGGAGATATCTGTTCTCCACTGTGTGCCTGCAGTTGTTGTCAGATGACAGTGTCTGCTTTCAAAATGGATCCCTTATTAGAAATCCCAGAGCAGATTCCCGCTTATTTTTCAAAGAAAATTCTGTTTCAGAAAAACGATTTTGCTTACCAGATTTACGATCCTATCTGGCAACCTCCTAAAATTTAATTTTTATTGATTTTTAGAAAGTTATCTTTCTAATTGGTGCTTGAAACTTTGCAATACCATTGCAGGGGTTTTCAGGATATTTTTGCTGCAGTATTATATACTGTGTGCCTATTTTTCAATAAAAATTCAATAAAATCGTGTTAGATAAAATCATAAAATTCAGCATCAAAAATAAAGCGGTCATTGGTATCATGACTTTGGTGCTGATCATTTGGGGAACCTGGAGTGCTACCAGGCTGCCGATAGATGCAGTACCCGATATTACCAATAATCAGGTGCAGATCATTACCGTTTGTCCTACATTGGCAGGGCAGGAAGTAGAACAGCTAGTAACTTTTCCTATAGAGCAAAGTATTGCCAATGTTCCCGATATTCAGGAGACCAGAAGCATCTCAAGATTTGGGCTTTCTGTTATTACAGTAGTTTTTAAAGAAGAGGTAAATGTTTACTTTGCAAGACAGCTGATCAGCGAACAGCTAAAAAATGCAGTAGAAGAAATTCCAAAAGGAGTGGGAACTCCTGAGTTGGCTCCTGTAAGTACAGGTTTAGGAGAAGTATATCAATATATTCTTCACCCTAAAAAAGGAAGCGAGAAAAAATATAATGCCAAAGAACTGCGTACCATGCAGGACTGGATTGTCCGCAGACAGCTTAACGGAACTCCTGGTGTTGCAGAGATCAACAGCTTTGGTGGTGAATTAAAACAATATGAAGTGGCTATTGATCCTAACCGATTAAAAGCGATGGGAACCAGTATTACTGAAATTTTTACCGCCCTCGAAAAAAACAATCAAAATACCGGAGGCGCTTACATTGATAAAAAGCCCAATGCTTACTTTATTCGTGGAATAGGATTGGTAACCTCTCTGGAAGATATAAGAAATATTGCCGTTAAAAATGAAACCGGAAGCGTTCCGATTTTCATCAAAGATGTAGCAGATGTGCGGTTAGGAAATGCCGTACGTTACGGAGCTCTTACCTATGACGGGAAAGTGGATGCAGTAGGTGGCGTCGTTATGATGCTGAAAGGCGCAAACAGCAACGAAGTAGTCAACAACATCAAAGCGAAAATCCCTACCATTCAAAAATCGCTTCCCAATGATGTAGTCATAGAACCTTTTCTGGATAGAACAGATTTAGTAGACAGAGCCATCAATACGGTACAGAAGAATCTTATCGAAGGTGCTTTGATCGTTATTTTCGTGCTTGTTATCTTCCTTGGAAATTTAAGAGCCGGTCTTATTGTAGCCTCAGCAATCCCTCTGTCTCTATTATTTGCACTGGGAATGATGAATGTTTTCGGAGTGAGTGCGAACCTGATGAGCTTGGGAGCAATTGACTTCGGATTGATTGTAGATGGAGCCGTAATTATCGTAGAAGCGACTCTTCATCATTTAGGGATAAGAAAATCAGTAAAAAACCTGACGCAGTCTGAAATGGATGAAGAAGTCTTTCTTTCGGCATCCAAGATCAGGAATAGCGCTGCTTTTGGAGAAATTATCATTCTCATCGTGTATATTCCTATCCTTACACTGGCCGGAGTAGAAGGAAAAATGTTTACTCCGATGGCAAAAACGGTAGGATTCGCCATTCTGGGAGCATTAATTCTTTCTTTAACCTATATTCCGATGATGAGTGCATTGTTTTTATCCAAAAAGGTATCTCATAAAGAAACTTTTTCTGATAAGATGATGAATCGTCTGCAAAAGATTTATCAGCCCTTATTGGAGAAAGCAATTCAAATAAAATATGTTATAGTTTCTGTTACAGCTGCAGTTTTCATTCTATCAGCCTTTATTTTTAAGAATATGGGGGGTGAATTTATTCCGCAACTTCAGGAAGGAGATTTTGCTTTCCATTGCATTCTGCCGCAGGGAAGTTCGCTAAGCCAGAGTATAGAAACCTCAATGCAGGCTTCAAGAATAATCAAGCAGTTTGATGAGGTGAAAATGGTTGTGGGTAAAACAGGTTCAGCGGAGGTTCCTACGGATCCAATGCCTCCGGAAGCAACGGATATGATTATCGTTTTAAAACCACAGAAAGAATGGAAAACTAAAAAATCATATGATGAATTGGCCGACGAGATCAGTGAAAAGCTGGAAACTATTCCCGGAGTTTTTTTTGAAAAAAATCAACCTATTCAGATGCGTTTTAATGAGCTGATGACTGGTATTAGACAGGATGTTGCTGTGAAAATATTTGGCGAAAATTTAGACTCATTGGCTGTATATGCAGATAAAGTGGGAAAAGTCATCCAGACTGTTGATGGAGCAACGGCTCCTCAGATCGAAAGAGTAAGCGGTCTTCCTCAGATCAATGTTCAGTATGATAGAACAAGAATTGCGAATTACGGATTAAATATTGAAGATGTCAACAATGCTGTAAGTACGGCCTTTGCAGGAAAAGCAGCAGGTCAGGTCTTTGAAAATGAGCGGCGTTTTGATTTGGTAGTTCGTTTAGACAGTCTTCACAGAACTGATATTTCAGATGTTGATAATCTGATGATTACCTCAGCCAGTGGAGCACAAATTCCATTATCACAAGTGGCCAATATCAGCTATAAACTAGGCCCGGCACAGATCAGCCGTGAGCAGGGAAAACGCAGAATTGTCATTGGTTTCAATGTAAAAGGCCGCGACGTAGAAAGTGTGGTGAAAGATATTCAGGCTAAACTTGATAAAGTGAAGTTGCCATCCGGATATTATTTTACTTACGGAGGGCAGTTTGAAAACCTTCAGGAAGCAAGCAAACGTCTGATGATCGCCGTTCCCGTATCGTTGCTTCTTATTTTTATGCTGCTGTATTTTACCTTTAAATCATTCAAACAGGCGACCCTGATCTTTACGGCTATCCCAATGAGTGCTATAGGAGGTGTATTTGCACTTTTGTTGAGGGATATGCCTTTCAGTATCAGTGCGGGAATTGGTTTTATTGCATTATTCGGAGTGGCAGTACTCAATGGAATTGTACTGATAGGAACTTTCAATCAACTGGAAAAAGAAGGGGAAACAAATATTCTGAAAAGAGTGTTTGAAGGAACGAAGACCAGATTAAGACCTGTTTTAATGACTGCAACTGTTGCTTCGTTAGGATTTCTTCCTATGGCAATTTCTACAGGAGCCGGGGCAGAAGTTCAAAAACCATTGGCTACAGTAGTCATCGGAGGATTGATCACAGCAACGTTCCTGACTCTGTTTGTATTACCGATGCTGTATATTATTTTTAATACCAAGATCCTGAAAAAGAAAAATAATAAGACAGGAACATTTACCATTGTCCTTGTTTTAGGATTGATGATGTTTGGGCAGACTTTTAAAGCACAGTCCAGACCAATCTCTGTAGAACAGGCAGTAGATATGGCAATGAATAATAATCTGACCCTACAGTCCAAAGATTTAAGCATTAAATCTGCAGAAGCGTTGAGGCCAACTTCGAAAGAACTTCCGAAATTAAGTGTTGAAACCCAGTTAGGACAATACAACAGTCCTAAGTTTGACCAGTCGTTTGCCATTTCACAGAGTATTCCTTTTCCTACATTATTTAAAGCAAGAAAGGAGCTAATCAGTGAAAACATAAAAAGCAAACAGATTGATAAAGAAATTACAGCCAACGAACTGATTAAACAGGTCCGTACCTATTACTATCAAATTGAATATCTTCAGTATAACAAAACTCAGCTGAAAAGCCTGGATACATATTATGAAGAATTTATCAGGATTGCAACGGTAAGATTTAAAGCGGGCGATATTAAAAAAATTGAAATCAATACCGCTGAAACCCAAAAAGGAGAAATTGATCTTTTACTGAGACAGAATGAGGTATTTCTCAATAATGCTTATAAGAATTTAAAAACCTTACTCAATACTTCGGAAGAGCTTGAAGTTCCATTCAATAAAAATTACGAGCCTCTGAAAGCTGAAAATATACTGGATCGTTCTTCAGTATCAAACAACCCATCAGTAAGAGCATTTTATCAGGAAATGGAAATCGCGGAAAAAAATAAAAAAGTTGAAAAAGCCACAGGGCTGCCGGATTTCAGTCTCGGATATACCAATCAATCGTTGATAGGAATGCATACCGTTAACGGAATCGAAAACTATTATGGTTCCGGTAAACGCTTTCAATCTGCAACAGTAGGAGTGGCTATTCCTCTTACATTTGGAGCCACAAAAGCAAGAATCCAGGCTCTTGAGTATGAAAAACAGGTAGCCGAAACCAATGCTAAAATGCAGCAGAAACAGCTTTCTGTACAATTGGATAATGCATTCAGCCAATATCAGCAGGACGTTCAGCAATATGATTATTACACCAACCAGGCACTCCCGAATGCTGAAAAAATTGTAAAAGCAGCTCAGCTAGGCTATAAAACAGGAGAAATCTCATATGTTGAATATCTTTTTGCTTTACAGACAGCTGTCAATATTCAGTTAAAATATCTGGAATCTATACAGCAGGTCAATCAGTCTGTAGTAACGATCAATTCAATCATTAATAAATAATATGAAATCGCTTTTAAGAAAGTTCACCAGAAAACGATCACCAATGGAAACAGGATCATCAAGTGACTTTAGAAAAAATAAATACTTACCTATGAAATCCCAATATCATATCATAACGCTCGTACTGATCTCTTTGCTAATTATAAGCTGTGGAAAGAAAGAAACTCCAGAGGAAAAGACTCCGGAAAAAACAGAGCAGAAAGAGCATGCCCATGAAGAAGCGCCGCAAACCATAGCATCATTAACGGAAGATCAGATGAAATCGGTAGGAGTAGCCCTTGGAAATGTAGAAATGAAAGAACTGACTTCTACCATTAAAGCAAACGGACTGCTGAGTGTTCCCAACAGTAACAAGGCGACCATCACTTCTTTGTATGGAGGAATCATCAAAACCATCAATATTCAGGTGGGAAGCATCGTAAAAAAAGGACAGGTGATTGCTACGATTGCCAATCCCGAATATATCCAGCTTCAGGAAGACTATTTGACGACCAACAGCAGAATTACCTATGCGGAGCAGGAGTATAAAAGACAGAGAGAGCTTTTTGATAACGATGCAGGAGCTAAGAAAAATCTTCAAAGTGCTGATGCCGAACTGAAAACATTAAGAACCAAAAGAGCATCCCTTCTGAAGCAGCTCCAGATGATGGGAATAAGCCCTGGAAAAGTAAATAATGGAAATATGAGATCCGGGCTGGTGATTACATCGCCGATCAGTGGGACAATCAGCAGCATCACTGCACAAATCGGAAGCTATGTAGATATATCCTCTCCGGTAGCAACGGTTATTGACAATGGATCTATACACCTGGATCTTCAGGTTTTTGAAAAAGATCTGCCTAAAATGAGAGTAGGACAGATTGTTCACTTTAAACTTACCAACAACCCTGAAACAGAATACGACGCAAAGATCTACAGCATAGGATCATCTTTTGAAAACGAAAGCAAAACCATCTCCATGCATTGTGAAGTGATAGGTAACAAATCCGGCCTTATTGACGGGATGAATATCACCGGAATTGTAAGTCTCGACAAAAGTACTACACCCGCTGTTCCTACTGAAGCTATTGTAGAAGCAGACGGCAAATATTATGTTTTTATACAGACCGGCAAAAAGATAGAAGAAGAACATGAGGAAAAAGGAAAGCCGCACCCAAAAACCTTAAACTTTGAAAAAATAGAAGTGGTGAAAGGGACAACAGATATGGGATACACTGCCATTACACCGGTGGGAAATATTCCGGATAAAGCAAAGATTGTAGTAAAAGCAGCATTTTTTGTAAACGCTAAACTGGTGAATTCGGGAGAGCATGAACACTAATGAAGCCCATCATAATCAGTGAGATGTCGATTTTTATCCTTATATTAGAGCTGTTTACGGATTTGCTTTGTTGAAGTATAAAACCGGCTGAAGTAAAGATCATCTTACCTTTAATACATGACGTATTATGCTATTAAACAAAAAAATATCAGTCTGGTATTTCATCAGTGAAATAAAATCTCAAATTCTATTCATCGGAATATTTGCAGTAGCAGTCGGCTTTTTAGATATGCTGCCATGGTTCAGAAAAATAAGTCTTCCTCTGAATATTCCGGCACTTCTTGGAACGGCAGTTTCCGTATTGCTGGCCTTCAGAACCTCACAATCCTATGAAAGATGGTGGGAGGCGAGAACCGTTTGGGGAGCTGTTGTGAATGATTCAAGAACTTTTGTAAGGTTGGTTACTCAGTTCATGCCTTTGGGAGAGGAAATAAGGATTCAGAAGTTTGCAGAACGGCAGATCATCTGGACCTATGCTCTTGGGGAATCGCTAAGAAGACTTCCATTTTCAGAGAAAGTGCAGCAATACCTTGATGAACATAAAATTGAGGCGGTAAATATTCCTAATGCACTTCTGGATGCTCATTCAAAACAGCTTAAAGAAATATCGGCTTCTAAAGGAATTACAGATTTTCAACAAATGCAGCTGAACGAGATCCTGACAAGGCTTTGTGACAGCATGGGGAAATGTGAAAGACTGAAAAATACAGTTTTCCCCAGATCATATAGTGTTCTTGTACACATTTTGATCTATGTGTTTGCCATATTGCTTCCTTTTGGGCTTGATGACTCGCAGCTGGTTGTTGAGATGATGATCACTTTCCTGATTCCGATAGTATTTATTGCCATAGAAAAAACTTCTATCATTATGCAGGATCCTTTTGAAAACAGTCCGGTAGACACGCCAATGACTTCTTTGGCCCAAACGATTGAAATCAATATCAGGCAGATGATTGGAGAACAGAATATTCCATCGAAAAAACAAAATACATCCTACTACGAAATGTAATAAAACCATCTGTAAATATGGAAAATATACCAACACAAGCACCTTCTGCAGCAAGCCAGCGTAAAAAAAGCCTTCTGATTGTTCTCGCTCTCAGTGGAATCTATCTTATTGCTGAGGTGATAGGCGGAATTATTACCAATAGCCTTGCTTTGCTTGCAGATGCAGCTCATATGCTTACAGATGTGGTGGGATTGCTTCTGGCCTTTATCGCCATCAAAATAGGAGAAAAAAAAGCTGATCCTTCCAGAACATATGGGTACTATCGAACCGAAATTCTTGCTGCGGTAGTCAATGCTGTCGTTCTATTGGGAATTTCAGTATATGTTTTATTTGAAGCCTATCAGAGGTTTCAGAATCCGCCGGAAGTACAGAGTAAATCAATGCTTATTGTTGCTGGAATAGGATTAGTCGTAAATATTATAGGAATGATGATCCTGAGGAAAGACTCGGAAGGAAGCCTGAATATGAAAGGAGCTTACTTTGAAGTTCTTTCAGACATGCTTACTTCTGTGGGAGTGATGATTGCCGGAGTGATTATGTTAACAAGCGGATGGTATTATGCCGATCCTTTAATTTCCGCTGCAATCGGTCTTTTAATCTTTCCAAGAACATGGAGGTTGTTGAAAGAAGCGATCAATGTTCTGCTGGAAGGAACTCCTAACGATATAGATATTCATGAACTGCGCAAAGTTTTGGAACAGACACAGGGGGTAAGTAATGTTCATGATCTTCATGTGTGGTCACTTACCTCAAGCGTCAATGCAATGAGTGTGCATATCGTGAAGAATAAAGATGTTTCTCAGAATCAGTTGTTGAAAACTCTGACAGAAACTACGGTTAATAATTTTAAAATCAGTCATACGACTTTTCAGATAGAGGAAGAAGGATATGAGGAGAAAGAAGTACATCTGTAAAATTTAATTTTTAGAACATGAAAAAAGATATAGAAAGCAAACTCATCGATAAAAATACCAAACCTACAAGCATGAGGATTTTGGTTTATGATTTTTTAAGTTCTCAGGAAGCGGCACTCTCCCTTTCTGAGATAGAAAATCACTTTGATAATGCAGATCGAATTACCATTTACCGAACCTTAAAAACCTTTGAAGAAAAAGGAATTGTTCACAGTATACAGGAAAATACCACCACGAAATATAAACTATGTGATGATGACTGTGATGAAAAAACACATAAAGACTGGCATCTGCATTTTTATTGTAAAATATGTAAACAAACCACTTGCAAAGAAGATATTTCTTTTCCCGAAAACATACATACCAATTTCAGGATTGATGAAATAAGGCTCTTTGCCAAAGGAATCTGCGAAAACTGCCTGGAAAGTTTGCAATAGCATTGCATTGGTCTCATCTTTACATTTGTATAAAAATATCAGTTATGGAAAAATGCTGTAGTACAACCCCCGAAAAAACGAATACGAAAGGACATCAACACAACCATTCAGATGGAGACGGGCATGATCATGACGGGCATGACCATTCGCATGATTCCGGTGATCAAACCGTATTGCAGATGTTTCTTCCGGCGATTATATCATTTATTATTTTATTAATAGGAATAGCCTTTGATAATTATGTTAAACCAACTTGGTTTATAGGCTGGGTGCGCTTAGTATGGTACCTTGTAGCATATATACCTGTAGGGTTTCCTGTATTGAAAGATGCGTGGAAAAGCATCATCAAAGGAGATGTATTTTCAGAATTTTTTCTGATGAGTATTGCAACCATTGGAGCTTTTTCAATTGGAGAATATCCTGAAGGGGTAGCTGTGATGCTATTTTATGCTGTAGGAGAAGTATTTCAGTCTATGGCTGTAACCAGAGCAAAAGGAAACATAAAAGCATTATTGGATCAAAGACCTGATGAAGTAACTGTTATTGAAGAGAATCAACCGAAGACCATTAAAGCTAAAGAAGCCAAAGTTGGAAATATGATTCAGTTGAAACCAGGAGAAAAACTGGCTCTTGATGGAGAACTTTTTTCAGAGGCCGCTTCATTCAATACGGCTGCGTTAACGGGAGAAAGTAAACCTGATACTAAAAATAAAGGCGAAGTGGTACTCGCTGGGATGATCAATATGAACAGTATCGCCTTAGTGAAAGTAACCACCGCTTATGAAGACAGTAAGCTGAGTAAAATATTGGAACTTGTTCAGAATGCTACAGCTCAAAAAGCCCCTACAGAACTTTTCATAAGAAAGTTTGCTAAAGTATACACTCCAATTGTTGTATTTCTTGCCATAGGAATCTGCCTTCTTCCTTACTTCATTGTGGACGATTATCAGTTCAGAGACTGGTTGTATAGAGCCTTGATTTTCCTTGTGATCTCATGTCCTTGTGCTTTAGTGATTTCTATTCCTTTAGGATACTTTGGTGGAATAGGCGCTGCAAGCCGAAACGGAATTTTGTTTAAAGGAAGCAATTTCCTGGATAGTATTGCCCGGATTCAAAATGTGGTGATGGATAAAACGGGAACGATGACAGAGGGAGTCTTCAAAGTTCAGGAAGTAAGCATCAGTTCCGATTTTAATAAAGATGAAGTTCTTCAGATGATAAATGCACTGGAAAGTAAAAGTACACATCCCGTTGCCACCGCCATTCATAATTATGTGGGAGAGATCAACCATTCTATTCCACTGGAAAACGTAGAAGAAATTGCAGGACACGGATTGAAAGCAACTGTAAACGGGAAAGAACTTTTAGTGGGGAATTTTAAGCTGATGGATAAATTCAATATCAGCTATAATATCAAACATGCCAATATTGTTTATACAGTAATTGCTGTAGCTTACGATAGAAAATTTGCCGGATATATTACCATTGCAGACAGTATAAAAGAAGATGCAAAAGAAACGGTTGAGAAGCTTCATAAAATGGGAGTGCAGGCCACTATGCTGAGCGGGGATAAAAGTACGGTTGTAAAATATGTGGCAGATCAGTTGGGCATAGACAATGCTTTCGGTGATCTTTTACCTGAAGATAAGGTAAATAAAGTAAAAGCAATCAAGGCAGCCAATCAGACCGTAGCCTTTGTAGGCGACGGAGTAAACGACGCTCCTGTAGTTGCTTTAAGTGATGTCGGAATTGCGATGGGAGGCTTAGGAAGTGATGCTACCATTGAAACTGCAGACGTTGTCATCCAGGATGATAAACCCAGTAAAATTCCGATGGCAATTAATATCGGAAAACAAACGAAAAAGATTGTTTGGCAGAATATCATGTTAGCGTTTGCTGTAAAAGCAGTGGTTCTGATCCTTGGCGCCGGAGGTCTTGCAACCATGTGGGAAGCTGTTTTTGCCGATGTAGGAGTGGCGTTGCTGGCTATTTTAAATGCTGTGAGAATTCAGAGGATGAGGTTTTAAGAAAGATTAGGCAAATAATTCATAACTAACTTATCTAAATTATATTAAACAAAAGCTCTACTAGTATTAGTAGGGCTTTTGTTTTAAAAAAACATATCTCATGTCCGTCATTTATTTTGTTGGAGAAGCGCAAAGGCGCAAAGAAGATTAAAATTGAGCTATTTTTTAAGGACATAAAAAATCAAAGATTTTCAGCAAGGAAACTTCTTAATGTCCAATCTCATTATTATCGGTTTTACATTTTGTCGGAGATAAAACCCTTGCGCCTTAAAGCAGAAAACATTAAACAAACTTGCGCCTTTGCGTTTTCCAACAAAACCAACAAAACATAAAAAAGCTTCGCCAGACATCGGCAAAGCTTTTATTAACAAGATTAAAATTTTATATAAAGCACAAAATTTCAAATCAAAGTTCGGAATAAAATAATACTGAAAACAGGCACAGTTTTGTAATTTTTGAAGGTAACAGTATATAACCGCAATGACATTCATCATAAATGAATCGTAAAATACTTTCGAAGTAGTATATTTGCAGCAGAGAATTGAATCGTTGAGGTTATTAATTTCCATATTCATCATTTTTACCATTGCAGTACGTCCCGTTTTGCCATTGGTAAATTACGCTGTGAACTATGATTATATTGTAAAAAACCTTTGCGAGAATAGAAACGTACCACAGTCAACCTGTAAAGGAAAATGCTATGTTGAAAAAGAACTGGCAAAAACAGAGAAACAATCCAACAGTTCTCAAACAGTAAAAATTGCCGGATTGGATGCTTTTCTTTCCAATGAAATTCTTTCCTTTGCCAATCATTCAGCCATTGGTTTTCCTACTGATAAACCGGATCCAAGCTACTTCAATTCCCATTCTTCAGAATATTTCTCAAGGATTTTCCATCCTCCATTAGGGTAATCTCAGTTAGACTATATTTTTAGTTTTATATCAGAACCGTTTGAAAGATTCAAATAAAAACCTGTGGTTGAAGCTTTTTCTCCCATGCAATATTTGAACCTTTTACTAAGATGTATTGCGTCTTCTAAGGTGCTTTAGCTTTCTTTATAGGCTTTTGTAATCTCAGGAGTTTTCAATAAAACGTCTTTACTGAATTTCTAAGCTGAGACTTAGAGTGACAATTTGATTCAATAATATTAATTTCAATTTAACATTAAAATGAAATCCTCCATTATTTTGGCTGCTGTACTGCTGGTTTCCATCATGTCATGTGCAAAAGAAACGCCGCAGGTAAAGCATAAAAGCCATATGAGCTCTTCCAAAGAAAATTTAAAAAACATACAGGTAGTTAACGAAGAAGACCCTGTATGTCATATGAAAACCGGCGAATTTCTGAAAGATACCGCTGTGTATAAAAATAAATCGTATGGTTTTTGTAGTGCTTACTGCAAAGATGAATTCAAGAAAAATCCTGAAAAATATGCCAAAAAATAATAAAACCAACAATAAGAGTAAGGTGATCATACCTATCGCCGTTATTGCTTTGCTTTTCCTTGGAATTGGAGTAGGGATGGGGTATTTTAAAAAGAACCTGTATACGGTGATGAAAGTTCCCGATTTTGAGCTTACCGATCAAAACAGTAAAAAAATTACCAATAAAGATATGTTGGGAAAAGTATATCTGGTCGAATTTTTCTTCAGCAAATGTCCTACGATTTGTCCTGTGATGAATACCAATATGAAAGCTATTCAGAATCAGGTGAACGATCCTAATTTTGGAATTATCTCCATCAGTATAGATCCTGAAAATGATACTCCTGAAGCTTTGAAAGAGCACGCCAAAAGAATTGGTGCAAAATCTCCAAACTGGCATTTTTTAACCGGAGGCAGAACATATATTGGTGATCTTGCAGATAAATTTAATATCTATGTAGGGGATAAAGAGAATGAAGGAGAAAGCCTGAACCACAGTGGAATGATTGCATTGGTAGATCAGGAAGGCAATATCCGATGCCGCTACAATAAAGAGAATATGCCGATTTTATATTATTCAGGATTAAACTATGATGACCCTGAAGGTAAAAATCCAAGGCTGAACGGGAAGTATCATCCTGACAGAGAAATTCTGATTGAAGACATCAAAAAATTGTTGAAATAGAGGAAGTGCCTGAAGATATAGGACGATGGTCCGCTTTCTTCAGAATTCCTGCTAGTAAAAATATTGTTTAACCATAAAACAAAACGTTATGAAGATTTTGAAAATAGCTGCTGTAAGTGCAGTTTTTGCCGCTCAGTTTACGATGGCACAATTTAAGCAGACTCCTCTGCCGTATGCTTATAACGCATTAGAGGGTTCTATAGACGCTCAGACAATGGAAATTCATTATTCAAAGCATGGTGCAGCATATGTCACCAATTTGAATAAAGCCATTGCAGGAACTCCACAGGAAAAACAAACTTTGATTCAGATTCTTTCTGAAACATCCAAAGTGAGCCCGGCGATAAGAAATAACGCGGGGGGCCACTACAACCACGAGCTTTTCTGGACGATTCTTACACCGGAAAAAAATACCCAGCCATCTCCACAACTGGCAAAAGCAATCAATGAAGCTTTTGGAAGTATGGATGCTTTTAAAGAAAAAATAAGCAAAGCAGGGGCAGACCGTTTCGGATCCGGATGGGCTTGGCTTTCTGTGTCTAAAGGAGGTAAACTTTTTGTTTCTTCCACACCCAACCAGGATAACCCTTTAATGGATATTGTAGAAGAGAGAGGAACACCCATTTTAGGAATCGATGTTTGGGAGCACGCCTACTATCTTAAATATCAGAACAAAAGAGCAGACTATCTTTCTGCAATCTGGAATGTTCTGAACTGGAAAGAAGTGAGCAAAAGATATGATGCTGCTATAAGCAAAAAATAATGTAATGAAACTATTTTACGGTATACTCTTTACTTTCTATATGGTGTTCAGGCCTCTGATACCATTGGTAGAGTATGCCGTAAATTATGATTATATTGCAAAAGTTCTCTGTATTAATAAATCCAGGCCGGAAATCCACTGTAACGGGAAATGCTATCTGAGCAAAGAATTGGCAAAAACAAACGATTCTGAAACTTCACCTTTACAAAAATCTAAAAATGCCGGACAGAAAGTTCTGGATATTTATATTCTGCCTTCAATCACAGAGATTTCTGTTACAGAAAAATTCCCTTTTTTCAATCTTCACTTTCTTTATGAAACGGCATATTCTTTTCTGTTTCTGAAACACATTTTCAAACCCCCGGTTTTTTAAGTTATCACAATTACTATTCAATAGCAAAAGGTACATACGTTGTTTTAATACAGCTTAAGTATTCTTATCCTGTGTATATAGTTTCACTTAGAATTTCTAAGTGTAAAGAACTCTTGTGCCTTTTGTGATAAAAACAGGAATGTTTTCACATTCGAAAAAATATATTCAACTTAAAAAATCAACAATGAAAATTTATAAATTTTTATCCCTATTCTTTATTGCCTTTACTTTATTTACTATTTCTTCTTGCAGCAACAGAGACGATGACAACCCACAGGATACTACTCCGGGAAGTCTTCAGGTCAAATTTGAAAACGGGTTCAATAATGTAGGGGATATCGTTTTGAATCAAACGATGCAGACTTCTTCTCAAGGTCAAAAACATAATTTCTCGGCTTTAAAATATGTTGTCAGTAATATTGCACTGATTGATGAGAACGGAAATGAATTTAAATACAATGAGAACAATCCTGATAAAGGAGCCTTTATTGTAGATCAGGCGGATGCCGTGGCAGGAATTGTATACCTGAACCTGGATGGAGTTCCGAAAAATAATTATAAAAAAATAAGATTTGGATTAGGAATCAGCCAAAAAGCTTATTTGCTTGGTCAGGATGGGCAGGCAGAATTTTGGACCAAAGCAAAACAGAAAGGAATGTCCTGGTCTTGGGCAGCAGGCTATGTTTTTGTTAAACTTGAAGGAAAATACGGAACCGATTCTCCCGCAAAAGAATTTATGAACCATACCGGGAATATGGGGAATACCACGGCAAACAATACTCCAGACCTTTACAGAGAAATTACTCTGGATCTTCCAACAACAGCAAGAGTGAACGGCCAGATCAGACCTTCTATTCATATTTTGGCAGATTTGAACCAGTTTTTAAGTGGTGATAAAGCCCTTACCCTTACATCAGCTAATGATATGATGATGGGATCAAGCCAGCATCTTGTAGATGTTACAAACAATCTTACCAAAATGTTTAAAGTAGATCACGTTCATAATGATTAATTTTTTGCTTAAAACAGGATTTGTAGCATTGATCTTTTCCTTCAGCTGTATTGCCTGTTCGGATGAGGTGATTCAGCCCTTGGACAAAGATGAGGCTTATAATCTTCAGTTTCCGTCTTATTTTCCGGAAATGAATTTTGATAAAAGTGGCAACCCTGTTACAAAAAACGGAGTTGAGCTGGGGCGGAAACTATTCTACGAAGGAAGATTATCGAGAAATAATACCATTTCATGCGGTTTTTGCCACATCCAGGAAAATGCGTTTACCCATCACGGACATACAGTAAGCCATGGAGTGGATGACAGATTGGGAATCCGAAATGCTCCTCCCATTCAGAATATGGCTTTTCTGAAAAGATATATGTGGGATGGGGTCATTCATAACCTAAATGAGCAACCCATCAGCCCCATTACAGATGTGAATGAAATGGATAGCTCTATTCCGGAAGTTATTTCTAAAATTAAAGACGATCAGAAATATAAAAAGCTTTTCATGGCAGCGTATGGAGATGAAACGATTACAGGAGAAAGAATTTTAAAAGCATTATCTCAGTTTATGGTTTCTCTAATCTCTTCGGATTCAAAGTATGATAGATTTCGCCAGGGAAGAGAGCAGCTAACGTCAGCCGAGTCTAATGGAATGGCTCTGTTCAATCAAAAGTGTGCATCATGCCACAGCGGCGAGCTGTTCACAGATGAAAGCTTTAGAAATACGGGAATGTATTACAATTCGGAGTTTAAAGATGCAGGTCGTTATCGGGTAACACTTGATCATAGTGATTGGATGAAATTCCGTGTTCCAAGTCTTAGAAATGTGGAATATACGGCTCCTTATATGCATGATGGACGGTTTTACACCTTAGATGCTGTGCTCAATTTCTACTCAGACCAGGTGCAGGATAATGCAAACCTTGATCCGCAGCTCAAACAGAGCGGCCATATAGGAATTGCAATGAATACTCAAGAAAAGCAGTTTATCATTTCTTTTCTGAAAACCCTTTCAGACAAAAGTTTTATTTCCAATCCAAAATTTGCAGAATAATTTAAAGAAAACATGAAGAAGATTATAGTAATTATATGTTTGACTGTATTTGGTTTCAGTCAGGCCAACATCGTCAGAGATAGTATTTATATTCCTCAGGAAAATTTTAGCAGATTCAATTTTGATGACGATTGCGATGCCTGTGGATGTGGTGCCGGAAACGGTTCGTCAGGATTCGAGTCTTTGCTCAATCCACAATTTATAGGGATCAAGTATTTTGCTCAGCATTATAAAGCGAAAGAGAATTTATTTGTAAAAGATCTTACCCAGGATCAGTATTTTAATACTCTACAGTTGTGGGCTAAAGTTCCAGTAACCAAGAAGCTGAGTGTATATGCCAGCCTTCCTTTTCATTTTCATGAAAAAAAAACCTTGCAGGGAGATATAAAAATCAATGGTATTGGAGATTTAAATGTGATGGGAATCTATCAATTGCTAAATTCTAAAAACAATTTTCATCAGCTGAACGGAGGATTGGGAGTAAAAGTTCCTTTCGGTAAATTTGATGAAAAAGGAATATCAGGCGTTAATCCAAGTTTTCAATTAGGGACAGGAAGTTGGGATTATCAGGCTGTTTTGAATTATAAATTTCAAAAAAATAAAATAGCTGTATTGGTCAATACAGACTATACTGTTAAAACTGAAAACAAAAAGAATTACCGTTTTGGAAATCAATGGAATTATGCGGCAACAGGGTTTTATCAGATTGCAGGGAACGAGAAAACGATATTTTCTGCAAAAACTGGACTTCAGGGTGAAGTATATGCTCAGAATAAACAGTTTGGCGAAGGTTTACCCAAAACTGCCGGAAGTGCCTTGTATGGAAAAGTGGGGTTTGAAGCATCCTATAAAAAATTCAGTTTGGGAAGTGAGATCATGCTTCCTGTATACACCAATCTTGCTGGCGGAGATATTGAAGCAAAATCAAGATTCAGCCTTTTTGTGAATATTGGTATTTAAATCTGATCCGTTCAACGAGATTATAAAAGAAACCGGCAGATCTTTAAGATCTGCCGGTTTTGCTTTAATCATTTATTTAATAATAATCTTACGAGTATAAGATTTTCCTTCTTTTGTCTGAAGAGTCATGATGTAAACTCCTCCCGGTTGTTTGGTTTCAAATGTATTTGATTTCAGTTTTGAACGGAAAACTTCTTTTCCTGAAGTATTGGTTAAAGTGATTTCCGAACCTTCTGCAGCGATATTTTTATCAAGAGTAAACTCCCCATTCTGGTTATGAGCCATAAAATTGATAAATGGATCTTTATACTGATAAGCATAATATACTCTAAGTTCACCACCTAAATTAAGCAGTCCTGAATTTACATTGATCTTAACACGGTCAAAAGGAATGTTCATGGTCAGCTCAATATCTCCTTTGCTTGGGTCACCTGCTCCAAGCTGAAGAATGTTGCTGTTCAGGTTTTGGTAATCGTTGTTAGAAACATCCCCGTTGAAAGTTTCAATAGATACACCACCAAGAACCTGCGCGGATAAAGGAGTTCCGTTAGAACCAATTCCGATCACAAGCTTATTGGTATTGTTGCTGATGTTGCTGCTAGGGAAGATGAGGGTTTGTTCAGTTCTGGCAAGTAATCCTACAGAAACCTGTATAGTAGAGTAGTCGTTTTCATTACTTCCTAAAGCATTCAGTGGATTCAATACTCCACAACCTAAACACACACCGTATACCTGGCTGATTTGACTGTTTGCATAAATTTTTGTAATCTGAGCAAAAGACATTGAGTTCATCAGAAATAGAAACAAGGTTGACACAGCAGCCTTAATAGCGTGCTTTCTCACTAATAAATTGTTTTTCATATGGTAAATTTTAAGATTTTAGCTTTTTGTAAATTTACATATAAAATGATTATGTTAGTTATTTTATTTCAATTTTTAGTGATATTTAAATATTTGTATTATATAAATGATATCTGTTAATTTATAATTAATATTAGTGTCTGCTTTATTTCTTTTAATATAAGGTATAAAAAAACCGGCAAACTTTTAATCTGCCGGCTTAGGGTATCATTTATTTAACAATAATTTTCTTTGAGTAGGTTTTTCCTTCTTTGGTCTGAACGGTCATGAAATAAACTCCTTCAGGCTGTTTAGAATCAAAAGTCTTAGACTTTAAAGTAGTACGGTATACTTCTTTTCCGGAAGCGTTGATAAGTGCTACTTCAGATCCTTCCAACGCAATATTTCCGTCAAGAGTGATCTGCCCGCTTTGGCTGTGTGCCATAATGTTGACCAATGGATCTTGGTAAGCATAATAAATTCTGAATCCACCACCAAGGCTAAGAACCCCTCCAGTTAGTCCAATTCTTATTCCGTCATAAGGCTTTGTAGGCTTAAACTCTACAGTACCTCTGTTAGGAGTTGCTCCCAGCTTTAGAAGGCTCACATCAATGGTTCTGCGGTCTTCATTAGACGTTCCACCGTTCATTGTTTCAAGAGTTACACCGCTCAGCAATTGTACCGATAATGGAATGTTGTCTGTTCCGATCCCAACTACAAGTCTTGTGTCAGCTCTAAGATCAGGAAACTGTAAAGTTTGTTGCACTCCTCCTAATAGGGCTGTTCCCAATACCATGGTAGAGTAGTCATCCTCATTGTCTCCAATAGCATTAAGAGGATTATCTACGCGACATCCCAGACATGCTACACCAAATACACCTGAGCTTTGAGCATGAGCGTAAATTCTGCTTTGCCCAAATGACATGGTGCTGGCAGAGAATAAAAATAAAGCCATTAATCCGGCTTTAAAAGAGAATCGATTTCCCAAAAGTAAATTAAATTTCATGTTATCTTATTTTAGAATGAATAGTTTTAGCCAAATTTATGAATTATAAGGAAAAGTAAGAAATAATATTTCCATTTTTGGTGATTTTTTTGATAATGCCCATGAATAGGAGATTCTTTGAATTTGAAGAATGTCAGAAGAATTTATTTCGAATTCTTAGTGATGAAGAGTAAAGGATACAATAGAACTTAGATAAAAGCTAAAGATAAAATAGTAAGCTGGTTCAAGGAATAGGTAAAACAAAATAGAGAACGCTTTATCCGTCTTGATACGCAGGGAAACAAGATCAAATTAATTGAACATTATATATCTGCCGGATTTAATTTTTTAAGAATGGTAAAACTGATTAATACAGAAGCACAGCCTGCTCACTACCAAAAAGAATCCAATTGCTGTCTTTTCGAATTAGCTGTCTTTAAGGAATAAGGATAAAAATGTATTGTATAGAAACAAAAAAAGGACTTTTGAAAAAAAATCCTTTTGTAGCCCGTAGGGGAATCGAACCCCTCTTACCAGAATGAAAATCTGAGGTCCTAACCGATAGACGAACGGGCCCTCTATCTTCCACTACCAAAGTAATGTGTTAGTTTTGTTTTTATAAGTATCAACTCTTAATCTTGTAGCCCGTAGGGGAATCGAACCCCTCTTACCAGAATGAAAATCTGAGGTCCTAACCGATAGACGAACGGGCCGGTTAGATTTATTTAAATATAGCTTTTTTCTACTGTGATCTTTATAAAACCACCGTTGTTACAGTGGTCTTATAAGATGTAAGTAGCCCGTAGGGGAATCGAACCCCTCTTACCAGAATGAAAATCTGAGGTCCTAACCGATAGACGAACGGGCCAGCTATATTATTACGCTAATTTATTAACGTGCTTTGTTAATTTGCTTTTTAAGTTAGCTGCTTTGTTTTTGTGGATAATATTTTTCTTAGCTAATTTATCCAATAAAGCGATAACTTTTGGCAATTGTTCTGTAGCAGCAGCTTTGTTCTCTTCATTTCTTAAAGCTTTTAAAGCTGTTCTAGCAGTCTTGTGGTAATATCTGTTACGAAGTCTTCTAGTTTCGTTTTGTCTGATTCTTTTTAGTGCTGATTTATGATTTGCCATATCGTTTAAATGTGAGTGCAAAACTATAAACTTTTTTTTAAACTACCAAATTTATTTTCGAAAATTTTAATTTTCTTCTGAAAGGTACTTTCTAAGCTTATTTATTGCTTGTTCTATTTTTAAATTTTCTTGTTCTTTTTCTATTTTTTTGATCGTATTTCCTAGCATGATCAGTGCATTGTTCCATTCTCCAGTGGTATTGGTGAAAGATAGATCGTCTATTGTTACTTCAAAAGCAACCCTTTCTCCAGTCCTATAAAGCCTGAAACTGATTTTATCATCTCTGCCTGTAATCCCGTCTTCATTGATTTGTAAATCATAACTTTTTGGGTTAGAGTGGATTTTCTTAAAAAGCAATTGAGCTTCTTGTATTTTTAAATCCGGCATGATATAAAATTTGATAGTCTGTAGATTTCTACAAACAATGGTTTATCAATAAAATTTTTCATCTGTGTAACCATATTTGTGTAACCAATTATGGTTGGAAATTTTTGCAAATATAATGCTTTTGTTATATATAAAGAAATAGAATAGTCTTTAAAATGAAAGTTAAGATTTTGAAGAGAAAAACGGCTTTTTTTATATTGTATTGAATTGAGCGTATTTGGATATGTAGTGCAGAAAATGAGGTGAATAGAAAATGCTTATTAAAGAGATTAGCCTTAAGTGCTAAATCTAGTGATGCGCAATAATGGTAAATAATCATGAATAAGAAAATAACATTCCATCAGTTTTTAAGTGAAATGATGAGATATTTATTTATATTTTCTTTTCGGGCATTGACCAAGTATGACATAGAATTTTCCGAATAGAATTCTCCAAAACCCAGGTAACAGAATATTTTCTTATTCCTAAAATTTGATGATCTGCCGGCTGTTGATCTTTAAATATTACCATATTTAAATTCCAAATTAGGATGTACAATCAATTCTTCAGGCTCAAAAATTACATCTACTTTCCCTAATCCGGACTTCATAAATTCGAGAATCTTTTGGTTACCTTGAACGGTTGGTTTGTTGGGAGAGAAGATCAGTGAATTTTCAGAATAGATACTTTTAAATGTTTCAGGTTTGGCCGAATGTCAGATTTCTGTCCATATTTGCATTGCAGGGGGAGAAATAATTAGGAAGAAAGTTTTTGATGAGATCCCATTACGCGTTGAATATAATATGACAGAGTTTGGAAAAGAACTCTTGTCTGTTTTAGAAGAAATATACAAATGGGGGAAACAAACGATCAAGAAAATTAAGATGTAAGTTCCGGTAAAGTTCTTCTATTCAATAAAAAAATCTCTGACCTTTTGATCAGAGATTTTTAATGAATTTGAGTAGCCTATAGGGGAATCGAACCCCTGTTGCAAGAATGAAAATCTTGAGTCCTGACCACTAGACGAATAGGCCTGATTTTGAGGTTGCAAAAATAGAAATTAACTTTTAAACCTCAAAATTATTTTTCTAAATTATTTATATATTTTCTGTATCACCGTGTTTTTGATTCCCTTAGCTTCAAGGTCTTTCTGAAGCTTCACAGCATCTTCCAGGGTGTAAACTTTTCCATAGGTGTAATAAAAGACTCCACTGTCTTTTTCTCTTTCCACATCTTTAAGGTTTTGAAGGATATATGAATTGCCATTCAGTTTTTCTCCAGAATATACTTCTATAGTATAATATCCCGAGCTGATTCTTTGGTTAGGCATAAATCCAACAGCAAAAGCATTTCTGAATCCGGCATCTTTAGCGGTTTTAAGATTGATGTCCTTCACAGAAGCCATATTGGTAACTGCATAGTAATATTTGTACTGGCCGTTTTCTTTAAGGGTAAGAATATAATTTAAACCTTTAAGTGCCGGATCATTCTCATTGAATTTTGTCGGAGAACTCATCAGCAATATTCTGAAATCATTTTTTAAAGGAACTTCCGCAGGTTTTTCAGGCTCCTGTTTTTTTATGGCAACAGATCCTCCTGATTTTCTGTCTACGGCTTTTTTATAATCAATGATAGCGTTGTAGATACTTTCTGCAATTTCTTCCTGACCTTTTTCAGAAGCGATATAGTGGCTTTCTTCAGGATGGTTGATAAATCCTGTTTCGATCAGTACAGAAGGCATGGCATTCATACGAAGAACGTGAAGGTTTTTCTGGAAAACACCTCTGGAAAATCTTTTATCTTTATTTACAAAGTTATCCTCAACCAATCCTCCCAAAAGAAGACTTGATTCCAGGTATTTACTTTGCTGCAGTTTCAAGGCAATTAAAGATTCCGGAGAGTCCGGGTTATAAGATCCGAAGGTCTGCTTATCTTTTTCATCCAGATAAATTACATCATTTTCTCGTTTCGCAACCTCAAGGTTTTCGTTATTCTGGTTAGGTCCCTGAACATAGGTTTCCGTACCATATGCTGTAGGTCTTTGAGCAGAATTACAGTGAATAGATACAAATAAGTCTGCTTTACTTCTATTGGCAAGGTTTGTTCTGTCCGATAAAGAAGGGTATTCGTCTATCTTACGGGTATAGATTACCTTGAAATCTTTGTTTTTTTCAAGCATCGCTCCCACTTTTAATGTAATAGCGAGGGTGATGTCTTTTTCGGCAATTCTTCCGATGTCAGAATATGTTCGGTTTGCCCCATGATCACTTCCCCCGTGTCCCGCATCCAGAACGATTGTAAACTTCTTTTGAGAGAAAACAAAGTTGCTGATAAGGATAAGGAGAAATGATAAAATTATTTTAAAATTTTGTTTGTACATCTTACAGTTATAAAAATTATATTAATTTTGGGCCTTAATTATATAGAATAAAATTGGCCAAAACCGTCCTCAAAAATATATTACAAATTTTAATTATCCTAATTTTTAACAATTTTTTAGCACAGAAAACTCCTGAAAAATTGCCTAAAAATGCGGTTAATGATACTATTTCCAAAAAGGATACCATAGTTGTAAAAAAAGAAGCTTTGGATGATATTCTTCGTACAAAAGCTGACGATCAGAGAAGAGATATTCCTAAAAAAATGACTTTCCTGAACAAAAACGCACAGGTAAAGTATCAGGATATGCAGATTGATGCAGATTATATCTCGATTGATGATAATAAAAATCTGATCTACGCAAGAGGAAAACAAGATTCTTTAGGGAAGATTATTCAGCCTGTAATTACAACTCAGGCAGGTAAAAAATACGAAACCAACGAATTCAGCTATAATACCAAAACAAAACAGGCTATTGCTTTCAATGCCAGAACGGAGGAAAGTGAGGGGGTAATTATTGCTCAGAAAACCAAAAAATACAACGATTCCGTATTCGCTATGGTAAGAGCGGATTATACAACGGATGACTATTTCATCAAGAAAAAAGATACGGCGGCGGATTATTTTATGAGAGCTTATAACATTAAGCTTATTAAAACAAAAAATAAATCCCAGATTGTTACCGGACCTATTCAAATGTTCATAGAGCAGGTTCCTACGCCTCTTTATCTTCCATTTGCTGTTTTGCCATTTTCGGATAAAAGGGCAGCTGGTATTTTGATCCCGAGCTTTGGGGAAAGAGAAGATGTAGGGTTTTTCCTGAACGGAATAGGGTATTATCAGCCCATTGGAGAGCATTTTGACCTTAAAGTGCTGGCAGATATTTATACCAAAGGAAGCTGGAATTTAAGACCACAAATAAGTTATCAGAAAAAATACCGTTATTCAGGAAACTTTAATGCAGATATCGGAACTATGGTGAGAGGGATTAAAGGATTGGATGACTATACAAAGAACAGTACTTACAGAATCAACTGGACGCATTCTCAGGATTCTAAGGCAAACCCTTTCCTTACATTCAGTGCTTCCGTAGATGTTGTGAGTACGAAGTTTTATAATAATCCACTGAACAACAACTATATTTTCAACCAGAATGTTCTGAACACACAGCAGAACTCAACAGTTACCCTTACGAAAAGATTCCTGAAGCTTCCTATAACGATTACGGGAACCGCATCATATTCTCAGAACTTTGCAACAGGACTGGCAGATCTTCGTCTTCCACAGATGAACGTTGCCATCAATCAGTTCTATCTGTTTAAATCTAAAACAGGAATCAGAGAAGGTCTTATCGAAAATATCACAGTAAATACCGGGATTAATCTTACCAACTTTGTGAATACTCAGGAAAATGAGTTGTTTAAAAAAGAGATGTGGGATAAGATGCAGACCGGGCTTAAGAATAATATTGCTCTGGCAACCAATACTACACTGGCAAAATATTTTACATTCAGTTTGAGTGCCAATATTGATAACGCTTTAACGACAAAAACACTGAACAGGTTCTATGATCCGGTGAAGAACGTTACAGTAGATCAAATTGATAAGAACTTCGCAGGATATTCAACATTCTCTACTACAGCGAGTCTTCAGACTACATTATACGGAATGATGAAATTCAAAAAAGGATCTGCAATAGAAGCGGTGAGACACATGATGACTCCGAGTATTGGATTTACTTATTCTCCCGATTTCTCAAGCCCAGGTTTTGGATATTATAGAAACTATTATAATGCTACCGGAGCTTTAACACCTTATTCTATCTTTGAAAAGGGAATTGTCGGAAGCCCATCAAGTGGAGTAGTAGGAGCTTTAACCTTCAATGTTGGAAACAATATTGAAATGAAAGTGAAATCTAAGAGCGATTCTACAGGTGTGAAGAAGATCAAAATTTTTGAATCTTTAGGACTTTCAGGAAGCTATAACTTTGCTGCTAAAGATCACCCTTGGTCTGTTTTAAGCATCAATGGACAATCTTCTTTCTTTAATAGTAAACTTACTGTAAATACCAGTCTTGCTCTTGAACCTTATAAAATTGCATTTACTCCGGGACAGGATACCGGGATAAGAACGGAGCAGTTTGGGCACTTTAGTGTACAGGGATTCAACGTACAGTTGTCTTATCCTTTAAGCAGCGAGATCTTTGGTGAGAAAGTAGATTATGCTAAGAAATACACCAAAAAAGGAGAAGTGAGAAATGAAAGTTATTATTTTGATGATGATAATTATGCTCACTTTGATCAGACATGGACGTTGAATATCAGTGCAAACTATGCTTACTCAAAAGGGCTAAGCAGATTTGCTAACAAAATTGCTTCTATAGGGTTGGATGGAACGCTTAAATTAACCCCTTACTGGAACATCAATGGAAGTACACACTTTGATATGGTGACCAAAGAGCTGGCTTATACCAGAATAGGTTTCTCTAGAGATCAGCGAAGCTTTACGATCAATTTCAACTGGGTTCCGTTCGGTCAGTATAAAGTATACGACTTCTTTATTGGTATCAAAGCCAATATCTTAAGTGATGCATTGAAGTACAAAGACAGAAGTTTTACACAGCCTAACGCCCCTTTCTAATATCAGATTGGGATTTGAGAATATAAATTTTATATTTGCAACCAAAATAAAATCTAATTAATGAAACAAGTAATCAACACAGTTAATGCACCTGCAGCAATCGGGCCTTATTCACAAGCAAATATGGCAAACGGAGTTTTATATATTTCCGGGCAGATTCCTGTAGATCCTGCAACTGGTAAGCTGGTAGAGGGAATTGAAAAAGAAACGCATCAGGTAATGAAAAACCTTGAGGCTATTCTTACTGAAGCGGGAATGACTTTTAAAAATGTTGTAAAAGCTACCATCTTCCTTAAGAATATGGATGATTTCGCAGTGATGAATGATATTTATGCTTCTTACTTAGATGCTGGCAGCTATCCTGCGCGTGAAACGGTTCAGGTTTCTTGCCTGCCTAAAAATGTGGATATTGAAATTTCTATGATTGCACATCAGGATTAATGAACTTTATAAGAAATACAATTGCGGTGTTGATAGGCCTTGTTATTGCTGGGCTTATTATTACTCTTGGTATAAGGGTTTTCCCGCAATGGGTTACTTTTGAAGCGTTTGCCCCATTTGAACACTGGCAGAGATTTCTCTTCAGTATGAAAGATGATAAGGCATTTTTCGGATTCCTGTTGTTTATTTCTGGGTTGGGAACGACCATTGGAGGAGTAGCAACAGCAATCATCGTTAAATATGCTAAAGTAGCCTATGCCATTCTTATCGGTTTTATTATGCTTTTTATAGCGATGTTGGATGTGATTATTTTTCCTTATCATCCTACATTCTATAAGATTTCTATTTTCCTTACTTTCTTTCCGTTTTCGTGGATTGGAGGTAAAATTGTAGAAATAATCTATGAGCGGAATAAGAAGAAAAGAATCGCTGAAAAAATGAATAAAGCTAAATAAAGATACTAAAAAAGCGCTGCAGGTTTCTGCAGCGCTTTTTTGTTGATATGAAAATTAATTTTGTTTCTTTTGATTAAGGCATTTTAAACCCTTTAGTATAGATTCTTCCGTAGTCATCTACGAATTTCACCTGTACGTTCCCTTGGTATTTGTCAAGAGCTTTTTCTACATCTTTCTGTGAGTTGACAGGTTTGCCATTTACTTCGATGATGATATAGTTGTCTACAATTCCAATTTTGGCCATTTCACCACCTTCAGAAACGTTTTTGGCAACTACGCCGCTCGTTAGACCGTATTCTGTTTTGAATCGCTCAGTAAGAGGATCAAACTCAGCACCTATTTTCTCTGTTACAGTAAGGTCAGCTTTCGTTTTGGTAGAAGTTCCCCCTTTCTGGTCTTTAAGAGTAACTGTTGTTGTCGATTCTTTTCCGTCTCTCAAATAAGTTACCTGAACTTTGTCTCCTGGACGTTTGCTTCCGATAGACATAGATAGATCAGCAAAATCGGTGATTGAATAGTTGTCTATTTTCGTGATGATATCTCCTTTTTTCAAGCCTGCATCTTCAGCACCACTTTTCTCTCCAAATCCTGTAACATATACTCCAGATCCAACTTTAAGATTGGTCTTGTATTGTTTGTTGTAAGATGCTACTAACTGATCATTGGATAAGTCTAAAGACTGAACCCCTAAGAAACCTCTCTGTACGATTCCGAATTTCTTGATATCTTCTACAATCTTTCTTGCTAAATTAGCAGGAACTGCAAATCCATATCCCTGATAGTAACCTGTCGTAGACTGAATTGCTGAGTTGATACCGATAAGATCTCCATTTGTATTTACCAATGCTCCTCCAGAGTTACCCGGATTAATTGCCGCGTCGGTCTGAATAAAGCTTTCAATTGGATTGGCTGCTTTCCCCTGGCTTCCTAAAATTCCGATTCCTCTTCCTTTAGCAGAAACAATACCTGCGGTAACGGTAGAGTTTAATCCCAGTGGGTTTCCTACTGCAAGCACCCATTGCCCTACTTCAATATTGTCTGAGTTGGCAAAATTTAAATACGGAAGACCTTTTTCTTCAATCTTTAATAGAGAAATATCAGTGTTAGGGTCAGTACCTACCAACGTTGCGATATATGATTTTTTGTTGCTTAGTACAACCTCCAGTTTATTAGCTCCTGCCACCACGTGGTTGTTGGAAATAATATATCCATCCGGAGAAATGATAACCCCAGAACCCATTCCGGAAGGCATATTGTCAGGTGCCTGCTGCTGTTGCTGTTTTTGCCTTTGCTGACCTCTTCCTCCAAAAGGATCTCCGAAGAAAAAGTCAAACAGATCCTGTTCAGAAGCTCTGCTGGCTGTTCTGCTCTGGTAATTTTTGATGGTAACTACAGCCGGAACGGTCGTTTTGGCTGCTTTTACAAAATCATCGCCTACTGCGCCTGTGTTCATTCCTACGAATGATGCTTTAGGGGCAGCGGTTGTAAAATAAGATTGATCTCCGTTGTTGGAGGTATGTCCGAAATATTGTATAGCTCCAACGGTAGTAGCTCCTGAGACAACTCCCACTACTGCAAATGGTAATAGTTTTTTTAAAGTACTCTTCATTGTATATCTTTCTTTTTTATTAATTATTTTCTTTATGTTTTTGAGTAAACAAATTTAATGTTAAATAAGTAAGCAATTAGTATGCTATGTTTCAATTTTAACTAAAATTTAACTGCTATTGTGTCAATTTATGTATTATGTCATAATTGTTAATAACGTAATTAACAAAACTTAAAAAAAACTTAAAGCAAATTTGTCACTTTCTGTATTTGAAATATAAGATTATAATATAGAAAATTCAATGCCACTCTTATGTTTTTGTCATTTCATTGGTGAATAATTTGTCTTTATGCTTACTTATTTTTTTTGAATTAAAGAGATGGACTATACTTCTAAGCTTTTGTTCCCATTCTGCCTATAAATATACTTAATTGAAAAATTCTTATCTTTGCAAAAAATTTTTCTCACTTAAAACGTTTATAGCATGCAACTGTATAACACCTTAAGCGCAGAAGAAAGAGCTCAACTTATTGATGAAGCTGGTAAGGACCGTCTTACATTGTCTTTCTATGCGTATGCCAAAATTGAAGATCCCAAAAAATTTCGCGACGATTTATTTATAGCCTGGAATGCCCTTGATGCGCTTGGCCGTATTTATGTTGCTCATGAAGGTATTAATGCCCAGATGAGCGTTCCTGCAGATCAGTTTGAGGCTTTTCGTAATACGCTTGAAGCATATGACTTTATGAAAGGAATCCGCTTAAATGTAGCGGTAGACCAAGACAATTACTCCTTTTTAAAACTGACCATTAAGGTTAGAAATAAAATAGTAGCAGACGGACTGAATGACGAAACATTTGATGTTACGAACAAAGGAATCCACTTAGGAGCTCAGGAGTTCAACAATATGCTTGATGATCCAAACACGATTGTCGTAGATTTCAGAAATCATTACGAAAGTGAAGTGGGGCATTTTGAAGGAGCGATTACTCCGGATGTGGAAAACTTCAGAGAAAGTTTACCGATTATCAACGATCAGCTACAGGATTTCAAAGAGGATAAAAATCTTTTGATGTATTGTACCGGAGGAATTCGTTGTGAAAAGGCGAGTGCTTATTTCAAACATCAGGGCTTTAAAAATGTGTATCAGCTGGAAGGTGGAATCATTGAATATACCCGTCAGATCAAAGAAGAAGGTATTGAGAGCAAATTTATTGGTAAAAACTTCGTGTTTGACCATAGATTAGGAGAAAGAATTACGGATGATATCATCTCACAATGTCACCAGTGTGGAAAACCTTGTGATAATCATACTAACTGTGCGAACGATGCCTGTCATTTACTGTTCATTCAATGTGATGAATGTAAAGCCGCTATGGAAAACTGCTGTTCTACAGAATGTCTGGATACTATTCATTTGCCTTGGGAAGAGCAGGTAAAACTTAGAAAAGGATTACAGGTTGGAAATAAAGTTTTCAGAAAAGGAAAATCTGAAGCTCTGAAATTTAAAAACTCCGGAGATTTATCAACGAAAACCTTAGCGAAGGCTGAAAACAAAAATATTCGTCAGAAAATTGCAGTTAAAAAGACATTGTTGGGGAAAGCAGAACATTATTTCTCAAAATCAAAAATTGCACAGTTTTTAATTGAGAATAATGAACTTTCTATAGGAGACAGAGTTCTGATTTCAGGACCTACTACCGGAGAACAGGAAGTGACCATTACTGAGATCTATGCCAACGGAGGTCCTTGCGAAACGGCAAAACCTGGTGATCAGATTACCTTTGAACTTCCGTTCAGAGTTCGTTTATCCGATAAAATCTATAAAATTATATAAGTTGCCCAAACATATTTCTGATGTTAAAAGCTGAACTTAGAAAAAAATATACTCAAAAAAGAAAAGCCTTATCCGTAGATGAGGCTTTCTTGTTATCTGAAAAGATTTTCAATAATTTTCTTTCTTATTTTCAACCGCAGGAAGGCGATAAAGTACATATTTTTATCCCTATTCAGAAGTTTAAGGAAATTGATACTCAAATCTTCATACACTATTTTTTAGCGGAAAAAATCAGGGTCTTTATCCCTAAGATTGTTGAAGATCGGTTAATCAATATCGAGATTTTTGAAAATACTGAATATGAAACAAACAGCTGGGGGATTTCAGAACCGGTTTCTAATGAAGATTCGGGTGAAAAAGCCTTTCATTATGTGATCACTCCTTTGCTCTATTGTGATAAGAAGGGGAATAGAGTAGGGTATGGAAAAGGTTTCTATGACAGTCTTTTTCAAGAGGTTTCTCCGGAAACAAAAAAAATCGGAGTCAATTACTTTGACCCCGATGAATGTGTTGATGATGTCTGGGAAAATGACATTCCACTAGACTATTTGGTTACTCCCGTAGAAGTACTGTCTTTTTTAAGCGGCTTGGAATAAAAATCTAAAAAGTAAAATTTAAATTCTCTTTTCAGTTTCGATGTTGATAGTAGGATGTATTGTGCATTCTTTTCAAAACTTCCCAGCGATTTATTCTTGTCGTCAAAGTATTCTACATTGAATTTGGCGAAATCCAGGGTGTCTTTCTTATAGAATTCCTTATATACATTAAGTTCGTTTACTTTAGCGGTCTTTACTTTCAAACTATCCAATTCTCTGAACATTTTTTTGAAGGTCATCGAATCTGGTTTGTGGAAATAGCTTTCCATTTGTGAATATATAAAAGAATCAACCTCTGTGTTTCTGTTGCCGGTTATATAAAGGGTTGAGAGGTCCAGAAGTTCTTGTACTTTCTGTTTGGTGATAGAGTTGATAGCCTGCATGCTGTCCATTTGTACAGCAGGATAACTTTTGGTGTTATTATTATTACGTAGCTTTTCAATATCGCTGGCTTCTGTTTTTTTATTAGTACAGGCAACAAATAATGCCAGAATAACCGTGAAAATTAAAAAATTATTTATTCTTTTCATCTGTGGAGGCAATTTTAAATTTGATAGAGACGATTTTACCTTTAACATCCTTTTTCATTTCTATTACGCTCAGATTCTTCAATGAAGTAGTAGGAGTTGTTACGAGTGTGATGTATTTCTGTTTGTCCAGTCTTTCGATACCATAAGTATTGTTGTCATAAACCTGGTAAATGATGGCATTATTACTGATCAGGTTTTCAAGCTGATTCCTTTTCTGTTTGATCAAAGCAATCTGCTCCTCATTGTTTCCGCCTTTGATGTCTTTAATGGAGAAATAATAGGCAGCCATTTTATAATCATCTGGTTTCAGTTCTATTTTTTCTTCTTCAGGAGCATTTTCAAGGTTTCTGTTTACTTCCAATGGTTCGTAGAAAGGAGCGCTGATCCTCATTTTTAAAATTTTATCCTTAGTGGAATAATAAAAACACTCTCCAGGCTTTATTTTATACATCAAAGGAGATTCGTTTTCTTTAACAACCATTATTTCTAATGTATTAATTACAGAAACTCCTCTGTCTTTATCTATAAAACAATATTTATAAGTTTTTGAAAAAAGTACATCTTTAAAACCTAATAATCCTGTTATCGCAATCAAAACGGAAGTAACAAGTGCCCAGGCGTTCTTTTTAAAGAAATTTTTCTTTGGAACAGCCGTTGAAATTTCAACTTCATTAGAAGGTTTGTTTTTTTGTGTAAATGTTTGATTTTCAGTGTTTGATTTTTGTAAATCAGTGTTTTCCTGGGTTTTTAAGTCTGTTTTTTGTGGTTGAATCTCTGTTTTTGGAAGCTCAGGAGCTGAAGCCACTGTTTTTTCCAGTTCGTTGATTTCTTCCTCATCAATATTTTCAATTTCCTGAAGTAATTCTCCGGCAAAAAGATGCTGCTTTTTGAATTCATACCAAGAGTCGTATCCCGCATAAATACTCAATAAATTGAGCATGTCAATTCTTGGTAATTTGGTGACGGGTGAAGTTTTGAAATAGGTATAAAAAGACTTTTCACTGATGTTCCCTTTCGCTTTTTTTCGAAGGTCCTCCTGAAAATAGATGATGTCTATACCCTTCCACTTGGAAATATCATCCTGTGATGGGGTATATTCTTTTAAGTATTGACCCTGAACATCCTTTTTTAACTGCTCAAAGTGTAATAGATCTAAATCTGTCAATTTTTCAAAAAATAATTAAATTATTGATTATCAGCTATGTTTTTTTGTAAAACTATTTTACAAAGGTATTACAATTATTTTTCATAAACAAATTTTCTAACTGCTCTACCTTTGTCTTGTTCAAATAACAGAACAGAATAAAATTTTATAAAACAATATTAACAAAATTAAATTTAATTTATTATGAAAAAGTCATTATTCGTAGCTGCTATCGCTGCAATCTCTCTAGTTGCTTGTAAAAAAACTGAAGCTACAGCTACTGAAGGTACAACTGATTCTGCTGCTGCTACTGTAGCTGATTCTGCTGCTGTAGTTACAGATTCTGCTGCTAAAGTTGTTGATTCTGCTGCAACTGCTGCTGTAGGTGCTACTAAAGATGCTGCTGCTGCTACAACTGCTGCTGGTGCTGAAGTTGCTAAAGATGCTGCTAAAGGAGCTGCTGATGCTGCTAAAGGAGCTGCTGATGCTGCTAAAGGAGCTGCTGATGCTGCTAAAGACGCTGCTAAGAAATAATTTTAGCTTAAGCTTAAAAATAAAGGAACCGTTTCACCCAGTGAAACGGTTTTTTTAGGTCTTATCTTTAAGAAAGTCCTTTTAAAATAAAATCCCCGAAGTACATATATTACTTCGGGGATTTTTTATACTGATGAAAAGAGCTTATCCTTTCTTTTGTTTTAAAGATTCATAGCAGGTAATGGCTACAGCATTGCTTAAGTTTAAAGAATCTATACTTCCGGCCATAGGAATAAGGGTGTTTTTCCCCTTTCCAAACCAAAAATCACTCAATCCTGAATGTTCTGTCCCAAATAATACTGCCGAGCGCTGTGTAAAATCTCTTTTGTAAAGATCTTCGGCTGTCTCGTCCATCAATGTTGTGTAGATATTGAAATGGTTATCCTGAAGAAATTTAAATGTCTCTTCATTTTCAGCCTGATAAACTTCCATTCCGAAAAGACAGCCTACACTGGATCGGATTACATTGGGATTGTAAAAATCCGTTTTTCCATCGGCAACGATAAGAGCATCTATCCCGAATGCTTCACAACTTCTTAAAATAGCACCAAGATTTCCAGGTTTTTCAACACCTTCTACAATGATAACTGTAGAATTGTCTTTAGGAGTAAATGAAGAAAGTAGAGTTTCTTTGGCTTCATATATTCCGATAATGCCTTCTGAACTTCCTCTGTAAGCAATTTTTTCATATACTTTCTCACTCACATAATGAATTCTTCCATCAGGAATATTTCCTTTAAAGATATTTTCACAGATAAAGTATTCTACCGGTATGAAATCGTAATGCAGAGCCCTTTCATTTTCTTGTTGTCCTTCTACTACGAAAACCTTAGATTTTTTACGGAATCTGTTGTCAGTAAGAAGCTTAGTGACATTTTTTATCTTATCGTTTTGAAAACTTTCTATCAACATGCCACAAAATTATGCAAAATTTATGATTGTACTTCTCCGGATTTTATAAAAAGACTTTTCCAGGTGACCTGAAAGGGGATATTTTTTCTTTTTTTATAATAGATAGTCATTAAAATGATAAGAATGATCGACGAAAATCTAAATATATTCCCAAGGGTATTTCCTGCTGCATTATCTGCTATATTGAAAATATTCCAATAAAGGTTCATAAAAAAATGTAAGAATATGGAAACCCATATCGTAAAGTTCCACTCTGTGTACACCCAGGCGAATAATACGGATCCTAAAAAGGTAATTGTAAATATTTCGAAGGCTTCGTTTATATCATGGCTTTGGTAAAGATGAGCCTGCGCAAATAACAATGAGGCGAAAACTAGTGAAGATATGAACCCCAATTTTGTATATCGCAGCAATATTCCAATCAAAAATGCCCTGAAGATAAGCTCTTCAAAGAAAGCAGCAGATATAGTATTGATGAATAATGATTCAAAATCAAGTTTTTCCGTGAGATTTGAAAATATGGAATATCCAATAAGCATAGGAAGTGTTCCAATAAAAGATATTAAAAGTCCTTTAGTAATAGGCTGATCTAATGAAAAAAGATCGGCAAGTTTCTTCTTTGGAAATAATATTTTTAAAGTGATGATCAACGGAATCATTGTGACTGAATATGCTATAACATGTGCTAAAGCTTTACTGTGTAATAATTCTCTGGAGAAGGCTTGTATGCTTTTGAAGCAGAAAAGATCGAAAAGATAGTAGATAATAAATCCCACAATAAAAATGGTAAAAAAGCGTGCGTTTTTGTGCATATCAAATATTTTTATGCAAATATGGAGCTTTAAATCAATGAATTTTACGTAAAGTGATCAATGACAAAAAATAGTGACGAATGGCAAGCTTTAATGTTTTTTCTGTTGCAATTGAGGAATGATATCAGGTATAAAACTTCTTGAAACAGGAATCATAAAGTCAATTTCTGGAAGAATTAATTTATATCCCTGGGCATTTCCCATCAGATTCTTTACTTTTCTGAGGTTTATAATATAAGAACGGTGACACTTTTTAACTGAATCTGTTTCAATCTGTTTTAAGATACTGGATAAACTTATTCTCATAAGTTGCTTTTGTATTGTACCGTTGTTTAGAAAATAAAGACTACAGTAATTTTCCATAGACACCGCACATAAAAAGTCGCTTTCGTCAATGATCAGTTCTGTTGTGTTATTGTTTATTTTCAGCAGTCTTACTGATGGTGCATTAATTTCGGGGGAAAGTTGCTGAGAAATCTTTCTCGCGGTAATTTCATGTAAATTTTTTAAATAAATATAACGTGAAAGAATATAGATAACAGAAACAGGAATTCCCAGGGCAAGCGAATAGAGAAGCATATAAAAATAATTGCCAAGACTGAATTCAACATGGCTGACAAATAGAGAGTTGTAGAAATAAGATAATACAGACCCTAGAAACAGAACGGTAATTATTTTTAAAAGTTCTGTGCCAATATTCCAATAGAGGAAACGAGAAGTAAAAAGACTGACAACAAAAAAAAGAAAAGTGAAAATAATACAATAAGGAAAAAGTAAAGAATATTTATAAGGATGATGAAAATTTTCCGTCCCAAAAGGCTGAAAAATAACTAAAAATAAATAAACAGTAATACCGGCACCTAAAGACGAAATAAGAATTTCTCTAAAGGATTCCGATTTTGGATAAGAATAAGACAGAAAAGGGAAAAGTGCCATCTGAATATAGTTGAATATATTGTCACCAATTTCTGTAAAATTAGATAAAATTACCGATTGAACAGACTTCCCTTCATAATAAAGTTTTTATGAACGTTCGTTATTGATGAGAAGGGATCAGGCTCGTAATATAATCGCTGGGCGTTGTTCCTTCAAACTGTTTGAATACTCTGTTGAATGTGGCCTGGCTTGTAAAACCAGCTTCGGTATAAATATACATTAAGGTCACCTTCGTCAAATCTGATTTTTCTATAAGATTTTTTACGTAATTGATTCGCAATGAATTGATGTACTGATTGAAGTTTTTATAGCCTTTATGATCTATCGCTCTGGATAAATAGTTGATATTGGTATTCAGATCAGAGCATAAACCGGAGATTTTTATAGAAGGATTCGTGAAATAGTTATTATACATAATATACCGATCCAGTTCCATAAATAGATTTTCAAGCTTATGATGATCTATCATCAATTCGTTTTTGTTTCTACCAGAAAGCTCTGCAGGGTATTCATGATTTCCGATAACAATAGGTTTCAAATTGTGCTTTTCTTTCATCTTTCTTTTGATACTATATTCAAAAGCCTTGGTTTCTAAATGATTTATTTTCAGTTTGTAGAAGATAAACAGGCAGATAAGAGAAAAATTGGCAATCACAGTTGCAGCATTGGTCGGTCGAAGATATTTTCTGTCGTATTTGTAGAAATGATGATCAAAATATTTGGCATATACCATAATAAACAGCATGAGGAAGATGGTATAAAACATGAAATAAACCACCATTTTTCTTTTCAGAAAAACATAAGCACATACCGGCATTGGAATCAGCCACATGAATCCTACGATGGAATCATCAATAAAATTGAGGATGATAAGGGAAATATGTAGAGAACTGAAGTGAAGATAAGCAATGACAATTCTCGAAATATTAAAATTCCTCCTTATCAGTATGTAGGAATAAATATAAAATACCAGTGCAGAGGCGAAATAATAGATAGGAAAAGTATTCTTCAGCCAGAACAGATAAATATAAATAGATATAATATGGAAAATAAGTAAAATGAATAAATAGGTCTCAATAAGCTGTTTTTTTAACGTATGTATTCTGTTGTTGTAATATTGAGTAATTCTCATCGCAGCAGGCCTTCAGCTTTTATTCATTATTTAGAAGCGGCAAATATAGTCTGTAAATTTTTTTATACAAAGTAAAATAATCAGATTAAATTTTTACAAAAAGCCGTTTGGATTCTCTCAGGAAAACGATTGTTAATCATTTTCATAAAATGACTGATTTAAGGAATTAGAATACAGTATAATACATCACTTTAAATCATTTTTTTAATATGATTTTAGGACAGAATATACTGATTTATTTATAATTTAATTTTGCACAAACATAATGACAGAGGGCTTTTAGGCGAAATGCACTCTTGCTTTCTTTCGATTCTAAACAACACACTGATGAGATCATAAGACTAGGTTCTTATTTGAATAAAAGATGAATGATGAAAATAAAATTACAGAAACTAATAGCCTTTACTATAAAATGAACGTTTTAAAAAAAGAATTTATGAAGAAACTTTTCTATGCTGCTATGATGAATCTGCTATTTGGATTTTCACTTTCTAACGCACAAACTGTAACGGTGAGTGATTTGGGAGTGGGGCACTCGGCAGTTTACACATTTGATTACACCATTTCAGGGGCTATTGGTACAGGAACGACGACAACCAATGTGTTTTATTTTTCAGTACCTTCAGGATTTCCTGCGGTGGTTGCAGTGCCAGGTTCCAACAACCTGGATCCTTATGTTACTTTTAAAGTGAATGGAGTATCTTACCCTTGCTCTACATCATTTAAACTTGGCGGAAGCTGGGTTGGCGGTGTACAATTATCCATAGATGGAGCTTCTACCGGAGTATCGATACCGGCAGGGGCGAAAATTCAGGTGGTGATATCGGGTTTAATTAAAAATCCTTCTAATGCTGGAGCTTATACGTTAAGTTGGAAAACTGCTCAGCCTAGCGGACAAGCCGTACAGAATTTCAGTACGCCGGTTACTTTTTCATCAGGAACACTGGGAACACAGGAGACAAAAGGTAAGCAAAAAGAATTGTCTGTATATCCTAACCCCGCTACCGATTTTATCCAGGTTTCTGGAGTGGAGAAGACACAGAAATATATCATTTATACAGCTGTAGGCAACCAGGTGAATGAAGGGAATATTTCTGAAAATGGAAAAATTGATGTTCATTATTTAGTTTCAGGAGTGTATGTTATGAAACTTGAAAATGGAAGATCAGTTAAGTTTATTAAAAAATAAAAAGACGAATTAACTATTTTAAAAAATGATTCAGGCCCGAGACCGGGCCTGAATCATTTTTTTTATTCATTGAAAGTTTCCAGTGTATTTTGAGAACTGTCGATAAGGCTCTGCGGCAAATCTTTTTTATTCTTAATTCCCAAAGACTTTAGTTTTTGAGTCTGTATCACAAGATTGTCATTTCCGGTGTGAAGTTGCTTGAAGGCATCGTTGTATACATTCTTCGCCTGGTCAAGATTACGTCCTACTTTTTCGAGATTTTCTACAAAACCCACAAACTTATCATACAGCTTTGCCCCTCTGTCAGCGATTTCCATTGAATTTCGGTTCTGGTATTCTCGCTTCCAAAGATCGGCAATCAGTTTCAGGGAAGTAATGAGATTACTTGGATTCAGCAAGAGGATTCTTTTTTCATAAGCGAAGTTCCAAAGATTAGGGTCTGCCTGCATCGCTGCGATATAGGCTGGTTCACTTGGAATAAACATCATAACAAAATCCATCGATTTATCATAATCATCATAAGCCTTCTGACTTAGCTGTGAAATGTGGTTTTTGATAGATCCCAGGTGTTGGCTTAGTTTTATAGCATATACATCAGGATCCGTTTCATCTACCAAATCGGTAAAAGCAGTAAGAGATACTTTGGAGTCAATGATCACATTTCTTTCATCAGGATATTTTATAACAGCATCCGGACGCATTTTTTTACCGGAAAATTCTGAGAACAAAGCATTGTTATCCTCATCGCGAAGTTCATGTTCCAGAAAATATTCTCTTCCTTTTACGAGTCCGGATTTTTCAAGGATACTTTCAAGAATCATTTCACCCCAGTTACCTTGGGTTTTGCTTTCTCCTTTTAAAGCTCGGGTCAGTTTTTTGGCATCATCGGAGATCTGTTGGTTCAGTTCCGCAAGTTCTTTTACTTTTTCAGCTAAAGAGAAACGTTCTTTATTTTCTTTTTCATAAGCTTCGTTTACTTTGTTCTTGAGATCGGCTATCTTCTCCTGAAAAGGCTCCAGAATATTTTTTAAGTTATTTTGATTGAGAGTAGTAAACTTTTCTGTTTTCTCTTCCAGAATCTTGTTAGCCAGGTTTTCAAACTGAAGTTTAGATTCCTCCTGTATTTTGATGATCTCCTCTTTTTGAGTATCCAGAGATTTCTGTAAACTGTCATTTTTTGCAGAAAGCTCGGAATTTTTAGCAAAAAGTCCCTGTTTTTCAATAATGTAATTATCAATCTGTGAGGATTGTCTTTGATTGTTTTGCTTTAACTCCTGAAATTGGAGGTTCATAGAAGAATATTCAGCAGAGATTTTGGAAAACTCGTTTTTAAGATCATCAAACAAATCCTGCTGAAGAAGATTCGCCTCTTTTTCCTTGGTAAGATTTTGAGTAAGTTCCTGTATTTTCAGGTTTGAATTTTCCAGGTCAGATTTGTTTTTGATAAAAAAGGTGTTCAGCTCGTCATATAAATTTCTTGAAACCATTGACGATTTTAAAGCAAAATATAAAATAACCGCGCCCAATAATCCGCCGGCAATACATCCTGTAAGTAAATATATCATCTCCATCTTCCAAAATTATGAAAAAAGCGGGAAGTTTTTATGGAACAATTAATTTCTCAGCAACCATCAAAAAGATAATCTTGTCAATTTTATAAAAATATGAAGCTATAAAAATCAGTAAAAGCAAGAGAATTATTGTTTGTATGATGTAACGGTTTGAATTCACTTTTCATTCTTCAGCAATCTTTGTGAATTAGAATACCTATATTTATGGGAAATTTCAGAAGCATATGAATATTTTGTTGGTAGAAGATGATCAAAGAATCAGCAATTTTCTCATAAAAGGGCTTTCCGAAGCCGGTTACAATATGACCCTTGCCGATTCTGGTGAAAAGGCACGGGAACTTCTTCATACCTACGATTTTGATATTATTTTAATGGATATTATGCTTCCGGGGCTGGATGGCATGCAGCTTACTCAAATCATACGATTTAAAGGAAATTATACTCCGATTCTAGTCTTAAGCGCTTTGAACAGTCCGGATGATAAAATAAAAATGCTGGATCTGGGAGCAGATGATTATCTGTCGAAACCATTTCATTTTGAAGAACTGATCTCAAGAATAAAAGCGTTAACGAGACGCAATAAACTGAGTTATCAAAAAGATGATCAGTTCCTGTCCTGTGCTAATATCGTTATTGATACAGATCTTCACAAAGTGACCCAGAACAATAAAGAAATTGAGTTTTCTCCTACAGAATACAAACTTTTTACTTTCCTGATGGAGAATAAAAATAAAGTATTGAGCAGAACGCAGATCTTACATAAAGTTTGGGGAATAGATTTCGATAACTCTACCAATGTTGTGGATGTCTATATTTCCTATGTCCGTAATAAAATTGATGAAACCGAACATAAGTTTATTCACACCGTAAAAGGAACAGGATATTTAATTAAAGACTGATAATGACTCTCAGAAACAGGTTTACCCTTATCTCCAGCCTTTCATTTGGTATTGTATCCATCGTCACATCAGCGGTGATCTTCTTTGCGTATTATGACAGTACAAAGATTTTTTACTTTGAGAAGCTAAGGAATACCGCTCTTATTTCTGCTATTTATTATCTCGAAAAAGATGAACTTCCCAAAGACAGGCACGCTCAAATAAAAAAAGAATACAATCACCTTATTCAAAATAACAGGGTGGCCGTTTATAATCAGAATAATCAGGTGACGTTCGGGCACAATCTGCATGATGAAAATATTAAGGCTTCCCATTTGCAGGCCGTCAGAAATAATAAAGGAATCCAGTTTATGGCGGGTAATCAATTCTACTACGGGATTTTTTATCCGGATAATCAGGGTGATTTTGTTGTTTTCGTAAAATCTCCTAACGATTCTTTTCAGTCGCAGATTCTGAGGCTTTCCATTATTATGCTTTCGGTACTGATTATTGGTCTGTTGGCGATTTTCTTCTTAAGCCGTTATCTTTCAAAAATTGTTTATAAACCTATTTCCAATGTTGTGGAGAGAATCAATAAAGTGGATTATAATAATATTTCCACTGCGATTACTTCCACCAATACCAATGATGAGATAGAAGATCTGATCAAATCCTATAACAAACTTTTAAGCAGAATTTCTGAAAATGTCTTGTTACAGCAGAATTTTATCAATTATGTTTCTCATGAATTTAAAACACCTTTGGCTGCCATTTCCGGGAATCTTGAAGTATTTGCTCAAAAAGACAGAACTCCTGAAGAGTATAAGGAAGTCGCCAAAGAATCATTGGAAAACGTATACGAGATTGAAAATATTCTCAACAACCTTCTTCTGATGTCCGGAATGACCAAGCTTGAATCTTCTCACAAATTAATGAGAGTAGATGAGCTGATCTGGAAAATCTATGAAAAACTGGAACCGAAGGCAAAAGAAAAACATTCCACGATCAAAATACAGCTTCAGGTTACGAAACCTTCTCTTCTTGAATTTCCTGGAAATGAAACCCTTTTATATCTCGCACTGTATAATATTGTAGAAAACGCTATTAAATATTCTTACAATGTACCAACCATTCTTACGTTGTCAGAAAATACCAATCAATTACAGATTGAAGTAAAAGACGAAGGGAGAGGAATACCTGCGGACGATCTTGTTAAAATTTCAGAAACCTTTTACAGGGGAAAAAATGTGGATAATATCAAAGGTAGCGGAATAGGTCTGTCATTATCTAAAAGTATTTTTGATCACCACAATATTGTCATGACTATTGATTCTGTTGTGAACAAGGGAACGACCGTTACTCTTGTGTTTCCACTTCATTCTTAGTCTTTTGTCTTTTCATCCTTTGCGAAAATATGAACGGTTTGAACATTCTAAAAAGTTCTAATCAAACTCTAA
Source organism: Chryseobacterium sp. Mn2064 (assembly GCF_049319685.1). NCBI lineage: Bacteria > Pseudomonadati > Bacteroidota > Flavobacteriia > Flavobacteriales > Weeksellaceae > Chryseobacterium > Chryseobacterium sp. Mn2064. The sequence continues at coordinate 407,109 of NZ_JBMOUE010000004.1, forward strand.
TGTTGGACTAATTGAATTCTAATTTCATTCGAAATTGCCTCTAATATTAGGGAAATAGCTTTGTGGTCTTAAATAATAGACCTTGAAAAAGATTTTTTTTACCCTTTTTTATATCCATTGCTTTAGCTTCTTTTCTGCACAGATTTCCGATACGTTGAAAATCAGTAGACAGGAGGCTGAAGCAGTTTTTCTGGCTAAGAACCTGGATATTATTGCCCAAAAAATTGAGATTTCTCAAGCAGAGGCAAGAGCGGTTCAGGCAAAATATTGGCCCAATCCTAAACTCAGCATCAGTGAAGTCAATCTTTGGCGTACCTATGATATTGAAGAGCAACCCGCCCTTATTGGGAACTGGGGAAAGAATACACAGATCTCTGCCGAAATTGAACAGGTTATTCAGACTGCGGGAAAAAGAAGAAAGAATATTGAACTCCAGAAGATTGAAGTAGAAGGAGAAAAGTATGAATTACAGGAAGTGTTGCGAGAGCTCAAAAAGACCTTAAGAAACACAATGACTGAAATTCTATACAACCAGGAACAGCAGAAGATTTACCAGGGACAGATTGCATCTATTGAGAAATTGACGAAATCTTACCAAAACCAATTAAACCTTGGGAATATCAGTAAGGCAGAATATGTTCGACTGAAAGCTCAGGAGATTGAATTCAAGAAAAAACTCGTTTCACTAAAACAGGAAATTGAAGACCAACAGGCAGAGTTAAAAGGGTTGCTGATGATTCCTTCGAACGCATACCTTGTTATTTCTGACCCTTTTGTAATGCCGGAGAAGCAACTTTCAGAGGTAGAACTGGCTCAATGGTTGGAAAAAGCTAAAGAAAACCGCCCGGATATCCTCATTGCCAAGAATAATGAAAAGCACGCCGCCAAAAATCTCGAAATTCAGAACGCTATGAAAACTCCGGATCTTGCCTTTTCCATAGGATACGATCGCGGTGGAAATATTATGAAAGATTTTGTTGGACTGGGCGTTTCGCTTGACCTTCCCATTTTTGACCGTAATAAAGGAAATATTCAGGATGCAAAACTCGAAATAGAGAAAAGCAAAAACGAAACCCGTAAAAATATGCTGAAGTCGGAAAATGAAATTGTCTCTGTCTTTAGAAACTATATAAGAACCCAGAAGGTTTCAGAAGATATAGATGAAAATTATGAATCTACGCTGGATAATTTACTGATTAGCCATGAGAAGAACTTCAGACTGAGAAACCTCAGTATGCTGGAATATATGGACTTCCTGGATACTTACATCGGAAATAAAATGATCATCCTCGATACTAAGAAAGAACTCAATCAATACTATGAAAACCTGCAGTATGTTGTAGGACAAGATTTATAAGATATGAACAAAAATACTACCAGATACATTGCTGTAATTTATTTCTCTGCTTTGATGGCTCTTACCGGTTGTAAAGAGAAAGAGCAGAATAACCCAACGGAAAAGGGCTACTGCATCAGCAAAGAGCTTAAAAAAGATATTAAACTCGTAAAAGCGGAAATGCTTCCCATTGAAGAAAGCATCACTCTTACCGGAGAGGTGGAAAGTAATTCGGATAAAACGGTTCCTTTCGTAAGTCTTGTGGATGGAGTGGTCACCGATACCTATTTCTCTTTGGGAGACTATGTAAAAAAAGGACAGGTGCTGGCTACCGTAAAAAGTACTGCAGTCAACGAAATGCAGGATGATACACAGACATTGCAGGCTCAATTGGCAGTGGCGAAAAGAAAATTAGCTTCCGTAGAGGCCATGTATAAAGATGATATTGCCTCTCAGAAAGATCTTCAAGAAGCCCGTTCAGAAGTGACCATTTTGCAGTCCAATATTTCCAAAACCCATAAAAACATGCAGCTGTATTCAGCAGGAGGAAGTACTATTCAGATTAAAGCTCCCGCAGATGGCTATGTGATCTCTAAGAACGTTTCCAAAGGAATGCCGGTTACTGCCGGTGGTGATCAGCTTTTTACCATTTCCAATCTGGATAAAGTATGGGTGATGGCTAATGTATATGCTACCAATATGAGAAACGTTTATGTAGATCAGCCTGTTGTTGTGAAAACGTTGGCTTATCCCGATGAAAGTTTTTCAGGAAAGATTAACAATATTTCACAGGTCTTCAATGAAAATGAAAGAGTCTTGAAAGCTAAAATTATTATGGATAATAATGGAATGAAGCTAAGACCCGGAATGTCTGCCGATGTTGTACTGCCTATTAATTCACAAAATAAAACCGCTCTTGCCATTCCTGCCAAAGCGATGATTTTTGATAATAACCAAAGCTACGTTGTGGTGTACAAAAAAGACTGTGAGCTTGAAATAAGACCGGTAACTGAAATTGCATCCAACAGTCAGCATATTTATGTAGAAGGGAATCTGAAAGCAGGTGAAAATGTTATTGCATCCAACGGATTACTGATCTACGAGAATCTGAAAAATCAATTAAATAACGCCAAGAAGTAATGCGAAAGTTTGTTCAGAATATAGTTTCCTTCTCTCTAAAAAACTCATTGATTGTTCTTTTGGGAACTTTTCTTTTGTTGGCCGGAGGAATCTACTCTTATATTCACACTCCCATTGAAGCATTTCCGGATGTTACCAATACAAGAGTAAGGGTAATTACCCAGTGGCCGGGGAGAAGTGCCGAAGAAATAGAAAAATTTGTCACATTACCGATCTCTAAAGAGATGAATTCAATTCCGAACAAAACGTCGGTGAGATCAATCTCCTTATTTGGACTTTCGGTGGTTACAGTGATTTTTGATGATCATGTGAATGATTTTTATGCCCAGCAATATGCGGCCAATAAATTAGGAAATGTAAGTCTCCCCACTGGAGCAGATTACAGTATAGAACCTCCGTCTGGTGCTACAGGAGAAATTTACCGATATATCATTAAAAGTAAATTACCAATCAAGGAAGTGACCTCCATTCAGGATTGGGTGGTAGAAAGAGAGTTGCTTGCCGTTCCCGGAGTAGCAGACGTAGTGAGCTTTGGAGGTGAAGAAAAAACATATGAAATAAAAATTAACCCTACAGAATTACACAATTACGACCTTTCCCCCCTGGATGTGTATGAAGCGGTTTCGAAGAGTAATATTAATGTAGGAGGTGATGTTGTTGCAAAAGGTGATCAGGCTTATGTGGTGAGGGGGATCGGTCTTTTAGAGAAAAAAGAAGATATTGAAAACATTCAGATTGAAGTAAAAGGTTCCACCCCGATTTTGGTGAAGCACGTTGCTGAAGTGAAAGTTTCTGCTAAGCCCAGACTTGGACAGGTCGGATACAACAAAGAAAATGATGTCGTAGAAGGAATTGTGATCATGCTTCGTGGTGAAAACCCAAGTGAAGTAATTGCAAGACTGAAAGACAGAATTGAAGAGCTGAATGGTGGCGAACTTCCGGGAGATGTTCAGATTGTACCGATTATTGACCGTACAGAACTGGTGAATACAACCGTTCACACCGTTTCTAAAAACCTGATTGAAGGAGTTATACTGGTTTCGATCATTGTATTTATTTTCCTTTATAACTGGAGAACTACATTTATTGTGGCATCAGTTATTCCTTTGGCTTTCCTTTTTGCTATTATTATGCTAAAGATTCAGGGATTGCCGGCCAACCTGATCTCTATGGGAGCTCTGGACTTCGGTCTGCTCCTGGAGGGAACCCTCGTTATTGTAGAACACGTATTTGTTGCCCTCGAGCTTAAAGCGAAAAAAATAGGACTGCGGAGATTTAATAAAATATCAAAACTGGGAATCATTAAGAAAAGCGCAGGAAGTGTAGCGAGTTATATTTTCTTTGCCTTACTGATTCTTATTGTTGCCCTGATGCCGATCTTCTCTTTCCAGAAGGTAGAAGGTAAAATGTTTTCTCCTCTGGCATTTACATTGGGATATGCATTACTAGGTTCATTGATTTTGAGTCTTACTTATGTGCCGGCGATGTGTAAACTGTTGCTGACCAAAAATATTGAGGAAAAAGAAAACTTTATTTCGAGATTTTTTAGAGTCAATATATATAGAATTTATGAATTCAGTGACCGCCATAAAAAAGGATTCATCATTGGCTTTGTAGCATTGCTGGCAATCTGTGGATGGAGATTTTCCAATTATGGATCAGAATTTCTACCTAAACTGAACGAAGGTGCCATCTATGTACGTGCCACCCTTCCTAACAGTGTCAATCTGGATGAATCCGTTCGGCTTACCAAAGAAATGAAGGAGATCTTAATGAAATATGATGAAGTAAAATTTGTCATGACTCAAACAGGCCGTCCCAATGATGGAACAGACCCTACAGGTTTCTTTAATATCGAATTTAATATTCAGCTGAAACCGGAAAATGAATGGAAGAAAAAAATATCCAAAGAAGAGCTTCTTGAAGAGATGAGAGTCTCTCTTGAAAAATATCCGGGGATCAACTTCGGGTTTAGCCAGCCAATACAGGATAATGTGGAAGAATATGTGGCAGGAGTAAAAGCACCTTTGGTGATTAAGATTTTTGGAAATAATCTGTTTGAACTTGAAAATTATGCCAATCAGGTGGCCAATTCGATAAGAGCGGTACCCGGAATTTCAGATGTGAATGTCTTTAAAAATATCGGACTTCCGGAACTCAGAATTCAGCTCCATGATTCCAAAATGGCAAAATATGGTGTTTCTATGGCAGATGCTCAGGCAGTGATTGAAATGACCATCGGAGGCCAGGCAGCGACCAAGTTTTATGAAGAAGAAAGAATGTTTGATGTCATGCTTAGATTTGAAAAGCAATACAGGGACACTCCTGAAAAAATGGGCAATATTCTGATCCCGACTCAGGACAACAAAAAAGTACCATTGAAAGAAATTGCAACCATTGATTATCATACAGGTCCATCGTTTATTTATCGTGAAGGTAATAGCCGATATATTGGAGTAGGTTTCAATATTGAAGGAAGAGATCTGGGAAGTACCATCAAAGAAGCAAAAGCAAAAGTAGATAAAGAAGTAAAACTTCCAAAAAGCCATAAAATGACATGGGCAGGAGAATTTGAAAGTAAAGAAAGAGCAGCGAAACAATTGGCTATGGTAGTGCCTATTTCCCTGGTTCTTATTCTGATGTTGCTGTATTTCAACTTTGGAAATGTAAAAGATACTTTGATCTCTTCTATAACATTAGCATTTGCATTTATTGGAGGGTTTTTATCCCTTTGGTTTACAGGAACCATTTTCGGGATTTCTGCGGGGATCGGTTTTATCATCCTCTTTGGAGTGGCAACTATTGACGGTATTGTTCTAATAGGGGTCATGAAAGAAAATCTGCAAAACAGACTGTCTCTTAAAGAATCTATTGCTGAGGGAGTGCGAAGCAGAATTCGTCCGGTTGTAATGATTGCCCTGATGGGATCTATGGGGCTTCTTCCTGCGGCAATGTCCAACGGAATGGGGTCGGAAATTCAAAAACCATTAGCCATTATGATTGTGGGAGGATTAATCATCTGTATGTTGTTGTCTTTTACAATATTACCAATTGTTTTCCATTATGCCTACCGTAAAAAGCATAAGGAGACCTTATAGTTTCTTTTATTTTGTTCATTATGAGGCCGGGATCCGTGAGGAAGATCCCGGCCTTTTGTATTACGTATTTTTGGTAGCTTCTAGAATTTCGATGTTTTTCACCACATCACTGCTTTCACATTTTTTAAGTTCCTTTAAAAGGGTAGGGGTAAGAATTTTAGGATTTACGATTTGACTTGCTACTTTTGCGGCGGCATAATCTACAATACCAATGACGGAGTCTCTCAAGAAAATCGGAGTATTGGAAGTAATTACGGCCGTTGTCCAGGAAGTGTCTCTTGCTTTGGAAATCGCAAAATCCAATACAGCATTATCATTGCCGTTCGAGAGCTGATCGATCAGATCTACAGGATAGCAGATTTTATTCAGAGAATTCTGTACGCTTTGATTGATAGAGGCGATGACATTATTAATATTTTCAAAATCTTTTTTTAATGGGTTTATTTTCCGGTAGGGCATGATAGAGGCGGCAGAAACTCCAAGATCCAGATTGATATGGGCATTCATACCAAGAAATATATGTTGAAGGATCAGTAAGTTTTTGTTTTTCGCTGCTTCGAAGGCGATATACCACGAATTGGTACATTTTATCCCCTTGTTATAGTTTTCCCAAGCCTGAAGATATCTCTGGGCAAAAGCAATATCAAGCACAGTCATTCTTGGGTTATCTTCAAATTTCTTTTGCTGAATTCCTTTCAGTACCTGTGCAGTCATGATTCTGTAAGTACAGGCAAAATAGCCGGCTGGGCTTTTATTTTCCTTACACCAAAGGATAATTTCATCCAGCTTTTTCAAAACATCTTCAATGGTTTTCATGATCGTTTTTCTTTATTTAAAGGTACTAAAAAAGTGAGCAGGAAAGCTCACTTTATGTTATTCATCAGATTATGGAGTGATTATAATCGGATCTGGAAAAGGCTCAAGAACCAATGGTTTGCACATTGCTGCCGGTTGGCAGCTTCCCCCCATGCATATAAAATTAGTCATAGTGGTGGTGCCGTCTGGACATCTGATCATGCCTTCACCATGGCATCCTCCGGGACATTCTGCCGGATAAAGGGTTCCTCCGAATACATTCTTCAAGTCTGTTCTTGAAAGTTTTTCAATGTTTTTTTTCATAGTATTAATTTTAATTATGGGTGTTGTAACTTACTTATAATGAATTGTATAAGTTTGTTTATACTAAGATAATTAAAATAATTCTTTCTACGGATATTTTTTATTGAAATTGTATGTGTAAATATTTGGTATATAGAACGTTGTATAGTAGTTTATGTGGTTTATCTTTTCTCTTTAAATAGATTGACTTTGATTGTCTTACCAATGACTTCAAGAATTATCGGTTTTGGATGCTGTAGGAAGATTTTCTGATGGTCTTCTGATTCCTGTATAATGATAGGGTCGTTAGAGAACAAATCGTTATCGATTTCCTGTATCGTATGAAATTTATGATTTTTTACCTCAGAAATCATGTTTTGTCCCGTCTTATAATTATGTACAAAAGAGTACAGCTTTTTATCATAAACGAAACTCGACATTATTGAAATTCCAGTGGAGTCAACTATTTTTTTTGTCCCTTTTAATGTGTGTGCTTCATATTCTCTAGTAATAACTCCAGGATGATAAATGGGTATTTTATAGGTTACCTCCATTTTACTTGGATCATCTATTTCCAAAATACCTGATGCTCCTAATTCATGTGTCATAGAGGTGGAAATATAATATTTGTTGTCGATTTTATTTACACAAATGGGACAGTCTGCCTGTGAGTAGTAAATTTTTCCTGATTCCTTACTTTTAAAATAGACTGTTCCTCCCCATTCTCCGGAGCAGCTTTTCCATACTTCATAATTTTTGTCAGCATATAAGAGTCCTGGAGTAGGTAGGTTTTTTAACTGATCCAGTTCTTCGTTAATATCTTTATCTTTTGTAATTGTTTCAATATTGAATTTATTCCCTTGGTTATGACAACTGATGATGGTGAATAAAATAATAATTAATAATTGAGGTAGGGTTTTCATGATGTGGTTTGAGCTATTTTCGACCTTAAATATATAAGAAAAGCGGTAGTCAAGTAACTACCGCTTTATTATCAAAGATCAAATGTATGTAAAATATATTATTTCTTAACTGCTTTTAGTGATTTTACACTACCATCTTCCATATGAAGATTGATTAAGTAAAGACCTGAGTTCAGATCAGAAAGGTTAAGCTCATTGCTCGCTTTCAGTGTTTTTAGCTGTCTTCCTGAAACATCACTTACTTCGATAGATTTCACTCCTTTAATATCGGAAATAGTAAGGATATCTTTGAATGGATTAGGATAAATCGAGATATTCGCTTTCTTATTCAGTTCTACATCGGATGTGCCTAATGTACTTTGAACATTAATCGTGTAATCTTCAGCCTGACCTTGGTTTAGATCAGCACAAGGATCTGACAATTCTGCTCTCACAGATGTTGTTGAACTGTTGAAATGATATTTAATTCTCATTCTTGTATTTCCTAATGCTGCAGTAGCAGGTACTGTTATACTCTTATTAACTGTTAATGGCGTACCTGTACCTCCGGCAAAATCTGAAGTTACAAAGAAAGATTCACCTGCATCGGCAAAACTTCCATTCTGATTCCAGTCGATAAATACAGTAAATCCAAATCTGTTGGTTGTTCCTACAGATGTTCCTGTTAATGTGATAGGATAAGCTGTTCCTCTTACAACGTTTGCAACTTTATTAGTGAAAATTTCCTGGCCGTCTGTTGGTGCTGTCGTGATTACTGCACTGGATGAGTTGGTCATATCACTGAAAACAACATTGGATATTGGATATGTTCCCAATTTCGCAAGAAGTGGTCCACAGTAAGGGGTATAAGGATTAGCTCCTGTAGTAAATGAAATTACCTGACATCCTGTAGCATCTCCTAATGCATTTGTTGGAGTAATTGTTGCATAAAGAGTTGTGTTTTGTGGAAAAGCACTTGATGCCGTTGGAGTATAGAATGTATTGTTGGTAGTACCTGTGTACACATTGGATCCTCCAGAAGTAGTGCCCACTTTTATTTTGTATGCTTCCGCACCTGCTGTGGCTGCCCAGGTGATTTGTGGACGTACGGAAGAACCGGTAGCACCATTGACAGGAGCGCTTATAGTAGTACATGCCGGGATGGCGGTAACTTCCTGTTTAATTTTTACATTATCTATGAAACTGTAAAAATCATACGTAGTGCCTGTTGTTCCTACCGTTTGAATTCGAAGCATGAAATTTCCGTTTATATTAGCACTTTCCGGAATAGTACCTGTATAGGATGCGCAAGTTTGGGCAGTACTTGTTAATGTAATAGGAGTACTTACCGCTGTATAGGTAGAACCGCCGTCAGTTGAATATTCCACATTAATATTACCACCTATTAAACTTGTAGCATCATATGCCTGTGTAGAATAGGAAAAGGAAATGTCAATTTTTTTTCCATTAGCCGTAATACTCGCTGGCTTTGTATAAATTAAATTGATAGTTCTGTTAGCGGTACTTGAACCATATGATTCAGCACCTATAGATATGGCACCATCGCAATTACCAACAATATATGTAGTTGGTGTTCCCGTGTAGCCCCCAGTAATAGTAAATCCTGGATAGGTTCCGTTTTCAAAGCTTTCCGTGACTAAAATCTGAGCGCTTCCCATAATTGAGAGCGCAGTGAAACTCAAAAATAGTAATTTTTTCATATGAATAAAAGTTTTTTGTTTTACCGAAAATAGGAATAATTTATGTTTTGAACAAATAAATGGTGTAATTTATATTTGTTAATCAATTATTTATATTTTCTCTGTTTTTATTAAACTATTATTTGGGTTTTGCTTTTTTATTTAGTGACAAGTTATTTTTGAATGGTATAGCTAGGGTTCGGTTGTATATTAATGGTTTTCTTTAGAAATCTCTTTATAATGTTTTAAATATAAAGGAAGTGCGGCAGATCCGTACCAGGGAAAGATCTCAAAACTAAAAACTCCGGACTGAACTGCAGGGTCGGTTTTTACCCATTGTTCGGCTTCTTCTTTAGATTTGGTATTGAAAATGAACATTCCCCGGTAGTTTTCTTTATTTTTTTCCAAAAATGGTCCTGCTACAATGATCTTTCCTTCATCAGCCAATTTTCCGATATTGTCTAAGTGACCTTTCATCAGAGAATTCATTTTGGTTTTATCTTCAATTTTTGTTGCTCCTGTTGTAAGCATAACAATAGTATAAGCTTTCATACCATACTGATCTGCACCTAAAGAATCGGCCAGCTTTTGGTTGTATACTGTTTTTTTTACTTCATCGGTCTTTGATGAGGTTTCCGAAACTGCATTTTTTCCAGGTGTACCCGGTTTACCATCTTCGCCTTTTTGGTAAACAACACATGAGATAAGAGACAGAGGGATTGTGCAAAGCATTATTAATTTTTTCATCGTTTTGGGTTTTATGGTTAATCTTTTATTCTTAAAAATTCTTTTGCCAGTTCTATCATTTTTGGATCACCGGTATACTTGCCATGTTCATCAGATAATTTTACGGTTGGGATCCATTCTTTATTAGGTGCCTGTACTCCGATTAGTTTCATAACGATATTCATTGGTTTCAAACCTACGTCGTTGGTAAGATTGGTACCTATTCCGAAAGAGATTCCTATTTTTCCTCTGCAATAGTTGGTAATTTCTTCTACCTTTTCAAGATTAAGAGCATCTGAGAAAATGATATATTTAAACATTGGGTTGATGCCATTGTTTTGATAGTGAGCAATCGTTTTGTCTGCAAACTCTAACGGATCCCCGCTGTCGTGACGAACACCGTCAAAAAGTTTAGCGAATTTTTTATCAAACTGCTGGAAGAAAACATCCGTAGTATAGGTATCTGAAAGCGCTACTCCCAAATCACCTCTGTATACATCTACCCAATGTTCCAAAGCCATTTCGTTGGCCATTTTGAATCCGTATTCTGCGGCATGGAACATAAACCATTCATGAGCGTGGGTTCCTATAGGTTTTACGCCGTATTTCATGGCAAAGTGTACATTTGAACTTCCGATAAAAGTAGAATCTTTTTTCTGTGTTAAAGCTTCCATTACCAGATTTTGTACCTTATAAGAATGTCTTCTTCGGGTTCCGAACTCGGCAAAGTTAACTCCCAAACGGCCTAATGAATCTGCTTTCTCAATCGTTTTGCTCATTACCACTTCATTAGAATCTCTTTCCATATGATTCATTTCATAGTGCAGTTCGCTGATAAGTGCCAATAATGGAACTTCCCAAAGTATTGTTCTGTACCAAAGCCCTTCCACACTTACAGAAAGATCGCCTCCTTCCTGATGAATCTTTACCTCAGATGGATCATAGTGATATCCTTCTAAAAAATCCAGATAAGGAAGATCTATATAAGGGCAGGTTCTGGCCATGAATCTTTTCTCGTCTTTGGTAAGTTTGAGTTCTGCCATTTTGTTAACAGCTTCTCTTAGAGCTACATCAAAACCTTCTGGAAAATGATGCTTTCCTCGGTTGATAAATTCGTATTTTACAATAGAACTTGGAAATAGTTTTACCACGGCATTTTGCATGGTTATTTTATAGAAATCGTTATCTAGAATTGAGTTCAGTCTTACGTTGTTCATAATATGTGTAATTTTAACGCAAATATAAAAATAAAAAATAAAAATCGCCTAAATGTAAGGCGATTTTTTTGAAATATTTCAATGCTTTTGTTGAGTTATTTTCCAAGATAAGAGTTGTACATCCAAACTTCTTTCTCCTGTTCTGTAATATAGTCGCTCATTTGAGAGTTGGTACCTTCGTCTCCTGCTTCATCCGTAATATCCAATAATTCCCTTTGAAGATCAATTACTACTTTGAATGAGCTTAGAATTTGTTCCACGCTTTTTGTGCCATCCGTTACTTCTTTACTTTCTTTAATTGTTGCAACTTTCAGATAATCGGAATAGTTGTGGGCAGGTGTTGCTCCTAGAGTAAGAATTCTTTCCGCAATTTCATCTATCTTCAGAACAAGGCTGTTATAAAGCTCTTCAAACTTCGGGTGAAGTGTAAAAAACTGTTCTCCTTTGATGTTCCAGTGTGAACCTCTTGTATTCTGATAGAATATAGAATAGTTTGCTAAAAGTACATTGAGTTTTTCTGAAATCTTTTTGCAGTCGGCTTCTTTTAGTCCGATAATACTAGCGTTTTTCATATGTATATATTTATTTTTTAAGGTCGTTTACGATTGCCGCATTATGTTGCTTTGTTGCTGAGGGTTTTTAGGGCAACCTTATAAGATGATCTTTTGTGTATCTCAAAGTTACGAAATATCGTGCCGAACTCCCTGTTTTATTGATAGATGATAACTATGAAAAACTTTTTTAAAATAGTTTGGAAGTATAGAAAAGAAGTTAGAGCCAATTTAAGCAGTGCCTATTTTTTATTTTTTTTGAATTTCATAAATATTTAATATTCATATTTTAAGCTTTAAAATATAATGTCTTCGATGAACAATTCCGCATCTGTATTGTATTCTTTCATTCTACAATGCCAAGAGATCGATTTTGAGATGTAAGTGTTTGATTTTAATTTTTATATAAGTGTTTGCAGATTAAAAAAATATTCCTATTTTTGCACCCTAAAATAAAAAGCAATTAAATGCCTACTATTCAACAATTAGTAAGAAAAGGAAGAGCCACGCTTGCCAAGAAGAGCAAATCGGCTGCCCTTGATTCTTGTCCACAAAGACGTGGTGTATGTACGAGAGTATATACTACTACACCTAAGAAACCTAACTCTGCACTTAGAAAAGTAGCAAGGGTAAGACTTTCTAACGGTAAAGAAGTTAACGCCTACATCCCGGGCGAAGGACATAATCTTCAAGAGCACTCGATAGTATTGGTAAGAGGCGGAAGGGTGAAAGACCTACCGGGAGTACGTTACCACATCGTAAGAGGTGCATTAGACACTGCAGGTGTAAACGGAAGAACACAGAGAAGATCTAAGTACGGAGCTAAGAGACCTAAACCAGGACAAGCTGCTGCAGCTCCTGCAAAAGGAAAGAAAAAATAATCATTAAATAAGGTACAAAAGCAATGAGAAAGACAAAAGCGAAAAAAAGACCGTTGTTACCAGATCCGAAGTTTAATGATCAATTGGTAACAAGATTTGTTAATAACCTAATGCTAGACGGTAAAAAGTCTATCGCATTCAAAATTTTCTATGATGCATTAGATATCGTAGAAACTAAAAAAGGAGACAACGAAAAAACTGCACTTGAAATCTGGAAAGATGCACTTACAAATGTAATGCCTCACGTAGAAGTACGTTCTAGAAGAGTAGGTGGAGCTAACTTCCAGATTCCTATGCCAATCAGAGCTGATAGAAAAATTTCTATGGCAATGAAATGGTTAATTAGCTACTCTAAAAAGAGAAATGATAAGTCTATGGCTTTGAAATTAGCTAACGAAGTTGTAGCTGCTTCAAGAGAAGAAGGTGCTGCTTTCAAAAAGAAATCTGATACTCACAAAATGGCGGAAGCTAACAAAGCTTTCTCACACTTTAAATTCTAATTAGAAATGAGTAGAGATCTTAAATTTACAAGAAATATTGGTATTGCCGCTCACATTGATGCTGGTAAAACTACTACTACAGAAAGAATCTTATTCTATACAGGGGTAAACCACAAAATTGGAGAAGTTCACGATGGTGCTTCTACAATGGACTGGATGGAGCAGGAAGCAGAAAGAGGTATTACTATTACTTCTGCTGCAACTACTTGTTCTTGGAACTTTCCAACAGATCAAGGTAAAAAATTACCTGAAACTCAACCTTACCACTTCAACATTATCGATACACCGGGACACGTTGACTTCACTGTAGAAGTAAACAGATCTTTAAGAGTATTAGATGGATTGGTATTCTTATTCTCTGCGGTAGATGGAGTAGAGCCTCAGTCTGAAACAAACTGGAGACTTGCTGACAACTACAAAGTAGCGAGAATGGGATTCGTAAACAAAATGGACAGACAAGGTGCTGACTTCCTTAACGTGGTAAACCAGGTTAAAGATATGTTAGGATCTAACGCAGTTCCAATCGTTTTACCAATCGGTGCTGAAGAAGATTTCAAAGGTGTTGTTGACCTAATTAAAAACAGAGCGATCATCTGGGATGAGGCTGGACAAGGTGCTACTTTCGAGGTAGTTCCAATTCCAGAAGATATGAAGGATGAAGTTCTTGAATATAGAGAAAAATTAGTAGAAGCTGTTTCTGAATATGATGAAACTTTGATGGAGAAATTCTTCGAAGATCCAGATTCAATTACAGAAGAAGAAATCAATGCTGCATTGAGAGCTGCTACTATCGATTTATCTATTATCCCAATGACTTGTGGTTCTTCATTCAAAAATAAAGGAGTACAGTTCATGCTAGATGCAGTATGTAAATACTTGCCATCTCCATTGGATAAAGATGATATCAAAGGTACTGACCCAAGAACTGACGCTGAAATCACAAGAAAACCATCTGTAGATGAGCCTTTCTCTGCATTAGCATTTAAGATCGCTACTGACCCATTCGTGGGAAGATTAGCATTCTTCAGAGCTTACTCTGGAAGACTAGATGCAGGTTCTTATATCTTGAACACTCGTTCAGGAGATAAAGAAAGAATCTCTAGAATCTATCAGATGCACGCTAACAAACAAAACCCAGTAGAATATATTGAAGCTGGTGATATTGGTGCAGCGGTAGGATTCAAATCTATCAAAACTGGTGATACAATGTGTGACGAGAAAAACCCAATCGTTCTTGAATCGATGGTTTTCCCTGATCCGGTAATTGGTATCGCTGTTGAGCCTAAAACTAAAGCTGACCAAGATAAAATGGGTAACGCTCTAGCTAAATTGGCTGAAGAAGATCCAACGTTTACAGTAAGAACTGACGAGGCTTCTGGACAAACGATCATCTCTGGTATGGGTGAGCTTCACTTAGATATCATTGTAGACCGTATGAAGAGAGAATTCAAGGTTGAAGTAAACCAAGGACAACCTCAGGTAGAGTACAAAGAAAACTTAACAAAAGTTGCTCAACACAGAGAAGTTTACAAAAAACAATCTGGTGGTAAAGGTAAATTTGCTGACATTGTATTTGAACTAGGACCTGCAGACGAAGGTAAAGTTGGTTTAGAATTCATCAATGAGATCAAAGGTGGTAACGTTCCTAGAGAATTTGTTCCTGCAATTGAAAAAGGATTTAAAGCTGCAATGAAGAACGGTCCATTGGCTGGTTTCGAAGTTGAAGGTATTAAAGTTACTCTTAAAGATGGATCTTTCCACGCGGTGGATTCTGATGCACTTTCTTTCGAAATGGCTGCTAAATTAGGATTTAAAGAAGCGGGACGTGCTGCTAAACCAGTAATTATGGAGCCTATTATGAAACTGGAAGTTGTAACTCCAGAAGAATATATGGGTAACATCATTGGTGACCTTAACAAGAGAAGAGGTACCATCAGTGGTCAGGAAGAGAAAAATGGAGCTGTTGTAATCAAAGGTTCTGTTCCACTTTCTGAAATGTTTGGATATGTAACTACTCTAAGAACACTTTCATCAGGAAGAGCTACTTCTTCTATGGAATTAGAGAAGTACCAAGCTACTCCACAAAACGTTGCTGAAGAAATCATAGCTAAAGCAAAAGGTTAATTTTTAAATTAAAGAAATGTCACAAAGAATCAGAATAAAACTAAAATCTTACGATTACAACTTGGTAGACAAGTCTGCTGAGAAAATCGTAAAAACGGTAAAGGCTACTGGTGCTGTTGTAAACGGTCCAATTCCATTGCCAACGAATAAGAGAATCTTCACAGTGTTGAGATCTCCGCACGTAAACAAGAAAGCAAGAGAGCAGTTCCAATTATCAGCTCACAAGAGACTAATGGATATCTACTCTTCTTCTTCTAAAACTGTTGATGCTCTAATGAAATTAGAACTTCCTTCAGGAGTAGACGTTGAAATTAAAGTGTGATAACTGCATACTTTGCAATGATTATACAATCCGTCCCATTTTGGGACGGATTTTTTTTGTTTATTATGTGTATTATACCTATTAATATTATAAATATGCTATTATGTATTGCAAGGTTCTGTTTTAAGTGTATATTTGTAAAAAAATTACTATGAAAAAGTTCTTCTTACTATGCATTCTTTTGGGAGTGATTGCCAATGCGCAAACCCATCGCTTTATTTATGAATTGCAATACAAAATTGATTCAACGGATGATCATACAGATAAAATAAATCTCGTACTAGATGTTAATCCCAAAGATGTTAAATTCTACGAATATGATTACCTTAAAGCAGATTCCATCAACCGTTTAAATAAGAATTATGAATATGTATACGGAGGAAGATTTGAATCCGTGAAAAGAGCAAGAAACTCATCAAAAAATCAGGTGTACGAACTTATTGGTGAAGACATGTACAGTTACCCTACAGATGATAAAATGGATTGGAAACTGAGCAATGACACCAAGATCTTTGGAGGATATACCCTGCAAAAAGCAACCACACATTTTGGGGGAAGAGACTGGACAGCCTGGTTCGCAAAAGATATTAATATTTCCGAAGGTCCGTACAAATTTCGTGGTTTACCAGGAATGATCTTCCTACTTCAGGATTCCAAATCGAACTTCAGCTTCACCATGGTTAAAAGTAAAAACTTAAAAGATACCTACGATACGGTTGGTTTTATTGAAACATTCTACGGAAGAAAACCTCTCGAAATTTCTGAGAAAATGAGAGTCAAAAAGAGAATGGATATGTATAATGATCCTCTCGTAGAAATGAGAAAAAGTTTCAAAGAAAACGCGAGTGCTGAAATGAATATTTTGGGAACAAAAGTTACTCATATTGAACAGTTCAAAGATCTCACTCAAAGAGTACAGGAATTTTTGAAGAAAACAAACAATCCGATAGATTTAAGCAAAGCTATCAGATATTAATATCAAAGCGGCTCATCAGCTGCTTTTTTTGTGTTTTTTATTTTGATCCATAAAACAGTTTTGATTCATTTGCCATAACGATCTTTATATTATTATTCGTTTCTTCAATCATATCCAAGGATCCCTTTTTAATCTGATATTATAGTTCTACATAAGGTGAGATATGTCACCTTATATTATTTATTTAGAATTAATAAAAATAATAATTTTGCAAAAAATTATCAGATGAATAAAGTAGTATCCTTTTCTCTGCTGTTATTAGGTGGGGTTCTTGCAAACGCACAGAAAACAAACGACTCAATTAAGCACAAAAAAATTGACGAAGTAGAATTATTCGGCGAAAGAAAGAAACAGCCGGAAGGTCTTGAAGCCATTACAAGACTGCCATTGAAACCCAGAGACCAGATCCAGAGTATCTCAGTAATTTCTTACAAAGTAATTGAGGATTTGGGAGGATTAACGGTAACCGACGTTGCGAAAAACGTTCCGGGAGTTACTCAATTTGGTAGTTATGGTGGTATCAGAGAAAGTATGTCTATCAGAGGATACAGAGGAGTTCCTGTTTTGAAAAACGGAGTTCAGATGGATTCTGACTTCCGTACCGGAGCAATGCTTACCGATATGCAGGGAGTTGAAAGTATCCAGGTGATTAAAGGTTCTGCAGCCGTTACCCAAGGAATTGGGGATGGGCTCGGATCCGCTGGTGGAGTGATCAATGTGGTTACCAAAGTTCCTAAGTTCATCAATCAGACGAATGTAGGGTTCAGATACGGAAGCTGGGATTTTTACAGACCTACTGTAGATTTCCAGAGAGTTTTAGATTCACAAGGGAAAATTGCCATTAGAGTGAACGGAGCTTATCAGAGCAATAACAGCTTCAGAAGATTTGTGAATACAGACCGTATTTACGTAAATCCATCCATCGCTATCCGTCCGGATGATAAAACTGAAATCGTTGTGGAGATGGATTATATGCATAACAATACCACTCCGGATAGAGGAACAGTAAACCTGGCAAAAGGTGATGTAGAAGCAATCTATAATATGCCGGGAAGAAAATTCCTAGGCTTTTCAACAGACAATGCGAAAATTGAAACCTTCAATTTCTCAACAACAGCTACCAGAAAACTTACAGAAAAACTAAAGTTGAGAGCTGCATTTATGAGTTCGTCATACCAATCTGAAATAGTAGGTGCAGCACTGGCTCCTTTAAAGAGAGATAACCCAACAGAATTCCGTAACAGAACATTAACGAGATCCGATAGAGAAGATTTAAATAAAGTTTTTCAATTTGACTTCATGGGATCTGATGTAATGACTGGATTTATGAAGCATACCTTCCAGGTAGGTTTCGATTGGAAAGAATCTAATGTAACAACAACTTCATATAAGTCTGTAGATGTTGATCAGATCAATGTTTTAAATGACATTAATAATATTCTTCCTGTCGGGAAAAACATAGATTTATCCACAGCAAGTGCTGTGAATGCGGTAGCTCCTACCATGGGATTAATGGCGCAGGATGTTATTACGTTCAATAAGTATTTTAAAGCACACTTAGGACTTCGTTACAGCAGACTAATTGGTTCTGATAAAGAAAGAGACTTTGCATGGAATCCATCATTGGGAATTATGATTTCACCTATTGAAAACATGAATATTTTCGGATCTTATACAAGTACTACTGCTTTAAGAAGTTCTAATAACCCATTGGCATCCGGAGGAACAGTGGGAGCTTCTACAACTAAACAATGGGAGGCAGGAATCAAATCAGACTGGCTTAATGAGAGATTGAGATTTAACGTTACTTTCTTTAATATTAATACCGATAATCTTTCTTATGAACTTGTTGGAAATAACGGACAGGGAATAGGGAAATATGCTTTAGCCGGAGAACTGAAAAGAAAAGGAATGGAGATTGAATTAATTGGTAAGATCCTTCCAAACCTTCAGGTAATGACGGGTTGGGCTTATGTAGATGCGCAGTATCAGGACAGTCCTTCCTTTGTGAATGGTTCAGCGCCAATCAACACTCCTAAAAACTCTGCTAATGCATGGTTGAATTATAAATTTAATACCGGAGCCCTTCAAGGATTCGATATTGGAGCAGGAATCTACTATGTAGGAACAAGACCGGTAGACGACTACAAACAGAAGACGGTAATCGATAATGGACACGTTAACGGAACACAGCCGGACGAAAGACCTTTCAATATGCCGGATTATACAACGGTAGATGCTCAGATAGGATATACATTCAAGAATGGAGTAGGGTTAAGAGGATTCTTTAACAACATTTTTGATTCAGTAGGATACAACTCGTATTTCAGAGGAGGATATATTGATCAGATTCAACCAAGAAACTTTGCCGTACAGGTAAACTATAAATTCTAACCAACAAAATCATTTATTATGAAAAATATAAAAGGATTCATCTTAGCATTTGCTCTTGGAGCGGTTATCATCTCATGTTCCGGAGATAAAAAGAAGGGAATAGATTATAACGAGTTTAAAACAGAAGTGCAGCTTACTCCAGATCAAACCAAAAGTTTTGATGAGATAACAAAAAAATACCAGGACCTTCAGGAGCAGAATTTCCAGGCTGCAAAAGCGCAGGGTGGTAATATGGACCGCGTTGCCTTGGGCATCAAAAACGAAGAATTGAGATCACAGCAGTCTATTGAAATGGCAAAAGTTCTGGATGGTCCTCAAATGGAAAAATTCAACAAATTTGTTGATGAAAATTCCAGAAAAAGACCAAGATACGACAATACTCTATTGGAAAGAATAAAAGCAGAAGCTCAGCTTTCAGAAGATGAATTCAAAGTAGTGAACGCTGCCAATGATGCCTTTGAAAAAGTATTCAACGATGCTCATGATGTATACCACGGGAACAATGATTTAGCAAAAGAATACTGGGAGAAATTCGATGCCCAGAGAAAAGCTGCTATTCAGAAAGCCCTGACACCGGAACATTATACAAAATTTGAAGAAATTGTAAAAGATGTTCATTTCAAAGGAAGAAAATAACTTTAAACATTCATATTAATTTTAATTTTAAAAACATTAAGATCGTAAAAAATCTTAATGTTTTTGCTATATAACACGTATGAAAAATCTGTTGAGAAGCCTTTACAGAAAAAGAAGAAAAAACGAAACCCTACTGAAATATCTGATGTGGATCATGCACCTTTGGCTTGGGCTTTTATCAAGTATCGTGGTCTTCATTATGTGTATTACGGGTTGTTTGTATGCCTTTAAAAATCAGATCACAGATTTTAATAACAGAGATAAAGTCTATATTACTCCTTCATCTGATACGGTCAAAAACCCTGACCGGATTCAATCTGAATTATTACAGCAGAATAAAGAGCTTACCTCATTGCTTATTCCCGTGGACAAAAGCAGAAGTTATGTATTGGGATATCGGGAAAGTCAGTTGGATAAAAGTGTTTACTATAACCAGTATTCAGGACAGATTCTTGGCCAGCCGGAAGTGGGTTCAAGCCTTTTCTTTGAAGTAGTTCTTGATCTTCACCGAAATCTTATGCTGGGAAATGCAGGACGACAAATTGTCGGAGCGTCCGTACTGATGTTTTGTGTATTGCTGATCTCTGGCTTTATTCTTTGGCTTCCCAAAAAGCTGAAGTTTTTGAAACAGGGGCTTACCGTCATGTGGAAAGCGAAATTTCAACGCATCAATCATGATCTCCATAATACCCTTGGTTTTTATACTTTTCTCATGCTTTTCTTTATTGCTGTTACGGGGTTGTATATTACCTATCCATGGGTGAAAAACGCTCTCATCGTAAGCCTCGGAGGATCTTCAATAGATCAGATTTCAAAAGAAAAAGAAAATGGCGATGATGCTTTCGGAGGACTTTTGGAAGATATGCTCCAGAAGCAGGATGAAAAGAAAAATCTTAAGAACTCAACAGCAGCCTCTATTGGTAATATTTTACAACTTGCAGACCAGCATTTACCTTATTCCGCGGTTACCAGCATTGAACTGCCTAATAAAGATAATCCCCGCTATGTTGTTATTAAAACCAATACACAAAACCTTTTGGGAATGATGCTTCCCGATGAAGTTACTTTTGATAAGACGGGTGTTTTTAAAACAAAAGAATTATTTTCAGATAAACCTCTCAACAAACAGTTTACTGCTTTGGCAAAACCTTTACATACGGGAGAAATTATGGGATTGCCAAGTATTATTTTCTACTTTATCCTATCGCTTATTGGTTGTTCCCTTCCCGTTACAGGATTTCTGATCTGGTGGCACAGATTCAGAAAAATGAAATAGAGTAGGGAGGAGAATGTCTCAAAAATTATATTGAAATAAGATAATGACCTTATCATATTATACATAAGATTTTAATCTCAAGATTCTATTAGTTCAGGTCAGGTTAATTTTATACATTTATTATAATAAACAACTTAGCTATGAGTCGTAGTAAAAATAATTTTTTTGAAAAATTTTCAAACTGGGCTGTCAAATTTACGGGAAGTGCCTACGCTTTTGTCGGAGCGGTTTTGGTTGTAGTCGTTTGGGCGGTTTCTGGCCCTTTTTTTGACTATTCGGAAACATGGCAGCTTGTCATCAATACCGGAACCACAATCATCACCTTTCTGATGGTATTTCTTATTCAAAAAGCACAAAACAAAGACTCCAAAGCAATTCAGATCAAGCTGAATGAGCTAATAGCCGCTCATGAAAAAGCCAGCAACAGAATTGTGGATATTGAAGACCTTACAGAAGCAGAACTGGACCAGCTTCATCATTACTATGAAAACCTTGCTAAGTTTGCCAAAGAAGATGCCGATATCCATACTTCTCATTCCATAGATGCTGCCCAGCGAAATCAGGATTACAAACATGAATTCTTCAAAAAAAAGCATGAAGAATGGTTACAGAAGCAGGAACAAAAGAAGTAATTCTGCTTTTGCCTAGAAAAATCTTTTAAATTTCATTATTGTGATTTTTTTTCAAGATTGTTTACTTATAATTTGTGCTTTTTTATTTTTTTTGATTGTTTGGAATTGTATTATTAGGTGAATGTTTAAATTTGTCAAAAATATTATATGAAAACACAATTACTTTGTTTGCCGTTATTATTTTTAGCAATATCAGCAAATGCACAATGGAGCAGAGGACTGCCAGAACAAAAGATCATAAAAAAAAGTGATCATTCGGTTTATTATAAACTTGATATAGATCAAATCAGAACTCAACTGCTGAGAGCTCCTAAAATAGGTGAGGGGGCTCCTATTACAATCAGTATTCCTACTCTCGAGGGAAAAATGGAGAGATTTGCGGTCAACAGTTTTCCGGTAATGGATGAGGCATTAGCTAATAAATATCAGTTAGGGTCATATGTGGGGATCGGAGCGGATGATCCTACCAAATACATCAGGTTTAGTGTCGCTTCCAATGATTTCCAATCAATGATTATTGGTCCAGATGGTAAGTATGAATTTATAGAGCCTGCAACGTTTGATAAGTCTTATTATTCAGTACATGGAAAAACAAGTAAGAATGGGCATGCATTTACCTGTAAGACTAAAGAAAGTAAAGAATCTGTTGAGAATTTACAAAAATTAATGAAGGCAGGTACAACGGCTAAATCCAATAATAAAACTTTTCATACCCTTAGACTGGCTATGTCTGTGACAGGCGAGTATACTGCTTATTTTGGTGGTGTTGCTGGAGCGCTTACACAGATTAATGCTACACTAACAAGAGTGAATGGCGTATTTGAACAAGAATTTAACCTTCACGTTAATGCTATTGATGCTCCTAATCTTATTTTTACCAACGCAGCTACTGACCCTTATAGTACATCTGAGTTTATGTGTAAGTGGAATTATGAACTGATGAATACTTTGCATGGAGGAGCGTATGGGGTAAGTGATGCCAGTTTCGATATAGGGCATTTGTTTGGGGCCTCAGGAGGTGGAGGAAATGCTGGCTGTATTGGCTGTATAGGAAGTAATGATGTTTCCACAACTTCTTACACCGCTGCTCAAAGTGACTGTGAAGATACTGGTGGAAATTATTATGCTTATATCTCTCCGAATAATTATAAAGGAAGTGGAATAACTTCTCCGGCTAGTAATGTACCTATGGGGGACAGTTTTGATATAGATTATGTTGCTCATGAGATAGGGCACCAGTTAGGTGATTCACATACATACAGCTTTTACGAGAATTACTTGGATCAGGAGGTTGAGCCAGGTTCAGGATCTACTATTATGGGTTACGCAGGTATTACTGGTACTAATACTGATGTTCAGCAACATTCTGATGCCTATTTTCATAGTGTGAGTATTGATCAGGTACAGACAAATCTTGCTGCTGTTAGTGTTGATGTAGAAACACCAATCACCAATAATCCACCGGTTGTGGCTGCGATGAACACCACATATACAATTCCTAAATCTACCCCATTTGTATTGACTGCTTCAGCAACAGATCCGGATGGTGATGCATTAACCTATAGCTGGGAACAAATAAATCCAAGTAAGCTAGCTAATGGTGTTAGTAAATCCAATATTGGAAATACAGCTTCCGGTGCCAACTTTAGATCTTGGCCAGCAACAGCCAGTCCTACAAGATATTTTCCTAAGTTGGCAACTGTTTTAGGGGGAGCTGTAAAAAATACTGCAAATTTTGAAGCGGCAAGTACTGTAGCAAGAACGACCAACTTCCGTGTAACGGTAAGAGATAATAAACCTGGGGGACAGGCTCAGACTGCCTATGCAATGCAGACTATTGTAATAGGATCTGCAGCTGCATTTACTGTTAATACGACATCGCTTACGCCTAATGCAAACTCTACGATAACTTGGACTGTTTCCGGAACAACAGCTGCTCCGTATAATGTGGCAAATGTTAAGATTGACTGTACAGAAGATGGTGGAGTAACCTGGACTGATCTTGCAGCATCAGTTCCGAATAACGGATCGGCAAGTGTTTTCATTCCTGCATCTCTTGCTGGTAAAACTATTCATTTGAGAGTTTCAGCAATTGGAAATGTATTTTATGCAGCGAAACAGGCTGCCGTATCCGGTCTGCTGGCTGTTTCTGAAGCAGGAAATGTAAAGTCTGTTAAGATCTATCCAAATCCTGTAGAAGACGTATTGAATGTAATGAATATTTCACCAAATGCATCTTATGAAATTTTCAATGCTCCAGGGCAATTGGTTTCAAAAGGAGCTATAGGAGATGGTAGAATTAATGTGAACAATCTTGTAAAAGGAGTTTATTTTATTACAATCAAAAACGGTAAAGAAGAGAACTCTACAACTAAGTTTGTAAAAAAATAGTTGTTCAAAAACATAAAAATAAAAAACCTCTGAGAGATCAGAGGTTTTTTTATATAAAAATTATCTCATAAAATAGCTGAAATAACTACAGCTTCCCATTAGATCTTTGGTTGTTTGCGTATCAGAATACTGCGCTTTTAGCTGAGCAAAATAGGTTCTGTACTTCTGATTTCTGAGATTGTCCATCTCTTTTTGACGGGCATCTTCTTTCTCAGACCACTTCGGATCAGAATAATCGAAATCTTTCGGAGCCTTAGCTTCATACTGATAGTATTTTCCCTGTTCCGCACTCGCCATCTGGAAGAGGATTCTTGCTTTTTCTTCTTTGTTGTTGGAGAGCTTAAGAGCTTTTTGATAATATCCAATGGAGAGATCAAAATTATCAGGTTCAATATAAGATCTATCCATGAAGTTTTTATAATAATATTTGTATGGATTCTTTTTATCCGTATTCCAGAAATCGTATTTTCCACCATTGCTGTTATCAACATCCATCACAAACAGTTGTCGGTAATATCCTAAAATAGAAGTATTATACAATAAATTCCCGATCAACTGATTGGCTTTGGCTGCTTTTTCATCAGTTCCGTTTCCTATCTTTTTAAGCTGAATAAGGGTATTGGCAAGATCCAGTTTATCCATATTGTTTTTAATGAAAGGGAAACCTGAATAATCCTCGGCTTTCATGCTTTCATTTTCTGCGCTTTGGAAACTTTCCCAAACATTATGCCCGAATACCAGACTTGGAATATTTTTGAACCCATCATATTCAGCAGGGGTGTATTGCTTTGGTGTAATTTTCTGGCCTTCCTTTTCCGTCCATTCGTAGTTTACCCTTGGGATTCCATTGAAGCTTTTCGCTTTTTCGTAATATGACTTGGCTTTTTCAAAATTGGCAAGTCTCATAGCTCGGTCTCCATATATATTGTTGAAGAAAGCATCGATATTACCTACGCTGTCCATATTTTTAGCAATGATCTGTTGCTCAAACTGGGTTTTGTTCGGTTTTCTGTAGAACTCTTCAACGCTTTTTACCAAACTGGAGTTCGGATTATATTGAAGGTCGGAAAGCTTATTGTTCATTAGGAAAGATTTTCCGTCTTCTCCTTGAAGGAAGTAGCGATTGGCAATAACATCCTTCAGGAAGTCGGCAGTAGATGGAGCTTGACCGTAATAATCATAGTCATTCGTATTCGCGGTGTCTTTTTTTACTTCCTTCTCTACAAAATATTCTGCGTAGTCCTTCATCAAATGATCTTCGTAATCGGCGTCAATTTTAGGCTGAGAGACAATATCATTCAGAACTTTCATTCTTTTGATTTCTTCCAGATATTCAGGATTGGTTGTTTTAATATCGTTCAGGATTTCGGAACTTCCTTTATAGTCTTTCTTTAAAAACTTCAGATAGGCATTGGCAATCTGCCAGTATTCATCCTTAGATTTTTCTTTTGTTTTTTCAGTGAACTTTTCAAGATCGTCAAGATAATCTTTCGTATTTTCATCATAATAATACGCGGTTCTGTTATAGAAAGGAATTCTGTCCGGATTGCTGAAAAGCTCATCATCACTTTGGTCAAATTTTTTCCCATCCGCTGTTTTGTCTGATTTGGAACCGCCAAAAAGATTTTTGAAGAACCTTACGATTTTTTGCCAGAAAGAAAGCTTTTCTTCTTTTACTTCAGGAGAAGCTTGTTCTGCAGAAGAATCTTTCGAAGCCGTATTGTTATCTTTTTTTACAGACGATTGCTGAGCAGCGTCAGAAGCGTAATAATAAGTAGGAAGATAGTTTCTTTCAAGTTCATTGATGCTTCGTACTGCCATTACTTTCAAAATCTCAGAATCAGGGTTGATGTCATACATTTTTTCCATGATGGAGATCGGATTGTTGAAATCTTCATAACCCAGAAGGAAATAGGCCATATTCTTCTCTTCATTCGTTCCTGCTCTTTTCATGATATTGCTGAAAGAAGCTGTATCCGAAAGTTTCATAGAAACAAAAGCCGCCTCTTTGTGGTCTCTTCGGTTCATGAATACCTGAAAGAAATTCCAGTTGGCATCGCTGTTCATCTCCAGTCCTCTTTGAGCACCGGCCAGCTGATCCAGAGCCATAAAGTAAACCGAACCTTTAAGTTTAACCGGTTCTATATAAGTTTTGAAAGCTTTAAGTGCCGAATCATAATTTCTGGTATAGTGATTGAATCGAACCAGCTGATAACCGTATCGTTGTTTGATTTCAGGGTTTTTGGCTGCATTGTATAAAGAATGTAAAGCAGCAATGGTTTTATTGTAATCAAGACTGGTCGCATTTTTTCTGTTGGCATCTCTGTCGTAGTAGAAAGAACTGTCACTTTCTATATAATTGATGCTCATATAAGGCTCCAGGTATTTAGCCTCAATCAGATAGTCAATCGCTTCATGGTACTTTTGATAAAACCCGGTGCTGAGTTTTTGTAAAAGCGGGTTGGTAGGTTTGCCACTTTTCAAAGCATTCAGGTCAGCCATGCTCATCTTATACACCAGATTCTGAGCGTCAGCATGGCTAAGCTGATTGTTGAAGAATCTTTTCCAGGTTTCAAGATTGTCATCTGGAATCAGGGCGGGATTGTATTCACTGTAGAACCTTGCAGAATAGTTAAGAAGGAAGGGAAGATAAGACTTGTCTTTTATGATACTTTGTGTAAAAAGATTAAAGTATTCATAGTCTGGGTCTGACCACGCACAGGCGTCAGATTTCGTGTAGAAAAGTGATACCACCGCAAGCGAAAGAATATACTTTTTCATAGGGTGTAGTGTTTTGGTTTTTTATATAATCGTTTATTATTAAAATGTCTGAAATACCATTGCCAGCAGATTCGGATGTGATACCATCTTGTCGGCTGTCGTTATTTGCATGAGGTTTAAAATTTTCGATCTCCTACAAATTTACTATCTAATTGATAATAAATAATATTAAAATCCGGGATTTTTTTCTCAAGAAAGCGGAGAACATCATCAAGCTGATCTTGAGATATTTCTTCAATTTTGATGGTAAACCCTTTGCTTAAATAGCTTCCGAAGTAAAATCCGTCTTTCTGAACTTCCACTTCATTCTCTGAAATTTTTTTAAAATCCGGATGGTTAAGATCTTTTTTGGATAATGCATTAATCAGTTTGTGCTTTTCCAAATGATTGGTGATAATTCCCCAGGAATAAATTGGCAGTGCCACTTCAATTTTTTTAATAGGATAGTCGTCGATTTTTGAAAGATAGCTTTTTAAAACGGAAACATCCAGGATGGAATTTTTATCAGATTTCTCCAAAGGGGAGGAAGTGGAGTAGCACATCAGGTATACTTTTTCCACAGGAGGAATTCCTGTTTGTTTCTTATCCTTTACCTGATGAAGCCTTAAAGTACAGGTGATTTCTTTGCCGGAAACTTTTTTCAGTTCTTTTAAAAATTTAAAATAATCATCCCGTGTACCGGCGGTCCAGTCGCAATCGATCTGAATTTCGTTATTGATTTTTAAATGAAGCTCTTCCGACTTTTTTTCAACCAAATGATGAATGCTTTCAGCCAGAAATTTAATTTCTTCTCCTGAGATCCCAAGCAAAGTTTTGTTTGTTATAAAAACAGTAGGAACAATCTTTTTATCCGTTATGAAGCTTTTATTTTTGGTAATGACGGCAACCGGCTGAAATTTTCCTGCTTCTTTATCGACATCAAAAAATCTTGTGTATAAATAAGGAACTGTTGCTTTGTCTAATGCTTTCCTCTCTTCAGGGTCAAGCTTTAATTGGGTTTTCCAGTAATAAAACGTATAAGGATGATTTTCTTTCCTGTTGCACGACACAATAAGGAAAAGAAGAAATAGAAATAAAATTTTAGAATTTTTCATTGGGATAAATCACTCTTGTAGTCACTATTCGGTTCAGGCATAATTATTCAAAAATAAAGATATTTAAGCAGAATATAAACCGTAAAATTCCGGTGATTATATTCTCATTGGATTCATACAAATGTATAAAGTTTGTGATTTGAGTAGTTTTTCTTTGAAAGTAGCAAATTGATAGTTTGAAGCAGGTTATCCCAAAGCAAGAAAACCACCCCAGATGGAGTGGCTCTCTATATATACTAATTTTACTACTTATAGAGATCGCTTTCGCACTTGCAGATGTCTTTGTCAGCACTTTCTCTGGATGAGCAGCAGCCTTCAAGATTTTGGATATTTCCCTTTTCGTCGGTAAGATAAATTTTTTCTTTGTCGAATTTCACGAAAAAGGTTTCTTCAATCTTTTTGAAAACAACTTTCATTACTTTGTTGGGAGCATATTTTCCAGCGTTGATTTCTTCTTTCGTTTCCTTTCCGTTGGCCTGATTCACCTGAACATATCCGAAATGAACATCACCACTTTTTTTTACATCAAGATAATAGTGAGGAGTTCCTGTACCGCTGTATCCTTCAAGAATATCGAAACTTCTATGCCCTGTAAAAGGAACTTTAATTTCCTGAGCGAAAGAAAAAATACTGATACACAAGATCATTAAGCTGAAAGCCTTTTTCATAAATCTTTTTTTTCAAAAGTAAATATATTTCGGGAAAACAACCTCCGTAAAAACCCGGTTATTGCATATTATATAAAACAAAACCACTCCTGAAAGAAGTGGCTTTTTATAATTGAGCTAAAGTCAGATTAGAATACGGTAGCAGCCAGCTGAATTCTTGCAAACTTATTGGAAGGATTCCACATGGCCATCATATAAACAGGAAGGCTATAATGATCGGTGATCTTAAGTGTTTTTCCTGCTTTAAGGCCTACATTCACGATGTCGAAACTGTTTTTACCATTTCCATAAAGAAAGGTATTGTTGTTCAATGCAAACCCTGCTCCCACAAAGGCATCAAGATTTACTTTTTGCCCTTTGATGACAGGATAACTTGCCTGTACATAGGTAGAATATCTGTTCTTTTTATAACTTCCGTCGGGTTCAAGAATAACTTCTCCGGCATTGGCTCCTCCATACAGCATAATGTCTGCTTCAATATTAATTGGGAAAGCAGGTCCGAAGGTATAATTGGTCCTTAGATCTATAATATGGGCTGTTCTCCTTTGTGAATAACTGAAAATATCATCAGCCGCCACAGCAGTATTGATATTTCGGGAATTGTAAAGATCCCATAATCCGATATACAGACGCCCGTCAGAATACTGGATATAATAATTGATCTCTTTGTAGTGGGTGTTGTCTTTGTCATCCGCAAGAGCTGATGCTCCCCAGATTCCGACTTTCCATTTTTTTTCTGCATCCAGAGCGTAGGATAGATTTCCCATGACAACAGGTTTGTCTGTAATGATCAACCCTCTCCATATGTGATTGTTCTGAATATTTGCAGTGAAATCAAGTCTGCCTTCTTTAGGTTCAGCGTTTTCCTGAGAGAATAATTTTCCTGTGCCTAAAGCGAAAATAAATATTCCTTTTAAGATTTTTTTCATCGTGTGCCTTATTTTAAAAATCCATATAAAACAGCTGCGATAATGGCTCCAGTTAGAGGGCCTACTATCGGAATCCAAGCGTATCCCCAATCACTACTACCTTTGATAGGAAGAATAGCGTGCATAATTCTTGGGGCAAGATCTCTGGCAGGATTTATAGCATATCCTGTAGTTCCCCCCAATGACAATCCTATAGCCCATACAACGAAGGTTACCGGAATGGCTCCTATAGAACCAAGTCCTACTTTCGCTGTGGGATCTGCGTGTAGAGAAATACTCGGATCTGCGAAATAAAAAACACAGAATACCAGAACAAATGTCCCTATAATTTCACTGATGAGATTGGAAGATGTTTTTCTGATAGCCGGAGTTGTACTGAAACAAGCCAGTTTTGCTCCTTCATCTTCTGTAATCGCAAAATGATCTTTATGGAAAAGCCATACAAGAAACGCTCCCAGCATTCCCCCGATCATCTGAGCGGCGATATATGACGGAACCAAATCCCATGAGAATTTTCCTGCAACCGCAAGGCCTATGGTAACAGCAGGGTTTAAGTGTGCCCCGCTTACAGGTCCTGCTATGGTTACTCCAACAAATACGGCTAATGCCCAGGCGGTCGTGATTACAATCCACCCGGAATTATTCCCTTTCGTACCTTTTAAGACAACATTGGCCACAACGCCGTTGCCCAACAATATAAGAAGCATCGTTCCGATTACTTCTGCAATAAATGGAGTCATATATGTATTTTTAAAGTGAGGGAATTAATCTTCGATCCAGCTTTGAGCGCTTTTTATGGCTTTTTTCCAGAAATGAGCCATTTTATCCACTTGTTGTCTGTCCAACTGTGGGTGGAAATCTTTGTCAACAATCCATTGAGATTGTATCTCGTCTATACTTTTCCAGTATCCTACAGCAAGTCCTGCCAGATAGGCGGCTCCAAGAGCTGTGGTTTCCAGGGTTTTTGGACGTGTTATTTTAAATCCAAATAAGTCGGATTGTATCTGCATAAGCAGATCACTTGCAGAAGCTCCTCCGTCTACTCTCAGTTCCAGACTTTCTCTTCCTGAATCTGCTTCCATTGCTTTCACAATATCATAGACCTGAAACGCGATTCCTTCCAGTGTTGCTCTTGCGATGTGTCCATCAGTTGTTCCACGGGTAATTCCTACAATCGTTCCTCTTGCGTACTGATCCCAGTATGGAGCTCCAAGACCTGTAAGAGCAGGTACGAAATAAACACCTCCATTATCTTTTACGGAAGCCGCAAGTTTATTGACTTCATCGGAAGAATGAATAAGTTTCAATCCGTCTCTTAACCATTGAATGGCTGCTCCTCCAACGAATACACTTCCTTCTAAAGCATAATTAACTTCCCCGTTGATTTTCCAGGCTACTGTTGTAAGAAGGTTATTTTTGGAAGAAACGGCTTCTTTTCCTGTATTCATCAACAAGAAACATCCTGTTCCATATGTATTTTTTACCATTCCCGGTGTGGTGCACATCTGACCAAATAATGCAGCCTGTTGGTCTCCTGCGATTCCTGCAATTGGAATTTTTGTGGAGAATAGAGTGGTGGCTGTTTCACCGTAAATTTCACTGCTTTGTTTTACTTCCGGAAGAATGGCTTTAGGAATATTGAATAAGTCTAATAAATCCTGATCCCACTCCAAGGTATGAATGTTTAACAGCATTGTTCTGCTGGCATTGGATACATCGGTAATAAACATTTTACCTCTGGTAAGTTTCCATACAAGCCATGTGTCTACAGTTCCGAAACAAAGTTCTCCTGCTTCTGCTCTTTCTCTTGCACCTTCCACGGTATCAAGAATCCATTTTAGTTTGGTTGCAGAGAAATAAGCGTCAAGTACAAGTCCTGTTTTTTGCTGAATGATTTCAGCGTGGCCTTGTTCTTTAAGTTCATCGCAGTATTTAGAGGTTCTTCGGTCCTGCCATACAATGGCGTTGTAAATGGGTTCGCCGGTTTCTTTGTCCCATACAATGGTAGTTTCACGTTGGTTGGTAATCCCAATGGCAGCAACTTCCAACCCGGAGATCCCTGCTTTGGCTATAATTTCTGCGGCTACGGAGATTTGTGAAGACCAGATTTCGTTCGGATCATGTTCTACCCAACCCGGGGTAGGGAATATCTGTCTGAAGTCTTTCTGAGATACATATTTTATTTCTCCGCTGTGGTTGAATAGAATCGCTCTGGAGGAAGTAGTTCCCTGGTCTAAAGCGAGGATTAACTTTTCATTCATAATAAAAAACGACTAATTTAGGTTGATTACTTTAGGTGAATAAGGTGTCAATAGATATCCTTTTGCTAAATCGATAAATTCATTTTCCTGTTGTTGTGCCCATTCTTCAGTATATCCTTTTTCTTCGGCAATAATTCTTGCTACGTTATGGGCACTGTCTATTGCTGCTCTTGCGTCTAAGAATAAAAGACGTACTCTTCTTGCTAAGATGTCTTCAATGGTTTCTGCCATTTCATTTCTTACTGCCCAAACTATTTCGGCTACAGTAAAGTCGTGATCCGGATGGATTTTCTGAGCATAACGGGGATTGCTTTGCTGTAAAGCTTTTATAGCGGGAATGTCTGCCCCATAAACGTACAGATGATTGGTTCTGTCTACCTGTTCGGGTTTTACATTTCCGTGAATAGAAAGGTGTTCTGTTTTGGAAGGTGTATTTCCCAATCTGTGAACTTTGATGGCTTCGTCTACTGTATCTTCTGCCATTTTACGATAAGTGGTCCATTTTCCTCCGATGATGGAAACCAGTCCTGTTTCTGAGGTGATCACTTTATGACTTCGGGAAACTTCTTTGGTGCTTTTACCACCGTCTTTTGGTGCTGCAAGTGGTCGTAGTCCTGCAAAAACTGATTTTACATCTTCGCGGGTTGGTTTTTTGGCTAAATATTGTCTTGCCGTATTTAAAACAAAGTTTATCTCTTCTTCTAAAGCACGAGGTTCGAAACTTTCATCCTTTAAAAGAGTATCTGTAGTTCCTACCAACGCACGGTCGTGCCATGGAACAACAAAGAGGACTCTGCCATCCGAGGTTTTCGGAATCATGATGGCATCGTCGCTTTTCAGAAAGGATTTATCCAGTACTAAGTGAATTCCCTGGCTTGGTACAACAAATTTACCATGTTTTGGGTTATTCATATTGAGGATGTCATTGGTAAATACGCCTGTCGCGTTGATGACCACTTTAGCGTGAATCTTATATTGCTGTTTCGAGAACTGATCTTCTGCAACTACCCCTATTACTTTGTCGGAGTTGTCCTTGATTAGGTTGATTACTTTTACATAATTAACAGCAGTTCCCCCTTTTTCAATAATTGTTTGTGTAAGGTTGATGGCCAGTCGGGAATCATCAAATTGTCCATCTTGATAAACAACACCACTTGCTAAGCCTTTCTGTTCAATAGTAGGAAGCTTCTCAACAGTTTTTGATTTGCTGATGTATTTTGTTTTACCCAAACTCAATTTACCTGCCAGAAAATCATAAATAGATAAACCTATTTTGTAATAGATTCCTCCCCACCAGGTATAATTTGGAATAATGAAAGACTGATTTTTTACAATATGTGCTGCATTTTTTGCCAGAAGGCCTCTTTCTTTTAATGCTTCTTTCACCAATCCTACATCTCCCTGTGCAAGATATCTTACTCCACCATGTACCAATTTGGTACTTCTGCTGGATGTTGCTTTCGCAAAGTCATGAGATTCAAGAAGTAAAGTTTTGAATCCTCTGCTTACTGCGTCTAGTGCCGAACCTAAACCACTGGCTCCTCCTCCTATGACAATAAAGTCCCATTCTTTTACATTGGTTAATTTACTGAGTTCTTCGTTTCGTTTCATAAATGTTTCGTTTATGTTTCGTTTTCAAATGTAATAATTAAAAATGAAAGTAAAAAGAAAATAAATGAAATTTTAACATCTGGAAAAAAAGCGGTAATTTTGAGGAAACGAATAAAATGGAAAAACTGATACCAAGACATGATGAAATACTGAAAGAGCTTGATGAAAAGGGACATGTGCTTGTTCAGGATCTGTGCGAAAAGTTGAATGTTTCTTCAGTTACGATCCGAAAGGATTTGAACTATCTCGAAAGTCTGGGGCTTCTTTTCAGAAATCATGGAGGAGCAAGTAAGCAGGTAAGATATGCTTATGAAAAAAATGTTGGAGAAAAAGAAAATATTAATGTAGAAGCTAAACAGGGGATTGCGAAAGCAGCTCTTCAGTTAATTCGTGAGAACGACTGTATTATATTAGCTTCCGGTACAACGATGCATTATCTTGCCAGAATGCTGGTGAATTTTGGCCC
This sequence comes from Chryseobacterium sp. Mn2064, assembly GCF_049319685.1. NCBI lineage: Bacteria > Pseudomonadati > Bacteroidota > Flavobacteriia > Flavobacteriales > Weeksellaceae > Chryseobacterium > Chryseobacterium sp. Mn2064. The sequence continues at coordinate 440,819 of NZ_JBMOUE010000004.1, forward strand.
GCTTACCGTGTTGACTTCTTCCTTAAGAGTAGCTATTGAACTTTGCAGTAATCCTAATATTAATATTATTCAGTTAGGTGGTGAAGTGAGAAAAAGCTCCACTTCTATTGTAGGGTCTATTTCTGAAGAGATTCTTAAACAGTTTTCCTGTAATAAAGCATTCCTGGGAGTAGATGGTATTGATCTTGAATTTGGGATCAGTACTTCTAACGCTGCTGAAGCACATCTTAACCAGGTGATGATGGATTGTGCAGATAAAACGGTAATTCTTGCTGATTCTTCCAAGCTGAACAAGAAAGGTTTCGGTAAGATTGCTTTATTGGATCAGGTAGATTATCTGATAACAGACGAGGGTATTTCTGCGGAAGATAGAGTAGGGCTTGAGGAGATCGGGGTGAATGTAATCACGAAATAAGTCCTTCATCTTAATTTCTTTTTAAAAAACAAAATAAATCTTTGGGAAATTGGTTTGGAATTTTTTCAAAATCATCTAATTGATTAAAAATCAAAATATTTTAGCTGAAATATTTGTCAGTTATAAAAATATTCATAAATTTGCACACTCATTTTAGGAGCGTAGTATGCCTATATCAGAATTAGAAATTACTTCAGACTTCCGAAAAATGGGGAAAATAAAGGATAAATTTTATTATAATATAAACAATGTCAGGTATTATTGGTAAAAAAATCGGTATGACGTCTTTGTTTAACGAAGAAGGAAAAAACATTCCTTGTACAGTTATCCAAGCTGGTCCGTGCTCGATTTTACAGGTCAGAACCTTAGAAAACGATGGCTATGTAGCTGTGCAGTTAGGTTTCGATGACAAGAGTGAGAAGAACGTTGGTAAAGCGTTAGCTGGCCATTTTAAAAAGGCTGGTTCTGCTCCTAAAGCTAAATTAGTAGAATTCCACGATGGGTTCTCAGAAGCTAAAGTAGGAGAAGAAGTAAAAGTTGATCTATTCATCGAAGGTGAATATGTTGACGTAACAGGAACTTCAAAAGGTAAAGGCTTCCAGGGTGTTGTTAAAAGACACGGATTTGGAGGTGTAATGCAGGCAACTCATGGTCAGCACAACAGACTTAGAGCTCCAGGTTCTATCGGTGCTGGATCTGACCCTTCAAGAGTATTCAAAGGGATGAGAATGGCTGGAAGAATGGGAGGTAAGCAGGTAACTGTTCAAAACCTTCAAGTGTTAAAAGTTGATCAAGAACAAAATCTTTTAGTGGTAAAAGGTGCTGTTCCGGGAGCTAAAAATTCTTATGTAATTATCAGAAAATGGAACTAGTAGTATTAAATACATCAGGAAAAGAGACCGGAAGAAAAGTAACTCTAGACGAAACAGTATTCGGAATTGAGCCAAATCAGCACGCGGTTTACTTAGAAGTTAAACAGTACCTTGCTGCACAAAGACAAGGAACTCATAAAGCAAAAGAAAGAAGCGAAATTACTGCTTCTACTAAAAAGCTTAAGAAGCAAAAAGGATCTGGATCTGCTAGATATGGTGATATTAAATCTCCAACTTTCAGAGGTGGAGGTAGAGTATTCGGACCAAAACCAAGAGACTACAGATTCAAATTGAACAAAGCTCTTAAGAGATTAGCTAAGAAATCTGTTTTATCTCAGAAAATGAGAGACAACAGCATTAAAGTTTTAGAAGATTTGAGCTTTGCTGCTCCTAAGACTAAAGATTTCATCAATGTATTGAATGCATTGGAACTTAACGGTAAAAAATCTTTATTCGTTCTTCCTGAAGCTAACAAGAATGTGTATTTATCTTCAAGAAACTTACCTAAGACTAAAGTAATGAACTTTAACGAAATCAGTTCTTACGACTTAGTAAACGCAGGTGAGATTATTTTCTTAGAAGGTGCAGTTGAAAAATTCCAGGAAAATTTAAAGAAATAAGTCATGTCTATTATTATTAAACCAGTTATTTCAGAAAAGGCTAATTACCTTACAGATTTAAGAGGTTCTTATTCTTTCTTAGTTGATCCTAAGGCGAATAAAATCCAGATTAAAAAAGCTGTTGAAGCAGCTTACGGTGTAAAAGTAGCAGACGTTAACACAATGATTTATGCTCCGAAGGTTTCTTCAAAGTACACTAAAAAAGGTCTTCAAGTAGGAAAGACAAACAAATTGAAAAAAGCGGTAATCAAACTTGCTGAAGGTGAGGTTATCGATATTTTTGCTGTAAATTAATTATTAATTATAAATAATAGTAATGTCTGTTAGAAAATTAAAACCTATCACCCCGGGACAGAGATTCAGAATTGTAAACAATTTTGAGGAAATTACTACCAACAAACCAGAGAAATCTCTAACAGTTGGTATTAAAAAGTCAGGTGGACGTAACCAAACAGGTAAAATGACCATGCGTTACACCGGAGGTGGACACAAAAAGAAATACAGAATTATTGACTTCAAAAGAAACAAAGCAAACGTTGAAGCAACTGTAAAATCTGTAGAATACGATCCAAACAGAACTGCATTTATCGCTTTATTAGAGTACGCAGATGGAGAGAAGAGATACATCATCGCTCCAAACGGTATCAAAGTTGATCAGAAAGTAATTTCTGGTGAAAGCGTAGAGCCAAATGTAGGAAACGCAATGAAGTTGAAAAACATTCCTTTAGGTACTGTTATTTCTTGTGTTGAAATGAAGCCTGGTCAAGGTGCAATTTTAGCAAGAAGTGCTGGTTCTTCAGCTCAATTAACTTCTAGAGATGGAAAATATGCAATCATCAAGTTACCTTCAGGAGAATCTAGAATGATCCTTACTGAATGTATGGCAATGATTGGATCTGTTTCTAACTCAGATCACCAATTAACTGTATCAGGTAAGGCTGGTAGAAGCAGATGGTTAGGTAGAAGACCAAGAACAAGAGCGGTTGTAATGAACCCAGTAGATCACCCAATGGGTGGTGGTGAAGGGCGTTCTTCTGGAGGTCACCCAAGATCTAGAAACGGTAAACCAGCTAAAGGTTACAAAACTAGAAAGAAAAACAAAGTGTCTAACCGTTACATCGTATCTAAAAGAAAATAATTATGGCAAGATCACTTAAGAAAGGACCGTTCATTCATCATACTTTAGATAAGAAGGTTCAGGCAAATATAGAGTCTGGTAAGAAGACAGTTATCAAAACTTGGTCTAGAGCATCTATGATCTCTCCGGACTTCGTAGGACAAACTATTGCTGTACACAACGGGAAATCTTTTATCCCTGTATATGTTACAGAAAACATGGTTGGTCACAAGTTAGGCGAATTTTCTCCAACAAGATCTTTCAGAGGTCATGGTGGTAACAAAAACAAAGGAAGCAGATAATCATGGGATCAAGAAAACAAGATAGTTCAATCGCAAGAAAAGAAGCTAACAAAGACGTTGTAAAAGCTTCATTAAATGACTGCCCATCATCTCCAAGAAAAATGAGATTAGTTGCTGATATCATTAGAGGAGAGCAGGTAGATAAAGCTCTTTATATCCTAAAATATTCTAAAAAAGAAGCCTCTAACAAATTAGAGAAATTACTTCTTTCTGCTATGGCAAACTGGCAGACTAAAAACGAAGGTGCAGATATTGAAGAAGCAAACCTTATCGTTAAAGAAATCTTCGTGGATAGCGCAAGACAATTGAAGAGACTAAGACCAGCTCCACAAGGTAGAGGGTATAGAATCAGAAAAAGATCTAACCACGTTACATTAATCTTAGGTAATAAAGAAAATTAATCAAGGTATGGGACAGAAGACAAATCCAATTGGTAATAGATTAGGTATCATCAGAGGATGGGATTCTAACTGGTTTGGTGGAAACGATTATGGAGACAGAATCGCTGAAGACTACAAAATCAGAAGATACCTTGAGGCTAGATTATCTAAAGGTGGTATTTCCAAAATTTATATTGAAAGAACACTTAAATTAGTAACAGTTACAATCACTACTGCTAGACCGGGACTTATCATCGGTAAAGGAGGTCAGGAAGTTGATAAATTGAAAGAAGAATTGAAGAAACTTACAGGTAAGGATATTCAAATCAACATCTTCGAAATCAAAAGACCTGAATTAGATGCTGTACTAGTTGCTGATAGTATTTCTAAGCAAATTGAAAACAGAATTTCTTACAGAAGAGCTGTTAAAATGGCAATGGCAAGTACTATGAGAATGGGTGCTGAAGGTATCAAAGTTCAAATCTCTGGTAGATTGAACGGAGCTGAAATGGCAAGATCAGAATCTTTCAAAGAAGGAAGAATTCCATTGTCAACTTTCAGAGCTGATATTGATTACCACTGGGCAGAAGCTCACACTACTTACGGTAGATTAGGAGTTAAAGTTTGGATCATGAAAGGTGAAGTTTACGGTAAAAGAGAACTTTCTCCACTAGTGGGACAACAGAAAAAAGGAGGTCAGTCAGACAGAGGAAACAGAGGAGGAGACAGAGACAACAGAAGACCTAGAAAAAACAACAACAATAACAATAATAATTAAAATTTTAGATTAGAAATTTTGAATTTTAAATTACCGTTACTTTTTTAAAATTAAAAAAAATCTAAAATCTAAAATCTAAAATCTAAAATTTAGAAATTATGTTACAACCAAAAAGAACCAAATTCCGTAGAGTTCACAAGATGAAGATGAAGGGGAATGCCCAAAGAGGTAGTCAACTTGCTTACGGAACTTTTGGGATCAAAGCAACGGAAGGAGCTTGGATCACTGCAAGACAGATTGAAGCAGCTCGTATCGCTGCGACAAGATATATGAAGAGAGAAGGTCAACTATGGATCAAAATCTTCCCAGACAAGCCAATTACAAAGAAACCAGCGGAAGTACGTATGGGTAAAGGTAAAGGTGCTGTTGAATATTGGGTAGCTGTAGTAAAACCAGGTAAAATTATGTTCGAAATCGGAGGTGTACCTTACGAAATCGCTAAGGAAGCTTTAAGACTTGCTGCACAGAAATTACCGGTAGTTACTAAATTTGTAGTTGCTAACGATTTTGTTAAACCTCTATAATCTTTGAATACAATGAAAAAAGCTGATATTAAAAATTTAAGCGCGGGTGATATTCAAGCTCAATTAACTGAAGCAAAAGCTCAATATTCTAAATTGAAATTGGCTCATGCAATCAGCCCAGTTGAAAACCCGATTCAAATCAGAGATTTGAGAAAAACAATCGCAAGACTAAATACTGAGTTAACTAACAAACAATAATTTCATTTTACAATGGATAGAAATTTAAGAAAAGAAAGAATCGGAGTGGTTTCCAGCAATAAAATGGAAAAAACTATTGTTGTTAGTGAAACTACAAGAGTAAAGCACCCGATGTACGGTAAATTCGTTCTAAAAACGAAAAAATATACTGCACACGACGAGAACAACGAATGCACAGAAGGCGATACAGTTCTTATCCAAGAAACTAGACCTTTGAGCAAGAGCAAGAGATGGAGATTAGTAAGAATCATTGAAAAAGCTAAGTAATAATGTTACAAACAGAATCAAGATTAAAAGTTGCTGATAACACAGGTGCTAAAGAAGTACTAGTTATTAGAGTTCTGGGAGGAACCAGAAGAAGATATGCTTCAGTTGGTGATAAAATCGTTGTTACTATCAAGGATTCTACACCATCAGGAAACGCTAAAAAAGGTCAGGTATCTAAAGCTGTAGTAGTAAGAACTAAAAAAGCAGTAAGAAGAAAAGATGGTTCATACATCAAATTCGACGACAATGCTTGTGTATTACTAAACGCAGCGGGAGAAATGAGAGGAACACGTGTTTTCGGACCGGTTGCTCGTGAGTTGAGAGACAAAGAATATATGAAAATCATTTCATTAGCTCCTGAAGTACTTTAATTTTTAAAATTTTTTAAAGAAATGTCAAAGTTAAAAATAAAAAGAGGAGATAACGTAATCATTACTACTGGTAAGAAAGATATCAAAGGTAAGACTGGTGAAGTTATTGAAGTGATCAAGAAAGAAGGAAGAGACCCTAGAGTAATTGTTGCAGGACTTAACATCATCAAAAAGCACGTTAAGCCTTCAGCTTCAAACCCTCAAGGAGGAATCGTTGAAAGAGAAGCTTCTATTCATATCTCAAACGTAGCTTTAGTTGGTAAAGACGGAAAAGCTATCAAAATCGGTTACAAAATCGAAGGAGATAAGAAAGTAAGAATTAACAAAAAAACGGGTGAAACTTTATAATTTGAATTAACATGGAATTTATAGCAAGACCCAAAAAAGCATATAAAGAGACAATTGTTCCTGCAATGATGGAAGAATTCGGGTACAAGTCAATCATGCAAGTACCTAGATTAGAGAAAATCGTTGTATCACAAGGTTTAGGAGATGCTACTGCAGATAAGAAAATCATTGATTATGCTGTAGAAGAATTGACAAACATCACAGGTCAGAAAGCAGTAGGTACGATCTCTAAGAAAGACGAAGCTGCATTCAAACTTAGAAAAGGTATGCCTGTAGGTGCAAAAGTAACTTTGAGAGCTCACAAAATGTATGAGTTCTTAGACAGACTTACTTCTTCTGCTTTACCACGTATTAGAGATTTCTCTGGTATCAAAGCAGATGGTTTCGATGGTAGAGGTAACTACAACTTAGGTATTACTGAGCAAATTATCTTCCCTGAAATCGTAATCGACAAAGTGAAAAAAATCCAAGGGATGGACATCACTTTCGTTACTACTGCGAAAACAGATAAAGAAGCTAAAGCATTATTAACTCACTTCGGTTTACCATTTAAAAAGAACTAAGAAATGGCTAAAGAATCAATGAAAGCGCGTGAGCGCAAAAGAGAAGCACTAGTTGCTAAATACGCTGCTAAAAGACAAGCTCTTAAAGAAGCTGGTGATTACGAAGGACTTCAAAAATTGCCTAAAAATGCTTCTCCTGTAAGATTACACAACAGATGTAAACTAACAGGTAGACCAAGAGGATACATGAGAACGTTTGGTATTTCCAGAGTAACATTCAGAGAAATGGCTAACAACGGTCTTATCCCAGGTGTAAGAAAAGCTAGTTGGTAATAATTACTAATTAAAAATCGGGACAATTAAGTTGTCGAGATACTAAAGAATAATAATATCAGACCGAAGATTTCTGACGTCTGATATTGTTCTCTTCAAGTCTTTTCAATACTGATTGTTCTTTAACCAATAATATTTATAAAAGAAAAATGGTAACAGATCCAATTTCAGATTTCCTAACAAGAGTAAGGAACGCACAAAGCGCAGGCCACAAAGTGGTGGAAATTCCTGCATCGAAAATCAAAAAGGAGATTACTAAGATCCTATTTGATCAAGGGTATATCTTAAACTTCAAGTTTGAAGATAACGCTGTTCAAGGAGTGATCAAAATCGCTTTAAAGTACGATAAGCAAACCAACAAACCAGCTATCAAGTCTATCCAAAGAGCTTCTAGACCAGGTTTGAGACAGTACAAAGGTTCTACTGAACTTCCAAGAGTACTAAACGGTTTGGGTATTTCTATCATCTCTACTTCTAAAGGAGTAATGACTGACAAGAAAGCTAGAGAAGAGAAAGTAGGCGGTGAAGTAATCTGCTATGTTTATTAATTTTTAATCAGAGGAAAATGTCAAGAATTGGTAAAGCAATTATAACAATTCCAGCTGGAGTTACAATCACTGAAAATAACGGTGTAGTAACTGTAAAAGGAGCAAAAGGAGAACTTTCTCAGGAGCTTACAGCAGGAATTACTTTAGAACAAAAAGATGGTGAACTTAACGTAAACAGACCATCTGATTCTAAACAACACAAAGCACTTCACGGTTTATACAGAGCGTTAATCGCTAACATGATCGTAGGAGTAAACGAAGGTTTCGAAAAGAAACTAGAACTAGTAGGGGTAGGATACAGAGCTTCTCACGCAGGTCAAAAACTTGAGTTAGCTTTAGGATTCTCTCACGGTATCGTATTAGAACTTCCAAACGAAGTAAAAGTTGATACATTGACTGAAAAAGGTAAAAACCCAATTATTACTTTAACGTCTCACGACAAGCAACTTCTAGGAATGGTTACTGCAAAGATCCGTTCTTTCAGAAAGCCTGAGCCATACAAAGGAAAAGGTGTGAAATTCGTAGGAGAAATTGTTAGACGTAAAGCTGGTAAATCTGCTTAATAAATTATAAGTATTATGGCATTAAGTAAATTAGAAAAAAGAATAAGAATCAAAAGAAGAGTAAGAGGGAAAATCTCTGGATCTTCTGAATTGCCAAGATTATCTGTATACAAAAGTAATAAGGAAATTTACGCTCAGTTAATCGACGATAAAAATGGTAAAACTTTAGCATCAGCTTCTTCTAGAGAGAAAGGTGTAGACGCTAAAGGTACTAAGACTGAAGTTTCTGCTGCTGTTGGTAAAGCTATCGCTGCTAAAGCTATCGCTGCAGGAATTGAAAGTATTGTATTTGACAGAAACGGTTTCGTTTACCACGGTAGAGTGAAAGCTCTAGCTGATGGTGCGAGAGAAGGTGGACTTAAATTCTAATCATTAAATTTCGGAAAATATGTTAGGACTAGATAATATAGAAAGAGTAAAACCGGGAGGATTAGAATTAAAAGATCGTCTCGTAGCTGTTAACAGAGTAACAAAAGTAACTAAAGGAGGTAGAGCTTTCGGATTTTCTGCTATTGTTGTAGTAGGAAACGAAGAAGGTGTTATCGGTTTTGGTTTAGGAAAATCTAAAGAGGTTGCTTCTGCAATTGCTAAAGCAGTTGAAGACGCTAAGAAAAACCTTGTTAAAGTTCCGGTAATGAACCACACTATTCCTCACCAAACTTCTGCTAGATACGGAGGTGCAGATATCTTCTTAAGACCTGCTTCTCACGGTACAGGACTTATCGCCGGTGGTGCGGTAAGAGCAGTATTGGAATCAGCTGGTATTCACGATATCCTTTCAAAATCTAAAGGATCTTCTAACCCTCACAACGTGGTGAAAGCTACTTTCAAAGCGTTATTGGATATCAGAAGACCTGAAGAAATCGCTAGAATGAGAGGTGTTTCTCTAAGTAAAGTGTTTAACGGTTAATAATTAAAACAATGGCAACAATTAAAGTAAAGCAAGTAAGAAGCGCTATTGGTAGAACAAAAACCCAAAAGAGAACGCTTGAAGCATTAGGATTAAAAAAACTTCACCAAGTTGTAGAACACGAAGCAACTCCTTCTATCTTAGGAATGATCGCTGCAGTAAGCCACTTACTTGAAGTTCAAAAATAATTTTATAAAAGAGAAATTAAAATGAATTTAAATAACATACAACCTGCTGCAGGATCTACTTTCAACTCAAAGAGAATTGGTAGAGGTCAAGGTAGTGGAAAAGGAGGTACTTCAACAAAAGGACACAAAGGTCAGAAAGCTAGAGCTGGTTATTCTCAGAAAATCGGTTTCGAAGGTGGACAGATGCCTTTACAAAGAAGATTACCGAAATTCGGATTCAAAAACGTAAACAGAAAAGAGTTTAGAGGAGTTAACCTTGATACTATTCAAACGTTAATCGAGAACAAATCCATCACTGGAGAAATCACGAAAGAAGTTTTAGTAGCAAACGGGATAGTTTCTAAAAACGAATTAGTGAAAATTATGGGTAGAGGAGAATTGAAATCTGCGGTTTCAATCTCTGCTGACAAATTCACTAAATCTGCTGAAGAGCTTATTGCTAAGGCAGGTGGAAAAGCAATTACCTTATAATACTTACTAATGAAAGAATTTATACAAACACTTAAAAATATTTGGAGTCTTAAAGAACTTAGAGATAAAATTCTCTTCACTTTAGGTATTATCCTTGTGTATAGATTCGCATCTTATATCTCACTTCCCGCAATTAACCTTGCAGAGGTGGGAGATCTCTTAGAGCATTATAAAAATCAAGGCGGTAACAAGCAAGGAGCAGGTCTCCTTGGCTTGCTTTCGTCGTTTACGGGGGGGGCTTTCAGCCACGCTTCTGTAATGGCGTTGGGAATCATGCCTTATATTTCTGCTTCTATTATTGTTCAGTTGATGGGAATGGCTATTCCTTATCTTCAGAAGCTTCAGAAAGATGGAGAGTCAGGTAGAAATACATTGAACCAAATTACAAGATGGTTAACGATCGGGGTTTGTCTGGTACAGGCTCCTTCTTACTTAACTTCTATTACTCAATTATTCTTACCGTATGCTCAGTTCCAATCTGCATATTTTGTAGAGCCAAATTCTATCATGTTCTGGTTGCCAAGTATTGTAATCTTGGTAGGTGGTTCAGTATTCGCAATGTGGTTGGGTGAAAAAATCACCGACAAAGGTATCGGAAACGGTATCTCTATCCTTATTATGGTGGGGATCCTTTCAAGATTACCAGAAGCATTCGTTCAGGAAATGGCCGTGCAGAACGGAAAAGGAGGAATGGGATCTATTATGATCCTTATTGAAGTATTATTCTGGATGGTGGTAGTTCTTTTAGCAGTGATTCTATCAGTTGCTGTTAGAAAAATTCCAATTCAGTATGTAAGCAGAGCTCAAGCAAGAGGAGGTGTAAACAGAAATCTTATGCAGGGAGCAAGACAATGGATTCCATTGAAAGTAAATGCTGCTGGTGTAATGCCGATTATCTTTGCTCAGGCATTGATGTTCGTACCAGGACTATTAACAAAATTCGATGAGTCTAATACTTTTCTTGCAGGTTTCAAGAATGTTTTTAGCTGGCAGTACAACGTATTGTTTGCGCTGTTAATTATTATCTTCTCGTTTTTCTATACTGCAATTACAATTCCGGTAAACCAAATGGCTGATGATTTGAAGAGAAATGGAGGTTTAGTACCGAAAGTAAGACCAGGAAAAGAGACCGCTGATTATTTAGATGATATTTTATCAAAAATTACCTTGCCAGGTGCAATATTTTTGTCTATCTTTGCAATCCTTCCGGCAATTGTGCATGGAACCTTTGTTCAGACAGATGCGTTTGCCCTATTTTTCGGGGGAACGTCACTATTAATTATGGTGGGCGTAATTTTAGATACAGTTCAACAGATTAATACATATCTGCTGAACCATCATTATGATGGCTTAATGCAGTCTAAATTATCAAGAACGACTGGATATTAATTTATGGCAAAACAAAAACATATTGAACAAGACGGCGTTATAACGGAAGCACTTTCGAACGCTCAGTTCCGTGTAGAACTAGAAAATGGGCATATTCTTATCGCTCATATTTCTGGTAAAATGAGAATGCATTATATTAAACTTTTACCTGGTGATAAGGTAAAACTAGAAATGTCTCCTTATGATTTATCAAAAGGGAGAATCACATTTAGATATTAAACAAACGCCAAATGGAATCCTCGGATCTCCATTTGGCTCTTGTTAAAAAATAAATACTATCAAAATGAAAGTAAGAGCATCAATTAAAAAAAGAAGCGCTGATTGCAAAATCGTACGCAGAAAAGGTGTACTGTTCGTAATCAACAAGAAGAACCCAAAATTTAAACAAAGACAAGGTTAATTAAATTATGGCGAGAATTGCAGGTATTGATTTACCAAAAAACAAAAGAGGAGTTATCGGTTTAACTTACATCTACGGAGTTGGAAGAAGTACTTCTTCTGAAATCCTTAAAGCTGCCGGTATCAGCGAAGACAAAAAAGTCAACGAATGGAATGACGATGAATTGGCTGCAATCAGAACTTATATTCTAGAAAACGTAAAAGTTGAAGGAGAATTAAGATCTGAAGTGCAATTGAACATCAAGAGATTGATGGACATAGGATGCCAACGAGGAATACGTCACAGACTTGGATTACCTTTAAGAGGCCAGAGAACGAAAAACAACTCTAGAACTAGAAAAGGAAAGAGAAAAACTGTTGCTAACAAGAAAAAAGCTAGTAAATAATCGTTAGGAATTATGGCAAAACAAACTAAAGTAGTTAAGAAGAGAAAAGTAAAAGTTGAAGCTATTGGAGAAGCACATATTCAAGCTTCTTTCAATAACATCATCATTTCTTTAACAAATAAAAACGGAGAGGTTATCTCTTGGGCTTCTGCCGGTAAAATGGGATTCAGAGGTTCTAAAAAGAATACTCCATTTGCTGCTCAGATGGCAGCTGAAAATTGCTCTGCTGTAGCTCACGAAGCTGGTTTAAGAAGAGTAAAGGTGTTTGTGAAAGGTCCTGGTGCAGGTAGAGAATCTGCTATCAGATCTATCCACAATTCAGGAATTGAAGTTTCAGAAATCGTTGACGTGACTCCTATGCCACACAACGGATGTAGACCACCAAAAAGAAGAAGAGTTTAATTTTTAGAATTTACCCATTATGGCAAGATATATTGGACCTAAAACTAAGATTGCTAGAAAGTTTGGTGCTGCAATCTACGGAGATGATAAGAACTTCGAAAAAAGAAAGAACCAACCGCCAGGACAACACGGTCCTAACAAAAGAAGAGGTGCTAAAAAATCAGAATATGCAGTTCAGTTAGCTGAAAAACAAAAAGCTAAATATACTTACGGTATTTTAGAAAGACAGTTTGCTAACCTATTTGAAAAAGCACACAGAAGCAAAGGAGTAACAGGGGAAGTTCTTTTACAACTTTGTGAATCAAGATTGGATAACGTAGTATTCAGATTAGGTTTTGCTAAAACTAGATCTGGAGCTAGACAATTAGTTTCTCACAGACACATCACTGTGAACGGAGAGATTCTTAATATCCCTTCTTACTTGGTAAAAGCTGGTGATGTAATCGCCGTAAGAGAAAAGTCTAAGTCTCTTGAAGTTGTTACCAATGCATTGGCTTCTAAGTCAAACTATGAGTGGTTACAATTCAACGATGAGAAGAAAGAAGGTACCTTCATTTCTGCTCCTGAAAGAATCCAAATTCCGGAAGACATCAAGGAGAACCTTATCGTCGAACTTTACTCTAAATAATTTTTTAATCAAATTTTTGCTCAACCCAATAATATGGCAATTTTACAATTCATAAAACCCGATAAAGTAATTTTACTTAACTCTGATGAATTTAAAGGTCAATTTGAATTCAGACCTTTAGAACCAGGTTTCGGGCTTACAATCGGTAATGCTTTGAGAAGAGTGTTGCTTTCTTCTCTGGAAGGATACGCTATTTCATCTATCAAAATAGAAGGTGTAGAGCACGAATTTTCAACTATTCCAGGAGTAATCGAAGACGTTACCGAAATTATTCTTAACCTTAAGCAGGTAAGATTAAAAGCTGCAGCAGAAGGCCAGGCGAACGAGCAGGTTGTTGCTAAAGTTTCAGGTCAGACGGTTATTACTGCTGGTGATTTAGGTAAGTCTATCAACGGATTTGAGGTGCTAAACCCAGATTTGGTGATCTGCAACCTAAACAGTGATGTAACTTTCGAAATTACTTTCAATATTGAAAAAGGAAGAGGGTATGTTCCTTCTGAACAAAATAAGTCAAACAATGCTCCTGTAGGAACTATTGCTATCGACTCTATTTTCACGCCGATCAAGAAAGTACAATACAGCATTGAAAATTATCGTGTAGAGCAAAAAACAGACTACGAAAAACTTGTATTAGATATAGAAACTGACGGGTCTATTAGCCCTCAGAATGCTTTAACTGAAGCTTCGAAGATATTAATTTATCACTTCATGCTATTCTCTGATGAGAGAATCACGCTGGAAACTGAAGCTGTAAAAGCATCTATCCAATATGATGAGGAAACTCTTCATACAAGACAACTACTTAAGTCTAAATTAGCAGATATGGATCTTTCTGTAAGAGCCCTTAACTGTCTTAAAGCTGCTGAAGTAGAAACTCTTGGAGAACTGGTTTCTTACAGTAAGTCTGATTTGATGAAATTCAGAAATTTTGGTAAAAAATCTTTGACAGAACTAGAAGAATTAGTGCATTCAAAAGGTCTTAACTTCGGTTTCGACGTTGCAAAATATAAGTTAGACGCTGATAAATAATTAATAATGAGACACGGTAAAAAATTCAATCACTTAGGAAGAACAGCTTCTCACAGAAGTGCTTTACTTTCTAATATGGCTTGTTCTCTAATTGAGCATAAAAGAATCAACACTACTGTAGCTAAAGCGAAAGCTTTAAGAGTATATGTTGAGCCTCTATTAACAAAAGCAAAAGAAGATACTACACACAACAGAAGAGTAGTATTCTCTTACCTTCAAAATAAATTTGCGGTTGCTGAATTATTCAGAACTGTAGCTCCTAAAATCGCTGAAAGAAACGGTGGTTATACAAGAATCATTAAGACAGGTTTCAGACCAGGTGATGCTGCTGATACTGCTCTAATCGAATTAGTAGATTTCAACGAGCTTTACAACCCTAATGCTGAAGAGAAGAAGACTACAAGAAGAAGCAGAAGATCTACAACTGCTAAAAAAGCAGAAACTGTAGTAGCTGAAGCTCCTGTAGTAGAAGAGAAAGTAGAAGAAGCTAAAGCTGACTCTACTGAAGAAAAAACTGAAGAGTAATATATTCTATTCAGAAATATAAGAAAAAACCATCCGGATTCCGGGTGGTTTTTTTATTCTGTTAATGTGTAATTAATTTTTTTAGAATAAATTTGATGTTTTAAAAATCTTGATCATGATAATTTTAAAAGATAGATTAGGAAAAACGATTTCCGGAGAGAGTATTAGCTTTATAGATACTCCTAATAAAGAGGGAATTATTATTCCTGAATATATCATTATCCACTTTACTGCAGGAAGAGGCGCTGAAAGTTCAATAGACTGGCTTAAAGATCCTACAGCAAAAGCTTCTGCCCATGTTATTATTGATAGAGATGGAAGAATTACCCAGATGGTGGAATTCAACAAAAAAGCATGGCATGCGGGAAGAAGCAGATGGGCAGACCGATCAGATTTTAATGACTTTTCTATAGGCATTGAACTTGAAAATCCAGGAAAGCTTACCAAAGTAAATGACCGCTTTTATGCATGGTTTGAAAAAGAGTATTCAAAAGATGTTGTTGTTGAAGCTAAGCACAAACATGAAAATGAAGTTTCTTATTGGCATAGTTTTACGGAAAAGCAGATCGATTCATGTTTCAAAGTTTGTAAACTTCTGATGGAAACCTATCAGATTAAAGACATTCTTGGCCACGATGATATTGCACCTCATAGAAAGAATGATCCGGGACCCGCATTTCCTATGGTGAACTTCAGAGCGAAGTTGCTTGGAAGAGAAGATAACTCTGCAGACATCTATAAAGTGACCAGCAATTATGTGAATGTCAGAAAAGGGCCGGCAACAGAGTTTGATACCATTATGCAGCTTAAAAAAGATACTGAGGTAGAGTTTATAAAAAGTAAACTGGGCTGGTTCTATGTCTACGTTTTACTAAAAACAGGAAAAGATGAAGAGCCTGTATATGGATGGATCAACAGTGATTTACTGAAGAAAGTTTGATTATAGGCAAAAAATAAAATGTCCCTCACTATGAGGGACATTTGTATTTTAAATCTTTGTTCTTTTAAGTTCAATAATATTGTTGCCTTGCTCAAGATGAAGACTGTCTCCTTTTACTCGTGCTGTCATATCATCTTTTTTATAAATAGTTTCCTCTCCTTTGGTTTCAGACTTTGGAAGGGTAAACGTTTTTTTGTTGCTGGTGATAGCAACTGTACTTTCTTTCGGGTCATTTTTGAAAACTACTTTTACGAGAGTTCCGTCTGTTGCCTTGTAAACAAAATCTGTTTTTACAGTTTTTTTACCATTCACATCTACCGTATATGAACCTTGAGTTACAGAATCTATTTTTCCGTTGTGATCCGTAACGGTGGTTTCTGTGCTGTCTATCTTAATCACACTTTTGTTTCCACTCTCATTTTTTTTACAGCTTACTGCTGCTAAGGTAAGTACTGTCCCAAGTACTAAAAGGCTTTTTTTCATGATTATATTATTTGATATTCAATAATGATTTTATGCTTTTAATTTTACAAAAATCATGCCTTCTAAGATGAGGAATTTTAATGATATTATTTGAGATCTTTTCATTTTTATTTCTTGTGATTGACTTGTGGGAAAGCGTTTCCATTATATTTTGAAAGACTGTATGAAGTCTGGATTATTTATTCCGTGAAATTGATTTTTTGAATGAAAAATTGATTAAATTTAATACACTAAAAACTCATAATAATAACCTACTCAAATTACAAGATTACACAAAGGTGTAATTGATTCTTATTAGTTTTCTGTTGAAATTTGCTTCAAACAAAAAAGACATGAGCATTTCTATCGCCATAGTAGAAGACGAAAAAAACTACAACAATGCGTTGAAGAAGGTCATCAATTATCAGAATGATATGAAAGTGATCGCTCAGTTTTTTGACGGAAGCAATGCTCTGAAAAATCTCCCTGATATTTCCCCCGATGTCGTAATGATGGATATTCAGCTTCAGGATATGCTCGGTATAGAGATTATTGAAAAGCTGAAAAAAGATATGCCCGGAACTCAATTCATTATGTGTACAAGTTTTGAAGATGACGAAAAGGTTTTCAATTCTTTAAAAGCTGGTGCAATGGGTTATCTGGTGAAAGGTGAAAGTATGGATAAAATTCTTTCTTCAATCCGCGATGTTTATAACGGAGGCGCTCCTATGAGTTTTTCTATTGCTCGAAAGGTTTTGCAGCACTTCGAAAAAAAACTCCCTGCAATCAAAGAAATTGAAGATCTTACTGATCGTGAAAAAGAAGTATTGGAACTTCTTTCGCAAGGACTTCTGTATAAAGAAATAGCAGATAAAAAGTTCATCAGTATCGATACGGTGAAGAAACACGTTGGCAATATCTACAGAAAGTTGCATGTCAGCAATAAAGTAGAAGCAATCAATAAATTTAACAATTTTAAAAACTAAGAAATCATGGGAACAGAAAATGTAACATTTACAAGACAGGAAATTGACTGGACTAAAATAGTAGTCTATGCACAATCAAACCAAAACGGCATTGGAGAAGTATTTAACAAGGGTTTTAACAAAGGCTTTAATGGGCATATCCATGTTGATGGACCGCTAATAGAAAAGGTGGATAATCCAACGCAGGGAGGATTAATCTCTCCCGGTGATGCTCCCGGAATGCTGAGAAAGTATAATAAAGCCGTATTGGATCATTACGAGACCCCTATATTGATGAAAGAAAGGGTGCTGAGAGCAGTTTTTGATAGCGTAAATGAAGTGCCTATTTTTTTAGGGGAGATTGAGAATGAAGGACTGGTCTTCATGTATAACGATACTATAAAAGGGACCTATCATATTCTCAGTGACTGCGATGAAATAGAAGATATTAACTTTGAAATATTTACAGAGCATCAAAATTTTTATAAAGAAAATCTTAAAGCTACATTAGATACTTATATTCCTAAGGAAAATCCTTATCCAGGAAACACCAAACGTTTTATTGTTACGAATGAAATTTATCTTGAATTTCTAAAGAAGTTAAAAGATGATTCCGCTTCAGAACATTTAGTAGCTTTCTATCCGGCGATGCATGTAACTAATGACGATTATAATAACAGATTTACCTTTATCATGGTGGTACAGAAGTATGTGAATAATGAACTGATGGCACCTAAAGAAACAGGCTTATATGACAGAAATGGACTTTGCCCTCCAGGAAATTGCTAAAAATGAACGTACTTGATATAATATACTACTCTATAATCAGTATGAGTCTTATTGTTTCCATAGTCTATAAAAGGCTATGGAAACAGCTTTTTTTTCTTTACCTAGGAATTACAATTATCATTGAAGCGCTCTTCACCCTTAAAATTAATTTTGTAACAGTAAGAGTATACAACTACTTAGATCTCTTTGGCATTGGTTATTTTGGATATATTTACTTCAGGGAGGTAGGCTACAGCTCTATAATCAGAAATGTTACCCTCTTTTTTTTTATAGCAAGCGCAATATTCATTTTTATTTCAAATACTAAGTATTCTATTATAACCGGATATATGTATTGTATATTCTTAATACTTATTTCATTATTTTGGTTGTACAAAAAGATATCAAGCACAGAAAATGACAGTAATATTCAGAATTTCTGTTTTTTTTGGATAAGTGTTTCATTATTGTTCTGGGCTGTTTTTTATATCTTCAGAATGATTCCCATGTATTTTTTTTACAATGCAGATCCGGATTTTTTAGCTGAGATCTCCAGAATTTTTACCGTGGTTAACATAATAACATATTCACTATTTTTCCGCAGTTTATTTTGTAAACAATGAAAGGCCTTCCAATAGAAATAAAAATTGTATATATAACAGCCATCATTGTAATGATGCTGTTTGTTGCATTTATCATTTTCGTTGTTCTTATGTACAACAGAAAGCAGCTTTTGAATTTAAAAGAAAGACAGCTTCAGGAGTCCGAATATCAAAATAAACTTCTTCAAAAAGAACTTGAAAAACAAAAATCCATAGAACAGGAAAGAGAACGTATTTCTCACGATATGCACGATGATCTGGGAGCCGGAATTTCAGCATTAAAACTTCAGGCAGAATTTCTTCGCCAAAGAGTAGATGATATTGAGCTGCAGAATGATATTGATGAACTTCTGAAAACATCTGCAGAAATGAATATCTCTATGAGAGAAATGCTGTGGAGCCTCAATTCCAGTAACGATACCTTAGGCAGTTTTATAGACTATACCGTTCTGTATACAGATAACTTTCTGAAAAAAACAAAAATAAAACTATGGTATGAAAGTATAGATATTATAGCAGATACTCCCATTTCCACAGAACAGAGGAGAAATTTGTTTCTATGCTTAAAAGAGGCGGTAAACAATGCTTACAAACATAGTTTTGCTGATCAGCTCAAGCTATCTTTCACTCAGTCTTCAAATACCTTCACGATGGAAATATCAGATAATGGTGATGGAATTTCAGAAGGATGCCCTGAAGGAAACGGCTTGCGAAACATGGCAAGACGAATGGAAGAACTGAATGGTCATTGCCACATTTTACCCCAGAAGAAGGGAACTGTTTTATTCTTTAAAATAAACCTGTAGAGACTATTAGTTTTAATCTTAACCCGATGATTACTTTTTGTATAATCACCCTTTTGTGTACTTGACACGAACTTCTTTTAAACGGAACTTTATCCTATCAAATTAAAAACCAATAGCCATGAATACATTAGCGAATGGAAAAGTTAGACACTTTAAGGAAAACATTCATGAAAGATCCGGAAGCCCACAGGAAAATAGAAGTAACCCATCCGGATACTTTAATGGAAGCCCCAAAGAAGACAGATGGATATGTAGGTCAATCGTTTTTATTCTTGGGCTCGTCATTCTGATCATCATTACCGGGCTTTTTATTTTTTCCATAAAAGGAAGTAATATTAAAATAGAACTGATTACCATCTGTACAGCCATTTCCTCCGGAGCAATCGGAACTTTAGCAGGACTTCTTGCTCCTTCTCCCAACAGATAAAAAACTAATGATCATATAGCTTTATATTCGCTGTCCGAATTTCAATGAATGTAAAGAACAGCTTCTCCAGCCATTTAGAAATGTTGGAGAAGTTTTTTATGTAAAGAATAACATTCTGAATCCAATTCGTAGTACGAATTTCATGAAAAAATGATGAAGCTTATCATAATATAAATTAACTAAAATTTAACTTGGATTTACTTCAAAAAAATCCCCCGAAATGGCCTTAAAAGTTAAATTTTGATTAAATTTGTCTAAACTAAAAAAATTAAAAAATGAGTGCAATTTCTTACATAGAAGCAAGACAGATTTTAGATTCCAGAGGTAATCCTACCATCGAAGTTGATGTATTTACAGAAAGCGGAGCTATGGGGCGTGCTGCTGTACCTTCAGGAGCATCTACAGGAGAACACGAAGCCGTAGAATTACGTGATGGTGGTTCAGATTATCAGGGAAAAGGAGTCCTGAAAGCTGTTGAAAATGTAAAAGAAGTAATTGCAGAGAATTTAGTTGGACAGCCGATCTTCGAACAAAACTATATCGATCAGATTATGATTGATCTTGACGGAACGGCTAACAAAGGAAATCTTGGTGCGAATGCTATTCTTGGTGTTTCTTTAGCGGTAGCAAAAGCTGCTGCTGCAGAATTGGGAATGCCTCTTTATAAATATGTAGGTGGTGTAAACGCAAACACACTTCCTGTTCCTATGATGAATGTAATCAATGGTGGATCTCACTCTGATGCTCCTATTGCATTCCAGGAATTTATGATCATGCCGGTAAAGGCAGATTCTTTCTCTCACGCTTTGAGAAAAGGGACTGAAATTTTCCACAACCTAAAATCTATTCTTCATTCAAGAGGTTTATCTACTGCGGTAGGTGACGAAGGTGGTTTTGCTCCAACTTTTAAAGGAACTGAAGATGCTTTGGATACTTTACTTCAGGCTATTGAAAAAGCAGGTTATAAGCCAGGTGACGACATTATGTTAGCGCTTGACTGTGCAGCTTCTGAATTCTACAAAGACGGAATTTATGATTACAGAAAATTCCAGACTCCGGATGCAGCTCAGTTTTCGAGCAGTGAGCAGGTTTCTTACCTAGCTGAATTGGCTGCAAAATACCCAATCATTTCTATTGAAGACGGTATGCAGGAAAATGACTGGGAAGGTTGGAAAATGTTAACAGATAAAATCGGAGACAGAGTACAGCTTGTTGGTGATGATTTATTCGTAACCAACGTAGAAAGATTATCCAGAGGAGTAAAAGAAAATATTGCCAACTCTATCCTTGTAAAAGTAAACCAAATTGGATCTCTTTCTGAAACAATGGCTGCAGTACAAATGGCTCAGAATAACAAATTCACTTCAGTAATGTCTCACAGATCAGGAGAAACTGAAGATGCTACCATTGCTGATTTAGCGGTTGCAATGAACTGCGGACAGATCAAAACGGGGTCAGCTTCAAGATCAGACAGAATGGCAAAATACAACCAATTATTAAGAATTGAAGAAGCTCTTGGCGAAACTGCAATTTTCCCAGGTTTAGAAGCATTTAAGATTAAAAGATAATCGAATTTATAAATAACGGCAAGCGATAATTTTTGTTTGCCGTATTTTATGGAAAGTGGTATATTTAAAAAAAATAAATAAATAATGTCAGACAACAAAGTAATATTGAATTACGACGGTAATTCATATGAATATCCAATCGTGGATAGTACTATCGGAGACAGAGGGATTGATATTTCAAAATTAAGAGACCAGACAGGTTTGATCACTCTGGATTTAGGTTACAAAAATACAGGAGCTACTATTAGCGACATCACTTACTTAGACGGAGATCAGGGAGAATTATTCTACAGAGGTTATCCGATCGAGCAGATTGCTGAAAAATCTAACTTCACTGAGGTAATGTATCTTCTATTACATGGAGAATTACCTACTCAGGATCAGTTTACTTCATTCGACAACAATATTAAAAAATATAACTTCATCGCAGACGAAATGAAAAAAATCATTGATGTTTTTCCTCGTTCTGCTCACCCTATGGGAGTTTTATCTTCTATGACATCTGCATTGACAGCTTTCAACCCGAAAGCCGTTAACGTAAACTCTAAAGAAGAAATGGATCATGCTGCTGAGCTTATGATCGCTAAGTTCTCTCACCTTTGTGCTTGGACTTACAGAAAAACTCAAGGTTTACCATTAAACCACGGAGACAACAACCTAAACTACGTAGAGAACTTCTACAAAATGGCATTCAGATTACCAAATGCTGATTTCGAAATCGATCCGGTAGTTGTAAATGCTTTAGATAAATTATTAATCCTTCACGCAGACCACGAACAAAACTGTTCTACTTCTACAGTAAGAATGGTAGGTTCTGCACACACAGGTCTTTTCGCTTCTATCTCTGCTGGGGTATCTGCACTTTGGGGACCACTTCACGGTGGAGCTAACCAAGCGGTAATCGAAATGCTTGAACTTATCGAGAAAGATGGTGGTGACGTATCTAAATATGTTGCTAAAGCAAAAGATAAAGCAGATAACTTCCGTCTAATGGGATTCGGACACAGAGTTTACAAAAACTTCGACCCAAGAGCGAAAATTATCAAGAAAGCTGCTGATGATATCCTTAAAGCATTAGGAATCCAGGATAAAGCTCTAGACATTGCAATGCAGTTAGAAAGAGTAGCTCTTGAAGACGAGTACTTCGTAGAAAGAAAACTATATCCAAACGTAGACTTCTACTCAGGTATCATCTACAGAGCGTTAGGAATTCCTACAGAAATGTTTACAGTAATGTTTGCATTAGGAAGACTTCCAGGATGGATCGCTCAGTGGAAAGAAATGAGACTGAAAGGAGACCCAATCGGAAGACCAAGACAGGTTTACCAAGGTGCTCAGGAAAGAAACTACATCGATATTGCAAGCAGATAATATTTGCTTATACCATAAAAAAACCCAAAGCAAGCTTTGGGTTTTTTTATGGCTCATTATTTAAAGGTAAATAATCAAAACGGAATACATTAAATAACTATATCGTGGGAATAGTACCTCCATCTATCACATATTCAGTACCTGTTAAATACTTTGCACGGGGAGAAACCAGAAATCCAACAAACTCTGAAACATCTTCCGGTTGAGCCGGCCTGCCGATAGGAATTCCTCCTAATGCATCCATAACACTTTGTGTGGCTTCTTCTATTGAGGTTTTTGAACTCTCTGCAATACGTTCCATCATCCGGGTTGCAGATGAAGTCATAATCCAACCCGGAGAAACAGTAAGAACACGAACACCTTTTGGAGACACTTCTTTTGACAAGCCCTTACTGTAGTTGATAAGCCCTGCTTTGGCTGCTGCATAAGGCAGAGTAGAATCAAACAAAGGAAGCCTTCCCTGAATAGAAGCAATATGAATAATCACACCTGTTTTTCGTTCTATCATTTGGGGTAGAAATCCTCTGTCTAAACGAACGGGGGCCAAAAGATTGGTCTGGATCGTACTTTCCCAATCTTCATCACTCAAAACTGAGAAACCACCACCTGGAGTTTCTGAACCGCCTAAAGTATTAATTAAAATATCAAGCTTGCCAAAAGTAGAAAGAATTTCCTTTACAAGGTTTTCCGTGTCTTTTGCAA
Source organism: Chryseobacterium sp. Mn2064 (assembly GCF_049319685.1). Taxonomy (NCBI): domain Bacteria; kingdom Pseudomonadati; phylum Bacteroidota; class Flavobacteriia; order Flavobacteriales; family Weeksellaceae; genus Chryseobacterium; species Chryseobacterium sp. Mn2064. The sequence goes on from NZ_JBMOUE010000004.1 coordinate 463,896, forward strand.
GGCTAAGATCTCCTGCCATAAAATGGAGCTGATTACTGATTTCTTTGGGATGATTTCTCGCACTGACAATTACAGTAGCTCCGGCTTTTAACAATCTTTCTGCGATGGCTTTTCCCGTTCCTTTTGTACCACCGGTTACCAAAGCAATCTTACCTGATAATTCGTTATTGAAATTAAATAATTCTGTCATGATTTCTTTTTGTACAAATTTCAGGAGTATGTAAGGCTCTTACAAGTACGGGGTTACGAATCACATAGGGATAAATTTATCCCATATTGCTATCTCATGTCATTGTACTACATTTGTTGTATGTATGAAAGAAAAATTCCACCCAATCTGAATTGTGGGCTTGATCTTATTGCAGAAGTTCTGTATGGCAAGTGGAAAATCCGTTTGTTATGGTTTATTCATGAAGGATATCAAAGACCAAGTGAACTTCAGAGAAAGATCCCCGATGCTTCTCGCAGAGTATTGAATGTACAATTGAAGGAACTTGAAGATCATGAGCTTGTGGCTAAAACAATTTACGCTGTTGTGCCACCAAAAGTAGAGTACAATCTTACAGAATTTGGACTTACATTGATTCCGGTAATTGCTGCATTGGGAAAATGGGGTGATGATCATGAAGAACGTTTACGAGCACTCATTCTGAAGAAGATGGAAAACACATCGTAAAAACGGACAAAATCTATTGAGTTAAGAATTTTTGATACTTTACTAACTTTTTCCGAAATGGAATATAATAATTTGATTAAATTTATACTGTAAAAATTAATACCCAATGACTTTTGGACAACAGATGTTATTCTTTTTTAGCGCAGTAGGAGCATTCAATGGACTTCTGCTGGGTATTTATCTGTTGTTTGTAAAAAAACTGAAATTTCTTCCGGATTTTTTTCTGGGACTACTTCTCTTAATGTTGAGTTCAAGGGTGGGAATTTCAGTATGTATTTACTTTTATCCCGATTTGCCAAGAATCATTCCGCATTTGGGATTATCGGCATTATTTTTTACAGGACCTGCATTATACTACTTTATCAAATCCTCTTTTCAGCAGGAACAGTTTGATCTGAAGAATTGTAGAAAAATTTTTGGTCTGCTGACTATTATTTTAGGAGCTGTAGGGTTACTTTATTTAATTTTTCCCATCACTTGGGATCATTATTTCGGAACGTTTATTTATACAGTATGGTCTGTATTTGTCTTTCTTGCAGTTTACCAATACTATACTTTTTCAAAACAAAACAGCAAAAGTTCTAATAGGTTTGTGCTTCCTGTTCTTATCAGTAATGTGATTATCTTTTTAACGTATCAGTTGATTTCTACAGGTTGGGTGCAAATTTACTGTGCAGGAGGAAGCCTTGTATTTTCATTCGTTTTGTATGCTAATTTTTTGATTTTATTTAATAAAAAATACCAACAGATTTCTCCAATAAAAGAAGTTGAAAGATATTCCAACAAAAAGATTTCAGAGGTGCAGGCCGATAGCTTTGTCTCAAAATTAGAAAGATTGATGAATGCAGAGGAACTTTACAAAAATCCGAACCTTAAGCTAAGCGATCTAGCTTCAAAAATGAATATGCCCGCTCATCAGCTTTCCCAACTTTTGAATGACAATCTGGAAAAAAGCTTTGCAACATACATTAATGAACACAGGATTAATGAAGCTTGTGAAAAAATAGAAAATGGCTCTTATCTGAAGATTGAAGAAATAGGCTATGAAGTTGGATTCAATTCCAAATCAACATTTTTTTCAACATTTAAAAAGATTAAGAATACAACCCCTCTTTTGTACAAACAGTCGCAAACCCTTACTGAATCTACATTCCAAAGTTCAAATTTATAATTTCGTACTGCGGGATTTTAATCTCAAAACCTGTTTTTTGCCCTAAGCCCATACTTTTGATTTCATAAAAATTAAAATTTATGATCATCAAATTAAGGCTTTTTTTATTACTGTTACTCTTTGGGTTTTTAGGAAAAGCACAGGAAGTTTCAGGAGAAAAAGTTTCGGATTCTGTCGTTCAATCCAAATCCTCTACTACAGATATTTCGGAAGTTATTATCCGTTCTGCCCCCAGAAAAGTAAAATTGAATGAAGGAAATCTGGTAATGGCTGTTTCCGGAAATAAAGACTTTAAAACTTCTGCCAATCTTTTAGATGTTTTAAGAAAAACACCGGGTGTTACCATAGATCAGGAAGGAGGTATTTTTATTGGCGGAAGGATAACTCCTGCTATTTTTATTGATGGAAAAGCGGTGGTGATGAGCAGCCAGGAATTACAGGCATATCTAAGTTCTCTTTCACCGGAAATCGTTGAATCTATAGAAGTAAACACCAATCCTTCTTCAAAATATGACGCAGAATTCAAAGGAATTATTGACATACGATTGAAGAAGAACACCAGTTTGGGTTGGAAAGGCAGCTATAGCGGGAATATCTATGTGAATAAGTTCAATTACCGGGAAAATGCCTTAAATCTTTCCTACAATACCAATAAAGTTACCTATAATTTGCAGGCTGGCTATAATGGAGGAATTTCAACATATCGGTATAATGCTTTACAGAAATTGGCAAGTACAGATATTATGAGAACCAAGGCCTATCAGAAAGATGATGCTAACGTGTACGCTATCCTGGCAGGAGCAGATTTCAGATTAAATGATAAAAACAGACTTGGCGTGAATCTGAGAGGTAATTTTCGCGAGAATATGCGTTCCAGGGATGGATCTTTGTTTACGACTGATAAAACAGAAACTCAAACCGTACTGAATACCCAAAGTGAAAATCCATCAAGTTACAGCCAGGATAACTTTGGAATCACTACAGATTATTCCTATCATAATAAAGATTTTAAACTCAGTTTTCTAGGGAATTATCTATCGGTTCAAAACAAACAGAAAGATGATTTTATTAATAGAAATCAATCTTTAGCAGCCGTTTTATCGTATTGGAAATCTGATCTTTTTAATAAAATTACAATTTATACTGCTCAGGTGGATGCATCTCAAAAAATTGGAAATGCAGATATTGAAGCTGGGGCTAAATACAGCTTTTCAGATACGCATAATAATATTCGTTACGATACTTTATCAGTAGGAAATAAATTTGTGTTCGATCCTTCAAGAAGTAATGTTTTTTCTTATCAGGAGAAAATTTGGGCAGGCTATTTGGCTTACAGACAAAAGTTTGATAAACTACAGATCAATGCCGGACTTCGATTTGAAAATACCAGCAGTATTTCAGATGCCGTTACTATTGATTCAACCGTTGCAAGGAATTATCTGAAATGGTTGCCATCTCTGAGTGTAAGCTACACTTTTAATCCATCCAGCGAACTCTCAGTTTCTTACAGCAAAAGAATCACAAGACCTGTCTTCTCACAGCTGAATCCTTTTCGATTTTACTTTAGCCCTTTGAATTACTGGATCGGAAATCCCTATTTACAACCTTCTTTTACCAGTCAGATCAAAGCCTCTTTTCGCTACAAAAACTGGATTACAAACTTTACGGTTGGAAAAGAGAAAGATGTAATGACCCGCTATCCTCTATACAATCCTGAGACCAATGTATTGGAATATCTTGGAACCAATCTTCCTTACCGGAATTTTGCCATTCTGGAAACAAGTTTGCCTATAAAAATTACAAACTGGTGGAATATCACGGCCCAACTCTCAGGATATTACAATTATGAGTTCAGACCTTATCTGGATGAGGTTTTTGCACTGAATATTTATAATTATGAAGTAAGAGTGAATCAGGTATTTTCGTTTTCAAAAGGATATACTGTTAATCTTTTTTTCAATTATGAATCCAAAACAGGAAATAGTCTTTATATCATTAAACCACGATATAATGTTGATGTATCTGTTCAGAAGTCATGGTTTGATAATAAATTGAATACAAAAATAGGGTACACCAATCTATTTGACTCTTACGATCAGCGTTTAGAATTTCGGCATAAGCAGATTATGGATAATCGGTTTACGCATTGGTGGGATAGCAGTAGGCTTTTTGTGTCGCTGAGTTATAATTTTGGAACTTCGAAGTATCAGGTAAAAGAAATTCAGAAAACTGAAGAAGAAAACCGGGCGAGATAAAAAGAAACCTGCTTGAAAAAGCAGGTTTCTGAATTTATTATGGGCATTGGCATCTGTCACAAGTCCAGATAAAGCATTTTCCTGTATTGTCCCATTCACAGCATCTTCTGCCTGTTGAAATAGGAGCTCCTCCCATTACTGATTTTTGTTGCTCTCTTCCTAGTTTTTGTGCATTCTTCAGCACAGAATTGTTTTTGTTCATGATTTTGTTGTTTTGATGTTAATAGTAAAGTTTTAAAAAGTATAATTTCGCGAGAATTATATCACTAATGTATGAAAATTATTTGAATAATATGAAGAGATTTTGAACCCTATATAGGTGGAAGATAGTTTTTTATGAATTTCCGTCTGAAAATAGAACATACGGCTTGCAGGAAAAAATAGAATTAAGAAAAGGATATCTCTGCTGCTATCAAATTTGAAGCAGAAAATCAGACAAAAGTTTTCCAGATAGAGACCTTTACTTATATTTGTAGTATTGCATAAATCTTTATGAGACTAAACATTAAAAACGAAACGGGAAGGCTAAGATCTGTAGTATTGGGCCAACCTAATTCATTGGGCCCAGTTCCCACCTTAGAAGAAAGTTATGACGCCAAGTCGTACTATTCAATAGAACACAACATTTATCCTAAAGAAAAGGATATCATCAACGAAATGAACGCCTTTGAAGCTGTTCTAAAAAAGTATGACGTTGAAGTACTCCGTCCCAGTATTATCCAAGATTACAACCAGGTTTTTTCAAGAGATGTAGCCTTTGTGATTGACGACAAAATGATTATTTCAAACGTTATTGCTGACAGAGCAGATGAGCAGGAAGCATACAAAAGCGTTTTTGAAAAAGTAGCCTGGAGAAAAATTATCAACCTTCCGGAAACAGCTCACATCGAAGGAGGGGACGTAATCGTTTGGAACGACTTTATTTTTATAGGAACCTGTTTCAGCGAAGACTATAGAAACTATAAAACGGCAAGAACCAACGAGTACGCCATTGAAATTATAAAAGAATATTTTCCGAAAAAAAGAATTATAGATCTTGAACTGAAGAAAAACGATAAAGTTCCGTTTGAAGGTATTCTTCATTTAGACTGTACTTTCAATCCTGTAGGAGAAGATAAATGTATTATCTATAAGAACGGGTTTGTAGATGAAAGCGATTACCGTCTGATCATCGATATCTTTGGAGAAGAAAACTGTTTCCACATCAATGATGAAGAAATGTTTGAAATGTTCCCGAACATTTTCTCAATCTCTCCTGATGTAGTGGTTTCAGACAAAGCATTTACCAGAATGAACAACCATTTGAGAGACGAGTGGGGAATGACAGTAGAAGAAATACCTTACAGAGAAATCTCTAAAATGGGTGGTTTGTTGAGATGCTCTACAATGCCGCTTGTGAGAGAATAGGATATTTTGGGTCGATTATTTTTCATATTTGTGATTTTTTTTCCATTTATAAAAGCGGGTGCACAGCTTTTTGATTGGAGGAAAATATATTCTGGAGACCTTGAAACATACAAAAAGTATAATATTAAAACTGCTGTTTTAAAGAAAAATGGAGTAGAGATTAATAGAATTGAAATACTGGCTGATAAAAATGAAATAATCACTTCAAATATTACCCAAACCTCCTGGCTCATTTACGACAAACAAAATAGATTATCCCGTATAATATCTAAAAATATAGAGATTAAAATTTCATATGCTGACAATGGAATGATACTGTCTATTGAAAAGGAGACTAAATCTGGGGGAAAAATCAGTATTTCTAAAAATTACCGTCCGGATCTTAATAATCCTAAAAATATTAATTATGAGGGTAATTTTCTGGACACAAAAACTGGGAAAAACGAGTTTTATAGGAAACGTTTTGTTTTTAATTCAAACGATTCATTAACGAGTTTTAATGAAAATACTTTGGATAACGGGTATTATAGGTTTTATCAAAATGGAACAAATACGAAGAAATTGCTTTATGAAAATGGCTTTGAAATAGATTCTTCTTATTATGTATCACCCAATAAGCTAAATAACTATAATTTTATACGTAATAAAGAAAGAGATGTTATAACTAAAAGTCAGGACTCAATTTATATTGAATCTTATTTTCAGGGGAAAATAGAAAGCAGGGTTGTAAAATATGATGATTTGTTGTATGATGAAGAGCTTTTTATTCCCAATCAGATCAGAAATAAATATATTTATTATACGGCTAATGATGGAAGATATATTCTTTGGGAAATAAGATCTATTCATGCCAATGGGAAAGTAAAAAGCAAATACCCTTTAAAAAGATATTATAACCTGGTACATGGGAAATTGATCAGAAATAAAAGAAAAATTAAAAATGAAATAGTAAAGGTACGAGGATATGGAGGGACTTACCGGAAAAACAATAGAATGGGGATACCTGAATTTGATATTTATTCACCTTCAGTCTTGTTGTCCCGAAAAATCACGGAGAGAGTTTCTGATAATCTAGATACTTCTGAAATTTTTTCCCACGAACTTGGAATAATTTATAATAAATTACATTCAGATACCCCGATAAAAAAAGAAGATTATTTAGGAAGTAGTATTTCTTTATCTCCGAGGTTTTATAATTTCCTGACAGAATTTATCTGCAGAGAAGATTACAATGTTGAGATAACCGACAAAAATGGTAAGGTCTTTACCAGAAGGTTCTTTGAGCATCCAGATGAACTTTCAATTATTTTGAATATTTTTATTAAACAAGAATAAACAATGCAAACAACAGATACAGTATTAATGATAGAACCGATAGCTTTCGGTTACAACGCTGAGACAGCAAAGAATAATTATTTCCAGGTAGAACAGACAGGTTCGGATATCCAGTCAAAAGCGTTGGCTGAGTTCAGTACTTTTGTCGGAAAGCTGAGAGGAAAAGGAATTAATGTAATTACCATAAAAGATACTTTGGATCCCCATACACCGGATTCTATTTTTCCTAATAACTGGGTGAGTTTTCATAAAGACGGAAAAGTAGTTTTATATCCTATGTTTGCTTCTAACAGAAGAGTGGAAAGAAGAGATGACATCATTGAAACCATCAAAGACCAGGGATTTGATGTTGTTGATGTTGATGACTGGTCTTTCTCGGAAACTCAGGGACATTTTTTGGAAGGAACAGGAAGTATGATTTTCGATCATGATCAAAAAATTGCTTACGGTTCTGTTTCTTTGAGATTAGATGAAAATCTGTTTAGAGAATTCTGTTCAAAATACGGATTCACTCCTGTCGTTTTCCATTCATTTCAAACAGTAGGTACAGAAAGACTTCCAATCTATCACACCAATGTAATGATGTGTGTGGCAGATAAGTTTGTTGTCATCTGTCTGGATTGTATTGATGATGAGCTGGAAAGAGAAAAAGTGGTTGAAACCATCAAAAATTCAGGAAAAGAAATCATTGAAATTTCTGAAGAACAGATGCAGCAGTTTGCAGGAAATATGCTTCAGGTTCAGAATAAAGATGGAGAGAGGTTTCTGGTAATGAGCCAGACTGCTTATCAGTCTTTAACAGCAGAGCAGATAGCAGCTATTGAAAAGTACTGTGAAATTATTTATTCAGATCTGAATACCATTGAAGTAAACGGAGGAGGAAGCGCAAGATGTATGCTTGCCGAAGTCTTTCTTCCCAAAAAATAATATATTTGCGAAAAAAAACTAATTGAAATCATTATCAAATAAAGGCTTACATATTCTTCTGACTTTGGAAACAGAGTCAGAAGATTTGTTATTAGACAGTAAAGGATTTTTAGAATTTACAGAACATATTCTGGCTACCAAAGACGTAGAAATTGTAGGCGTTACAAATCATGTTTTTGATAACCAAAGTTTTACTTCTGCGGTTTGTCTTAAAGAATCCCATCTTTGTATTCATACATGGCCAGAGTTTAAGCAGCTTACTTTTGATGTTTTTCTGTGTAATTATACTCAGGATAACACGTTGAAAGTAGAACAGATTGCGGATGAAGTGATACAGTATTTTAAAGCTAACACCATTCAAAAACACAAAATTTACCGATAAAAAATGGATCACATTTGTCCCATTTGCCAAATCAATAATAATCAGATGGCGATCGATTTCGCCGTTGAAGAATTTATTTGTAGCCATTGTGATAAGCTTATTACAATAGGAAAAACCACCGCCAGTAAAACTATTAAAAAACTCGTAGAAAATGTTGTTCTGGAAGTAGGACGTAAAGGGATACTTTATGGGACTGAATATTGGGTGATGAACATCGTCATTAAAAAATATGGTTCCGATACCTTCTGGAGAGAATATGCTTTAAAAGATAAAGCAGGTAACAATATTTTTCTTAGTGAAAGTGACGGACACTGGGTAGTTCTCCGTCCCGTAGATTTCGCTTTCAAAGAATACAAATATTACGCAGAAGCTAATGGTAAAAATTACAGATGGTACGAGACAACGCCATGCAGTATTTATGCTGCAACAGGCTTTTTCGAAGATAAGCTTAAGTTTGGTCTGGCTACCTATAAAGAATATGTGAACGGAGCAGAAATGATTTCCAGAGAAGAATATGGTGCTTCAAAAGAATTTTTCAATGGGAAACATATTTCAAGATCAGAAATTCGAAAAGCCTTTGGAATAAAAGAATTGCCCTATCGTACCGGAATAGGAATTATTCAGCCCTTTGCGTATAATGTGAGACAGTGCACAAACATTATGGCGGTTACCGCTTTGCTGATTTGTTTACTCCAGCTCTATGTTGTCACTTCAAGAAGTAACCAAACCGTATTTGAGCAGAATATTAATTTTGCTGAGGTGAATGATAAAGAAATGGTAAGCAAAAGCTTTACTCTTTCTGGTGGATCTGCCCCATTGAAAATACATGCTTTTTCAGACGTAGACAACTCCTGGGCCAACGTAGGGGTAAGTCTGGTTAATGAAAAGACGAATGAGGTGATATCTGCCTCTAAAGATATAGAACGCTATTCCGGATTTGAAGATGGAGAAAGCTGGAGCGAAGGAAGCAAAAGCGAAGACTTCAATATATGTGGGATCCCTGGCGGAACCTATCATTTCCTGATATCAGCAGAAAAAGAAGGTGGAGTTACAGATCCGTTCAAATCAGGATTCAGACCTGAAAAAGGAGATTTTTCTATCATTCAGAACGAAACGGGAACTTTCTTTTTACAAAATGATAAAGATAAAAGCATCAATTCTTACACAGATAAAGAAGCTCTGAAAAATGCAATTATAGAAAAAGCAGGCCTTCTCAAAACTCCTAAAGAAATGGGAAAACTGGATTCTATTCTGATCAATATGGTCCCTGATTATGGATATCCCAGTAAATATGAGCAGAACTCTTCTGTCAAGATTAAAGCAATATGGCTTCCGGTTTCCTTCTGGAACTTTGCTATTGTGCTCATCTGTTTAGTTCTCTTTGCAGGATTAAGCTATCTGGCCAAAAGTATCTTTGAAACCAATAAATGGAAGAACAGTTCCAACTCACCTTATTCTCCCACCAATTAAGCTATGCAGAAAATCATCAATTATATCAAAAATAACTGGCAGCTTTTTGCCATCGGAAGTTTTTTCCTGGGATGGTTTGTATATCTTACCTTCACAGGAAACCAGTTCTGCGACTGTACCAAAACAGAGAACTATCGCGACGGAACCACAAGAAGTCATTCCAGAGCAGGATTTTACAGATACTATCACAAATAAAAATATAAAACTATGGACAACATCAATGTACTGCCTATACTCAACTCGGTGCTTTACTCATTTTTAGGAATCATTATTCTGCTCGTGTGTTATTTCATTATTGAAAAGCTGACACCGGAGAAAACATGGCATGAGATTGCTCAAAATAAAAATATAGCACTGGCGATTGTTTTCGGAGCATTTATCATCGGAATTTCAATGATTATAAGCGCTGCAATTCATGGATAAAAAGAGGATACCTCTTGAACTGCTTTTAATGTTCTCGGTATTTGTCATTGCGACATGTGGATTGATTTATGAACTGGTGGCCGGGGCTTTGGCAAGTTACCTTTTAGGAGATTCTGTAAAGCAGTTTTCCTTTATCATCGGAGTATATCTGTTTTCGATGGGAGTAGGTTCCTATCTGGCAAAATTCATCAAAGGAAACCTCATCGATAAATTCGTAGAGATTGAAATTCTGGTAGGAATTGTGGGGGGAATCAGCTCCGTTGTATTATTCATTCTTTTTAATACGATGGCTCATTTCGAAGCCGTTCTTTATCTGTTCGTCTTTTTTACAGGATGTTTAGTCGGAGTTGAAATTCCGCTTTTGATGAATATCCTTAAAGACAGAATAGGATTCAAAGACCTGGTGTCGAATGTTTTTGCCTTTGATTATATTGGAGCCCTTTTAGCCTCTATACTATTTCCTCTGGTGCTTATTCCGCATCTTGGAATTGTAAAGACGCCTTTATTCTTTGGACTTATTAATATTTCCATTGCCATATTTCTATGTTTTTACCTTACAAAAGAGCTTTCCAAACCTGTATCTTTAAAAGTAAAGTCTATTGGAGCCTTCGTATTGTTGCTTACTCTTTTTATATTCTCTGACAAAATTCTCTCTTATTCAGAAGAAAAACTTTACGGAGAAAATGTGGTATACACCAAGAGTTCTCCTTATCAGAGAATTGTTTTAACAAGGAATAACCGTGAATTTCGCCTGTATCTCAATAACAATCTCCAATTTTCTTCTACAGATGAATACCGTTATCATGAAGCCCTGGTTCATCCTGTGATGTCAATGTCAAAGAATATAGACCATATTCTTATTCTGGGAGGCGGAGATGGCTTTGCCGTTCGTGAAGTACTGAAATATAAAGAAGTAAAAAAAATAACCCTTGTAGATTTGGATGGCGATATGACACAGTTTTTCAAAACTAATGAAACCATGCGCCAGCTCAATCACAGTTCTTTATCCAATCCTAAAGTAGAAGTCATCAACAAAGATGCCTATATTTGGGTAAAAGAGAACCAAAAAAAATATGATGTTATTATTATAGACTTTCCGGATCCTTCCAATTACAGTTTAGGAAAATTGTATTCACTGCAGTTTTATAAAGAGCTCGAAAAAATTACCACACCGGATACTAAAATTGTGGTACAGACAACATCGCCTTATTTTGCTCCCAAATCTTTCTGGTGTATTGAAAAAACAATGAATCAGATTTTTCCTTTTACAACCGCTTATCATACCTATGTGCCGTCGTTTGGAGAATGGGGTTTTTCAATGGCGTCTTTTGAACCCGTTAATCGAAAAATCTATAGGAGATTGCCCAATTTAAAATATTATGATTACAACTTTTCACAGATGTCTTACTTCAATAAAGATATGATGGTGAAAGATGTAGAAATTAACCGTCTGGATAACCAGATATTAGTTCGTTATTTTGATGAAGAGTGGGGGAAAGTACAGTAGAAAGGAGTTTCTTACAACTTTATTTTTAGGGAGTCTTATGCTCCCTTTTCTGCAATATTGCGGAAAGAAGGTAAAATCGATGCTGCTGAAGGTTACAGGTACCAATCATGTTCTTGGGCATCAGTTATGGGCAAAAGACTTTCCACAATTTTCGGAAGTTATCCACACCCATTACCTTATTGTAGGTGGAGGAATTTCAGGACTTTCTGCAAGCCGGTTCTTCAGTCAGAACAATCAAAATGATTACCTTCTTTTGGAAATGGAAAATCATTTGGGAGGAAACTCTTCCAACGGAAAGAACAAGTTTTCAAAATTTCCCTTGGGAGCCCATTACTTACCTTTACCCAATAAAGAAAACACGGAGATTATCGATTTTTTGAAAGAATGTGAAATCTATCTTGGAGACGATGAAACCGGAGAGCCTGTTTTAGATGAGTATCAGATGACTTTTCCACAGCAGGAAAGATTATTCTTCAAAAACGCATGGCAGAATGATATTGTTCCACAAAAGGGAATTTCGCCTGAAACTCAAAAGGAACTTACCCGATTCTTTACCATAATGGACCGTTTCCGTGAGAAAAAAGATGCACAAGGGAAATATTGGTTTACTATTCCTGTACAGGATTCCAGTAGAGAAGATGAGGTCCTGAAATTAGAAAACATCCTTTTCAAAGATTGGCTTGCTGAGCTGAAATTTCAGTCAGAAGAGCTTATGTGGTTATTAGATTATTCCTGTAGAGATGATTATGGATTAGGAATTGATTACGTTTCAGCGTGGGCCGGGATTCATTATTTTGCAGGAAGAAAAAATACCTGGAGCAAAAAATATAAAGATCAGGTTTTTACCTGGCCGGAAGGAAATGCTAGACTGGCCAAGCACTTGTCAAAATATACGGAAGGAAAACACTTGACAGGGCAGCTGGTTTTTGAGGTGAAAATTAATGATAAGGTTGAAGTGCTAAGTTTCGACAATGTTAACAAGAAAACCAAAAAAATTATTGCGGAAAAAGTATTGTTTGCAACCCCTCAGTTTGTGAATGAAAGAATTCTTACCCATAAAAAAGCATCATCATTTCATTACGTTCCCTGGCTTCTTACGACCATTACACTGCAGAATGAATTTGGAGGAGATGAGGAACTTGCCTGGGATAATGTGATCTACGGATCATCCGGATTAGGGTATATTTATGATCAGCATCAGAACCTAGATCAGATTTTAAACGAAAAAGTCATTACCTACTATAGAAGCTTTTCCAGTAACGATAGTAAGAAGGCAAGAAAGAAGCTGTATGCTATGAAGGAAGCTGAACTGAGAAACTTAGTTTTGGAAGATCTAAAGAAAGCCCATCCATTAATTGAAGATTTCATCATCGAAATGCAGTTTCACAAAATTGGGCACGCCATGATAGCTCCGGTTCCGGGACAGATTTTTGGAGAAGCAGCTCAATTGGCGAAAGAACCTATTGAAGGGAAAATTTTCTTTGCCCATTCAGACCTTTCAGGAATTTCTATTTTTGAAGAAGCCTTTTATCAGGGAATAAGAACTGCAGAACAAATGGTATAAAGAAGTATGAAACAACCTTGGATAGAAAATGCAAAAACAGACTGGTGGTTTATTTTATCACCTCCTTTTCTGGTACTGTTGATTATTTTCTTTTTTCAGACCCAAATTCAGGAATTAGAAAATACCTATTCCTTCTACACTTGGCTTTTTCTTATTGTTTTTGTAGATGTTGCTCATGTTTATTCCACACTGTTCAAAACGTATTTTATAAAAGGGGAGGTACAGAAGAGAAAACTCTTGTATATCGGTGTTCCTGTGATAAGTTGGGGAATAGGAATATTTCTGTTTCAGTGGGGAAGCCTGACATTCTGGTCGATACTGGCACTCGTTGCCGTTTTTCATTTTATCCGTCAGCAATATGGCTTTATGAGAATATATGCCCGGTTTGAACCTAATAACTGGAGTAAAAAAATAGATGAGGTAGCAGTATATGCGGCAACAATATATCCTATGTTGTATTGGTTCAAGACACCAAGAGCGTTTTCCTGGTTCGTTAATAATGAATTTGATTGGCTTCAACGTCTTCCGGACTACTTAAGCAGTATTACCGTAATATACTTTGGAATACTTATACTTTGGTTTTTTAAAACTATTTTTGAAACTGTTAAAACAGGTAAATTCAATATTCCTAAAACGATGCTCATCATTGGAACTTATCTTTCCTGGTATTTCGGGATTGTATATTTTAATAATGACCTTCTTTTCACTTTCCTGAACGTCATTTCTCATGGTATTCCTTACATCGCACTCATTTATATTCGGGAAATAAAACAAAGAGACTCTAATAAGCTGAACAGACTTTTGATTTTTAAATCCTTAATGGGAATATTTTTGTTTATTGGAGTTCTCGTAGGATTTGCTTTTCTTGAAGAATTTTTATGGGAAACTTTAGTTTGGAATGAACATTTTTCATTGAATCTGAATATTTCAGAAAATCTGCTTCAGTTTTTGGTTCCGCTACTGGTTGTTCCACAGCTTACTCATTATCTTTTAGACGGTTTTATCTGGAGGAAACCCAAAAAAGTTGGTTAACTTTGCCCTGAATGTTCAAAATCTAAGAATGAGACAATACTTTTTATCACTGGCAATTCTCCTGGGAATATTTGTCGAAGCACAGCAGAAAACGTTCTGTAACCCTATCAATATAGACTACGGATATACTCCTTTTGAAGTTTTTTCCAAGCAGGGAAAACACCGTGCTACGGCAGATCCAGTTATCGTCAATTTTAAAAACAAGCTTTTTCTGTTTTCTACCAATCAGGAAGGGTACTGGTACAGCGATGATATGCTGGACTGGAAGTTTGTGAAAAGAAAATTCCTCAGAGACAACAAATATATCCACGATCTCAATGCTCCGGCAGTTTGGGCGATGAAAGATACACTTTATGTATTCGGCTCTACGTGGGAACAGGATTTTCCGATCTGGAAAAGTACTAATCCTACAAAAGATGACTGGAAAATTGCAGTAGATACCTTAAAAGTAGGAGCATGGGATCCGGCATTCCATTATGATGAAGATAAAAACAAACTGTACCTGTACTGGGGATCAAGTAATGAATGGCCATTACTGGGAACCGAAGTGAAAGTTAAAAATCTTCAGTCTGAAGGTTTCGTAAAACCGATTCTCAGGCTGAAACCTGAAGATCACGGTTGGGAAAGATTCGGGGAATATAATGATAATGTTTTTCTGCAACCTTTTGTGGAAGGAGCCTGGATGACGAAGCACAACGGAAAATATTATATGCAGTACGGAGCTCCTGCTACGGAATTCAGTGGATATTCGGATGGAGTGTATGTCAGCAAAAGTCCTTTGGAAGGATTTGAATATCAACAGCACAATCCTTTTTCCTATAAACCTGGTGGCTTTGCAAGAGGAGCCGGGCATGGAGCTACTTTTGAAGATAATTACAAAAATTGGTGGCATGTTTCAACCATTTTCATTTCTACTAAAAATAACTTTGAAAGAAGGTTGGGAATCTGGCCTGCTGGTTTTGACAAAGATGATGTGATGTATTGCAATACAGCTTACGGAGATTATCCTACTTATCTTCCGCAATATGCACAGGGGAAAGATTTTAGCAAAGGTCTTTTTGCCGGATGGACGCTTTTGAATTATAATAAACCGGTTCAGGTATCCTCAACATTAGGAGGTTATCAGCCTAATTATGCCGTAGATGAAGATATTAAAACGTATTGGAGTGCTAAAACAGGAAATGCCGGAGAATGGTTTCAGACGGATCTGGGTGAGATATCTACCATCAATGCTATACAGATTAACTATGCAGATCAAGATGCGGAATTTATGGGGAAGACCTTAGGAAAAATGCATCAATATAAAATCTATGGATCAAATGATGGTAAAAAATGGAACGTTATTGTTGATAAAAGTAAAAATTCCAAAGATGTTCCTCATGATTATATTGAGCTTGAAAAACCTGCAACAGCAAGATTTCTTAAAATGGAAAATCTGAAAATGCCTACCGGAAAGTTTGCCTTGAGCGGTTTCAGAGTATTCGGAAAAGGAGCCGGTGAAAAACCTAAAAAGGTAGAGGGATTTGTTCCTTTAAGAGCTGATCCAAAAAAATATGGTGAAAGAAGAAGCATCTGGATGAAATGGCAGCAGAATCCGGAAGCTGACGGATATGTCATCTATTGGGGGAAATCTCCAGACAAATTGTATGGCAGCATTATGGTATATGGAAAAAATGAATACTTTTTCACAGGAGCAGACAGAACAGATGCGTATTATTTTCAGATCGAAGCTTTCAACGCTAATGGAATATCTGAAAGAACAGAAATCGCAAAATCAGAATAAATAATAAGATAGAGATAATGTAACACGCTTTGAGAAATCAGAGCGTGTTATTTTTTATCAAGAAGTTGCATGAATTTCTCGATTTTATCTATCAAAAAATCATCATTTCTATCTTTGTCCCAGTCAAGATGCCCACCAGAAAATTCGTAGGATTGATGAATAACATTATTTTTTCTTAAAACCGAATCTAATATCTTTTTCTGCGTAAGAGGAATGACGTGATCTTTTTTACCGTAGTAAGAAAGAGTAGGAGGTACGCCTTCTGTAATCCAATGAACAGGACTTGCAAAATTGACAGGCGCTATTTTTTGAGGTAGAGTTGTAGGATCAACCAAATGCTTTGCTACAAATGAATAGTCTTCATAAGAAGTGAAGCTTCTGTCTGAAAGGTCAGCAGGTCCTACAATATTAACAACGGCTTTCACTTTTTTATCAGCATCAAAATGATAGGCATAAAGCATAGATAAATGTCCGCCGGCACTATTTCCCAAAAGTATTAGCTTTGGAGTATAATTCAGTTTCTTTTTAATGTACGAGACAACACTTTGAATATCATTCATTTGATTGGGAATGCCATATTGAGTAGCAGAAGCTAGCCTGTAATTCATATTGATAAAAATATGATCCCGGAATTTCTGCATCATAGAAAGAGTAAAAAATGTGAGTTGAGATTTATTTCCTCCGCGCCAGCCTCCACCATGAATCATTATAAAAACCTCTTTTTGCTGATTATTTTTTTGATCAGGTATGTAAAGGTCTAAAACCTGCTCAGGATGATTTCCGTAGCGAATATTTTCTTCTTTATCAAATCTGATCTCATTTCCAAGATGGATTTTCTTTTCCTTACAGCCGATCCATACGAAGGAAATAGCTATACAAATAAAAATAAAAACGATATTTTTCTTCATAGATAAATATAAAAAACCCACTGAACAAATCAATGGGTTGATAATTAAAAAATAATTGAATATGAAGAATGATTAACTTATCTTGTTCTACTCTTGATGGCATCGGATGCGCCTTCTATGTCTCTTACCTTTTTCACTTTTTGGTTTCCGAAATTGTAAGTTACACTTACCATCACATTTCTGTTGTAACGGTTTTGGTGAATATAATTGTAGTTTCCGTTATCCTGTTGGTCTTCAATTTTGATGACATTGGTATTCAGAATATCGTTTGCATTCACTGCGAAGGTCCAGTCGTTCCACAGTTTCTTGATGCTGAGGTCTAGGCTCATTAAGCTTTTCAGAGATCCAAGCTCAATCTGCTGCTTATCTACATAGAAATAATTAACTCCGAAGAACCAGGTTTTCTTTTTATCAAGACGGATGGTGTTATTGGTCTGGATTAAGAGGCTGGTAGATTTTGTTTTATTACTGTACACAATATAATCTCCTTTTTCATTTTTGAATCGATCTCCAGTAGTAGGATCCGTATCCAGACTTCCGTTATTTATATTATGCTGAATACCGATATTGAAATTGGTTGTCCAGTACTGTTTAAAGAAGTTTTTCTGAAGACCCAGCATTGCAGACATTTCCTGTTTGTTTCCGAAATTGGTTCGGATGTATCTCAGCACCGGATTTTCTCCTACTTTGCCGGAAGGTGAGACCGGGTATCCCTGTAAAGGAACCTGAGTAATAACATCCTGAATGTAAGAATGATTTAAAATTAAGAAATACGAATTTCTATACATATACGTAAGTTCCTGGTTGTAGGTAGAAGAAGCCTTCACAAAAGGATTGTTCTGTGTATAATTGGCATCTGTCAGAATATTTCTTACCGGGTTCAGTTCCCAGAAGCTCGGTCTTCTCATTCTACTTGAAAATGAATAAGAAATGTTGTTCTTATCATTAATGGCGTAATTGGCACTTAGATAAGGAAGAAAGTTATTATAATTTCTTTCAATTCTTTTCAGCTCTTCTGTTGGAGCATTATCAGATGTTCCCAAGCTGTTGGTAATCTCATATCGAGCACCTACTTTTCCGGAAAGTTTATCAGATAATTTTTTTTCAATGGTGATGTAGGCTCCGTAGATATTTTCATCATAAATAAAGTGATTCGGTCTTGGATCCGGAGCCAAAAGAGGGATGTAGGAAAAAGTGATGTTTTTAGAATCGTTATCAGTTTTGGTTTTATTATAATTGCCTCCAACGGAGATGGTAAGGTCATTTTTAAACTTTTGAATATAATCCACCATTCCTGAGAAGTTATTGATGATCTGAGGAAGGTTTTGCTTGATCTGAGTTGTTCTGTCCATTACGTCTCTATCAGCATTTGACATGAAGGTTTGATTGTCAATATTCTGAAATCTTCTGTAGTTCAGATAGGCTGCATTCAAGTTCAATTTACTGCCCAGTGAATCTGTTTTTAATTCATAATTCAAATTCAGAGAGTTGTTGTACGATTTTGTATTCTCTCTGTTTTTAGACCAGGTATATTTTGTTTCCTTTTCTGTCTTAATGGTATTAAATAGATCTACCGTCGAATTATCACTTTTATTAGTCCATGTATTATAAGACAGGGCAAGATTGCTTTTATCGTTAAGCTGGTAATCAATATTAAGATAACCGCCGATGTTTTTGTTCGGATCATCAACGTCTCCTACCGATTCATTAGAAGTTGTTGAAGTACCGTTTTTCAACGTATAGGTTTGAGGTTCGATATTTTGCCCTCCGCTTACGCTGGCGCTTATTCCTAGCTTGTCTTTTCGGTAATTAGCAGAAACACTGGCCTGGCTTGAGTTGTATTTATTCTGAGTATTAGACATTCTCATATTTCCATTCAGTCCGTCGCTCATCTTTTTCTTTAAAATGATATTGATGATTCCATCCGAAGATTCTACCTGATACTCGCTTCCCGGAACGGTAATCACTTCAATTTTCTGAATATTTTCTGCCGGTGTATTTTTCAGGAACTGAACCAGAGAGTCGGCATCCATATTTGTTTTTCTTCCGTTGATGTAAATGATGGCATTGTTCTTTCCTGCAATTTTCAAGGATTTATCATCGGTTGAAGATAATAATGGGGTCTGCTTCAAAAGATCAAAAGTAGTATTGCCTTTAGCAACAGGAGAAGCAGCAACATCATATACAAAACGGTCGCTTTGCTTTTTAAAAACCTGCTTGGTAAGGGTAATGCCTTCTATGCTTTTGGTTTTTACCGTATCAGATTTCTTTTCCTGAGCAAAAGCACAGGCTCCGAATAGGATGGCGATGGACAAAAGTATACGTTTCATGTTTGTTTTTTTAAAGAGTGGTTGAGATGAAATAAGTATTTCCAGATTAGGTTCTTGATTTTACAGCATCATTCGCTGATTTCATTTCCCTTGCTTTTTTCAGTTTCTGATTTCCGAAATTATACGTAACTCCGATGTTCAGTAATCTTGGATAATTGAAATTGGTTATATTGTTATATTTTCCGTTGGGCTGAGTTCCCTGAACCCTGTAAAAATTTTGGTTGAACAAGTCATACACTTCCGCTACTACAGTCCAGTCTCCGATGATCTTTTTCAGACTGATATCAAAACTCTGTCTTGCTCCAATCATCCCACTTTCCATTGCTGCCTGGCTTGCGAAGAAGTAATTAACACCCAGGAACCAGTCTTTTTTAGAAGAAAGTCTAATCGTATTATTGATGGTTGCAGACATATTATAGTTTTTAATATCAATTATATATGGATCTACCACTTCTGTTTCTTCAGGTCCCGGTTTGGACGTAGGATCTGCCAGTACAGCTCCTTGGTAGGTAATATATCCTAAGTTCACAGAATAGTTGGTTGTCCAGATATCATTAAACCAGGATTTGTTCATTCCGAGAGTTAGGCTCAGCTCTCTGTTCTTTCCATAATTTGTTTTGATATATCTAAGGAATCTTGTCGTTTCCATGATTTTGTTTCCTAGCGGGTCATAGATATAATTTCCGTCTTCATCTTTCTTAGGTGCTGTTACCGTTCCCTGTAAAGGAATCATATCAGAAGCTGCAGCATCTTCCACCATATTAAAACTAAGGTTGGCGTAGAAAGCATTTTTGTACATATAGTTAAGCTCCTGATTATAAAATTTTGCCGCCAGTATAAAAGGATTGTTCTGAGTATAGTTGGTAGGGGTAAAGTACGTTCTGGAAGGGTTCAGTTCCCAGAATCTCGGTCTTCGGATTCTACTGGAAAAAGTATAGCTCAAATTATGATCGGAATTGATGGCATAATTTAAATTCAGATAGGGTAACAGGTTATTGTAATTTCTTGTAAAACCTCCCTCTTTGCCTACAATGTCTCCGGTACTTCTTGTCATTTCGTAACGAGCTCCTATTTTCCCAGATAGCTTTTCTGTAAGCTTTCTTTCATAGTTAAGATAAATTCCCAAGATATTTTCCTTGTAAATAAAGTGGTTGGTCTGATAAGTATCTGGAATAAATTCCTGATTTACATATTGATCCTGCTTCGTATCATTATCTGTGTTGGTGCGGTTATAGCTTGCCCCCATCAGCCATGTTTCACCTTTAGCCGTTTTTTTCAGATAGTCGATATTGGCCGCATAATTATTGATGATCTGAGGAACAGATTGATGAAGAGCCGAATAATTATTGTCTTTTACATTGCTTAAAGGAAAAGTTTCGTTGAAGCTCACCTTATCTCTGTTGAACCATAAGTAAGAAACGTTCGAAGTAAGTTTGCTGCCTAAAGAATCAGTCTTGATTTCATAATTTAAATTAAAAGAATGATTTCTTGTCTGTGCATCTTCATTGTTTACCGTTCTGTTTTTTATATTCCCATTTTGAAAATTGGTAACATCCAATATAGAATTGAAGCTCTTGTTGTATCTCATATTATAAGAAACACCCACACTTTGCTTCTTGCTGATCTCATAATCAACATTGAAGCCGCCTCCGAAAGTTTTGTTAGGATCATCATTATATCCATAAGATTCATTTCTGAAAGTAGGATCACCATTAGACAACGTATATCTCTGTCTGTCTGTCCAGCTTCCCATTCTAAAATTGGAGTTTCCGGACCATTTTCCCTGTCTGAAGTTAAAAGAAGCTCCTGCAGAAGGATTGTTATAATAAGCCTGTTCGTTCTGCATTTTCAGGGTACCGTTGTAGCCGTTATTCTTGTTCTTTTTCATCACAATATTAATAACACCTTCCTTAGATTCTACCTGAAATTCACTTCCCGGAACGGTAATGACTTCAATTTTCTGGATATCTTCTGATGGAGTAGACTTCAGCATCTCAATTAATGCTTCAGCATCCATATTTGTTTTCTTGTTGTTGATGTAGATAACAGCATCAGATTTACCAAGAATTTTCAACGTTTTCCCATCCACACTAGAAATCATTGGAGTTTGTTTCAAAAGATTGAACGTATTGGTTCCTTTAGCGATAGGAGAGGCTGCTACATCGTACACAAGACGGTCGCCTTGTTTTTTGAAAACCTGTTTCTTGATATTGACTGCCTCAATAGAGTTGACTTTCAAACTGTCTTTCTTCTGCTGAGCAGTAACAAATCCGCTGAAAAATAGGGCTGCAATGAGAATTTGAGTTTTCATGATAATTATTTTTTAGGTTTAATAGCTTGTATCGTTTGTTATTTTACATTGCAAAGATATATAATAAATTTAGTATCATGCAATGCAAAGTACTTAAAATGTTTTTAATTAAAATTTAAATAACTGATTATCAGTGATTAAAATTTATGTTAATTTTTTTGTCTTTAATGACTTTACTATTTTATTAGACAATTCAAACAATATTTTTGTTACATGATGAAGTGAAATTTGTTGAAATTTTAAAAAAATTAATAGAAAAAAAGAATTGGGCATCAAGGAATGTATTTTATTATTAATTTAGTGAAAATCAAAAACTAATACCATATGAGAAACATTTACCTCTTATTTTTATTATTTACATTGATAATCTCATGTAAAAATGAATCTTTCTTAGAAATCGGTGAAGAAACACCAACTCCCCAAGCAAATTATAATTTTGGAAATTCTACCCAAAAAAACTTTCAGGGAATTGTTCTGGATACAAATGGTCTTCCGGTTTCGGGAGCAACTGTCACAATTGGAACGGGTACAGTAACCACAAATAATAAAGGAGTATTTACCTTTAAGAATGCTTCGGTAAAAGAAAATTTTGCTCACATTAAAGTAACAAAACCAGGATATGTAAATGCATCAAGGGTTTTGGTTCCAACCAATGGACTAAATAATGTGAATATTATGATGATTCCTGCAACGGCAACAGCTAATGTTACCACAGGCTCCGTTTCTACCGTTTCATTATCCAACGGAACAAAAGTGAAATTTGATGGAAGCTTCAAAGATGCTAATGGAAATCCTTATTCTGGAAATGTAAGTGTTACTGTTTTTCACTTGGCACCCTCAGACAAGTATTTGAATGAATTGATGCCGGGATCTTTTTTGGCAACCAATTCCGCAGGAAGTCCTAGAGTGATGGAAACCTTTGGAATGCTGCATGTACAACTAACAGGGAGCTCCGGGCAAAACCTTCAGATTGCGAATGGTCATACAGCAGAAATCACTGTTCCTGTAGATGCGAGCCAGACTTCAAGCTCACCGGCTACCATTCCGTTATGGTCTTTTAATGAAAACACAGGAATTTGGCAAGAAGAAGGCTCTGCAACAAAAATTGGTAACGCTTACGTAGGAACAGTAAGCCATTTCTCGTGGTGGAATTGCGATGCGCAATTTGAACAGGCAACGATGAAAGTCACGGTGAAGAACTCTACTGGACAGGTTTTACCCAATATAAGAGTAACTCTGAAGAGAATGTCACAATCGTACGAAACTTATGGAGTAACGGATAATGTAGGAACGGTATCAGGAATTGTTCCGGCGGGAGAAACTCTTATCTTAAAAGTATATGATGCCTGTAACAGCGTAATCTATACAGCCAATGTTGGCCCTTTCCCTTCTGGAGTAATAACCACATTGCCAGATATTATAGTAAATCCTTCTTCTTCGATCAGCTATACAATTCAGGGAAGCCTAAAAACCTGTGCTAATGCCAATGTTACTGATGGGTATGTTCAATTGAAACCAGTAGGAACTACAAACTACTTTCAATATATGTCAGTTCCAGTAGATGCTAACGGGAATTTTACCCTTACGACCTATTCATGTACGGCAAATCCTCAGTTTATATTTGAGGGATTTGATACGGTTAATTTTCAGAGTACGAATCAGATGACTTTCACGGCAACTTCTAATAATTTTAACATAGGAAATATTATTGCCTGTAATGCTGTAAGCGAATTTATTAGTTACAAAATAGATAATCAACCGGTAACTTCTATTTTAGGGTCTATCAATGGGGAATGGACCGGTCTTACTTCAACATCACCCAATACACCGGCGAAGCAGTTGAGAATTGGTTCAATGAGCCCTGCAGGTCCATTTTTTTATTACACACAGAAAAATATGTTGGGAGTTGCGGCAAGTTTTACTTCAGATTATATGTTTGAAGTTTCAGGAGGGGCTATTACGCCAAGTAATGGAAACCTGGTGATTGATATAAGCAGTTTCGGTGCTGTAGGAGATTATATTGATTTTACGGTGAACGGTACTTTTACCAATAGCTCAGGAAATCATACATTCACCGCTACAGGACATGTAAAAAGAGATTTATAATACTAAAAAAAGGACCGAAAGGTCCTTTTTTATTATGGTATTTATTCTCTGTCAAAACGGGCGAGCTTTTTATCTACCCAAACCGTTGCAAAAGGGAAAAATGCAGATAATAATGCAAACACGAAATCTTCGTCATCCCAATTGTAAATCTTTTTTGCAGGAAGGCAGAGCATCAGATAAAGGGTGAAAAATAGACCATGTAAACTCCCAATAACACTAATGAAAATAATGGAGTATAGGTTTTCATCATATCGAATCCAAATCATGGCTACACAATAGAGCAAGAAACAGGAAATAGCTTCCGCCAGACAAATCTGTTTAAACCATTTGATTAGCTTTTCCTGAGAATATTTTGAAAATATTTTGTCGATAAAATCCATGTTTAGATTGATGAATTATAAATTATGAATGAAACAGAGTATCCAACTTATACTACAGTTTCCGTTTGGCAAAATTACTTATAAAAACTACTTCCATCCAAATATTCAAAAACTTCAGGAGGCAGCATAGGTCTTACATTCTTACCGTCTTTAAGCATATTACGGATTTCTGTAGCAGAAAGTTCTATTACAGGCGCTTTTATCAGAGAGATATTTTCATGTTGCAAATATTCCGAATCTTTTTTCTCTCCTTCAAACACTCTGGGATAAACAATGATATGATGGTTTTTGATCAATAGATCAAAATTTTTCCATTTATGAAGGCTGTTCAGATTATCTTCTCCCATAATCAGACTGAAAGAATACTCAGGATATTTTTCATGAAGATAGGTAAGAGTATCAATCGTATAGCTTGGCTTTGGAAGAGAAAATTCCACATTGGAAGCTCTCATATTAGGGTAGTTTTTTACCGCAAGCTGTACCATATCAAGTCTGTTATGATCTTTTAGCAAAGATTTTTTGTCTTTAAAAGGGTTTTGTGGGCTCACTACAAACCATAATTCATCCATATCAGAATTTTCCAGAATATAATTAGCCAAAATAAGATGTCCTATATGGATTGGATTAAATGATCCGAAAAATAAACCGATTTTTTTCATTTTTTGTTGGATAATAGACAGCGGATAGCAGTACGCTTATAATATGAATATTTTGACCAGAATCTTATATGTATTCAGGCTTTATTATTACTCTCTAAACTTGACATCCTTGATATTCAGATAATGGGTTACATTGCCTTTCCAGTGGTTTTCTTCCAGTGTAAAAGCAAGGTCAAAATTTCTATTCTTAAAATCTTCTACAAATTGCCCAAGTTTGAAACCTACACATTCAATATTCCGTCCGGTAGATTCCTGCTTGATGTAAAACTTCAGGTGATTATTATCTTTACCCATTGTCTTTACATAGCCGGAGAGCTTTTGATTGGTCAATGTGAAGATAGGCTTCATATTATGAGGTCCAAAAGGAGCCAGTTTTCGGTGGAAATTGATGAATTCTCTGTTGATCTCATCAATCGTGATTTCTGTATCAATTGAAATGGAAGGTTCCTTCTGATGCTCCTTAATTTTTTCAGAAACGATACGTTCAAACTTTTCTTTGAAGGCGTCAAACTTACTTTTTTCCATAGAAAGACCTGCCGCAGCATGGTGTCCTCCAAACTTCAAAAAGTATTCGGAACACATATCAAGAGCTTCATGCACATCAAAATCAGAAACAGATCTTGCAGAAGCTACCATTTCTCCATTATTTCCGTCTGTAAATACCAGAGTAGGTTTGTAATACGTCTCGATAAGTCGGGAAGCTACAATACCGATCACTCCTTTATTCCATTCCGGATGATATACGATGGTTGTATGTTTGGTTTCCTGCTGAGATTCTATAATTTGATTTAAAGCAGAAAGGGTAGAATTCATATCCAGCTCACGTCTTTCATCGTTGAGGTTCATGATGTCGTTTACAATCTGATTGGCATGTTTCAGGTTGTCAGAAACCATAAGCTCCACAGCTGCTTTACCGTGTGAAATTCTTCCGGCAGCATTTATTTTAGGAGCAATTTCAAAAACAATGTTGGAGATTTCAAAATGAGACAGTTTATCCTCAGGAATGAGAAGTCTTAAACCAAGGTTTCTGGTTTTTCTGAGAATTTTCAATCCCATTTTAGCCAAAACCCTGTTTTCTCCAGTCATGGAAACAATATCTGCCGCAATAGAAATAGCAAGAAGATCAGTCAATTCAAACAACTCAGCTTCTGGAATCTTATAGATAGTATTTAATCCCTGGCAGAGTTTAAAACCTACGCCACATCCGGAAAGCTCTTTGAAAGGATATCTGCAGTCACTTCTTTTAGGATCCAGTACAGCCGCCGCATTTGGGATTTCTTCACCCGGAAGGTGGTGATCGCAAATAATGAAATCAATTCCCAGATTGGTTGCGTAGTTGATCATATCAATAGCCTTGATTCCACAGTCAAGAGCAACAATCAGAGAAAACCCGTTTTCTTTGGCAAAATCAATTCCTTCGGTAGAAATTCCATAGCCTTCGGAGTTTCTGTCCGGAATATAATAATCCAGATATTTTTTCTCAACAATTTTGCTGAGATAAAGATACATTAGAGCAACAGCCGTGGTTCCGTCCACATCGTAGTCCCCGTATACCAGTATTTTCTCACCATTTTCAATAGCGGTTGCAATACGCTCTACAGCTTTTTGCATGTCTGCCATTAAAAAAGGATTGTGAATATCATTAAGATTGGGTTTGAAGAATTCTCTGGCCTTTTGATAATTGTCAATTCCTCTTAAAACGAGAAGTTTAGATTCAAAAGTACCAAAACCAAGTGACGAACTTAGTCTGTCCACAACTTCCTCATCGGGTTCAGGCTTGTAAATCCATTTTTGACTCATTTCACAAAAATAAGGAAAAAAAATAGCATTTAGGAATGAAGAGGAATTAAGTTTTGACTTTCTAATTGTTAAAAAATGGCTATCTTCGTGCCCCAAATTAAAAATGATTATGAAAAAAATTATCGTTTGCCTCGCTTTCTTAGGGGCAATAAACTCAATGAATGCACAGAAAATTAACCTTGGCAAAGCTGCCGGAATTGTTTCAAATGGTGCAAAAGCTTTAACATTTACCAACGAAGATGCTATCAAATTATCCAAAGAATCTGTAGATTGGATGGATAAAAATAATGCTGTAGCGGGACCGAAAGATCCGTATACTGTGAGATTGAATAAACTGTTCGGAAAACACAAATCTCAGGATGGTCTTACTCTGAATTATAAGGTTTATAAAGTAAAAGACATCAACGCATTTGCCTGTGCAGATGGTAGTGTTCGTGTATTTTCTTCCCTTATGGATATTATGACGGATAACGAATTATTAGCGGTAATTGGTCATGAGATCGGCCACGTTAAAAATCAGGATACCAAAGATGCTATGAAATCTGCTTATCTGAAGGCAGCTGCTCTGGATGCGGCATCATCAGCGTCGTCAGCTGTAGCAACTCTTAATGACAGTCAGATCGGTAAGATGGCTAATGCATTTCTGGATGCTTCTCACAGCAAAAAGCAGGAATCTGAAGCAGATACGTATTCATACGATTTTATGAAAGCTAATAAATATGATGTAGTGGGAGCTTACAGTGCTTTTAAGAAATTAGCATTGCTTTCGGAAGGAAGTACACAGTCTGGATTTGAGAAAATGTTCAACTCTCACCCGGATAGTGAAAAGAGAGCTCAGGCAATCAAAAAGAAAGCCGAAAAAGACGGATTGTGGAAAGATCCGGGAGCGGTGACACTGCCTACAGCAAAACTGACAAAATAAATTTGTTTTAAATAAAATAAAAAGCTGTTTCATGATGAATGAAGCAGCTTTTTTATGTTTACTTTTAATCTGGACATAAAAAAACCTCAAAGTTAACTTTGAGGTTTAGTATGAATTTAAATTATATTCTTAAGAATACATTTTTTCTCTTAATTCTTTTATTTTTTTGTCAGCAAGATATTCATCGTAAGTCATTTCTCTGTCGATGATTCCGTTAGGAGTCAACTCGATGATTCTGTTACAGACTGTTGAAAGCATTTCGTGGTCATGAGATGCTAATAAAAGATTTCCTTTGAAGTTAGACAATGAGTTGTTCAAAGTTGTAATACTTTCAAGGTCTAAGTGGTTGGTAGGTTCATCTAATAAAAGAACATTAGCTTTCTGAAGCATCATTCTACTGAACATACATCTCATTTTTTCACCTCCTGAAAGTACTTTACAAGATTTTAAAGCTTCATCACCTGAGAAAAGCATTCTTCCTAAGAATCCTCTTACGAATTCTTCATGACGCTCTTCATCATTTTTCGTGAATTGTCTTAGCCAGTCAACAAGACTTAGATCTTCCTGGAAGAAATTAGTATTGTCTAAAGGCATATGAGATTGGTTGGTAGTAACCCCCCATGCAACAGTTCCTTTGTCTGCTTCTACGTTTCCAGCTAAAATTTCGAAAAATTCAGTGATCGCCAAAGAGTTTTTAGAAAGTACTGCTACTTTATCTCCTTTTTTAAGGTTTAAATCGATGTTAGAGAAAAGTAATTCTCCGTCTTTTGTTTTTTCAAGACCTTTTACATCTAAGATTTGATCTCCAGCTTCTCTTTCCATTTCAAAAATGATAGCCGGATATCTTCTTGATGAAGGTTTAATATCGTCGATATTCAACTTGTCGATCATTTTCTTTCTTGCAGTAGCCTGTTTTGCTTTTGCAACGTTAGAACTGAATCGAGCGATGAAATCCTGAAGTTCCTTTTTCTTTTCTTCTGCCTTTTTGTTAGCCTGAGCTCTTTGTCTTGTCGCTAACTGAGAAGCCTGGTACCAGAAAGAGTAGTTACCTGTATAAAGGTTAAGTTTAGAGTAATCTAAATCTCCGATGTGCGTACAAACCGTATCAAGGAAGTGACGGTCGTGAGATACAACGATTACTGTATTTTCATAGTCAGCAAGGAAATCTTCAAGCCAAGAGATCGTTTCAATGTCAAGGTCATTGGTAGGCTCATCCAGAATCAATACATCTGGGTTTCCAAAAAGTGCCTGAGCCAAAAGAACCTTTACTTTGTCTTTATTTTCAAGTTCACTCATTGCCTGCCAGTGCATATCGTCTTTTATACCAACGTTTGAAAGCATGGTTTGTGCATCAGATTCAGCAGTCCATCCTCCCATTTCATCATAGATTACACCTAGCTCACCTGCTTTAATTCCATCTTCGTCAGAGAAATCTTCTTTTGCGTATAACGCATCCATTTCCTCTTTTATCTCAAATAATTTCTTGTTACCTCTCAAAACAGCTTCAAGAACAGTATACTGATCATAAGCAAAGTGATCCTGCTCCAAAACTGACATTCTTTTCCCTGGTTCCAGAGATACGTTACCTGTTGTCGGATCCTGCTTTCCTGTTAATATTTTAAGGAATGTGGACTTTCCCGCACCGTTTGCTCCGATGATTCCGTAGCAGTTTCCTTTGGTAAACATAATATTTACCTCGTCAAAAAGAACTCTTTTCCCGAATTGTAAAGATAAGTTAGATACTGTTAACATATAGTTTTGTAAATTTGGCGCAAAAATACAAAAAGAATTTGGGTATTCTGTAATAATATAATAGTCAAGTTTTTAAATGTATGGTATTTTTTATATATTTCATTAACGAAATTCTAAAATGATGAAGATTGAAAAAACAGTTAGCATATTAAACAAAAGAGCCCGCTTTGAATATGAAATTCTTGAAGAATATGAAGCCGGAATGGTTTTGACGGGTACCGAAATAAAATCTTTACGTTCTTCCAAAGCATCTATTACAGAATCCTTCTGTCAGTTTATTGATGGGGAATTATACATTATTAATATGATGATCGATGAGTATAAATTGGGAACTTTTTATAATCACAAAACAAAAAGGGAACGGAAATTGCTGTTGCACAAAAAAGAATTGCAAAAACTTGAAAAAAAGTTAAAGGATGCAGGTAACACAATTATTCCTTTAAAATTATATATCACTGATCGAGGTAAAGCAAAGGTGCTTATAGCCCTTGGTAGAGGGAAAAAGCTTTTCGATAAAAGGGAGGCGATAAAAGATAGAGAAAATAAACGAAACCTGGACAGAATATTAAAGAAAAGTTAAAAATCATTTGAAAAACTTTGTATATAAAGAAAAATTATATTTATTTTGCATTATCAATTATTTAATCATTTAATTCTATGAAAAATCTAAAATTAGGAATTTCAGCATTGGCGCTTACTGTTGCCTCTACTGTTTTCGCGCAGACTACCAACAATCCGTGGTTGATCGGAGTTGGTGCTCACGCTGAAAACCATATAGCAGCAAGAGGTACTTTCAGTAATACGTTCTCTGCTAACAATTTGACAAAGAGTATGTTCAATGTGAACAACTTCTCTATTACACCTCCACTATCTAAGTTAACAGTTGCTAGAAACGTTGGAAAAGGTTTAGTAATCGACTGGCAAACTTCTGTTGGAAATGTTGAAAACAAAAAATTCAACATGGGGAAAGAATTTTTCCTAATGACAGGTCTTGGTTTCCAGGCTCACGCTGCAGGTCTTTTATGGAACGAAGAATCTTGGTTTGATCCATATTTAAGAGTTGGAGCTAACTATTTAAGACATGACTATAGTGCACTAACTTTCCCAAGAAATGCGGTAGATGCTAACGGTAACTTTATCGAGAGCGTTCCAAACGGGAAAGATGGTAACGAAAATGGTAAATCAAACTTCTTTACTGTAGCTACAGGTGCTGGAGCTAACTTCTGGGTAACTAAAAACTTCGGTCTTGGTATCCAAGGTGACTATGTGTCAACTCCAGGTGACCACTCTACAGTTGCTAACTTCTGGCAAGCTTCTGCATCTATCTTATTTAGATTCGGAAACAGAGACAGAGATAAGGATGGTATCCTAGATAAAGATGACCTTTGTCCAGATACTCCAGGTTTACCAGAATTCCAAGGATGTCCTGATACAGACGGTGATGGAGTTCCAGATAAAGACGATCAATGTCCAGACGTAGCTGGTCCAGTTGAAAACAACGGTTGTCCTTGGCCAGATACAGACGGTGACGGTGTAATCGACAAAGATGACGCTTGTCCTACAGTAGCAGGTCCTGCTGAAAACAACGGTTGTCCTTGGCCAGATACAGACGGTGACGGAATCTTAGATAAAGATGATGCTTGTCCTACAGTACCAGGTCTTCCTGAATACAACGGATGTCCAGCTCCAGCTAAGCCACCAGTAGAAAAAATCAATACTACTCTTAAAGATATCTTATTTGATTTCAATAAGGCTACTATCAGACCACAGTCTAACGCTAAGTTAGATGAAGCTGCTAAAATCATCAAAGAAGCAGATGCTGCTAACTTCTTAGTAGTAGGTATGACTGATAAAAAAGGTTCTGTTGCTTACAACTTGAATCTTTCTAAAGCAAGAGCTGCTGCAGTAGTAGGTGCTCTAGAAGCAAGAGGAGTTAACCCTAACACTCTTAAGTCTATCGGTATCGGTTCTCAAGAAGCTACTGTTCCTGCAACTGCTTCTGACGCTGAAAGATTAGCTGACAGAAAAGTTATCGTAAGAGCTATCTCAGGATCTGAGTGGGAAACTTACAAGAAAAATGACATGACTGTTGCTGTTCCAGTGAAAAAAGCTGTGAAGAAAGGTGCTAAAAAAGCTCCAGCTAAAAAAGCTCCAGCTAAAAAGAAAAAATAATTAATTTTTCTAAATAATGAATACCTCCAATTTTTTTGGAGGTATTTTTTTTTTGTTGACTTTTGAGTAATTTTGTTGGAAATTTAAAAAATAAAATGGGAAGAGCATTTGAATATAGAAAAGCTTCTAAAATGGCCAGATGGGATAAAATGGCCAAAACATTCTCTAAAATAGGAAAGGATATAGCATTAGCTGTAAAAGCCGGAGGAACAGACCCGGAAGCTAACCCGGCACTGAGAAGATGTATCCAGAATGCTAAAGGGGCGAATATGCCTAAGGATAACGTAGAAAGAGCAATTAAAAAGGCAAGTGGTGCTGATGCTGAAAACTACGAAGAGATCACATATGAAGGATACGGACAAGGAGGTGTTGCTTTTTTTGTAGAATGTACTACAAATAATACAACAAGAACAGTAGCTAACGTAAGAGCTGTTTTCAATAAGTTTGACGGTAACCTTGGAAAAAATGGTGAGCTGGCATTTATCTTTGACAGAAAAGGAATTTTTACCATCGATTTGGCTCAAATTAAAATGGATTGGGATGATTTCGAAATGGAAATGATTGATGGCGGAGCAGAAGATGTGGAAAAAGATGAGGAAGAAGTACTTATTACTACTGCCTTTGAAGACTTCGGTTCTTTATCTCATAAATTGGATGAGCTGGGTATTGAAGCGAAGAGCGCAGAACTTCAGAGAATTCCAAACAATACAAAGGAAGTAAACGAAGATCAGTTCAAAGCTAATATGAAGATGCTTGAGCGTTTTGAGGACGATGATGATGTTCAGAACGTTTATCACAATATGGAAATTACAGAGGAGCTGTTGAACTCTCTATAAAAAATAATATAGCATTCATATACAGTTAATTTTCAATTAGTTTCTTTGTATAAAACTATGAAAAGAAACGTTGAATTAGTTGTTATATCGGATGTTCATTTGGGAACTTATGGATGTAAGGCTAAAGAATTGCTGAGATATCTCAATTCTATCCATCCCAAAACTTTGGTTTTGAATGGTGATATTATTGATATCTGGCAGTTCAAAAAGTCTTACTTTCCTAAACCCCATCTGAAAGTGATCAGAAAGATTCTTTCGTTCGCTACCAAAAACACAGATGTTTATTACATTACGGGCAATCATGATGAAATGTTCCGTAAGTTCACAGATTTCGAACTCGGAAAACTGAAAGTCTGTAATAAGATCTGCCTGAATATGGATCAGAAGAAAACCTGGATATTCCACGGTGATGTCTTCGATGCTTCAGTTCAACATTCTAAATGGATCGCCAAACTGGGCGGAAAAGGTTATGATCTCCTCATTGTTATCAATAACGTTGTGAATTGGTTTTTAGAAAAAATGGGTAAAGAAAAATACTCGTTTTCAAAGAAGATCAAAAATAATGTGAAGAAAGCTGTGAAATATATTGGAGACTTTGAATTAACAGCTTCAGAATTGGCTATCGACAATCAATATGACTATGTGGTTTGTGGGCACATTCACCAACCGCAGATCCGTGAGGTTGTCAATAAAAAAGGCTCATGTACGTATCTGAATTCCGGTGACTGGATCGAAAACCTTTCTGCATTGGAATATAATGATAAAAAATGGTCTATCTTTTACTACGACGAACACAAACATTTGCTGAAAGATGATGAAGTAGAGGAAATTCAGGAAATAGACTCTTCGGCTCTTTTAAAAATTGTAACCAATTTTTCCTAAATGAAAGTTTTATATGCATTTCAGGGAACCGGTAACGGCCACGTAGCCAGAGCACAGGAAATTATCCCTCTTCTAAAAAAATATGCTGTTGTAGATACTCTCATCAGTGGCCATCAATCGCAATTGAAGGCCGATTTCGATATTAATTTTCAATATAGAGGTATTTCCTTGCTTTATAACAAAACCGGCGGTTTATCGTATCGTAAAACGTTTACAGAGAATAAATTTCTTGAAGCCGCTAAGATTATAAAACAACTCGACCTTTCACAATACGATTTAATTATCAATGATTATGAAC
Source organism: Chryseobacterium sp. Mn2064 (assembly GCF_049319685.1). NCBI lineage: Bacteria > Pseudomonadati > Bacteroidota > Flavobacteriia > Flavobacteriales > Weeksellaceae > Chryseobacterium > Chryseobacterium sp. Mn2064. The sequence goes on from NZ_JBMOUE010000004.1 coordinate 497,184, forward strand.
CTTTGACTGGCTGGGCATCCAAGCTGAAGAAATTACCTATGATTGAACTCAGTCATCAGGCTTCTATGAGTTTTCCGGAGACCCCTAAACCTGAGAAGAAAGATTTTCTGGGTGAAATGATTCTGAAATATTATGTTCCCAGTGAAAGAAAAATCGGATTTCATTTTGAAAATTACCATCCTCAGATAAAAAAGCCTGTAATCAGAAAGAAGATTCGAAACCTTAATCCTTATAAGCGCGGATATTATCTGGTATACCTTCCAAGTTTTGCAGATGAGAACATCATCAAGATACTAAGAAATATTCCTGTAGAGTGGAAAGTGTTTTCCAAATACAGCAAAGTGCATGTAAAAGTGAAAAATGTAGAAGTTTTCCCTATTGATGAGAGCGAGTATCTGAAATATTTTGAAGGTTGTGAAGGAATTTTATGCAATGCCGGATTTGAAACCCCAGCAGAAGCTCTTTTTATGGACAAAAAATTATTTGTAATCCCCATTCATAACCAGTACGAGCAAGAATGTAACGCCTGTGCGCTGGATACAATGGGAATTCCGAACTCCAAAGTTTTAGATCTTCATGAAATTATGGAATGGGTAGCTTCCGATCATCATCTAAAAGTAGACTACCCCAATGATATTGAAGATATTCTTGTGAAAGAAGTTTTAATTCTTTAAAAAAACATCATCCACATTGCTCATTCTCATCATAACAGATCTTGCATAAGAACAGTGCGGGTACACTTTCCAGTTATTTTCTCGAGCAAATTTTATGGCTTCTTCTACTAGGAATTTTCCCATTCCTCTGCCTTCGAATTCGGGATGTACCAAAACAAAAGAAATGATGAACTTATGATCTTCTGGGAAAATAGTGTACGTAAGTCTTCCGACTTCTTTTGTTTCGTTATTTAAAGTAAGAACTCCGCCGTTTCCGGATTTATTGTTTTCAAATTTCATAATTCTGAGCTTTGATATTAAAGATACAAAAATTGCACCGAGCTTTGCGTAAGCAATAAGCAATAAGCAATAAGCAATAAGCAATAAGCAATAAGCAATAAGCAATAAGCAATAAGCAATAAGCAATAAGTGAAGAGTAATGCTGTCAACTTCTCAACATTTTGCAGGTTGAGAATTCACTTGCGAAGCAACATTCACGATAGGCTTGCCTTAGTTATCTTTCCCTGTATAGTAGTTATAGTCTTTAATAATAACATGGATAAACTGTCTTTCAGTCATTTTCGTGGGATCTATTTCAAGTTTCAGAATACTTTTAATTTTGTCCGACAGTCTGCTGATAATTTGACGGTCATCTACTTTTAAAGCTTTGGTATAATTATCTTTAATAATTCTCATATCATTATCACTCAGAGCAATCACTTGTGGGAAAGTAGGAATATAGTTATCCTGAATATTTTCCAGAATCGTATGCGAGATGTTGATATTGTTTTTCAAGGAGATTACTGCGGTTCCTGCAGCAATATCTCCCAAGCGCTGATTGTTTTTAGAAACAACCATGGAGATAAGTCCAATCACCCCACCAAAAGAAACATCTACAATTCTGAATACCCAACGGATCATATAATCGCCAAAGCTGGCCTGGTAGCCATCAATTTTAACGACTCTCATTTTCATCAGCTTTTTGCCGGGAGTTTGGCCCTCCATTAAACTCTCCAATACAAGAGGATAGATGTAAACGGGAAAGGTAAGAACAATATAAACGGCTCTTACAGACCATTCATCAAGACCATTCATAAGATATCCCAAATCAAAAATACTGAAGAACAGATAGAGGATAATAACGACGTAAGCTACCCTTATCAGAAGATCAATAATGAAGGCAAGCATCCTTTCTCCAATACTGGCCGTATTAAAACTGATATTTACATTTTGTGAGGTATTTATCGCAATTTGAGACATATTTTTTATTATTTTAGCCTTACAATTATGAGAGAAGTTTATTTCATTAAACAAAATAAAGAAAAATGGTTGGGAATAGAACAGGTTATTGATGGGAAAATAAAAAAAAATCCTGATGACCTGTCTTCGTTATACATTAACCTGATCAATGATCTTTCTTTTGCTCAGACTTATTACCCGAAAAGTAATACAACGGTTTACCTGAATCATTTGTCTTCTCAGATTTTTCAGAAAATTTATAAAACGAAAAGGGTAGAGGAAAACAGGCTGATGTATTTTTTCAGGACTGAAGTTCCTCTATTGGTATTTCAGTATCGAAGATATCTTTTATATGCCTTTCTTTTTTTCATTTTGTTTACTTCAATAGGAGTGCTTTCTGCAATCTATGACAAGAGCTTTTTAACGGTTGCGATTCCTAATGGGGAAGCCTATGTAAATGAAACCATAGAAAACATTAAAAAGGGGAATGCTGTAGCAGTGTATGAAAGCGGATCCACTTGGGGAAGTACGATTGGGATTATTTTTAATAATATTCAGGTTGGGGCAAAACTCTATATTTATGGAATTTCGGGTGGAGTAGGAACTTTATTCGCTTTGCTTTCCAATAGTGTAATGCTGGGAGCGTTTCAATATTTCTTCTATGATTATGGTGCTTTGAAAGACAGTGCAAGAGGAATATGGCTGCATGGAGTATTTGAAATTTTTGCCATGGTGATTGAAGCGATGTGCGGACTCATTTTGGGCGCTTCTATTTTGTTTCCTAAAACCTTTTCGAGATTTAATTCGTTTAAAAAAGGCTTTAAAGATTCATTCAAGATATTTCTGAGTACTATTCCGTTTACCATCTGTGCAGGAATTATTGAAGGTTATGTAACAAGACATGCATTGAAAATGCCTTTGATTTTGAATCTTCTCATTATTTTCGGTTCACTTGCCATTGTAATATTTTACTATCTTGTGTACCCTTCTATAGTGAATAAAAAAACTAATAAACACCTTCATGATGCAATTGTATAAAAAAAGAGAATTTGGAACCTTCATCAGTGACAGCTTTAATTTTTTTAAATTATACGGGAAAAATTATTTCAAAAGCTATATACTGATCAATGGGCTGCTGCTTATTTTAATGGTAGTCGTTGTTTTATTTGGGTATAGTGAACTTTTATCACAGATCTTCGGATCCAATATGGATGGAAATTCTTCTTATTTGGAAGATTATTTCTCTGATAATGCCGGATTATTAATTGCAGTGGGGCTTATTACCTTTTTGTTGTTTATGACTTTGGCGATAGTCAGTTATCTATATCCTGTTTTTTATCTTAAAAGGATTGCTAATGGAGCTCAAAATATAAAAACAGATGAGATTATTGGTGATTTTAAAAAAAATGCTGGGAAAATAGCGAAGCTGTGTATTGGGCTAATTTTTATCGTTACTCCGCTTGCTTTATTTGTTGTTGTATTTTCGTACATCCTTATATTTGTAATCATCGGGCTGTTTCTGATCTTTCTTATTTATCCAACCTTGTATAATGTTGTTACATTTTTGATGTATGATTATTTTAATTCAGACAGAAAATTTTTTGAAAGCCTGAGCTATTCCATACGGTCACAGTTTTCATATCCGAACGGAAGAGAAAAATCTCCTTACTGGAAATATTGGGGAGGATCCATTATCATGATTACCATTATATCAATTGCTTCTTCCATTTTTACCTATGTTCCGTTACTGTTTTTTTATGGCTCAATTCTTACGTCTTCTCCGGATGGTCAGTTTGAGCAAAATCCTTTCGCAGGAACATTAGGTATTATCTTTTTTGTATTCTACGGAATTTCCATGCTGCTTTCGTTCTTCCTTTCAAACCTGATGTATGTGAATGTCGGTTTGATGTATTATGACAGCCGAACAGACCTTCATCAGAAAGTAGAACTGGCAGAAATAGACACCATTGGTATCAATGAATAAGACTATTTTTATCATATTACTTTTCTTTTCTTTTGGGTGGTTTCATGCTCAGGATGATATCCCTGTAGATGCTTATACAGAAGATTCTCTATATACAACAGGGCATTATCATAACATGCTGCGTGCAGATTCTGTATTGATGAAAAATCCGGTTTCGGAAAACGAGACCTATTCAAAACAGTTTAAAGAAAACATTCCATCAAGATATAAAGGACAGGAGTTTGATTACTCCACCTCAAAGCCAAGAGAATCTTTTGGGCAGAAACTACTGAGAAAGATCAATAAGATTCTGCAAAGCATTTTTGGAGAAACATCTTTTACGAACTCAGCAAAACTTACCACAGCTCTTATTCGTCTATTTGCGATTATTCTGGTAGGGTTTCTATTGTACTTTATCATTAAATATGCTCTTGGAAAAGACGGGAACTTTATTTTTGGTAAAAAGAATAAAAAGTTGGACATCAACGTAGAAGAGCTTCATGAAAATATTCATGAGATCAACTTTCCTGAAAGTATAGCAAGGTTTGAAAACGCAAAAGATTACCGTTCAGCAGTACGGTATCAGTTTTTGTATGTATTAAAAAAATTGAGCGATAAAAAACTCATCAACTGGAATCCTGAAAAAACCAATAAAGACTATGCCTCAGAGTTGAAAGCGCCTAACCTTAAAAAAGATTTCTCCGATCTTTCCTATATTTTTGATTATGTGTGGTACGGAGAATTCAATATCGAAGAACAGAGCTATCACAAATTCAAAGACCAATATCAGGCATTTAAACCATAACAAAAACAAACCATGAATAAGAATTTCAAAATATACGCTATAATTTTCGTCGTTGTGATGATTATTTTGGCGTTGCTTGAAGTTAACAAAAAAGAGACCTTGAATTGGCAGAAGAATTTTGATATTCATGAAAAATCTCCTTTCGGTCTGTTTGTTTTCGATAATGAAGCGAAAAACCTTTTTAAAAATAATCTGAAAAAAATAGATCAGACACCGTACGACTATTACAGTAAGCATACCAAAGAGCCTCATAATATTGTCGTTATTGAACATGAAATTGATACCGAGTCCTGGAAGAGAATTCTCGACCAGATTGCCAAAGGGTCAGATGCAATGTTGATGGTAAGCCGTATGCCTAAAGAAGTTTCAGACAGTATAGGATACTATGATTCTGAAATTTCTTTTGAGGAAGAAAACGTACTGAAGCTTACAGATAAAAAATACCAGAACGATTTTATTAAAATAGATAAATTTCCTTCCGGAAGAGGGTTCTCATTCATCAAACCTGGTGTGGAAGTCTTGGGGAAAACAGTAGAAAGTAAGAATAATGATCAGGCTAATTTTATTAAAATTAAATTGGCAAAAGGAAACATTTATGTACATACAGAACCTCTTTTTCTGACCAATTATTATCTTCTGAAACCTGGGAATAGCAGATATGCACAGGATGTATTCTCTTACCTTAAAGACCGGGAAACTGTTTGGTTTGTGGAAAGTAATGATAAGCCATCAAGTTTCTTTATGAGATTTATACTTTCTAAACCTGCTTTAAAATATGCCTGGTGGGTGCTTTTGGGAGGACTTGTTCTGTTTATTTTCTTCAATGCTAAAAGAAAACAGAGAATAGTTCCGGTTATAGAACCTCTACGAAATACCTCTCTGGATTTTGTGAAAAGTATAGGAAATCTTTATCTTCAGGAAGGTGACTTTCATGATATGATGGCGAAAAAAGCCCAGTATTTTCTGAATAAAGTGAGAATGGATCTGTTGATCGACACGCAAAACCTAGATGAAGAATTTGCAAAAAAACTGCAACTCAAAACCGGAAAACCAATAGAAATGATTAATGAAGCAATACAACTGATCAAAAAAGGGCAGGACCCTTATGCAAGTGTCATGAAAGAAGACCTTGCGAAGATCAACAGCCTGCTTGATGAAATAGTAAATTAAAAATAAAGACCCATTATCAATATAACAGTAAGGCATTATCATAAGGCTATTGTAATGATAGGTTGATTATGATAAAAATGTACTGTTGGATTTAAAAGTAAATAATATGGAAAACACAGATAATCCAAACATAGAAGAGCAAAGTTCTATTCATCTTAATAAAAGCGAAGATCAGTTTCAGTCCAGAATAGATATGATTGAACTTCGTACAAGTCTGGACAAAGTAAAAGCTGAAATTGGGAAAGTAATCGTCGGCCAGGAAAACATGATAGACCATCTTTTGGCAGCCTTGCTTTCAAATGGCCATGTTCTGATTGAAGGTGTACCGGGAGTTGCTAAGACCATTACTGCAAAGTTATTGGCCAAAACCGTAGATGTAGGCTTTAGCAGAATTCAGTTTACACCCGATCTTATGCCCTCAGATATTTTAGGAACCTCTGTTTTCAGTGTGAAAAATTCTGAATTTGAATTTAAGAAAGGTCCTATTTTTTCCAACTTTATATTGATTGATGAGATCAACAGATCGCCGGCAAAAACACAGTCAGCTTTGTTTGAAGTAATGGAAGAAAGACAGATTACGATGGACGGAACCCGTTACATTATGGAAGAACCATTCCTTGTTGTTGCTACGCAAAACCCAATAGAGCATGAAGGTACGTATAGACTTCCGGAAGCTCAGCTGGATCGTTTTCTATTCAAAATTAATGTAGGATATCCTAACCTTGAGCAGGAAATAGCCATTATTAAAAATCAACACGAGAGTAAAAAAGAAGATAAAACGGAAGGAATTAACCGTGTAATTACTGCAACGCAGCTGAAAAACTATCAAAATCTGGTGAAAGAAATCATTGTGGAAGCACAACTGATGGAATATATCGCAAAGATTATCATCAATACCAGAGAAAATCAGTTCTTATATTTAGGGGCTTCTCCAAGAGCTTCCCTGGCGCTTCTTACTGCCTCAAAAGCCTTTGCAGCTTTAAGAGGAAGAGATTTTGTAACTCCTGAAGACATCAAAGAAGCAAGTTATGCCGTCTTGAGACACAGGGTTATCGTTTCTCCTGAACGAGAAATGGAAGGCCTTACTGCAGATGAAATCATCCGTCAGATTTTAGAAGGAATAGAAATCCCAAGATAGGTAGCAGATAAATGAGTTTAGGACATAATCCCTAATCTCTTTATCCTAAATCCTAATCCCTAACCCAATGAAAAACCTATACATCAATACACGCTTCTTCTTCACACTCATTGCAGTGGGGGCATTGTATGTCCTGGCGTTTTTCTTTCCGGTCCTTATGTGGATGGCTCATATTCTTTTGTTGATCTGCTTTCTGGCGGCAATGGTAGATTTTCTGTTGCTTTTTAATCAGAAAAATGCACTTCAGGCTCAGAGAATATTGCCGGAAAAGTTATCGAATGGTGATGAGAACTTTGTGAAAATTGATATTAAAAATAATTACAGCTTTAAGGTCACCGCAAAAATCATTGATGAAATTCCTTTTCAGTTTCAAAAGAGAGATTTTATGATCATGAAAGAAATTGCTTCAGGAGCGAATACTTTTTTTCAATACACATTAGAACCTAAGGAAAGAGGAGAATACCATTTCGGAGGACTGAATATCTATGCATCTTCACCTTTAGGATTGGTTTCCAAAAGATTTACGTTTCAGAAAGATGCTGCGTTGGCCTCTTATCCATCCTTTATTCACCTCAGAAAATATGAGCTGATGGCTTTGCAAAGTGAATTTTTAATGGGTGGAATCAAAAGAATCAGAAAACTGGGGCATACTATGGAATTTGAACAGATCAAAGAATATGTTCCCGGAGATGATATCAGAACAATCAACTGGAAAGCGACTTCCAAAACGAACCGTTTGATGGTTAACCAGTTTCAGGACGAAAGGTCACAACGTATTTTTATGTTGATTGACAAAGGAAGGACGATGAAGATGCCTTTCAACGGGTTAAGCCTTTTGGATTACTCAATCAATGCATCAATGGCATTATCTCATATTATTCTGCGAAAAGGAGACCGAGCAGGAATGATGACTTTTTCCAAAAAAGCTGAAAATAAAATCGCTGCCGATAATAAGTCCGGGCAGTTTAAAAAGATATCCGAGGCTCTTTACAATATTAAAACTGATTTCTTTGAAAGTGATTTCAACCGTTTATATCAGGACGTAAAATATTCCATCAATCAAAGAAGCTTAATTCTCCTTTTTACCAATTTTGAAACATTGGATGGCTTGAACCGTCAGTTGAAATATCTGCGTGGAATTGCCAAGAATCATCTGCTGGTAGTGGTGTTCTTCAAAAACTCCGAGCTTCAGACCTTGATCAACAAAAATCCGGAGAATATGCAGGGAATATATGATGAGATCGTTGCTGAAAAATTTGAATTTGAAAAGAAACTGATCATTCAGGAACTTCGAAAATATGGAATTTATACGGTTTATACACTTCCAGAAAATTTGAATATCGATGTTATCAATAAATATTTGGAGATAAAAGCAAGAGGAATTTTATAACTTTGTATACGCAACAAGCAACAGACAATGAAAATAACACTCAACAGAATCAACGACGACTTTTTATTTGAATGTACAAACTCCCAGGGAAATTCTATCCTTTTGGACAATACTTCTCAGCCGGGAGCAAAAGGAGTATCTCCAATGGAAAGTGTTCTGATGGCAGTCGCCGGATGTAGCGGAATAGATGTAGTTTCTATTTTAAAGAAGCAGCGTCAGGATATTAAAAGTTTTCAGGCAGAAGTAGAGGGAGAGAGAGTTCAGATAGATGATGCGAAACCCTTTAAATCTATTAATGTGAAATTTCTTCTGGAAGGAGAAATCGATCCTAAAAAAGCTTTGAAAGCCGCTGAATTATCTTTTGAAAAATACTGTTCCGTATCCAAAACCTTAGAACCGAATGTAGAAATCGGTTACGAAGTATTCGTTAACGGAGAAAAAATTTAATCTTTTATTTAAAAATATAGAAAGCCGGATGATTCATCCGGCTTTTTTATGATCTATTACTTATTGTTCATTAAAAGGTAAGTCTCGGTTTTATCAGTTTGGCTACGGTAGCAGTCCATCCCGTTTGGTGGGAAGCTCCCACGCCCCGGCCATTATCCCCATGGAAATATTCAAAGAAGGTAATGTAATCTCTAAAATGTTCATCATAATTAAATTTTGGATTACCACCGTTGAAAGCTCTTTGCCCATGCTCATCTTTCAAGAATATAGAACAAAGTCTTCTGCTGATATTCTGTGCTACTTCATCCAGATTCTTTTTATCCTCACTGCCGGTTGGAAATTCTACCTTCAGACTGTTTCCGTAATAGAAATGGAAACGCTGCAGACTTTCTACAATAAGAAAGTTGATCGGGAACCAGATTGGTCCTCGCCAGTTGCTGTTTCCGCCAAACATTCTGCTGTCACTTTCTGCGGGAGTATAGTAAACCATATTTTCGGTTCCGTGAACAGAGAACACAAATGGATTTTCTTCATATATTTTAGACATCGCACGGATTCCGTATGTACTTAAAAACTCTTTTTCATCCAACATTCTTGTAAGAACCTTTGTTAATCTGTTTTTGCGGAGAATACTCATCAGATGTTTTCTTCCATGGCCTTCTTCGTCCCAATGAGATACAAGTTTTGTCAGTTCAGGTTTGTTTTTTAAGATCCATTCCATTCTTGTTTTGAAATTAGGCATTTTTTCCAGTAGATGATGATCTACAATTTCCACTGCAAATAAAGGAATCAGACCGACAATACTTCTCAGTTTTAAAGAAACACTGTCGCCATTTCCAAGCTGAAGAACATCATAAAAGAATCCATCTTCCTCATTCCATAAACCTTTGGTACCTTCCCCCAGATTTTCCATGGCTTCCGCGATATAGAGATAATGTTCAAAAAACTTGATCGCCATATCTTCATATACTTGGTAATACTGAGCCAGTTCCATGGCAATACGCATCATATTTAAGGCATACATCGCCATCCAGCTTGTACCGTCAGCCTGTTCAAGATGCTGACCATCTTTGAGTTCCATATTTCGGTCAAAAGCACCAATATTATCCAGGCCAAGGAAACCACCGCCGAAAATATTTTTACCATTTTTATCCTTTCTATTCACCCACCATGTGAAATTGAGGAGTAGTTTTTGAAAAACTTTTTCAAGAAACAGTAAATCTGGTTTACCGTTGGCTTTTTCATCAATTTTAAAAACACGGAAGCACGACCAGGCGTGTACAGGAGGATTCACATCACTCATATTCCATTCATAAGCGGGAAGCTGCCCGTTAGGATGCATATACCATTCTTTTGTCAACAACAGAAGTTGGCCTTTGGCAAATTCAGCATCAATAATGGAAAAAGGAACACAGTGGAAAGCCAGATCCCACGTTGCATACCATGGATATTCCCATTTATCGGGCATGGAAATGATATCTTTATTGTGAAGATGGTTCCATTCTGTATTTCTTACATATTCATTAAAATTCCTAGGAGCTTCAAAATTGGGATCACCTTTTAGCCATTTTCCGATATTATAATGATAAAACTGTTTGTTCCAGAGAAGTCCTGCGAAGGCTTGTCTTTGTACATTTCTTTCATCTTCATTGGTAGTATCATATTGAATTTCGTTGTAAAAATCTTCAGCTTCAGCTTTTCTATTACTGAAAATTTCATCAAATCCGGAAAAAGGAGCATCTGTTTCATTGGGGCATAATCTGAATTCAAAAACCTTTGATTCTCCTGCTTCGATGATTTCATCAATCAGAAAAGAAGCTTTTGTGCCTTTTTGTTCTGGATTAATGGTATTGGTTCCATGAATCAGAAAATCATTGATTCCATCTTTGAAATAATGATGTTCAGGCAAAGGATTTCCATACAGTTTAGAAGTATTGGTTTCATTATCACAGAATACACGCTGTGCATTGACGTTTCTTGCATACAATTTCTTGATAGAAATGCTGTCATGGCAGATATTAATACTTCCATCCTGAGAAAAAGCATTCATTTCTGCCTTATAAGTATTGTATCCCCATTTCCAGTTGTTTCGGAACCAGGCTGTTGGTATTACAACAATCGGAGCATTATGCTGACTGCGGTTACATACAGTGATTCTGGCGAGGATATCGTTGTGATCAGCTTTACAGTATTCAATAAAAATATCGAAATATTCATCATTGTCAAAGATTCCTGTATCAAAGATTTCATACTCCGGATCTTTTTTGCTACGTCTTCCGTTTTCCGTAACGAGGTCATCATAAGGAAACGTATTGATGGGATATTTATACACCATCTTCATATAGCTGTGGGTAGGGGTGTTATCCAGATAATAAAAAATTTCTTTAATATCTTCCCCGTGATTTCCCTGTGGATTGCTCAAACCAAAGAAACGCTCCTTTACGATCTTATCTTTCTTGTTCCAGAATGAAAATGCAAAGCAAAACAGCTGCTTTACATCCGATATTCCGGCAATACCTTCTTCTCCCCAGCGGTAGGCATAGCTCTCCGCGTTATTATGGTTGGTGAAGTTCCAGGCATTTCCGTCTCTACTGTAATCTTCCCGTACGTTACCCCATTGCCGGTTGCTTACATAAGGTCCCCAGTTTTTCCATTTGGTATCTTGTAATCTATCCTTTTCGGCAGTCATATCTCAACATTTTTCTACACGAAGTTAGTTTTTTTGAAAAATAATTCCAATTCCTTTCATCTGAATAATTATTAATATAGCTCTGAAATACTTGTGTTTAAGGGCTTTTTAAAATATTAAATTATTTTTTTTTTGAAATTAAAAGAAAAGAGCTACCTTTGTACCATTCGTTCATTCAAATATTGAAAATGTTATCAAGAAAGGTTGAGGGATTAGACCCTATGAAACCTTAGCAACCCTTTGCGCAAGCAGAGAAGGTGCTACGTTCTACCAAAGTAATTTTGGACAGATAACTTACTGAAGTTCTTTTCAGCCATTTCCTGTGGCATTTTCAATTGTATTAAAATAATAGAATTGAAAACAGAACTAAACTATATTAATCTTTCGTATCAAACCAATTCCCAAAAGGAATGGAATATCTCGTTAAGCTATGAGCTTTTCGGGAAAGACCTGTTTACAGCTCCCATTATTCTTATCAACCATGCACTTACCGGAAATTCAACAGTATCCGGAGAAAAAGGGTGGTGGAAAAATTTGGTAGGTAAACATCAGGTCGTAGATACGGAACAATATACCGTTCTTTGTTTCAATATACCCGGAAACGGTTATGATACCTTTTTAATTGAAGACTATGAAGACTTCACCCCTTCAGATATAGCCAATCTATTTCTGAAAGGATTGGAAGCTTTACATATCAAAAACTTATATGCCATTATTGGAGGATCTCTGGGAGGAGGAATTGCCTGGGAAATGCTTGCCAAGCAACCTAAGTTGGCAGAAATATTTATCCCGATAGCTTGTGATTATAGAACACACGACTGGCTTCATGCGCAATGTCTGGTTCAGAAATTTTTATTAAATGATAAAGATGAGCCTTTACAGAAAGCAAGAATTCATGCCATGTTGTGTTACAGAACTCCACAATCGCTCAACAGCAGATTTCAGAATACATACAATCAGGACAAACAGCGTTTAGAATCAGAAGATTGGTTAATATATCACGGTAATGCTTTAAACGAAAGGTTTAGTTTGAAAGCATATCAATTGATGAATCATTTACTGATGAATATCAACGCTGATGAAACAGCCTTAGAGAGAATAGAAGCACGAATGCACATGATCTCCGTAGATACAGACCTGTTTTTTCCCGCTTCTGAAATCCGAATGTGCTTCGAGAAATTGAAAGAGAAAAATAAGGATGCCTCTTATCACGAGATCCAATCTATACACGGGCATGATGCCTTCCTAATGGAATATCAACAATTAAATAATATCATAAAAAACATTTTATAAAGTAATGAAAAAGGGTAATGAAATAAAATTTTTAAAGAACAGATCAATCATCAAATTTGAAGGCGAAGATTTTTTAGGCGAAATCGGAATTGATGGAAGAATCTTCAAAGCGCTTACTTTAGCACGAATCAGTGTAGGAGTAATCTCTCAGCAGGCTGTAGAAAACGGAATCTCAATATTGGTTCATGAAAATGATGCGGAAAAAGCCGTAGCCTGTCTTATTGATGAGTTTGAAGCAGAAAGAAAATCAGGGAAAGTTTCCCAAATTTATAGCATCAATAATGTTTCTGTACTAGGTTTTGTATCAGAAGATTTTAATAAAGTCCTTGCTGAACTGGCGAGAAATAATGTATTTCCACTGCTTTTAAATCAGATCGCAGGAGAAAATAGAGTAAATATTGTAGTGACTTCTTCTCAGGACGAAAAGACCAAGAATATCATAGAATCTGAAATTTTCAAAAAGCCCAAAACGGTTCATCTGGCTATTATAGGTCATGGAAACGTAGGGAAAACCTTAATTAATCAGGTTTTAGAATCTTCAGAGGAGATCAAAAGACGTAAGAATATAGATCTTAAAGTGGTGGCAGTTGCGAATTCCAAAAAAATAGCATTTAACAAAAAAGGATTTGATGATAAGTGGAGTGAGGAAGTAGTAACGGCAGAACATCCATCAAATGTTCAGGAGCTGATCAATTTCTCCAACGAAAATCAATTGGAAAATCTAATCGTTGTGGATAACACGGCAAGTAAAGATTTTGTTCATAACTATCATGCTTTGGCTGAAAACGGTTTTGATTTGGTTTCTTCCAACAAGATTTTTAATACCCTTCCCATTGAAGAATACCGAAAGCTAAGATATACTTTGAATAAAAATAACAGAAGATATCTGTACGAAACGAATGTTGGAGCAGGTCTTCCGTTGATTGATACCATCAAATTACTACACCTTTCTGGGGAAAATATCACAAGAATTAAAGGCGTTTTCTCTGGAACATTAAGTTATGTTTTCAACAATTTTTCTTTAAGAGATGACAAATTTTCAACCATCATCAACGAAGCTTTGGAAAAAGGATACACAGAACCAGATCCAAGAGAAGACTTATCCGGGAATGATGTGGCAAGAAAATTATTGATTCTGGCAAGAGAGCTGGATTTGATCAATGAGTTTAGTGACATCAATATTCAAAATCTTGTTCCTGAAAGCTTACTTGAAGTTTCAAAATCGGAATTCCTGACAAGACTGGAAGAACTGGATAAAGAATATCAGAAAATAAAAGAGAACCAGGAGCCGGGTCATGTATTGAGATATGTAGGTGATTTGCATGGCGATCTTCAGAAAGACAAAGGGGAGTTGGATGTAAAATTGATTTCCGTTCCGGCAACTTCAGCCTTAGGACAGTTAAAAGGTTCAGATTCAATCTTTGAAATTTATACAGAAAGTTACGGAGAGAACCCAATTGTAATCATGGGAGCTGGAGCCGGAGCACTGGTAACGGCAAGAGGAGTATTCGGGGATATTTTAAGAGTAAGTGAAACAAAATAATGTATACAGATAAAATGTACAATGTATCATCAATGATGAAGATAATAATGCCAAAGGTTGTATTGAGCGAAGTATAAAAATAACAACTCCGGGATACATTGTACATTATTAAAATTAAAACTATATGGAAAATTTTGAAACATCAGCAATAAGAACCCAAACTGAAAGAACTCAGTTTGACGAACATTCTACACCGTTATATCTTACCTCAAGCTTCATTTTTCAGGATGCGGAAGATATGAGAGCCAGCTTTGCAGAAGAAAAACCTAAAAATCTGTACAGCCGTTTCTCTAACCCGAATGTAACAGAGTTTACAGATAAAATTGCTAAAATGGAAGGCGCAGAAGCTGGATATGCATTTGCAACCGGAATGGCAGCTATCTATTCCACATTTGCCGCATTATTGAATGCCGGGGATCATATCGTAAGCTGTCAGTCTGTTTTTGGATCTACACACACTTTGTTTACCAAATATTTCCCAAAATGGAATATCGAAACATCTTACTTCAAAGCAGAAGACTCTGCCAATGTAGAACAGTACATTAAACCTAATACCAAGATCTTATATCTGGAAACTCCTACCAATCCGGCTATTGAGATTCTGGATTTGGAATTTTTCGGACAAATTGCCAAAAGACATAACCTTCTTTTTATTGTAGATAATTGTTTTGCAACACCTTATCTTCAGCAGCCTATCAAATATGGTGCAGATATTGTTGTACATTCTGCCACGAAACTGATTGACGGACAAGGAAGAGTACTGGGAGGAATTGCAGTAGGAAAAGAAGACCTGATCAGAGAAATTTATCTTTTCGCAAGAAACACAGGGCCTGCGTTGTCTCCTTTTAATGCATGGGTATTATCAAAAAGCCTTGAAACATTGGCTATTCGTGTAGAAAAACACTGTGAGAATGCATTGAAGGTGGCCGAATTTTTAGAAAATCATCCTAACGTAGAATTGGTAAAATATCCATTCCTAAAATCACATCCAAGCTATGAAATTGCAAAAAAACAAATGAAGCTCGGTGGAAATATCGTAGCATTTGAAATAAAAGGAGGAATAGAAGGAGGAAGAAACTTTTTAGATAAGATACAGATGTGTTCCCTATCTGCTAACCTGGGTGATACAAGAACAATCGTTACTCACCCGGCATCCACTACACATTCCAAACTGTCAGATGAAGAAAGAAATGAAGTAGGAATTACTGCGGGTCTGGTACGTTGTTCAGTAGGACTGGAGAACGTGGAAGATATTATTGCAGACTTAAAGCAGGCTTTAGACTAACTCAATATCCAACGGCTTTAGCCAAAATAGATAAAAAATGAAAAATTCAGAAGCATTATACAAAGCTTTAACCGAGAGAATTTTAATTCTTGACGGGGCAATGGGAACTATGCTCCAGAGATATAAATTTGAGGAAGAAGACTACCGAGGAGAACGTTTCAAAGATTGGGAACATCCTGTAAAAGGAAATAATGATCTGCTTTCTCTTACGCAACCTCAGGCAATTGAAGAAGTTCACAAAAAATATCTGGAAGCTGGTGCTGATATAATCGAAACCAATACATTTTCAGGAACAACAATCGCGATGGCAGATTATCATATGGAAGATTTGGTATACGATCTGAACTATGAGTCTGCAAAAATTGCCAGAAAAGCCTGTGACGAATACACTGCAAAGAATCCGGATAAGCCAAGATTCGTAGCAGGATCTATCGGTCCAACCAACAGAACGGCAAGTTTAAGCCCGGATGTGAATGATCCTGGTTACAGAGCCATCACTTTTGAAGAACTGAGAGTAGCTTACAAACAACAATGTGAAGCTTTGCTGGATGGAGGTTCGGATATCCTTTTGGTAGAAACCATCTTCGACACCCTGAATGCAAAAGCGGCTTTATTTGCTATTGATGAATTGCAGGAAGAAAGAGGAATTAAAATCCCGATCATGGTTTCTGGAACCATTACAGATGCTTCAGGAAGAACATTGAGCGGACAAACGGCAGAAGCTTTTATGATCTCTGTTTCGCACCTTAACTTACTAAGCGTAGGTTTCAACTGTGCACTGGGAGCAGATCAGCTGACTCCTTATCTGGAAACGCTGGCTCATAATTCAGAATTCTATGTTTCTGCTTATCCGAATGCCGGTTTACCCAATGCTTTCGGAAAATATGACGAAACCCCGGAAGATATGGCGAGACAGATTAAAGAATATGTAGAGAAAGGACTGATCAACATTATTGGTGGATGCTGCGGAACAACTCCGGAACACATCAAAGCAATTGCTGATCTGGTGGAACAATATCCCCCAAGGAAATTGAGGGAATTTGTATGATTTGATAGATTTTTTTAATTAAAATCAAGAATGTAGGCTGGAATATAAATGTTAACTTTATGTAAACCACAAAGTTAAATATAATGGAAAAGCCGATTTATTTGAAAGATTCAGAGGATACCAGATTGTTTAATGAATTGAGAAAGAAAGTGACCCAACGTGTAGAAAACATTCCCGGGAATAGGGATATCTACATTCAGATCAAAGCTGTTCTTCTGCCATTGATCTATGTAGGTTTGTATTTCGTTGCCGTTTTCAATGCTGAGAAACACGGATTGTATATTCTGAGCTTTGTTTCAATGGGAATATTTCTGGTTTTGATTTATTTAAACCTAATTCATGAAGCTGCTCATAACAATATCTATAAAAGCAAAAAACTCAATGAGCTGGTTTTACACATTTTTGATTTTGTTGGAGCCAATTCCTATATCTGGAAGAAAAGACATATCGCAAGCCATCATGCATATCCCAATGTAGATGGATGGGATACCGATATTGAACAGAGCGGGTTACTGTTGATAGTCCCATGGATCAAAGCAAAAGGAATTCAGAAATATCAGCATCGGTTTTTCTTTTTAGTATATCCTTTGTATTTGTTCAATTGGATGTTTATAAGAGATTTTAGAGACTTCTTTGATACGGAAAGAGTGATTTTGAAGACCCAGGGAAAAATACCCGTGAGAGAAAAGATAAAAATGATAAGCTATAAGCTGTTTTACTTTTTTTATCAAATTCTAGTTCCAATTGTGTTCTTTAAAGTATCAATTGGATTGGCATTGGGAGCATGGTTTTTACAGGTGATAGCAGCAAGTATTTTTGCATTGTTTGTTTTACTGCCTTTGCATCCACTTCCTGATAATGCCTTTCCAAAATTAAATAAAGAAAATGGGCTGCCATTCAGTTGGCTTCGTCATCAGTTGGAAGTCACCAATGATCTGAAAGAAAACAATTGGTGGGTGAGAAACGTGTTGGGAAACTTCAATTTCCATGTTGCCCATCATCTGTTTCCAAATTATAGCTATATGTATTATAGCGAGATCACAGAAGAGATCGAAAAATTTGCCATAGAACACGGCTTGGCATACAAAAGATTTCCATTGCTTACCGCTTTAGGTAAACATAGAGATTTATTGAGGCAGAATGCAAATAATGCCTACTATATTTTAGAAGAATAAAATAGATGAAGTATTTAAGATTATCAGGCCTTGAGCCTCTTATCATAACGCCCGAAAGTAATTTCATCAACGTTGGTGAAAGAACAAACGTTGCCGGGTCCAAAAAATTTTTAAGGCTCATAAAAGAAGAGAAATTCTCTGAAGCATTAGATATTGCCCGTCATCAGGTAGAAGGCGGTGCCCAGATTTTGGATGTTAATTTCGATGATGGATTGATAGATGGGAAAGCATCTATGATCAAATTTCTGAACCTAATTGCTTCTGAGCCTGATATTGCCCGAATTCCTATCATGGTAGATTCCTCCAAATGGGAAATTCTCGAAGCAGGTCTTCAGGTCGCTCAGGGTAAATGTGTGGTGAATTCTATCAGCTTAAAAGAAGGTGAAGAGGAATTTATCAAACATGCCAAAGCCATAAAAAGATATGGAGCCGCTGTCATTGTCATGGCGTTCGATGAGGTAGGGCAGGCAGATAATCTTGAAAGAAGAATAGAAATTTCAAAACGATCCTATGATATTTTGGTCAATCAGATTGGCTTTCCGGCAGAAGATATCATTTTCGATTTAAATATTTTCCCGGTTGCAACAGGAATGGATGAGCACAGAAGAAATGCCATCGATTTTATTGAAGCAACCCGATGGGTACGACAAAATCTACCTTACGCGTCAGTAAGTGGTGGAGTAAGCAACGTCTCCTTTTCTTTCCGAGGAAATGATACGGTAAGAGAAGCTATGCACTCCGTATTCCTTTATCATGCCATTCAGGCAGGAATGAACATTGGTATTGTAAACCCAGCCATGCTTGAAGTGTATGACGAGATCAACAAAGAATTGCTGGAGCTGGTAGAAGATGTAATTCTTGATAAAAGAGAAGATGCTACAGAAAGACTTCTTGATTATTCTGAGAAACATAAATCTGTAAAAAAAGAAAAAACCGAAGACCTGGAATGGCGAAACAACCCATTGCAGGAAAGAATCACTTATGCTTTAGTAAAAGGGATAGACCGCTTTATTGAAGAAGATGTAGAAGAAGCCAGGCAACAGGCAGCGCGGCCACTCCATGTTATCGAAATTAATCTGATGACCGGAATGGGCGTTGTAGGAGATCTATTCGGAAGCGGAAAAATGTTCTTGCCCCAGGTGGTAAAATCTGCAAGAGTAATGAAAAAAGCAGTGGCTTACTTACAGCCTTATATTGAAGCAGAAAAAGATGGCTCCAAACCGGCCAATGGAAAAATCCTTATGGCAACCGTCAAAGGAGATGTTCATGATATAGGAAAGAATATTGTAAGCGTTGTGCTGGGTTGTAACAACTATGAAATTGTGGATCTTGGAGTAATGGTTCCTGCAGAAAAAATCATTCAGACAGCTATTGAAGAAAAAGTAGACGTTATTGGATTGAGTGGTCTGATTACACCAAGTTTAGATGAAATGGTATATATCGCCTCAGAACTTGAAAGACAGAATCTGAATTTTCCTTTACTTATCGGTGGTGCCACCACTTCAAAAGCACATACTGCAGTTAAAATAGATTTAAAATATAAAAATGCCGTCGTTCACGTTAACGATGCCTCAAGAGCTGTAAATGTAGTAAGTTCATTGCTGGGTGACAGAAATAAAGAATATGTTTCGGATTTAAAAAACGACTATTCCGATTTCAGAGAAAAATTCCTGAACAGACAAGTAGACAAAGACTATGTTTCCATTGAAGAAGCCAGAGAAAATAAATTTAAAATTGACTGGGAAAACGAGGATATTTTCATACCGAACAACTTAGGTATAAAACTTATTGAAAACCAAGACTTCAATGAGTTGGTTCCTTTTATCGACTGGTCACCGTTTTTCAGAAGCTGGGACCTCCATGGGAAGTACCCGAATATTTTGGAAGATGAGGTTGTTGGCATTCAGGCGAAAGAACTTTTCAATGATGCTCAGGTTATTCTGAAAAGAATTCTGGATGAAAAACTATTAACGGCAAAAGCCATCTTTGGAATTTTTAAAGCGAATTCCAATGACACCGATGATATTTTAATTCTGAATGAAGATCATGAAGAACAGGTTAAATTTCTGACATTAAGACAGCAGGCTCAACGATCAAAAGGAAAAGATTATTTGGCATTGAGCGATTTCATTGCCCCTCAAAGCTCAGGAAAAACCGACTACATGGGAGCATTCTGTGTCACAACAGGCTTTGGAACAGATGAATTGTCCGCAGAATACGAAAAAGCCCATGACGATTACAACTCCATTATGGTAAAAGCACTTGCTGACCGTTTTGCAGAAGCATACGCTGAATTTTTACATAAAAAAGTAAGAACCGAATATTGGGGCTATGCCACTCAGGAAGAACTGAGCAATGATGAGCTGATTGCAGAAAAATACAAAGGAATTCGTCCTGCACCAGGTTATCCTGCTTGCCCAGACCACCTGGAAAAGAAAACCATCTGGGATCTTTTAAAAGTAGAAGAAAATACAGGCGTTTTCCTTACAGAAAGCTTGGCCATGTTTCCTACTGCTTCTGTTTCCGGGTACTATTTCGGAAGCCCGCATGCCAAATATTTTGGGTTAGGGAAAATTACAGAAGACCAGCTTAAAGATTATGCTGCACGAAGAGGTTGTAGCATTCAGGAAGCCAGAAAATGGCTGTCACCCAATTTAGCAGATTAACACTAACATGAAGATAACAGAACACATTCAAAACGCAAATGGGAAAACTTTATTCTCTTTAGAAGTAGTCCCGCCACAGAAAGGAATTGGTATTGAAGACCTATACGCGAACATAGATCCGTTGATGGAATTCAAACCACCATTCATTGATGTTACCACTTCAAGAGAAGAATATATTTATCTGGATAAAGGAAACGGCCTTATGGAGCGACGTATTACAAGAATGCGTCCGGGAACTCTTGGAATCTGTTCCGCTATTCAGCATAAATATAACGTAGATACTGTACCACACTTACTTTGTGGAGGCTTTACAAAGGAAGAGACCGAATATCTTTTGGTAGACTGTATGTACCTTGGAATTGATAATATAATGGCTCTAAGAGGAGATGCTATGAAAGGTCATCAATATTTCGAGCCTACCCAGGGAGGGCATACCAGCGCAATGGATCTGGTGAACCAAATCAATGATTTGGGTAGAGGTAAATATCTTCACAATGATGAACAGGTTTGTGATGAACTGAATAAGTTCTGCGTAGGAGTAGCCGGCTATCCGGAAAAACATATTGAAGCTCCTTCCATGAACTATGATCTTAAATGGCTGAAGCAAAAAGTGGATGCCGGAGCCGATTATATCGTTACCCAAATGTTTTTTGACAATAAAAAGTATATTGAATTCGTTCAGAAAGCAAGAGAAATAGGAATCAACGTTCCCATTATTCCGGGGATCAAACCGATTGCAACAAAAAAGCATTTGAAATTATTACCACAGGTATTCAAAATAGACTTGCCCGAAGAGCTGATTAATGAAGTAGAGAATGCTAAAAATAATGAAGCGGTAAAGCAGATTGGAATAGAGTGGGCAATTGCCCAATGCAAAGAGCTTTTGGATTTTGGAGTGCCGGTTCTTCACTTTTACTCGATGGGTAAAAGTGACAACATAAAAAAAGTCGCAGGAGAATTATTCTAAATGAAGTAAACTTGAAAGGTTGGCCTTGCTATTATAGCAGGGCTTTTTTACTTTATATACTAAGAAAATATACATGTTAAAAGCCGAAAATTAGCATTTTAATTGACTTTTTCTATGTTTTTTAGGATTATGGTAAGTTCTTATATATAAAGCAAAAAAAAGCGATACCAGAAGTATCGCGATTTTTGTATTGATAGTGATTTATTCATTTAAAAAAGCAACCAGTTTTACAAGATTCTCTTCTTTGTTGAATTTAATATCATTAGATTTAGCATAGGTTTCTATAGCTTCTTTTTTGGAAGGGAAAAACTCTAGAATGTCTTTTAATTTCTTAGGCTTTTTAATAAAACCGTACTCAGCGGTTTGGATATAATAAACCGGATCCAGGTTTTTGAAGAAAGCTGCTTTATCTGAAGCGTAGGAGTTCGCAGCAGGAACGGCATCATTAAACTTTGTCTTTACCTTTTTATATAGTTTGTTTTTACCGTTTACAAGTTCAAAAAAATATCCGTCAAGATCATCGTTTGTTTTTACAAGAACTAATGTATTTTTAGGAGAAGCAATTTCAATTCTCGAGTAGGCACTTTCTTTTGGAAGAACCATTGGCTTTCCTTCTTTTTGAAATTCTACTTCATCCTTATAGCTGTTGTATCTTACAGGTACTTTATCAAAATTCTCAGCTACTTTAGCAGACTGGAATTCTGTAGTGTAATAAGGGGATCCAGTAATTTCTTCATATTTTAATCCACGTCCTGTGTTTTCCGACTTTACACCGAATACAGCATGATCTCCTCCAAGATTATTTACAGAAAGAGTGCTTGAATAACTAGGTCTGAAAGCGTCTTGTGTAAGATTTTGTGCATATGTAACACCGAAAGACATCAATAGGATGCCTATAACTAATTTTCTCATTTTTTTTGGTTTTATTTAATTTTGTTAAAAGTTGTTCGCGAAAATACAACTATTATTCTTATAATCGTAATGGAATAAGAAATTCTTTAATAGGTTATAGATTTGAGTGCCTTTTGAACTCTTTATTCCTGTCAAATAGATATCGGTACGTTGCCAGTTTTCTTGTTATAGTAGTATCAAGAGTTTCCGCAATTTTGATCATCTTTGGATTAAAATCACCAATCCATTGAAGCTCTGTAGTAGTAAAGTCTGTATATTTTCTCAAATGTTGGGTTCCTTCCCAGATCATATATCCGTCGATCCCTTTCTTTTGCCATTCCGGAACTACACCAAATACAAGACCCACCATTTTTTCATTCTTCTTAAAACGTTTTAGAAACAGAAACTTTACTTTTTCCCAGATTCCAAGTTTTCCATTTAAATATTTAAACCATTGATTAAGATCCGGAAGATTGATCCACATAGCAATAGGCTTTTCATTTTCATAGACAAACCACGAAATATGCTCGTTGATAATAGGTTTCATTGTATTGAACATTTTCAAAACTTTAGCTTCTTCCAGTTGTTTCCCTTCCCCATGAGAGGCCCATGCTTTGTTGTAAACTTCAGTAAAATCCCTGGCAAACTTTGGCAGGTTATTCTTTTTCATCGGTTGTGCCGAAATAGCTGGGTTTCTTTTGTTCTTTTCGTAAGCAATCGTAAACACCCTCGAAATCGGTGCAGAAATTGGTCTTGTAAAGCAAAGCTGTTCAAAATAGACTTGAAAGCCATAATTTTCAAAAAGTTCTCTGTAGTAAGAAAAGTTGTAATTCATGCCAAACAGAGGTTCGATAAACCCTTCAATCAAAAGCCCCCAAAACTTATCTCTTTCTCCAAAATTAATGGGGCCATCCATTGCTTCAATTCCTCTTTCCTGAAGCCAATGTTTACAATGATCAAAAATAAAATTGGCCGTTTCCTGGTCATTGATACAGTCAAAAAAACCAATTCCTCCTGTAGGTTGTGCCTGCTCATAGCAACCATTGATGAAAACAGCTATTTTACCAACCGTTTTCTGATCTTTTTTGAATAGAAACCTTTTGCAGTCTCCATTTTTGAAAAATTTGTTTTTCTCTGGATTAAAAACTTCTTCGATATTTTTATCTAATGGCCGGATATAATTTTTGTCGTGCTGATAAATTTTCGCCGGGAATTCCAGAAATTCCCTTTTTTGATGTTTATTTTGTACTTCTTCGACAATAATCATAGGTTTTTTAATCAGAGTAGGTTATAAAAGATAATATTTTTCATTCCAAGTGAAATCTCTATGATTCACAAAGTATTCAATACCTATAGAAGTTACAGAGTTTCCTGACGATCCAAAAAATTAATAAAAAACTTTCGGAAAAAATAGAGGAACAGATATTATCCGTATTTTTGCTGCAAATTAAATAAAAATGGTTGATTTTACTGATAACGACGATGATATTTTCACTGGAAAAGAACATACGCCTATAAGGGAAGATGCTTTTGATAAATCGCCACAGGAAAAAATAGAGAAAATTACTGAGCTTTTTGGCGAAATCATGGAGACGCTGGGATTGGATATGACTGATGATTCTTTAAAAGATTCTCCAAAGCGTGTTGCCAAAATGTATGTGAATGAAATTTTCGGAGGTCTTCTTCCTGAAAATAAGCCGGGAATATCTACTTTTTCCAATAAATATAAATACCGCCAGATGTTGGTAGAAAAAGATATCACAGTATATTCTTTCTGTGAACATCACTTTTTACCTATCATTGGAAAAGCTCACGTTGCATATATTTCCAACGGAGAAGTAATTGGTCTTTCAAAAATTAACAGAATTGTTGATTATTATGCGAAAAGGCCACAGGTTCAGGAAAGATTGACGATGCAGATTGTAAACGCTTTGAAAGAAGCACTAGGAACAAAAAATGTAGCCTGTATCATTGATGCCAAACACCTTTGTGTCAACTGTAGAGGTATAAAAGATACGGCAAGTTCTACGATTACTGCAGAACTGAGCGGGATATTCAGAACAAACCCTATTACAAGACAGGAATTCTTACATTACGTAGGAAGTCATGCAAAACTAGATTAATAGTAAATGAACTATCAAATCCTTAAGAATATTATTGATAAAGAGCTTCAGAGGTTTCAAAATATTCCTGAAGAAGAATGGTCTCAAAAAGAGTCGTCAGAAAAATGGTCTAAAAAAGAAATTATTGGTCATCTTTGTGACAGTGCTTTTACGAATATCCGTAGATTTGTAGTGACTCAATATAAGGAAAACGAGAATATTGTTTATGATCAGAATGCATGGGTAAAGGCACAAAACTATCAGAATGTTCCTACAAATGATCTTATCGATCTATGGAAATTGCTGAACTATCAGCTTGTTCATGTCGTGGAAAATATTCCCGACGAAGCTTTGCAGAGAACCTGTGATACCACCAAAACAGAAACGAGGGTTTTCACATTGGAATTTTTGATCAATGATTATGTAGATCATCTGCAACATCATTTAAAAGCGATTTAATTATGATAAAATTTAAAAAAGTTTCACATAAGATTTTCATCACAACGATTATTTGTTGTGACAGAATTATTTTTTAACTAATTTTTGAATCTTAATCATTAAATCTTTTAACTTACTATAAATGCAATTAAAAATATATAACTCTCTTACAACAGAAAAAGAAAACTTCAAACCCATTCTTGATGGAAATGTCGGAATGTATGTCTGCGGACCTACCGTGTATAGTAATGTACACTTGGGAAATGTAAGAACCTTTCTTTCTTTCGATTTTATTTATCGTACCCTAATGCATTTAGGGTATAAAGTAAGATATGTTAGAAATATTACTGACGCAGGTCACCTTACCGATGACGGAAACGTTGATAACGACAGATTCGTAAAACAAACCAGACTTGAAAAGCTGGAACCTATGGAAATCGTACAGAAATACACCGTGGATTTTCATAAAGTGTTGGATATGTTTAATCTGCTTCCTCCCAACATCGAACCTACAGCTACAGGTCATATTGTAGAACAGATCGAACTGACTCAGAAGCTTATCGAAAGAGGATTTGCCTACGAAAGTAACGGTTCCGTATATTTTGATGTTCTGGAATACAACAGAAGAGGACTGAACTATGGTGAACTTTCAAAACGTAATATAGAAGAACTTTTTGCCAATACCCGAGATCTTGATGGGCAGGGTGAGAAAAAGAACCCTCAGGATTTTGCATTGTGGAAAAAAGCTTCTCCTGTTCATATCATGAGATGGAATTCCCCCTGGGGAGAAGGCTTTCCGGGATGGCACCTTGAATGTACTGCAATGAGTACAAAATATTTGGGAGAGACTTTTGATATCCACGGTGGAGGGATGGATCTAAAATTCCCACACCATGAATGTGAAATTGCACAAGGAAAAGCTTGCAACGATGCTGCTCCGGTGAATTACTGGATGCATGCCAATATGTTGACGATGAACTCCCAGCGTATGAGCAAATCTACAGGGAATTATATTCTTCCTATGCAATTGGTAACAGGGGATAATGATTTCTTTGAAAAACCTTTCCATCCGTCAATTGTACGTTTCTGTTTCCTGCAGGCACATTACAGAAGTGTTTTAGATATTTCTAATGATGCCATGATTGCCAGCGAAAAAGGATTTATCAGATTAATGGAGGCTGTAAAAGTATTGAATAACATCACTCCAGACGATACAAAAGAATCCGGATTTAGCCTTAAAGAATGGAAAAACAAAGCATATGACGCTTTAACAGATGATTTCAATTCTCCAATTCTGATAGCTCACCTGTTTGAAGCCGTAAAATATATCTTTGCTTTAAATGATGGGAAGGAAACAATCTCTACAGAAGACCTTGAAGATTTAAAAGCGACATTGAATGCTTTTATCTTTGACGTTCTGGGATTGCAGACTGTAGAAGAAAATAATAATGAAAAACTGGATCAAACCCTAAAAGTATTGATCGAACTGAGAAATCAGGCCAGAAAATCCAAAAACTTCGACCTTTCAGATCAAATCAGAGACAAATTGCTGGCAGAAGGTATCGAATTAAAAGATGGAAGAGACGGAACATCTTATGTTCTGAACTAAAAATATAACTTCGTTTTATTAACCATTCCGTAGGAGTCCACTTTATTTAGGATTCTTACGGAATGGTTTTTTGTCACCTTCCAACAGCATCGTCTCATATATTATCATAGTTACTTATACTTATTAACCTCTCTAGAATAGGGCTGTCTCTTTCTTACCATATTAAGTCATAAAAATATTCCCAAAACTCCCTTTTCTCTATGATAAAAGAAATCTTCATTTCTCATCTCCCCACCCGACAATAAAACACAATCATCTGTGCCAATCTGCGTCATCCGTGGTTTATAAACAAACAAGCCCCTTATTATATAGAGTATAACTTTCACTATTCATCCCCTTCAAACCCTCCAACTCTCACCCTCGTTCATCCCTCATTTCTCTCCTCCAAACAAATGTTTAAAATTTTTCATTTTGTTTATCAGCTGTTTAAGGCATTAATATTACTTCAAGATGAATTTTATGTTAAATAAACTTGTTTTGCGTTGCTATAAGTTGTTATCTTTGCCGCACTGAAAAACGAAAGAGATTCGGTAGCGCAGGAGAGCTTTTAGATAAGCATAGAACAA